>NZ_JBSGIB010000009.1:0-281740 GCF_053604885.1 Nocardia sp. NPDC003999
GCATGCGCGGTTCGCGGATGGGATGGGGTGTGCGCGGCCGCCGCGTACGCGACGAAGGAGCAAGCGGCGGTCGCGCACACGCGAGCCATAAGAGGGCCGCGAACACGCCGCGCGAAGGCGCGGCCAAACAACACAGCATTAGACTCCACTGGTGCGGCTGTATCGGGACGAGGCGGTAGTGGTTCGCCAGCACAAGCTGGGCGAGGCGGATCGCATCGTCACGCTGCTCACCCGACAGCACGGACTGGTTCGCGCGGTCGCCAAGGGGGTGCGGCGGACCAAATCGAGGTTCGGGGCCCGGTTGGAGCCGTTCTCCTATATCGACGTGCAACTGCACCCCGGACGCACGCTGGACACCGTTACCCAGGTGCACACGATGGAGGCGTTCGCCGCCGACATCATCGATGACTACGGGCGCTACACCACCGCGTGCGCCATCCTGGAGACCGCTGAACGCTTGGCGGGCGAGGAGCGTGCGCCCGCGCCCCGGCTGCACGCGCTCACCGCGAGCGCCCTGCGTGCCATCGCGGCCAAACAGCGCCCGCACGAACTGATCCTGGACGCATTCTTGTTGCGCGCCATGGGTTTCGCGGGCTGGGCGCCCGCATTGGACGAATGCGCCAAGTGCGCGACACCGGGCCCGCATCGGGCCTTCCATGTCGCGGCCGGAGGCGCGGTGTGCGTGCATTGCCGTCCACCGGGTGCGGCGACGCCTGCCCCCGGGGTGCTCGATCTGCTGGTGGCGTTGCTGCGCGGGGAGTGGGAGCAGGTCGAGGCGACGCCTGAGGCGGTGCGCAGGCAGGCCAGCGGGCTGGTCGCGGCGCACTTGCAGTGGCACCTGGAACGTCAGCTGCGCACCCTGCCGTTGATCGAGCGATCCAAGGACACAGCCGCGCGAACCCCGCATGTAGTCGCGCGAGGTTGAGTGGAGGCTAGGCAGTCGCGGGGGAGGCGCTGCCGGGCGGGGCTCGTCCTCGGGCCGAGCTGAAACGAGGCAGCCGCAGGGGAGGGCGCTGTCGGGCGGGGCCCGTCTTCAGCCCGCGCCGGGCCGAGCGAAGGCGAGGTAGCCGCAGGGGAGGGTGCTGTCGGGCGGAGTCCGTTGTTCAGCCCGCGCCGGGCCGAGCGAAGGCGAGGCAGCCGCAGGGGAGGGTGCTGTCGCGCGGGGCCCGTCTTCAGCCCGCGCCGGGCCGAGCGAAGGCGAGGCAGCCGCCTACTCCACGAATTGGAGCTCTACCTGCGGCAACTCGTTCATGACGCGGGCGCACACGGCACGATGCCAGGTTGCCGGGTAGCGGGTGTCCGGCTCGTGCTTGGAGTAGTCGTCGTTGGTCCGGTAGGTGTGCAGGCGAGGAGAGATCTCCCCGGCGTCGATGGCATCGACCATGGCCTCGACCACCTGTTCGGTCTCGTCCGCGATGGCGGCGAGCTCGCGGGCCACGATGTCGGGGATCTGGAAGGCCCCCTTCTCCCACCGCTCGACGGTGCGTTCCGCGACCGCGAAGAACCGCGCGCACCACGGGACCGGGAGGCCGAGCAACTCACGAGTGGCGCGGAAACCTGCCGCGGTTCCGGTCCCTGGTAAATCGGTCACGTTCGAGAAACCCCTCCCCAGTATCACGATATGGAAAAGAATAAGTCACCGGTGCCGGTCGGAACCGTGGAATTCGTGAGGAAGCAACGGGGCAGTGGGGGCGGCGCGGGCGATCAGGCAGGATAGAGGCCGTGATCCTCCGCCGAGACTCCGCCACCGCGACCGACCCCGAGCCCGCGGGCGCCGTGCGTCCGCCCGCGCCGCATCCGTCGGGAGCTCGGCCGCCGCAGCTGCCGCCGGAACTGGTGCCCAACCATGTCGCGCTCGTCATGGACGGCAACGGGCGCTGGGCCCAGGAGCGCGGATTGCCGCGCACCGCCGGGCACGAGCGTGGCGAGGCGGTGCTGATGGACACCGTGGAGGGCTGCATCGAGATCGGCGTCAAATGGTTGTCGGCGTACGCGTTCTCCACCGAGAACTGGCGGCGCAGCCCCGAGGAGGTGCGCTTCCTCATGGGCTTCAACCGTGACGTGATCCGCAGGCGCCGCGACGAGATGAACGAGATGGGCGTCCGGGTGCGCTGGGCGGGGCGGCGACCGCGCCTGTGGCGCAGCGTGATCAAGGAACTGGAGGTCGCCCAGGAACTCACCAAGGACAACACGGTGATGACGTTGACCATGTGCGTCAACTACGGCGGCCGCGCCGAGATCGCCGACGCGGCAAGGGAGATCGCGCGCCGGGTGGCGGCGGGCGAGATCGACCCGGAGAAGGTCACCGAGGCGACGGTGGCGAAATACCTGGACGAACCCGACATGCCGGACGTGGACCTGTTCTTGCGCCCTTCGGGCGAGTTCCGCAGCTCGAATTTCCTCATCTGGCAGTCCGCCTACGCCGAATTCGTCTACCAGGACACGCTTTTCCCCGATTTCGATCGCCGCAACCTGTGGGAGGCGTGCCTTCAGTACGCCGCGCGGGACCGCCGTTTCGGCGGCACGAAGTGAGCGGGGGCGCGGACATGGACGCGGCGGTGACCCCGGACCGGGAACTGCAGGCACGGGCCGGGGCCTGCCTGTCGAGTTACGGCATCGACGTGCGCGTCGATGCCGAAGGGTCGCTCGGCTTCGAGTACGAGGGCGCCTTGTCGTCGCTGCGCGCGGTGAATCTGGCGCCGGGCTTGGACGTGCTGAGCCTCACCTGCGTGCTGGCCTGGGATCGTCAGCTGAAACCGCAGCTGCACAAGCGGGTCGCCGAACGCAACAACGCGCTGCAGTTCGGTTCACTCACCGTGATCGGCCACGGCAAGCTCGCGGACGTCATCTTGCGCTACACCTTCCCCGCCGCGGGGCTGGACGACAAGGCGCTCACCACCATGCTGCTGCTCGTGCTGTCCAACGCGAGCCGGGCCAGGCAGGGTCTGCTGCCCTGAGGGCATGACATCTGTCATGTCGAAGTCGTGACAGCCGTGCGAGGTTCCGGGGCGGGTTTCCCGCGACCGTAGAGGCATGACTTCAGCAACGACCACCGCGGTCCAGAGTCCGACGCGGCCCGCGCCCGCCGTCGCGCTGCGCGACCTGCGCAAGAGTTTCCGCACCCCGGCCGGCGTGGTGCACGCTGTCGACGGGCTCGACCTGGTGATCGAGCCGGGGGAGATCGTCGCCTTCCTCGGTCCGAACGGCGCGGGCAAATCCACCACTATCGACCTGCTGCTCGGCCTGGCGCGTCCGGATTCGGGCACCGTCGCGGTCTTCGGAACGGCGCCGGAGCGAGCCGTCTCCGCAGGCCGCGTCGCCGCGGTGCTGCAATCCGGTGGCCTGCTGCCTGACCTCACCGTCGCGGAGACGGTGCGGCTGGTGGCCACGCTGCACGCGAGTCCGCGCCCTGTCGAGGAGGTGCTCGCCCGCGCGGGCATCGCGGGGATCGCCGATCGCATGGTGGGCAAGTGCTCCGGCGGCCAGCGCCAGCGACTCAGGTTCGCGCTGGCGCTGTTGCCGGACCCGGAGCTGATCGTGCTCGACGAACCCACCACCGGTATGGACGTCGAAGGGCGCCGGGAGTTCTGGAACGCGATGCGGGAGGATTCGCGGCGCGGCCGCACCGTCCTGTTCGCCACGCACTATCTGGACGAGGCCGACGCCTACGCCGACCGCATCGTGCTGGTGCGCGCGGGTCGGGTCATCGCCGACGGCAGCGCGGCCGAGATCAAGAACCTGGCCGCGGGCCGTACCGTCGCCGCGACCCTGCCCGGCGCGGACCCCGCCCGGCTGCTCGTGATCCCCGGCGTCGATGACGTCGAGTTGCGTGGTGACCGAATCCTGGTGCGTGCCAAGGACTCCGACACCGTCGCTCGATTCCTGCTGAACCACACCGCCGCGGTCGATCTGGAGATCACCGCGCACAACCTGGAAACCGCCTTCCTCGCGCTGACCACGGCAGGAGATCACTGACATGACCACACTCGTCTCCCGGCCCGTCGCCACCACGCTAGGCGGCTTCAACCTCGGCTTCCTGCGCCTGGAACTGCGCCGCATGCTGCGCAACCGGCGGACCCTGATCTTCACGCTGATCATGCCGCCGTTGTTCTTCGTCATCTTCGGACTGCAATCCGATTACCGGACCCAGTCCTACGGCTCGGGCAACGTGACCGGCTACGTCATGGTGTCGATCGCGGTGTACGGCGCGATGCTGGCCACCACCAGCGGCGGCGCGATGGTCGCCGTCGAGCGTGCGCAGGGATGGAGCCGCCAGCTGCGGCTCACACCGCTGCGGCCGGTGGCGTACATCGCGGTCAAGGTCGTGGTCGCGATGGCGCTCGGGCTCGTCTCGGTGGCCGCGGTGTTCGCGGTCGGCGCGACGCTCGGCGCCCACCTCGCACCCGCGGCGTGGGTGGAGTGCTTTCTGCTCGCCTGGGTCGGCTCGCTCGTGTTCGCGGCCTTCGGCCTGTTCGTGGGCTATCTGCTGCCGTCGGAGAACGTGATGCAACTGCTCGGTCCGGTGCTGGCGGCGCTGTCGTTCGCGGGCGGACTGTTCATGCCGCTGCACGGCTGGTTCGCGACCGTGTCGAAGGTGATGCCGACCAACGGCGTAGCCACGCTGGCCCGGCTGCCGTTCGGCGACACCGGCGGCGGGTCGGTCCTCGGGGCGGTGGTCGACGTCGCGGTCTGGTCGGCGGTCTTCGTGTTCGGTGGAGCCGCGTTGTTCCGGCGTGACACCGCGCGCTGAACGCCGGCCGCGCAACCGGTCGGCTACCTGGACGGCCGGTTCCGCCGTGCGCGGCCGGTGCGGTGGGACGGCGTTCCGTGGCGTCGGAGGGCAGCGCGTGCGGTCTGGATGTGCTCACGTATGCGCGATCCCGGGGGAACCGGTGCCGGTAGCGTCGCCTCCCATGATCGACCACGACCGGCGAGCCGTGTACCGCCGCCTCCGTCCCGCCCGGCCGCAGCGAGGTGGCGCATGGACGTGAAGACGGCGGGCGGCGCGCGGCCGAGAAGGTCCGCCGGTCTGGTGGACGGCATGCTCGACTGGCAGTCGTTCGGTCCCGATGGACGGCGCAGGGGCTGGTTCGGCGCTGTCATGTCGCTGGTCTGGCTGGCCTATCTGATCGGACCGATCAGGCGGCGCTGGGCCGAGGGCGAGCCCGCGCAGGCGGTGGCGGCCATCGCGTGCGTGCTCGCGTTCGCGGCGCTGATCATCGTCGCGTTCGTCGCGTTCCGCAGGTACGCCAAGGACGGCGCGCCCGACGACTTACCGGTCGACCGCAGGGCCTGGCTGCTGCTGGCCGCGACGGTGGCGTTGTCCGTGACGATGGGGGCGCTGCTCGGCGGGGACGGTCTGCCCACGGCGCTCTATGTCGCGGTGGTCGCCGTGTTCGTGCTTCCGCTGCGCACTTCCGCCGTCGTCGTGGTCGTCATCATGACGATCATGCTGGTGGCCCCGTTCGCGGTGCCGTCGTGGCATCTGGGCGGGACGCCGTTCTACCTCGCGTTCATTCCCGTGGTCGTGTGGGTGGCCAGACAGCTCGGGTTCCGCGGCGACCGGCTCGCCGAGCTGGCTCGCAGGCAGCGCGCGGAACTGGAGATCATCGAGGAACGCAATCGCGTCGCCCGTGACGTGCACGACATCCTCGGCCATTCGCTCACCGTCATCACCGTGAAAACCGAACTCGCCCAACGACTGCTCGACGTCGACGCGAACCGTGCGCGGACCGAACTGGCCGATATCGAACGGCTCGCGCGCGAAGCGCTGGCCGGGGTGCGGGAGACCGTCGGAGGCCTGCGGGAGGTGTCGTTGCGCGGCGAGCTGGCCAACGCGCGGACCGCCCTGGCCGCCGCGAGCATCGACGCGGAACTGCCGGAACCGGCGAGCCTGCCGGACGCACCGTCGGGCGAACTGCTGGGTTGGGTGCTGCGCGAAGCGGTCACCAACGTGATCCGGCACAGCGCCGCTCGCCGCTGCGCCGTGACCGTCACCGCGACGTCCATCGAGGTGGTCGACGACGGTCGCGGCCTCCCCGCCGACAGCGCGTCCGGCTCGGGGCTGGCCGGGCTGCGGGAGCGCGTGCGCGCCGCGGGTGGAACACTGACGCTGTCGACGCCGGAGGGCGGGGGCGTGCGCATTCGCGCCACGATCCCGGAATAGGAAGCGGGTGCCATGATCCGGCTGTTGCTGGCGGACGACCAGGCTTTGGTGCGCGGCGCGTTGGCCGCGCTGCTCGGGCTGGAGCACGACCTGGAGGTGGTCGGCGAGGTCGGGCGTGGCGACGAGGTGCTCGACGCGGTCGAGCGGACCGGTCCCGACGTGGTGCTGCTGGACGTCGAGATGCCCGGGATGGACGGCATCACGGTGGCCGAGAAACTGCACGCCGCCCACCCGGACGTGCGGATTCTGATGGTCACCACCTTCGGCAGGCCCGGTTATCTGCGCCGCGCGATCGACGCGGGCGCGAGCGGTTTCGTCGTCAAGGACACTCCGGCCAGGGAATTGGCCGACGCCGTGCGGCGCGTACAGATGGGGTTGCGGGTGATCGACCCGGGCCTGGCCGCGGAAACGTTGACGGCGGGCACCTCCCCGCTGACCGCGCGAGAACGCGAGGTGCTCGTCGCGGCGGCCGACGGTGCGCCCGCGAGCGCCATCGCGAAGCGGTTGCACCTGTCGGAAGGCACGGTGCGCAACCACCTTTCGTCGGCGATCGGCAAGACCGGCACGAGCACGCGCGCGGAAGCGGTGCGCGCGGCCGAACGTCTCGGCTGGCTGTGACGGGCGGGTCAGCCGACTGCCGGACGCGCGGGCTCGCCGTAGGGGAGCAGGGTGCGCACACCGAGCGCCAGCGTTTGCGGGTCGAGATCGCCGAGGATGAGGTGCTGGAGGATGAATCCCGGCAGCAGTCCGATGATCGCCTTGGCCACGGCGTCGACATCGGCGTCTGCGGGTAGCCAGCCTTTGTCGCGCATCCGTTCGGCGTAGGTCACCCACAGCGCGCGCATCGCGAGCATCGTCTCGCGGACCATCACCGCCGCCCCGGGATGCACCAGGGCCAGGGCCCAGGCTTGCGGCGCCAGTCGCACCGGCCCGTCGGGCCCGCTGCGCCGCACCACCTCCTCGGCGATCATGGTGATCAGTTCGGCGGGCGTGGGCAGTGGATCGCGGCGGATCGCCTCGTCCATGGCGATGCGCAAGGCCACCGTCGTCTCCGTGGCGAGCGCGGTGATCAGTTCGTCCTTGCTCTTGAAGTAGCGGTAGACCGCACCGGCCGAGAGCCCTGATTCCGTGAACACGTCCTGCATGGAGGTCTCGTAGAACCCCTTGCGGGCGAAGCAGCGCCGCGCGGCGTCCATGATCTGCTGCCTGCGGCGCTCCAGGTGTTCTTCGCTGACTCGGGGCATGAGCCCAAAATAAAACGAATATCCGTTCTTGACAACCGGACGACCCCGTGCGACGGTAGGCGCAACTAAAAAGAACGAGCATTCGATTTTTAGGGAGAAGGCATGAACACCACGCAGCGGGCGTTCGCTCTGGGCCTCGGCGCCACCCTGCTCCAAGCGCTGATGCTGATCGCGTTCGCCTGGCCCGCCGCGCACATCGCGCCCCGTGACCTGCCGCTGGCCGTCACCGGTCCGCAGGCGGCGATGGTCACCGGCAAGCTCGCCGAGCACAGTCCGGGCGCCTTCGAGATCAGCACGCCCGCGGACGAGGCCGCCGCCCGCGCCGCCATTCGGAACCGGGAGGTCTACGGGGCGATCGTCACCGGCGACGGGCCGCCGCGCATGCTGGTCGCCTCCGGCGCGAGTCCCGCTGTCGCACAGCAACTCACCCAGATCGGGCAGCAGCTCTCCGGCGCGCCCGCCGTAGCTGTCGAGGACGTGGTGGCGGCCGACTCCGACGATCCACGGGGCGCGGCCTTCGGCGCGATGGTGTTGCCGCTGGTGATGTCCGGCATCGCGGCGGGTGTGCTCCTGGCACTGCTGGTCCCGTCGATCGGCGGCAAAGTGCTCGGACTGGCCACCTTCGGCGTCGCGGGCGGACTGCTCGGCATGGCGATCATCCAGGGCTGGCTGTCGGTGGTGCCCGGGCCGTATCCGGTGCTCGCGGCGGTCGGCGGGCTGGTGTCGTTCGCGGTCGCGGGCGCGGTGGTCGGGCTCGCCGCCGTACTCGGGCGAGCAGGCATCGGGATTGCCGCGCTCACCATGCTGCTGGTCGGCAACCCGTTCTCCGCGGCCACGTCGGCGCCGGAGCTGTTGCCGCAACCATGGGGCGCCGTCGGCCAGTGGCTGCCCCCCGGCGCAGCCGCGTCGCTGCTGCGCTCGGTCGCGTTCTTCGACGGCACCGGCGCGAGCGGACCGCTACTGGTACTGCTGATCTGGAGCGCGGTCGCGCTCGCGCTGCTCGGTGGGGCGGCGGTGCGCGGTCGTCCGGCCGAGGCGCAGGCCGCGGACCGAGACGCGATCCCGGTCGGCTGAATCCGTCACCGCGGCGGGTCGCCCTCGCGGGAGGGCGGCCCGCCGTCAGCGCGGTGACGATCGGCCGCAGCTGTTCTCGTCCTCGTGTGGCGCCACGAGTCCGGGTGGTCGGCTCAGCCCACCGTGAACGACAGGGTGGGTGCGGTGGCGGCGCCCTCTTGCTTCTGGGCGTTGTACGTCACCGTGTAAGGGCCGGTGCCAGGGGAGGGCACCACGAAGACCACGTAGTTCTTCGGGTTGTCGATGGTCTCGTTCGCGTTGAGCAACTCGTTGATCGGGCCGCGGATGTCGGCGGCCACGGTCTGGCCGTCAGGGGTCCGGACGGTGAAGTAGTCGTAGAAGATGTTCGTGCCGCCCGCGGCGATGCCGGGGCCGCCGACGAGCTTGATGCGCAGTGCGAGATCGGATTTGCCGTTCTCGTCCTTGGTGTAGCTCGGGCTGATCCGTCCGCCGGTGACCTGAATGGTCGTCTGGTCCTGCACGAGGGTGCCGGTGACGGCCAGCGCCTTCGGTTGGACGCTGTCCACCTTGCCCGCCGCGGCGAGCGGAATCTTGGTCTGGTTGTCGGCGGCCGACCCGTACACGACGGTCATCGTGTCGATGAGGTGCTCGGCGTCCTTGGCCGACTTGAAGGACGTGGTCGCGGTGCCGGTGGCGGAGCCGTTGCCGGGCACCGTCGGGCTGTCGAAGATCGCGCCGCCGTCCACCTCTTTGCCGACCAGCAGCGACGGCGTGATGCTCAGCGTGTGGTTGTCGAGAGTGGTGTTCTTGTAGGTGATGTCGACGCGCACCTTCGCTCCGCCGTATTCGTCCGGCACCACGGTCGCCTTGTCCACGGTGATGTCGAATCCGTCGTACCAGCCGGTCTTGCCGACTGTGCGGACGGTCGACTGCCCGTTCGCCCCGCCCGGCTCCGCGGCCACTCCGGTCGCGGTGGTCGACGAGACCGTCACCGGAGTGCCGTCCTCGTCCTGGCACGCCGAAAGCAATAACGCCGAGGCCACGACGAGCGCGGCCCCGGCGACGGTCACGGCCCGGCGGCGCACCGGGCGTACGGATGAGTCGGTGATCGTTGACACGCTGCCTCCCCAGCAGATGGCGGATCCTTCGTATCGAGCCCGGATCGGCCCGGGTTTCCGAGGATCTCGCCGGTGAATCTCCGCTGGTCGCAGCCGCGTTAACCCGACACGCCGGGAATCGGTGCGATCACCGGTCGCGTCGGCGCGCCGTCCCGCATGCCGTGCAGGTGCCGAACACCTCGAGGGTGTGGCTGATCTCGGTGAAGCCGTGCTCGCCCGCGATCGCCTCGGCCCACGCCTCCACCGTCGGGCCCTCCACCTCCACGGTGCGACCGCAATGCCTGCAGACCAGGTGGTGATGATGGCCGGTGGAGCACTGGCGATAGACCGACTCGCCGGAGTCGGTGCGCAGCACATCGACCATGCCCGCGTCGGCCAGCGACTGCAGCGTCCGGTAGACCGTGGTCAGCCCGATGCCCTCGCCGCGTCTGCGCAGCTCGTCGTGTAGGTCCTGGGCGGAGCGGAACTCGTCGATGTCACCGAGCAGCGCGGCGATGGCGCTGCGCTGCCTGGTGCTGCGGATGCCGACCGGTTTCTGCGGAACGGCCGTGTTGTCTGGCACGAATCACCCTTCCTCGGCGTGCGCGACGGCGTCGACGACGATGTGCGCCAGATGGTCGTCGACGAGTTCGTAGAGCACCTCGCGACCCGAACGCTCACCGTGCACGACACCGGCGGCCTTGAGGATACGCAGATGCTGACTGACCAGTGGTTGCGTGACACCGAGCGCGTCGACCAGTTCGTGCACACACCGCGGTGATTCGCGCAACTGCAGCACGATAGCAATCCGAACCGGCGCGGCCAGCGCCCGCAACAGCTCACCCGCGTCCTCCAGCACGGTTCGCGGGGGTACCGGCGCCGGTCCCGGCGACCGATACGGGTTGTGCGGCGGTGCCGCGGCGGTCTCGGCGGTCATGTCACCAACTCCTTAATGGAAAGCATTACCAGTTTGCGTATGCACAGGTGCGCATGTCAAACGGGCGCGCCGAACCGTGCGGTTGAAACCGCCGCGGACGCTGCCGATAGGCTGGGCGCAATCGCGGCTATGACACAAAACTATTGTGTTCATGCAAGGCAAATTCCGACTCGCAGTGGATGGAGAATTCTCGCGTGGCACCCAAGTCGAAGGTGGACACCGTTGCCAACCTCGCCAAGCGCCGGGGTCTGGTGTACCCGTGCGGTGAGATCTACGGAGGCACCAAGTCGGCGTGGGATTACGGGCCGCTGGGCGTCGAGCTCAAGGAGAACATCAAGAAGCAGTGGTGGCGCGCCATGGTCACCGCCCGCGAGGACGTCGTCGGTCTCGACTCCTCGGTGATCCTGCCCCGTCAGGTCTGGGTCGCCTCCGGTCACGTGGGCGTGTTCAACGACCCGCTGGTCGAGTGCCTCAACTGCCACCACCGCTTCCGGCAGGACCACCTGCAGGAGGCGTACGCGCTGAAGAACAAGATCGACGACCCCGACACGGTCTCGATGGAGCTCATCGCCTGCCCGAACTGCGGCACCGTCGGCCGCTGGACCGAGCCGCGCGACTTCAACATGATGCTCAAGACCTACCTCGGCCCGATCGAGTCCGAGGAGGGCCTGCACTACCTGCGCCCGGAGACCGCGCAGGGCATCTTCGTGAACTTCGCCAACGTGATGACGACCGCGCGCAAGAAGCCGCCGTTCGGCATCGCGCAGATCGGCAAGAGCTTCCGCAACGAGATCACCCCTGGCAATTTCATCTTCCGCACCCGCGAGTTCGAGCAGATGGAGATGGAGTACTTCGTCAAGCCGGGCGAGGACGAGGAGTGGTACAAGTACTGGATCGAGACGCGGTTCTCGTGGTACACCGACCTCGGCATCGACGCGGAGAACCTGCGGCTGTTCGTGCACCCGAAGGACAAGCTCTCGCACTACTCGGCGGGCACCACCGACATCGAGTACCGCTTCGGCTTCCAGGGCAACGAGTGGGGTGAGCTGGAGGGCATCGCCAACCGCACCGACTTCGACCTGAAGACGCACTCCGAGCACTCCGGCACCGAGCTGAGCTTCTTCGACCAGACCACCAACGAGCGCTACATCCCGTACGTCATCGAGCCGGCGGCGGGCCTCACCCGCTCGCTGATGGCCTTCCTGGTCGACGCCTACGCCGAGGACGAGGCGCCCAACGCCAAGGGCGGCGTGGACACCCGCACGGTGCTGCGCCTGGACCGCCGCCTCGCGCCGGTGAAGGCGGCGGTGCTGCCGCTGTCGCGCAACGCCGATCTCACGCCGAAGGCGAAAGACCTGGCCGCGCAGCTGCGCAAGCACTGGAACGTCGAGTTCGACGACGCGGGCGCCATCGGCCGCCGCTACCGCCGCCAGGACGAGATCGGCACGCCGTTCTGCATCACGGTCGACTTCGAGACGCTCGACGACCAGGCGGTGACCATCCGCGAACGCGACACGATGACCCAGGAGCGCATCGCGCTGGACAAGGTCGAGGGCTACCTGGCCCAGCACCTGATCGGCGCCTGAGCTACGACGCCGCGCCCCGTGGCCGATGGGCCACGGGGCGCTGTCGTTTCAGCTGTTCTTGCGGGTGACGATGCCGATCGTGGTCGGGATGAGCAGCGCGAGACCCCACGGCACCGCGACCCAGAACGGCCAGAAGTAGCCCGCGCCGGTGGCCAGGTAGATCGCCACGCACAGCGCGTTCACGAACACCCACGGCGTCCACATGATCGTGATCCACTGCGGGATGCCTTTGGCGCGCACGGGCCGTGCTTCCCGTTGTGCGGGAAGGTCGGACAGCAGCGGCGTCAGCTCGCCGTAGGTCTTGGCGGCGTATACCTGTTGCAGCCGATCATCGAATTCGGCGAGCGACAGCCTGCCCTCGTTCATAGCGAGGCGCAGCCGGTCGATGATCTTCTCGCGATCGGCGTCGGACGCCCGCATGTGCTCCTGACTCACCGTGTCAGCCTAGGTCCACTCGGCCGGTGGGGCGGAGTGGTCGTCAGTGGCAATGGGATTCCACCTTGCCGTAACTGTCGTGGTGCAGCGCTTCGCCGACGTGCTTCTGCCTGCCCAACGGCGTGAGATCGAGGTACTGGTGGGTGCCGATGAGGATGTCGCCGCCGCGGCCGTAGGACGAGTAGGTGTGGAACACCGCGCCGTCGTCGTCACGCCAGAACACGCTGGTGCCGGGCTGTTCGCCCGCTCCGTGATAGCTGTGGCCGCGTGCCTCCAACTCCGCCTTCGTACGGTAGTTGTATTCCACCGGCGCGCGGGATTCGTCCTGGGTGACATGGAAGTCGTAGTTGAAGTCGCTGTCGAACGACGAATACATCGGGAAGGTCCAGCCCATGCGCTCGCGGTACCGGTCGAGCGTCTCCCACGGACCGCGTGACACGGCCGCGAAGGTGGTGTCCTGCGCGTTCAGGTGGGCCAGGTGGCCGACGTTGTCGAGCAGCATCGCGCAGCTCGGACAGCCCGCGTCCAGATCCCAGCGCCACATCATGTGGTAGACGATGAGCTGGCGGCGCCCGTCGAACAGTTCGGGCAGGGTCGTGCGGCCCGTGGGACCTTCGAAGACGTATTCCTTGTCGATCGCGACCATCGGCAGGGCACGGCGTTTCGCCGCCAGCTCGTCCAAGCGATGGGTGATCGCCTTCTCCTCGGCCAGCAAGCTGATACGCGCGGCCAGCCATTCCTCGCGCGATGCCACAGTGGGGCGGTTCATAAGGGTCTCCTCGATGCCGGGACAGTGCTCTGTACAGGTAGACGGAGCCGCCCGGCAGGAGTCATCGGTGGACCGAGGAATTCGTCCGGGGATCAGGGTCGGAGCGGAACGTCCCAGAACGCCAGCTCGTGCCGGAGCCCTTCGCGGAACAGGTCTTCCGCCCGACCCGGATCGGCCCCGGACTCGTCGATCATCTGCGCGCAGCGGCGGGTGAGGGCGGCGAATCCGGGATCGGCGTAGGTGTCCACCCAGCGGCGGTAGCGCGGTTCGGCGGGCGGGTGCTGGGCGAGCCGGGCGCCGAGCGTGGAGTATCCCCACATGCACGGGTAGAGCGCGGCGAGACCCTCGCCGTAGGACGCGGCGGAGTCCAGCAGAAACGCCGTGTACGCGGTGCACGGAGCGCCTTTGACCGCGCCGTCGAGGTCCGCGCCGAACTCGGCGGCCAGCGAGCGGTGCAGCGACAGCTCCTCGTGGTAGGTGGCGTGCGCGAGGTCGACCAGATCACCGAGATGGGCGGCCGGAGCCTGCCACGCGAGGCGGGCGAACACGCGGACGTAGTCGAGCAGGAACAGGTAGTCCTGCTCCAGCCAGGACCGGAAGACCGGTTCGGGCAGAGTGCCCTCGGCGATACCGAGCACGGTGGGATGGGCGAGTTGTTCCTCCACCGTGGGAAGGCCGATTTGCTCCAGATGCGCCGCGAGACTCATACCGGCAGTCTTCCGCATCCGCCCGGTCGGTTTGCGCCCGTGCCGGTAGTGCCGCACCCTTGCCGTGTGTTGTGGGATGAGGAAGCTCCGATTCGCGTGCTGGCGCCGTCGGAGCAGCGGTTCGTTCGGCATGGCACCTACACGGGCCGGTCGGTGTCGGTACGGGGAGCGCTCGATGTGACGGCGCTGCGGGAGGCATTCGCGACCTTGCGGCGCGCGTATCCGGTGATCGGCTGCAGAATCGTGGAAGACGCTGCGGGACTGGGATATCTGTTCGGCGCTGACGAGAGGGCATGGATCCCGGTTTCCGTGCGTGCGGGCGACCTGGCGGCGATCGGAGTTCCCGCGATGGATCCGGCGGTCCAGCTGGCCTATCTGGACGTCGTGGGCTCGGGCGCGAACGAGTGGCGTGTCACGCTGTTCGCTCACCACAGCGTCGCCGACGCGGGCTACTGTGTGGAACTGCTGTCCCGACTATGGGATTTCTATACCGGCGTTCTCGAAGGTCGGCCGATAAACGTTGCGCCACAAGCGCTCCCGCAGTCTTTGGAGTGGTATGCGGCGGAACGGGGCATCACCGCGGCCGCGAAGTCCGGATTCGAGGAGGTGACCAAGCCGCTTGCGCTGGAGGCGAGGAACGTGCCGTCCGATAACGCGAAACCCGCGCCGAGTACACTCGCCCGTCCTGTACGCGTGCGGCTCAACCGGGCGGCTACCGCGCAGATCGCCGATCTCGCACGCAAGACCGGTGTGACGGTGAACGGTTTGCTCACCGCCGCACTGCTGCGCGCGTACGCTCGTGAGACAGGCGGCGGCACAACAGCTCTGGGCTGCCTGTATCCGGTCGACCTGCGCAACAGGCTGGAGCCGCCGGTCGCCGCCTCGGCGGGTACCAACATGGCCGGGCTGGCTTCCTTCGCGGGCGAGGTGGATCCAGCCGCCAGCCCGGTCGAACTGGCACAGCGCATTTCGAGTCGGCTGACGCGCGACCTGTCCGAAGGCATCGTGCAGCAGTCCGTGCTGCACTTCCCGGATTACTACGGTGCCAACAGGATTCATTCGCTGGCCGGACATATCGCGGTGACCAATACCGGCGTCGTCCCGGTGTTCCGCACACCGGCCACGCTCGAGCTCACCGACTACGAGATCGTCTACGTCTCGGCGCATCCCCGCCCGTCCGCGGGCGCGTCGGCCGCGGTCACCTATCTGGTCTACACGTTCGCGCAGGAGCTGATCGTGGGCGTGCTCGGTGGTGGCGCGCATGCCGACGGCCTGCCCGAGGCGGTGCGGGCGGAGTTGACCGCCCTGTCCGCGGCCGGCGCTCGCTGACCGGTGCGAGGACCGGTTCCCTGCTGAGCCATCGACCGGTCCCGGTCTACGGCCGCACCCGGTGGCAGGATCGAGCCGTTCAGAATCTGCCGCCACGGCCGATGCGCCGGGAACCGGAGGAACCACCGTACGAGCCGGGGCTCCAGCCGCCCCCGGAGTGCCGAGCGCCGCTCGCCGCCCCGCGCAGCAGTCCTTCGAGCAGGATGCCGCCGAGCACCGCCCCGGTCTGGGCGCTGCCGGAGGGCGCCCGGTCCGCCTCCCATGCCCGCACGCTGGCCTGCGCCGCTTGGAGCGCGCGCCCGGCCAGATCCGCCGCCGCCTGCGCGCGCCGCAGTGCGTCGGCGGGATCGTTCGCGCTCGATTGCTGCGCCTCGTCGAGGTTGCGCTGTGCTTCCGACAGGCGGGTGCGCGCTTCGGCGTCGATGCCGCCGCGCCGGGTGCTGATGTAATCGGCGGCGGCACCGATCCGGGCGCGAGCGTCCGTGAGCGCTCGATCGAGCCTGCGCCGCAGGTCTTCGGCGGCGAGTTTGCGGTCGGTGGCCCCCGCGACGGCGCGGTCCAGATCCGCGTCGGCGGTGACCGCGTCGTGGAAGGCGCTCAGCGGATCGATGTCGCCCGTGGCCGTCGCCTGCTCCAGAGCGGACTGCGCCGCGGTGCGGGCGTCGGCCAGTTCCGGCCCGCCGTAGTCGGCGAGCTCGGCGGCGGAGGCGAGGTCGCGGCGCAACTCGTCCAGCACACCCGGCAGGCCGTCGCGGGCCTGCTGGATGGCGCTCGACGCGTTGTCGACCGCGTCGAGCAGGGAACGCGCCTGACCGATCGCGGCCTCGGCGGAACGAATGGCGGCGACCGCGCCGCCTTGCTCGCCGACCGGCTCGGTGAGCGCGGCACGTCCCCCGTCGACGTTCTGCTCCGCGAACGTCAGGCGCTCGCGTGCCATCCGCACGTTGTCCTCGATCGGCGCGAGCACACTGGCCGGATGGGTGGCGGCGAGCCGGCTCAGCTCGGTTTCCGAGCCGGGAATCCGGGCGGTCACGTCGACGACATCTCTGGTGAGGGCGTCCAGCCGAGCCGAGGCGTTGAGCAGCAGATCGCGCATCGCGTCGAATTCCGCCACCTGCGCGTCGAGTTCCCGGTCGGCGCGCCCCACTGTGCCGATCAGCTCGACCAGCAGCGAGCGCTGTTCGTCGGCTGTCTCCGGGATCGCGTCGTCCAGGCGCTGCCGGATCGCGAACGCCGCGGCGGCAGCGGTTTTCGCGTTGTCGAGGGCGGTGCGGAAAGGCGTGGTGGCGGTGGCGCCGAACTCGCCGATGGCGAGCTCGAGTTCCTCGCCGCTGGTGCGAATCGCGTTATCGATCTCCACCAGCGTCTCCCGAGAGCGGGTCTGCAGCGCTTCCAACGGCAGTTCGGACAGCGCCGTCGCGTTCTCCGGATCCAATTGCCGTGCCGCCGCCACTTCGGCCTCGAACCGTTCACGACGCCGTCTGCGCGCGTACCAGACGAGGCCGCCCGCCACCAGAATCACCAGCAGGCCGATGACGAGCAGGGCGCCGACGTTCACCCCGCCGCCGCGCATGGCCGCGTCCAGTCCGGCGGCGGTCGCGACCCCCGCGTCGGCCCAGCGCCCGTCGCGCAGGGCCGGCTCGACGTGGCCGATCAGGATGTCGTCGAGTTCGGAATCGCTGATCTCGCCGGGCACTTCGCCCTCCAGCCAATACGCGCGATCCTCGGTGGCGACCGCGAGCAGCAGGTCCCGTTGGCCGAACCCGGATATCGAGGCGGTGCGCCTGGCCCAGTCCCGCGGCTGCATCCCGTCGAAGCCGCGCACGTACACCACCCACAGCCGCAGCTGCTCGTCGGCGTAGAGCTGGTCCACCGCACCGCGCACCCGATCGCGCTGACCTTGGTCGAGCACACCGGCCGGATCCTCCACATAGGTGTTCATCCGTAGCGGCGGTTCCGCCGCGATCGTCGGAGCGCCCAGCAAGGCGATCGCGGCCAGTAGGACGCTGATCGCGAGCAAGCGGACGAAGCGGATCCGCGACGGCAGTGACATGGCACGAATCTAGCTCGCTAGCATCATTTCGTGATCACCATCGATCGCCCGTACAGCGGCCACGTGTCACCGGATTCGAATCCGCAGCAGCGCGACGTCCCCGGCGCCCGCATCGTCAAGATGTCCGTCGGCGGCATGGACAACAACTGTTACCTGGTGCAGTGCACCGGCACCGGCGCGGCCCTGCTCATCGACGCCGCCAACGAGGCGCCCCGCATCGCGGCCCTCGTCGAGCAGGAGGCGCCCGGGCAGGTCCAGCTGATCGTCACCACCCATCAGCACCGCGACCACTGGCTGGCGCTGCGGGAGACCACCGCGGCCACCGGCGCTCCCACCGCGGCGCACCCGCTCGACGCCGACCCGCTGCCGGTCCGCCCCGATCGGCTGCTCGCCGAGGGCGACACCGTCACCATCGGCGATCTGGTCTTCGAGGTCATCCACCTGCGCGGCCACACGCCGGGGTCGATCACCCTCGCACTCACCGACGGGGCGGGACGCACTCACCTGTTCACCGGGGACTCGCTGTTTCCCGGCGGCGTCGGGCGCACCACCTCCCCGGAGGACTTCGGCTCGCTGTTCACCGACGTCTCGGCCAAGCTCTTCGACCGCTACCCCGACGACACCGTCGTCTACCCCGGCCACGGCGACGACACCACCCTCGGCGCCGAGCGTCCCAGCCTTCCGGCTTGGCGAGACCGCGGCTGGTAACCGCCCCTGACGGTAACCGGTCCGGGGCCTGCGCGGCTTTTGGCAGACTTGGGGAGTGGATTTGCCAACGATGCGCACCCGAGCCGTCCCGGCGCCCGAACCTGCCCGCCCACAGGGCTTCGGCGCCGGGTTGCTGCGCTGGACCCGGCGGCTCGTCGTCGGCTCCGTCGTGATGGGCGCGGTGCTGGTCGGCGGGACCGCCTTCCGCGTGTGGCAGGTCGCGCGCATCGACGACTACACGAAGGCCGACGCGATCGTCGTGCTCGGCGCGGCGCAGTACTCCGGAACGCCGTCCTCGGTGTTCGAGGCGCGACTCGATCAGGCGTACAAGCTGTTCCGGGCGGGTGTCGCTCCGCGCGTCATCACCGTGGGCGGCAAGCAGGAGGGCGATCTGTTCACCGAAGCCGCCTCGGGCAAGAACTATTTGCAGGCGCGCGGCGTGCCCGCCGACAAGATCCTCGCCGTGGAAACCGGATCGGACACCCTGCGCAGCATCGAAGCGGTGGTCACGGCGATGCGGGCGCGGGACATGTCGTCGGCGGTGCTGGTCAGCGATCCCTGGCATTCGCTGCGCACCCGCACCATGGCCCGCGACGAGGGGCTGGCGGCGTGGACCGCCCCCACCAGAACCGGTCCCGCCGTCTACACGCGGGAATCCCAGGCACACGGTATCGCCAGAGAGACCGGCGCCCTGCTGTGGTACCAGCTCACCCACTTCTCGGCGGATTTCACCTACACGGCGGGACAGTGAGGCTCGATGAGCGCCCGGTACACCGATCACGACACCGAACGCCTCGTCGTCGAGGGCGCCAAGACCGCGGGGCTCGGACCGCCGCGCAGTGAGTTCGAGACCGGCCACCGGACCGAATTCGCCCGCGACCGGGCCCGCGTGCTGCACTCCGCGGCGCTGCGCAGACTGGCCGACAAAACGCAGGTCATGGGACCGCGAGAGGCGGACACCCCGCGCACTCGGCTTACCCATTCGCTGGAGGTCGCCCAGATCGGCCGCAGCATCGCCGACGGACTCGGCTGTGATCCGGACCTGGTGGACCTGGCCGGTCTGGCCCATGACATCGGCCATCCGCCCTACGGCCACAACGGCGAGAAAGCCCTCGACACTTTCGCCGACGCCTTCGGCGGGTTCGAAGGCAACGCGCAGAACCTGCGCATCCTCACTCGCCTCGAACCGAAGGTGCTCGAGGCCGACGGCGCCAGCGCGGGCCTCAACCTCACTCGCGCCGCCCTCGACGCCGCCCTCAAATACCCCTGGGGGCGAACCGGTCCCGGCACCAAATTCGGCGCCTACGAGGTCGACACCGAGCGCCTGGAGTGGATCCGCAAGGGTGCGCCGGATCGGCGCCGCAGCCTCGAATGCCAGATCATGGACTGGTCCGACGACGTCGCCTACTCGGTGCACGACGTCGAGGACGGTGTCCTCGCGGGCCGGATCGATCTGCGCGCGCTGGCCGACCCCGCCGAACAGGACGCGCTGGCCGCGCTCGGCCAGTTCCAGCACTCGCTGGCCGCCGACGAGCTGATCGCCGCCGCGCAACGGCTCTCGGAACTGCCCGTGGTCGCGGCCGCGTCCGGATACGACGGCACGTTCACCGCTTCGGTCGCGCTGAAGCGCCTCACCAGCGAGCTCGTCGGCCGCTTCGCCACCGCCGCGATCATGGCGACCCAAGAGGTGTCCGGTCCGCAACCGCTGTCCCGGTACAACGCGGATCTGGAAGTGCCGCGCATCGTCGCCGCCGAGGTGGCGCTGTTGAAGACCGTCGCGCTGCGCTATGTGATGTCCGACCCGGCACACCGGCTGCGGCAGGCCGCCCAACGCGAACGCATCCTCGCCGTGGCCGAACGCTTGCTGGCCACCGCTCCCGGCAGACTCGATCCGCTGCTGCTGCCGTTCTGGAACGCCGCCACCGATGACACCGCCCGCGTGCGCGTCGTGGTGGACCAGATCGCTTCCTACACCGAAAGCCGCCTGGAGCGAGTCGCGAGCGAGTTGAAGATTTAGGCGTACCTCCGCCTTCGCTCCGGCCATGCGCGGGTTAATGGCGGACGTTGTCCGGCTGTGTTTTTTCTGCGTACCTCCGTTTTCGCTCCGGCCGTGCGCGGGGTCAAGGGCGATTGTCCAGGTGCGCCTTTTGGACCCGTATCGGTGGCGTCACGCCGACAGATCGTCGGAGGACTCGGCTCGGGCCATTTTCACCAGCGCGCCGTGCAATTCCTTGGCCGAGGCGCTCGCTCGTTCGCCCCGCAGAATCACCTCGGTGAAGCCGTCGATCAAGGCCCGGCCCGGATCCAGCAGGCCGAGACCACCGCCGCCGCCGCGCAGCGACTCGTTGATCAGAGTTCGCAAAGCTTCTTGCCGAGCCCGGAACCCACCGGCGACGTCCAGAGCCCCCGCGAATTCGCGCACCACCGCCGTGTACACCGGCCGCTCGGCAGGCCCGCGGCGACGGAAGATCCGGCGTGTTTCCACCGGAGCCGACCGCGGCGGATACAAGGCGGCGCGGTCCAAGAGCATCCAGATCGCGGCATCGGCCGACTGTTCCGCGGTCGGCTCGCGCTCCGGTCTCGGGCGCGATTCCGCGTCGTCGGTGAGCTCGACGCCCCGCAGCGGCATCGGGTATTTCGTGAGCAGCTCATCGATAGTGGACGCGATCTCACGGACCACCTGGACACCGACATTCGCGGTATCGAACCCGACGACTTCCAATCCATGCCGCGCCGACATCTCCCGCGCGATTCGGAGTGCTTCGGCCGGATCGTGGGTATCGGCCTGCTCGGCGACTGCGGGACGGTGTGCGGTGGCGCTGCGTTCGATGGGTGCGCGACCGGATTTCCGGGCGGATGCGGGGTCGGGTCGTCGGACGGGTACGCCTGCGCCGGCGGTCTGCGGCGATGAGGCCGAATCGCTCCGGCGAACCGAGATGTGGTTCTCCGGGCTGGCGGTGCGGGCGACGGCCTGGCGAGGGCGCGCGACGTCTGATCGTGGCGATCGTGTCGAGTTATGAGCAGTGTCGACAAGATCGGACCCGTCAACGGTGTCCGTCTGCCGAGTATGTCCGGGTCGGGGCGCGGCACCGCTGTCCTCGATCGGCGGGGGCTGGTCAGGTGCGTCGGTCTGCCGGTCGAGCGGGGCAGCCTCGGCGCGGTCGGGCGGAGGGACGAGCGCGGAATCGCCCCGGCTCGTGGGGTCTGCGGTGTGACCGGTGTTGCGACTGGGTCCGAAGTTGTCTGTGCTGCCCGGCTGCTGGGTGGGGCTGCCTGCCTTGTGGGTCCGTGGGTGAGATCCGGTGTGGTGGACCGAGATGGGGTCGGTCGTAGCAGCGCTCGGCGGAGGGGATTGCGGGCCGCCGGGCGAGGCGTCGAGCCAGGAAAAGCGCAGGGCATCGATCCACGGAAGGCCGGGCGAGCCAGGAGAGTTATCGGTTTGCCGCCGCGATATGGGTTCGTCGGTGGCATCCGCCTGCCGGATGGGCGCGGAGCCTGCCCGCTGCTCGGCCGCGGAATCGGCCGTGGCGTCGATCGGGGGTAGTGCGGTAGCTGCCGGGGCGGGTGCCGCCTGGTCGGTGCAGTCTGTCGATCGGTGAGGTACCGATTCGTCGGCGCCGATCGTGGGTTGGGGGAGGTTCGCGTTGCGGATCAACCGGCCGGGCGTTGAACTTGCCTGCTGCTCGGCTGCAAGGTGGTCCGTAGCGTCGTTCTGAGGATTCGGTTCGGGGTGGAGCGTGGTAGCTGCCTGCGGGGCCGGTGCCACCTGGTCGGCGGTGTCCGTCGGTGGGTGGGGCTCCGGGGCGTGGGTGCTGATTGCCGGTTGTCGGCCGGAAAGGCGCGCGCTGTCGATCGGCTGGTCGGGCGTTGAGGTTGTCTGCCGTTTGGCGGCGGGGTGCTCTGTGGCGTCGTTCTGGGGGTTCGGTTCGGGGTGGGGCGTGGTAGCTGCGGGTGCGGGTGCCGTCTCCTCGGCGGTGTCCGTCGGTGGGTGGGGCTCCGGGGCGTGGGTGCTGGTTGCCGGTTGTCGGCCGGAAAGGCGCGCGCTGTCGATCGGCTGGTCGGGCGCTGAGGTTGTCTGCCGTTTGGCGGCGGGGTGCTCTGTGGCGTCGTTCTGGGGGTTCGGTTCGGGGTGGGGCGTGGTAGCTGCGGGTGCGGGTGCCGTCTCCTCGGCGGTGTCCGTCGGTGGGTAGGGCTCCAGGGCGTCGGTGCTGATTGGCGGTTGTTGGCCGGAGAGGTTTGTGTAGTCGATCGACGGTGTAGGTGCGGCGTCGGGAACCTGGAGGGATGCGGAGTCGGTGGGGCGATCGCTCTGAGGGGAGGACGCGGCGTCGGTCTTCGGAGTGGGCGTGGGTTGGCCGGTTCTTCGGCGACGTGCGAGCTCGCCTGCGCTGCCGGACTGATGGGTGGGCTCGATCCGTGCCGGAAGGGGTGGGGTATCGAACTGGAACGGAAGCGGCGAGTCGTCCGCGATACCGGACGTCGGGGTGGTTGCGGTGTCGAGGGTCGTGTCGTCTCGCGGGGTGACCGCCGGAAGATGCGGGTTGTCGGCTTCTTCAATGGGTGCGACACCGCCGGTGGCGTGGATCGGGGCCAGGTGCCCGGGGTCATCGGTGCGTTCAGGGAGCGCAGGTTCTGTCGTCTTCGGGACGGGCTTTGGACGGGATGCGGGGCCCGTCTCCGGAGCGGACGGGGTGTCGTCAGCCGTACCGATACGTCGCGGTGGTGCGATGGCTTCCGGCGAATCCGTTCGGCGGATCGGTTTTGGATGTTGCGTGCCGTTCGTCGCGCGGACGGGTTCGTGGTTGTCCTCGGCATCAATCCGGCACGCTGAGGTTCGGTGCTCCTCAGCGGTGGTGCTCGTGGAGTCGGTCGGTGCGGAGGCGCCGGTGGAATCGGTTGGCCGGGCCGGTGCAGACCCGCCCCTGGGGCCCGGTGCGAGGGTCGGCTGTTCGTTATCCGGTCGCGGTATCGAGTCTTCGGCGATCTCGATGTCCAGACGCGGCGGAAGACCGCCGGCTCTGTCGGCCCGCGGAGCGGCTACCTCGTGGCGCGGGTCCCCGATCTGCGGGATGTCCTCGGTGCGGTGCGCTCTTTCGACCGGTGGGCTGGGTGCGGCGACGGTCGGCTGATTCGGTGGGCGGCCGTCAGGGGACCGGCGGCCGGATGCGGTATCGATCCGAGGACGGGGTGTGGCGTGCTCGCCCCGGTCCGTCCGCCGGATCGACGCCGGAGCAACGGTGACTGCGGGTGCAGGGCCCTCGGCGACAACCGAGCGCCGGACGGATGCCGGCTCGTCGAGGGCGTCGGTCCGGTGACTTGCCGGTTCGAATTGCGGGTGATGCCCTGCGGCCGGTCGGCGTACGGGTGCGGACAACTCTGCCGAGACGCCGATCTCGCGGCCCGCGGATACGCGAACCGGTGTGCCCGGCACCGCCGGGTATGGCCGGACCACCCGCTTGGACCAGGGCGTCTCCTGGGTCTTCCGAGACCATGGCGTCGGCATCGCCTTCGGCGCGGGCTCGGCCGATGACTCCGGCGGAAGCACCCGGCTCTCCGGTGCGGGCGCCAGGACAGGCAATGCTTCGGCATGATCGAGCCGGTCGCCGTCGACGAGCCCTTCCGCGGAGGCGATGGCCGCCTTCAGTTCGCCGACCGTCCGGGAAGCGTCGGCAATGAGCCGCTCCAAGGTGGATACCATCGCGCGCAGCTCGCCCGTGTCGATCCGCGACGGCTGACTCACAATGTCTCCCGCCTGTCCTCATCAGGTCTTGCCGCGGTGCGCCCGGCCCGCGCCGACACTCTGATCCCGGGTGACCGAAAACAGACTGTGGTCGCGGCTATTGTCGCTCAAATCCGCCGGACCTCCCCGGGCTGGGAAGATCGAGTATGCGTCGCTGCCGCCGAACAGCTATCGATTCGCAACCTGTTCGTCGCCCTTGTCGCTTCGCTCGTGGAGCTGAGGAATCTCCGGCCCGCCCCGCGCATCGGGCCACTTGGCGGTACCGGCTCGGCAATGTCGATGAAAAGCACTGCGCGACAGGTGAATTCACTGAAGCCGCAGGTTGGCTACCATGGAAGGGTGCGGATCGGAGTAGGGCTCTCCACCGCGCCCGAAGCGCGGCGAGCGGGCATGGAGGCCGCAGCGCGCGCCCGCGACCAGATCGCGGGCGAAGCGCCGTCGCTCGCTGTGCTGCTCGCGTCCCGCGTGCACACCGACGACGCCGTCGAGGTGCTCTCCGGCGTCCACCGGACGGTCCGGGTGCCCGCCCTGATCGGATGCGTGGCGCAGGCGGTGGTGGCGGGTCGCCGTGAAATCGAGGACGAACCCGCGGTGGCGGTGTGGCTGGCCTCCGGACTGCCCGCAGCCGAAACCTTCCAATTGGACTTCCTTCGCACGGCCAGCGGCGGGCTCCTCGCCGGCTATCGCTTCGACAAGGCCGCACGTGACTTCCACCTGCTGCTGCCCGACCCTTACTCCTTTCCGGCCGATCTGCTGCTGGAGTACGTGAACACGGATCTGCCCGGCACCGTCGTGATGGGCGGGTTGGTCAGCGGCGGCCACGGCCCGGAAGGCAGCCGCCTGTTCCGCGACCACGCCGTGGTGACCTCGGGTGCGGTCGGCGTGCGTCTTCCCGGACTGCACAACGTGCCGATCGTGTCCCAGGGCTGCCGTCCGATCGGCAACCCCTACACGGTCACCGGCGCGGACGGCACGGTGATCACCGGACTCGGCGGTCTGTCCCCGATCGAGCGGTTGCGTCAGATCGTCGCCGTGCTGCCACCCGACCAGCAGGAAGAGCTCGCGCGCGGCCTGCAGATCGGGTTCGTCGTCGACGAGCACCTGGCCGAGCCCGGGCAGGGCGACTTCCTGATCCGCGGTCTGCTCGGCGCCGATCCGTCCAGCGGCGCGATCGAGGTGGGTGAGGTCGTGGAAGTCGGCACCACCGTCCAATTCCAGGTCCGCGACGCGATCGGAGCCGACCACGACCTGCGGAACGCGCTGGCGCGTGCGCGCACCGACCTTTCCGTCCGTCCGGCCGGTGCGTTGCTGTTCACGTGCAACGGACGCGGCCGCCGGATGTTCGGTGTTGCGGACCACGACGCCACGACCATCGAGGACTTGCTCGACGGCATCCCGCTCGCGGGTTTCTTCGCCGCCGGTGAGATCGGGCCCATCGCGGGCCGCAACGCGCTGCACGGATTCACCGCATCGATGGCGCTGTTCGTCGAATGAGCGTCGATCTCCGGGTCTACGCCGAGCTGAACGATTTCCTGCGGCCCGGCGAGCGATACACCGTGCTGCGTCGGCCGTGCCGCCCGCACCAGACCGTCAAGGACGTCATCGAGGCAGCGGGCATTCCGCACACCGAAGTGGACCTGGTCCTCGTCGACGGAGAACCGGTCGACTTCGATCATCACCCGCGCCTCGGCGGGCGGATCACCGCGTATCCCGTGTTCGAGACACTCGACATCGGCCGGGTGACGCTGGTCCGCCCGCATCCGCTGCGTGAGCCGCGCTTTCTCGCCGACGTGAATCTGGGCGGTCTCGCCAAGCTGATGCGGCTGCTGGGTCTCGACGTGCACTGCCGGTGGGAGGCCGAGGACGCCGAACTCGCCGAGGCGTCCGCGGCCGAGCACCGGATCCTGCTCACCCGTGACCGAGGCCTGTTGAAGCGCCGCAACGTCACACACGGCGTCTACATCTGGTCGGAGCAGCCGATCGAGCAGGTCGTGGAGGTGATCCGGCGGCTCGACCTCGTCGCGTGCCTGGATCCGTTCACCCGCTGCCTGCGCTGCGGCGGCGTCGTCGCCGAGGTCGACAAAGCCGAGGTCGAGGATCGCCTCGAACCGCTCACCCGCCGCTACTACGACATTTTCCGGCAGTGCCGCGATTGCGGCCGGATCTACTGGCAGGGTTCCCACCAGTCACGTCTGGCCGAAACGGTCGCGGCGATCCGCGCGGAACTGGATCGCTCGTGATTCCCCGCTCGAGGGCGCCTTCGCCCGGAACTCGCGGTGCCGAGCCGCACGGGCGCGTCGGCCCCGGCTTCGCCTAGACTCTCTGCCGTGGCCGGACGACTTCCTGATCGCGATATCGCGGCAATACGCGAGCGCGTCCGGATCGAAGACGTGGTGGGCGAGTACGTCGCGCTCAAGCGCGCCGGAGCGGACTCCATGAAGGGCCTGTGCCCGTTCCACGACGAGAAGTCGCCGTCGTTCCATGTGCGACCCAATCACGGCCTGTTCCATTGCTTCGGCTGCGGCGAGGGCGGCGACGTGTTCGCCTTCCTGCAGAAGATCGAGCACGTCGGGTTCGTCGAGTCGGTCGAGCAGTTGGCCGACCGGATCGGCTACCAGATCAACTACGAGGGCGGCGGCACCTCGGTGCAGCGCGATCGCGGCACCCGGTCCCGGCTCGTCGCGGCGAACGCGGCCGCGCACGAGTTCTACGTCGCCCAGCTGCGCGAGCCGGAAGCCGAGACCGCGCGCAAATATCTCACCGATCGCAACTTCGACGCCGCGGCCGCGCACCACTTCGGCTGCGGCTACGCCCCGGCGGGGTGGGACACGCTCACCAAACACCTGCTTCGCAAGGGGTTCGACTTCAAGGAGCTGGAGGCGGCCGGGCTGTCCCGGCAGGGTCAGCGCGGCCCGATCGACCGTTTCCACCGACGGCTGCTGTGGCCGATCCGCAACCTGTCCGGTGATGTCATCGGCTTCGGCGCCCGCAAGCTCTTCGACGACGACACCATGCCCGGTAAGTACATCAACACCCCGGAAACGTTGCTGTACAAGAAATCCCAGGTGCTCTTCGGCCTGGATCACGCCAAGCGCGAGATCGCCAAGGGGCACCAGGCGGTCGTGGTCGAGGGCTACACCGACGTCATGGCGATGCACCTGGCCGGGATAAAGACCGCCGTGGCCTCGTGCGGCACCGCATTCGGCGACGACCACCTCGCCCTGTTGCGCCGCCTGATGATGGACGACAATTTCTGGCGCGGCGAGATCATCTACACCTTCGACGGCGATGCCGCGGGCCAGGCGGCGGCCCTGAAAGCCTTCTCTGGTGATCAGAAGCTGGCCGGTCAGACCTACATCGCGATCGCGCCGGACGGGCAGGACCCGTGCGAACTGCGGCAGCACTCCGGTGACGCCGCCGTGCGCGATCTGGTCGCCCGCCGAACCCCGCTGTACGAGTTCGTGATTCGCGGTCTACTGGCCGACCACAACCTGGACACCGCGGAGGGCCAGGTGGAGGCGCTGCGCCGGGCGGTGCCGGTGGTCGCGCAGATCAAGGACAACGCCCTGCGCAAGGCCTACGCCACCAAACTGGCCGGGTGGGTCGGCTGGGACGACATCCAGACCGTGGTGCGCCGCGTCGGCGAGGAAGCCAAGCGGAACCGCAACGGCGGCGGGCAGGCGGGCGCGGGGCGTGCGCCCGCGCCGCGCCAGGTGGTCGCGGAACATCCTGCGGCACGGCCGAATCCGAACGATCCCACCCTGCTGCCGCAACGGCAGGTACTCGCCGCCGCACTCCAGTACCCGGCGATGGCCGGAGCGGGTTTCGACGCGCTCGAGGCCGAAGCCTTCACCCACCCCGCCTACTCGGTCCTTCGCGGCCTGATCGCCGAGGCGGGCGGCACGGCCGCCGGGCTCGGCGGCGCCGAATGGGTCAACGCCGTCGCCGACCGCACCGAGGATCTGACCGTGCGCGCCCTGCTGTCGGAGCTCGCCAACGAGCCGCTGCCGGTGAAATCGGAGTCCGACATCCCGCGCTTCGTCGCCGGTGTCCTTGCGCGCACCCAGGAGGCCTGGGTAGGCAGGCAGATCGCCGAACTCAAGTCCAAGCTCCAGCGGGTCTCCTCGACCGAACAGCCGGAGGCCTACTTCGCCCTCTTCGGCGACCTCGTCGCTCTCGAGCAGTACCGCAAGAGCCTGCTCACCCAGGCGATGGGCAACCACGGGGACTTCGCCACCGGGGCCTAGGGTCGATCAGATCCGTGATTCCTCGCACACAGTCCGACTGGTGCGAGGATCGGTCACAGCATGTGCGGGGTCAGCGGCGCAGCTGGTCGTGCGGTACCAGGACGGTGGTCCGCTCATCGATCGGCTCCATCGGTTCGAGGCGGGGGCGGGTGCTGAGCTTGTCCGCCAGTTTCTGCCTGCCGACGAGCACGAGCTTGCGGGTCACCGGGCTCTCGGTCAGCGCGCGGGTAGCGGCGCTGATCTGTTCGTAGCGAGCCCGCCCGGCCTTACTGCCGAGTACGTAGCCGGCCGCCACGCCGATGATCAACCGCAGCATCTCGATGTGCTCCTCCCAGTTGCCAGTTCGCCGCCCCCATCCTGCCCGACACCCCACACGCCTGTCGATCCGGACACTCGGTAGCGACACCCCCGCTCTCAGTGACAACTCAGCAGGTAGCGCCGCGATTTGGGCCTCCGCCCAGCGATACGCTAGAGTTTCTCCTCGGCCCGCCCGATACCAACCGGACGAGCCAAGGGCAATCCCCTATAGCTCAATTGGCAGAGCAGCCGACTGTTAATCGGCAGGTTTCTGGTTCGAGTCCAGATGGGGGAGCAAGAATAGGCCTCTGACCAGGAAATATGGTCAGGGGCTTCATTCGTTTGGTCCACTGATCGGACCTCACCAAGAAAACGCCAAGATTCGCCACCGAACGTTTCGTCGACCCGTCGTGTCGAAACCTGACCGAGTCGTCCAACGGCGTCACCATGATGATTCCGAACAGTGAGCCTCGGTGTGAGATCGATGCTGTCTACGCCGAGTGTGATGGGCCGAGGTTCCGGTACGAAAATCAACGCTCATGCCGAATCCGTGCGAATGCGCCGCGCCGCCAGGCCGCCAATAGCGCACCGACAGTGACGCCAGGCTCGGCGTATCGAATTGTCGAACATATGTTCGACACTGAGGTAGGCTGGTTCGGGTGAACAAACATTCGATCGCGGCGGCGCCGGATGCTCCAGCACCGGGATGGCCGGAACTGGCCGATGTCGATTTGCTGCGCACCCTCGTCGAAACCGAACGCCGTCGGAGGCGACTGGATGCTGCCATGCGCGCAGCCGTCGCCGAAGCCGAACGTCGTGGCCTCGCCGCGGACACCGGCTATCGGGACACCGTGGAGCTATTGACTGATCTGCTGCGGATCAGTGCCCACGAAGCGCGCCAGCGAATCGAATACGCGGCTCCGCAGGCCCGCTCGCGTTCCAGAAAGGTATGGAGGGTGCTGGCGGCAGCAAGCTGAGGCCGAGCCCGCTGCCTCGACCTCTGTTCGGAGGGCCGCGAGGACCGACTGCCCGTTCACCGTGTATGCGCGAGCACGGGCCGCGTCCACTGTGGCTCGTTTCGAAACGGCGCAACGTTGGCCAGCAGTTGATCTCGCGAACGCGCGCACATGCCGATGATCGTGTGCGTCGAACTCTGTGGTGCTGATCAGACCACACCTTGGGAGGGGCTCGGCCATCTCCGCGCGTTGAGCAGGTTTCCCCGTCACGGGTGGGGAAGCAAAACGCCCTGCTGTGTAGCAAATTTGGACATTCGACCGATAGGGGACTCGGGTGCGGCGAGCGCGCTTATGTCGAGTTGGAGGTCAACGATGTCTCAGTGGAGGAGAAGTCCGCGCACGGTTCGACAGTCGGTCCTGCTGGCCGCAGTCGCCGGGACGGTGGTGCTTGCTCCGGCCGCGCTGGTCTTACCGGCATTCGCAACCCCTGATCAACCCCCGGCTACTACCGCACCTGTCACCATCGCGCCCGTGACGACGGTGCCGCCGGTGACGACCGCGCCGCCGGTGACGACCGTGCCGCCGGTCACCACCGTGCCGCCGGTCACGACCGAACCGCCCGTGACGACTCCGTCATTTCCGAAAACTGTTGAGCCGGAAGACCCCTACGGACCCGACGGCTTCGATGTCTGGGGCTACGACCGCTGGGGTTACGACAGGTGGGGTTACGACAGGTGGGGCTACGACCGGCAAGGCTACAACGAACGGGGCTACACCTCGCAGGGCTGCGCCCGTTCCGGCGAGGACCGGCCGGACGCCGACCGGCTCGCCTGCGAACTGCGCAGGGCGCGACCTTCCACCGGCAGCGCGGGCAGCTGAAACCCATACCGTTGCGGTTCAACACCTCGCCCATCGACTCGTAGCGCAGACGACCGCGCCGCGGGTCGATGCTGATCCGAGTCGGTTCTGGGGGGCCGTGTGCGAACCTGCTGGGTACATCGTGATGGACTCGACCGTCGGCAGCACCGCCTTGCTCTGTAAATAGGCCCGTACCGTGCTCGCGCGTCCCTTCAGCGTCAAGAGGCCTGCGGCGATCCGCCGACTCTCGACCCGGAGCAGTCGTTCAGTCCGCTGCCCAGAGGCTGAGTTTCTCCGGATTCCGGATCGCCCAGATGCGGGTGATCCGGTTGTCGGCGATGTCGAAGGCGTAGACCGACACGATGGTGTCGGCGAGCTGCGCCACCAGGCCCGGTTGGCCGTTCACCGTACGCTCGAGCAACCTCACCTCGGGAGATCGGGCGGCGATTTCGATCCAAGCGCGGGCGATCCGCTCGCCGCCGTTGATCGGGTGCAGGAAGGCCGGGGCCAGGCCGCCGCTGTCGGCGGTCGCGGTCGCGTTCGGATCGAGCAGCCCGATCAGAGCTTCGATGTCCTGTGTCTCCCAGGCACGTTTGAAGTCCCTGATCACCTCGGCGTGCCGGGTTCCCGACGGCCCCTGCGCGGTGCGGATGCGGCGGCGGGCGGAAGAGGCGAGCTGGCGGCAAGCCGCAGGGGTGCGTCCGACGATCTCGGCGACCTCGGCGAAGGAGTAGCGGAAGACATCGTGCAGGACGAACGCGACCCGTTCGGCCGGTGTCATGGAATCGAGGACGACGAGGAACGCCATACTGATCGACTCGTCGAGGGTGACCCGGTCGGCGGGATCAGCAGGGGAGGGACCACCGAGCCATTCGGAACGGTCGGGCAACGGCTCGGGAATCCATTCGCCTACATAACGTTCCCGTCTGGCACGCGCCGAGCCGAGGAGGTCGAGGCAGATGCGGCTGGCGACCGTCGTCAACCAGGCGCCGGGCGCCGCCACCTCCTGCCGCTGCCGCTCGGGCAACGCGTACCAGCGCAGGTAGGTCTCCTGCACCACATCCTCGGCTTCGGCCAACGAGCCGAGCAGCCGGTAGGCGAGATTGATCAGTTGACGGCGTTCACTGATCACCGAGCGCAGGTGCGGGTCGGTCATGGGTATCGGCTCCTTCGGTCGACGCGGGCCCTTACCGAATCGACGAGACAGCGACCCGATTTGTGAGACAGCCTGACATTCCGGACGGCTGTGTCGTCGGAAGGTCGTGACACTTTCAGCGAAGCAGGAGTTCCGGAAATGACCAGAATCGGCATCATTCTCGGCAGTACCCGACCCAACCGTAACGGCTCGCAGGTCGCCCAGTGGGTCCTGGACGTAGCATCGCAGCGCGGCGACGCCGAGTTCGAACTGATCGATCTGCGTGACCACCCGCTGCCGCATCTGGACGAAGCGGTGCCGCCGATGTTCGGCCCGTCCGTCAACACGCATACCCGCGCTTGGGCGGAGCGCATCGCACCGTTCGACGGTTTCGTGGTGGTGACCCCGGAGTACAACGGCGGCGTCCCGGGAGTGCTGAAGAACGCCTTGGACCACCTGTTCGCGGAGTGGACCGACAAGGCGGTCGGATTCGTCTCCTACGGCGTGAACGGCGGCGCCCGCGCGGTGGTGCAGTTGCGGACGGTCTGCAGCACGCTGGGCATGGCCGACGTGGGCTATCAGGTCGCGATCTCGGTGCTCACCGATTTCGAGAACCACACCACCTTCGTACCGGGCGAGCACCATGCCGCCGCCCTCGGCAAAACGCTGGATCAGGTCGTCGCGTGGAGCGTCGCCCTCGCACCTTTGCGCGCCGCTGCCGCGGCCGCCGTCGGGTGATCCCGCAGAAGAGACCGCCTGGCGGCCGGAAATTCATCGAATGGAGGATGCAATGACTGCCAACGATCACGGAGTTGGTCCGGTGGTATCGGCGCCCGCGCAACGCGCAGTGGACGAAGCCGAGATCAGGCGGCGGATCGACAAGTTGGCCGAAGGAATCGGGGCCAAGGATCTCGAGGGCGTGAAGAAGCTCTACGCAACGGACGTCGTCTCCTTCGACGTCGAGCCTCCGCTGCAGCATGTCGGTATCGACGCGAAAGCGAAGAACTGGGCGAACGCGTTCACGTTCTTCCAGGACGTGAACTATGAGGTTCGCGACCTGGCCCTCACCGTGAGCGACGATGTGGCATTCGGCCACGCCTTCGGTCGGCTCAGTGGCACGCTGCAGAACGGGGTGCCGACGAACGGTATGTGGGTCCGGGTCACTCTCTGCTTCCGGAAGATCGACGGCGATTGGCTGATCACGCACGACCAGGCTTCTGTGCCGTTCGATATTTCGACCGGCAAGGGAGTGGCCGACCTCGAGCCCTAGCTGCTGCCTGCCGCGGTAGCCGGGCAATGCCGCCGACACGCCGAGGCCCCGGCGCGAGCGTCGCGTTCGGGGTTGCGGCGGGCAGGTTTTCACTCGGACTCCGTGTCGGGACAGTCCGCGAGCGCGGATCGCCTAGAGTGACCAGGCTCACGATTGGGATTCGCGTAGGGCTGTAGAGGGTCCTGACCAGCGGTTTCCAGTAGGGGTGCTGGGTGTATCGGCAAGAAAACCGGGTGATTTGTGTCGGTGCCGGGCGGAATACTGACCCGCGCCCGATGAGTTCGAGCAGTCGACACCGTCTCTACAGCTGTGGCGCCGGGACGCGATCCGGTGACTCGGCGAAGGGCCACATGTTCTGTCAACGACCCATGCCTCCGGAGGTATCCGATGTCCGCCGCACCATCCGTTCCAGCCTCGGGAGGGCGGACACCGACCGTCATTCGGGTGCTGGTACTCGCTACCTTCGTGGTGATCCTGAACGAGACCATCATGATCAACGCGATTCCGCGCCTGATGGCGGATCTGGCGATCACCGACCGGGCGGCGCAGTGGGTGTCGACGGCGTTCATGCTGACGATGGCGGCGGTCATCCCGACCACCGGCTGGTTCCTGCAGCGCGTGTCGACCCGGCAGGCGTATGCCGCGGCGATGGGCGTCTTCCTGGCCGGTACCGCGTTGTCGGCGGTCGCGCCGTCGTTCGCGATGCTGCTACTCGGCCGGATCGTGCAGGCCTTCGGCACCGCTGTGATGATGCCGCTGCTGATGACCACTCTGATGACGGTGGTGGCCGAGCACGACCGCGGCAGGGTGATGGGCAATGTCACCCTGGCGATTTCGGTTGCGCCCGCGATGGGGCCGGTGATCTCCGGTGGTGTTCTGCAAATCGCCTCGTGGCGTTGGCTTTTCGTGCTGGTGCTGCCGATCGCGGGTGTCATCACTTGGCTGGGGCTGCGGCAGCTGGAGAACGTCGGTGAACCGCAAGCCGGGCAGATCGATGTGGCCAGCGTGGCGCTGGCGGCGCTCGGGTTCGGCGGACTGGTGTTCGGGCTCAGCCGGTTCGAAAGCGACGACTTCGCGGGCCCGCTCGGCATCGTCGCCGTGGGCTCGGCGCTGATCGCCCTGTTCGTGTGGCGGCAGTTGCGCTTGCAGCGCACCGGTACCCCGCTGCTCGATCTGCGCGTGCTGCTGTCGGCCACCTACACCAAGGCGCTGATCCTGATGTCGGTGGCGTTCATGGCCATGCTCGGGTCGATGATTCTGCTGCCGCTGTACCTGCAGAACCTGCGTGGCCTCAGCCCGTTGGCCACCGGCTTGCTGGTCATGCCGGGCGGATTGGCGATGGGTCTGCTCGGGCCGACCGTCGGCCGCCTGTTCGACCGGTTCGGCGGTCGCTTGCTGGTGATCCCGGGGTCGATCGGAATCGCCATAGCGCTGGCCGGGTTCACTCAGATCTCGATGACCATGCCTTACTGGCAGCTGCTGGCCCTGCACATCCTGCTGATGGTGTCGCTGGCGGCGGCGTTCACCCCGGTGTTCACCCTGGGTCTCGGTGCGCTGCCGCAGCATCTGTACTCGCACGGCAGCTCCATGCTCGGCACCTTGCAGCAGGTCGCCGCGGCGTTCGGCACCGCTCTCGTGGTGACGGTGATGTCGGCGCGCGCCACGTCGCTCGCCGCCGAGGGAAGCGACCTCGTCGCCGCGCATCTCGACGGCATGCGGCTGGCCTTCCTCGTCTCGGCGGCGTTGGCGCTGATCGTGATCGTCATGGCGGTGCTGCTGCCGAACCGGGCCGCCGCGCACGAAGAGGCAGCCCCGGTGGAGTCCGTCGAGGGATCGGAGACCACGGCTCCCGAACTGACCAAGCGCTGAACCGCTTCGATACGGAAGCCCCTGGACGCATCCAGCGCCAGGGGCTTCGTCGTACGCTCCTATATCGGCACTGGTGGCGGGAATGTCCGGACGGCGCCGCTCACCCGCCGACGACCGCGACTACCCGGTAGCCGATGATCAGCGCGGTCAAGACCACGGGAATCGCGGCCACGCTCGGAGTGACGATCGCGCGCGCGAAATCGCGTGCGGGCCGGTCGGAATCGGGAATCATGTCGAACGGGAGCGGCCCGGATGCCAGCGGCTCACGTAGTTGCCGCGCGGCGGATGCGAACAGTTCCCGGTAACGGCGTTCCAGGCTCAGGTAGTAACCGTCGAGACCCCAGAAGATCCAGGCCGGCGCCAGCGCCAGCAATATCAGGCCCGATCCTTGCCGGGCCTGTGTGGTGAGAAGCGCGAATATCACGGAGACGAGGGTCACCGACCATCCGCGCACCGTGAACGACTGCTGGCTCAATCGCGCGATGATCGACTGCAACATCTCGAGGTGCTTGATGCGATGATCCGTATCCATCCTGTCCCCAATTCCCGGCTGGCATAGGCTGATTCGGCGTGTCTCGGCGCCGAATCGCCAGAGTACGGCACGGCGGTGGCGCAGCCGCCCGCCCAGCGGTTGGATTCGCTGACGGCGCGGAGTCGCGGGGGTACACTCGCAGCGACAAGGGGTGTGGTGTTCGGTCGGCCCTGGATCATAGGGGCGGTTGCAGGTTCGCCGAAAATTCGTCGCGCGCGAGAATTTCCGGCTGGCAACGGATTCCGAGGTAATACTTATGGCAAGTGCTGAATTCGGTCGAGAACTGCGCAAGCGTCGACTCGAACAGGGGCTGGCCCTGGGCAAACTCGCCGAACTCGTGCACTACAGCAGGAGTCATCTGAGCAGGGTCGAGAACGGGCAGAAGTCGCCGTCCTCGGCGCTGGCGCGCGCCTGCGACGCGGTCCTGTCCGCGGGAGGCGACCTGCTGGTGCTGGCGCCCTCGGCGGCACAGCCGGACCTGGATCTCGATATCGACGTCGGCGGCTACTCGGATGCCGAGTGGAACGTTCGATTGCACGCGGACGGGTCCGGTGTGTTCCGGATCGGGGACTTCGGCGTGCCGCCGGTGACCGCGTTCCCCGCGACAGCCACCAGCTCCGCCGCCTCGCTACCCGGCTTGAGCGCGCTGTTCGAGGAGATCAAACGCCTCGGCCGGACCAGCAGTCCCAGCCTCGTTTTCCCCATGGCGGTGATACACGAACATGCCGCGGCCGCGTCCGCTCTGCGCAGTGCCGGTGAGCTGCGCAGGCAACTTCTGCTGCACGCCGCCCGTACCGCGGAATTCGCCGGCTGGATGGCCCAGGAATGCGGCGACGAGCGCGGCGCGCTGTGGTGGACGACGCGGGCGGTCGACCACGCTTCCGCCGTCAGCGACGAGCACATGGTCAGCTACGCGCTGGTCCGCAGGGCGGTGCTGAGTCTGTATCGCGGCGATTCCGCCGAGACGACCGATCTCACCGAGCAAGTGCTCGCCGACCACGCCGTCCATCCCCGGATCCGCTGGCTGGCCGCGCTGGGGGCGGCACAGGGCTATGCCATCGGCTTGGACCACTCGAATTCCATGCGAGCGCTGGACGAAGCCGCGAACCTTTACGACGTCGCACATCGCACTGGGGAGAACGAGCTGGGGCCCTCGGCCCTGCACGAGCGCTCTGTCCTCATCGAGGCCTGGTGTCACTACGATTTGGGCAACCTCGAGGACGCCGCCGTACTGTTCGACCGAGCGATGTCGCGGAATCCGCAGCAGTCCGACCGTGACCGGGCGCGGTTCGGCACCCGGCGGGCGTTGGTGTACGCCGCGCTCGGCGACCTGGATCGAGCGTGCGCGTTGATCGCGCCGTTGCTCGACGTCATCAGCGCGGTGGACTCGGTGACAATCCGCGCGGATCTCCTCGATTTCGCCCGTACGGTGGGCCGTTACCGCCGACATGCCGCGCTGCTCGACATCCAACCGGCGCTGATGTCGGTCCTCGCCAAGCGTTGAGTGATCGGTTGTCCGTTGCCGCTGCGAACGGCAACGGACAACCACTGTCGCCGGCCGTCTGCTCGCTGAATGCTGAAGAGCGAGCCGCAGTTCGCGGCCCGGAGGTAGGAAAACGCCGCGGGGGCAAATGATGAGGACGAGAACGCCGCTTCGATGCGTTGCGGCCACGGTGGTAGGACTGTGCCGACCTACGGTGAATCGGCACGGCGCTCGACTTATGCGAAAACCGAGCACATTCGGCGCCGGCCGGGAGGGCGAGTCGACCCATAATGGGGAAATAAACCAACCAGAACCTTTCGATCCGGCGGTCAGGGGAGACACGCGGTCGGATATATGACCGAACGTTTGCTGTTCGAGTCGCTCAGAGTTCGGTCCGGGTGCAGACTGTTCTCTGAAAACCGTGGTGTTTCGCTCGAGGACGAGATTCGCGACCGTGAGGCATCCGAAGGATGTTACTCGGGGGTGCAACGAACTGGTCGGTTCATCCAAATCGCTCCGTCATCCGCGGCATCTATTCGCAATCGCGCAGCACTGCGCTCGATAAATCGTCCTCGAGAATCGGGTCAACTGATGGAAATATTCCTGAACTACCGCATCGTTGACAGCGTCTACGCGGTCAACGAGATATCGAAGCAGATGGCACGACACCTCGGCAGGGCGCGTGTCTTCCGGGACGTGGATTCGTTGGCCCTGGGTAGGTTGTACGCGCGCAGGATCCGTCGTGCGCTCGAGGAATGCGACACGATGGTGTCGGTGATCGGCTCGTATTGGCTCGACGCACGTGACGAACGCGGACTCCGTCGCATCGATGACGATCGGGACTGGGTGCGTATGGAACTCGTTACCGCGTTCGCGCGCGGGATACCGGTCGTCCCCGTTCTGCTGGACGACACGTCGTTGCCGAGCCCGGACCAGCTTCCGGCGGATATCCGCGCGCTATCGCAATCGCAATACTGGCATATTCGGTACCGAACGGTCGAGGAAGACGTCCGCGGTCTGCTCCGGCACCTTGCTCCGGGGGCCGACATCCGGCCGGACGGGCCGGACCGCGCGGCGCAGCAGGGCCCGCAGAACAATCAGATCAACGTGGCGAAGGACGGCAGTGTCGTACACGCCAATCAGAACGGAACCCAGAACATCTGGCTGGGCGGCCATCACAGGAGATGACGATGCACCCGTCGCCGGGACCGAACAACAATCCCAACACGAACAATCAGATCAATCAGGCCAACAACGGCAGCAGCATCTACGCCAACAACGGCGGTCGGCAGAACATCAATATTCACCAAGGCCCCCGCCGACGCGTCTGGACGTGGTACGTGCTCGCGGGATTGCTGTTACTCGACGTGGGCTTCTTCGTCTACGGCCAGTCCGCGTACACGGCCGAATCCGGGAACTCCGGCGATCTCTCGCGTGCGTTGATATTTTTCGCGCTCTTCGTCGCCACCGTTGCCCTCGTGCGGGTATGTGTGCGTGATCTGTTCGGTCGGCGGTAGGCGCGTGCGATGAATTCTTGTAAAGGAAATGGTTCATGAGTGTCACGTTCGATCACAGAGACGATGCGCTGCCCCCGACATTGGTGCCGCGGAAGCGTCCGGCGCTGAGCAGCAGGGAGATCGAGGTACTGCTGGCGTGGATAGCGTCGGACTCGAAGGTGGAAGTCGCTCGGCGGCTGTATATCTCGCTGGGAACGGTGAACACCCACCTGGCCCGGATCAGGGACAAGTACGCAGCGGTCGGCCGGCCCGCGCCGACGAAAGCCGCTCTCGTGGCCCGCGCATTGCAGGACGCGCTGATCGGCATCGATGACCTGTGACCACGGCCTCGGCGGGCAGTCGGGCAAACGGCGGCGTGGCGACGTGGATATCGCGGAGTGGAAATGCGCTGACGCCGGCGATTCGGGTGGCGCGGAGGAAAACCTTTGGGGCGCAGGGATTTGTCGGTCGAACGGTCGACAGTGAATTACCGTTTGCCCCGGTAGCATTGGCACGCCCGGGTGGCGGGGTGAAAGGGAGTGGCACCTGATGAGTGAACCGAAGGCGACAATTCTTCCGGTATATTTCGTCGCGGACGAATCGTATTCGATGGTCGACGATGTGGCGGATCTGAACGCGGGCCTGTCCAGCTTGCTCGACACCTTGCAGGGCGAATCCATGGCCGCGGCGAAGGTGCGTTTCTGTGTGCTCGGGTTCTCCGATACCGCGGTCTGTCATTTGGAACCGACCGATCTGCGAAATCTGGAAGCCATGCCGGAACTGCGGGCGCGCGGTTCGACGTCGTTCGCGGCGGCGTTCGCCGAATTGACCAACCGGATACCGCGCGACATCGCCGCGCTGAAGTCCGCCGGCTACCTGGTCAATCGACCCGCCGTGTTCTTCCTCACCGACGGTGCGCCGAATCCTGGCGAGGGCTGGGAGACCGAGCACGCGCGGCTGACGAGTTTCGCGGCCCGGCCGAACATTCTGGCGTTCGGCATCGGCCAGGCCGACGCCGATGTGATCCGGCGGGTGGCGACCAACCCGCAGTACGCGTTCATCACCGCGGCCGGCACCGACACCGGCGTCGCGATCTCGAAATTCATCACGGCGCTGACGCAGTCGGTGATCAATTCGGGCCAGGCGTTGGCGACGGGACAGGCGACGCTGCAAGTGGAGAAACCCGATAATTTCGTCTCGCTCGCCGTGGACACGGTGTGATGGGCTTCCTGAGCAAGCGGGGCAAGCGCTTGCCGGATGATCCGGTGCCCGCGGATCCGGCTGTCATCGTGAACCCGGCACCGGCGGACGAGGCGATCGGACCCACCCTTCCGAGCCGCCCGGCGAGCGAGCCGATCGTCGTCGGCGCCCCCACACCGGCGTTCGAGGCGAAGGCCATCGGCACCGAGTACGGCAGGAATCCGTACCGCGCGGACACCATGATCGACGGATGGTCACGCGGACCGTTCACCGTTCGCGCGGCATCGGTGCGTGGTTACCTGCACCGATACAACGGCGTACCCCGTCAGGACGATTTCGCGGTCACCGCGGCGCCGGATCGTGATCGACTGATCGTCGCGGTGGCCGACGGAGTGTCCGCGGCGCGGTATTCGCACATCGGCTCGACCACCGCCGTGCGCTACGCCACCCAGTGGCTGGAAGAGCAGCCAGTGGAGGCGCTCGGCGACATCGGATGGCAATCGCTGTTCCAGAACACCGCGTGGATGCTGACCGAGCGCGCCGCCGCTGTGCTGTCGCTGGCGCAGGCCGATGCCGAGCAGGCCGAGCAGGTGCTGGCGACGACGCTGACGTGTGTGGTGTGTGAGAGCGACGCCGACGGTGCGTTGTCCGCGGTGCTGGCCGGTGTCGGCGACTCCGGTGCCTGGTTGCTGTCGGACGAGCGTTTCGTCCCGGTACTCGGCGGCAAGCAGTCGTCGGACTCCGGGTTGACCTCCTCCGCGGTGAGCGGGCTGCCCAGAGTTCCGAACGAAGTCGAGCCCATCTCGGTGACCGTCGAGCCTGGCCAGGTGTTGCTGGTCGGCACCGACGGATTCGGCGATCCGCTCGGCGGCGGCGACGGCGAGGTCGGGGCATTGTTCGCCTCGGTGCTCGCCGGGCGGGTGCCGTCGCACCTGGAATTCGCGCACACCCTGGATTTCTCGCGGGAGACATTCGACGACGACCGGACATTGGTGGCCATCTGGCCGAGGGTGAACTGACGGGATCGGCAGTGACGCAGCAGCGAGTGAAGGTGGGTCAGCTCGGCCCGTTGACCAAGCTGGCGGCCGGTGGTCAAGGGGTGGTCTTCAGCGCGCCGAGCGCGCGCATGCGGTACGCGAAAGCGGTGGTGTACAAGGAATACAAACCCGTCGTGCTGGCGAATGTGGCGGTCGACGTGTTGGAGGAGATGCCCGCCTACCTCGAATCGCTGCCCTTCGCGGAGGGCATGGACCTGCTCTCCCGGGTCGCGTGGCCGTGCAGGCTGGTCGAGGCGGACAACTCCGCCCAGGTGACCGGGTTCGTGATGCCCGCGATTCCGGACGAGTTCTTCATCAAGATGACCATGTCCTCGGCAGTGCAGTCGAAGACCGCGGAGTTCCAGCATCTGCTCAACGGTGACAGTTTCCTGGCGCGGCGCGGCATTCCGCTGACCGACCGGCACCGCTACGAGTTGCTGGCCGAAGCCGCCGAAGCGCTGACGATTCTGCACCGCCACGACATCGCGGTCGGCGACCTGTCACCGAAGAACCTGCTGTTCTCGTTACAGCCGGATCGGAAGGTGTACTTCATCGACTGCGATGCCATGCGGCTGCGGTCCCGGTCGGTCTCGGCGCAAGTCGAGACTCCGGACTGGGAGGTCGAGGTGGTCAATCCCGGAGAGGAACTGGCGACCGCGCGATCGGATGCCTACAAGTTCGGGTTGCTCGCGCTGCGGCTGCTGGCCGGAGACCAGAGCACCCGCGATCCGAACCGGCTGCCCGCCGCCGTGCCCGCTCCGGTGCGGGGACTCGTCGGCGCGGCCCTGTCGCCCGTACCGGCGCAGCGGCCCCGGCCGGGGGACTGGTTGCCCGCGTTGTCCCAGGCCGCGGCGCGCGCCGCCACCCGCGCGCCGTCGCCTCCGCCACGGACCACACCGCCGCGCGGAGCGGTGGCGCCCGCCATCGTCACACCGGCACCACCGGTGATCATGCCGCCGCCCGCTGGCCGCCGCCCGTGGGCGCCTCGGATTCCGACTCGGGTAAAGGTGATCTCCGCGCTCGCTCTCCTTGTTGTCGTCGTCGGCTTTCTGGCCGGCAAGATGTCCGGCGACAGCGGTCCGAGCGCCGCGGGCAACCGCGCGGCGGCCGTGGCGACCGGACCGACCTCGGTGACCGCCACGATCGCCGTGGGCGCGCAACCCTGGGGCGTCGCGATCGATCCGACCAGCGCGAACTTGTTCGTTACCAACAGCGCAGGCAATTCGGTCTCGGTGATCGACACGAAGACGAATGTCACCGGAGTGGTTACGGCACCGGGAATGGTGAAGCCGACCGCGGTCGCCATAGATTCGGCGGCGGGGCTCGCCTATGTCACGAATGCCGGAAGCGCCTCCGTGTTACTGATCAACACGCGCAATGGGTCTTTTGCGGGAAGTATCCCCGTGGGCGCGGGGCCGTACGGCATCGCCGTCGACTCCGCCTCTCACACCGCTTTCGTCACGAATTTCGAGGCCGACACGGTGTCGGTGATCGACACCCGATCCAGGGTGGTCACCGCGACGATCCGGGTCGGTAGCCATCCGTACGGCGTGGCCGTCGACCCGAGTTCGCACAGCGTCTTCGTCGCCAACGCCGGTCCGCCCGGCGCCGTCGACCACACGGTGTCGGTGATCGACCCCGCCCTACCGGTCGTAGCGGCCACGATCAATGTCGGGAATCAACCTTGGGGCGTGGCGGTCGACTCCGACACGCGCACCGCGTACGTCACCAATCATGCCGACGGCACCGTATCGGTGATCGACATTCGAACCCGCGCGGTCACCGCGACATTGCGCGTCGGGCTCGGACCGGTCGGCGTGGCGGTGGACGGGCCGCGGAAGACGGTGTACGTCACCAACCACGGCCTCGACGATGTGCGTACTGCCAGCGCTGTTTCTCTGATCGATACTCGGACCGGAAAGCCCGACAGCTCGATTCGAGTGGGGAGCCGCCCGCACGGTGTCGTCGTCGATCCGGGCAACCGGACCGTCTACGTCACTAACTTCAGCGACGGCACAGTGTCCGTGATCGGTGACTGATGGCGACGCACAGCTTCCGCCATGGAAGAAGCCGATGGCCGCGGCTCATTGTGGCAGTCGTCGTCGCATACGCCACCGTCGTGGTCGTGGGCGGCGGGTCCGAGCCCGGGGCGCGTGACAACCCGGTGAGCGCCGGGGACTCCACCGCTCTCGGTCGCACGCTGGAGCCCATCGTGCGCGGAGTGCTCGACGCGCACCTCGTTCCGGGCGCGGTGGTCTACGTGCGGACGCGGGACACCGTGTGGCGACAGGCTTTCGGCACGCGAACGGTCGGGCGGAGCGATCCGGTGACCGTCGACGACTTCTTTCGCGTCGGTTCCACCACCAAGACTATGGTCGGCACGGTCGCGCTGCAGCTGGTCGGGGAGGGCAGACTGGCCCTCGATGATCCGGTGTCGAAGTACCGGCGCGGCGTTCCGAACGGCGCCGGCATCACGATCGCCGAGCTGCTGAACATGCGCAGCGGGTTGTTCAGCTATAACGAAGCACCTCAGCTCGCACGAGCGATGGACGACGACCCGGGGCGCACGTGGGAGCCGGAAGAGCTGCTGCGGCTGGGGTTCTCGTCGCCGCCGTATTTCGCCCCCGATGCCGAGTTCCGCTATTCGAATACCAATACGATTCTGTTGGCCTCGGTGCTCGAGCAGATAACCGGTGAGGACATCCGCTCGCTGCTGACGAATCGCATCTTCGTTCCGCTCGGCCTGACGAACACGGCGTTCCCAGCCCTCGGCGACGCGTCCCTACCCATGCCGTCCCCGCACGGATACCTCTACGGCACCAACGAGTCCGCGCTCACGTCACCGCGGTTGCCCGACGACCAGCTCGCCGCGGCTCGCGCGGGATCACTACTGCCGACCGACGTGACGAACCTGGATCCCTCGTGGATCGGGGCCGCGGGCGCGGCGATCTCGACCGCGGCGGATCTGGCTGCCTACGTGCGCGAGCTGGTCGGTGGCGACCGCCTGCTCGGGCCCCCGCTCCAGGCGCAGCGCCTCGACAGCGCGGCTCCGTTGAGCCGGAGCGATCCGGCGGACATCCACTACGGTCTGGGACTCGAGTCGTTCGGACCGCTGCTCGGCCACGACGGGGCGATCCCCGGGTTCCAGACGTTCATGGGCTATGACCCGGTCACCGATATCACCGTCATCGTGTTGTGCACACTGCGCGACGGGCCCGCGGGCGGGCGGCCCGCGAACGAGATCGCCTACGGTTTCGCGCGCACGCTGATCGGCGGCTGATCCGCAGCGGTGGCCGCACGACGTGGCCGGTCACCAGGTGGGCGTCCGGCGAAGCGTCGCATGATGGGCCGGTCCATACCGTGGTAGATGGCCGCCGCGGCGAGGATCGATACGACCAGTACGACTGTCGCCCACAACGCCCAGCCGCCGATCGAGTAGCGGTGCCCGCCGATGAACAGCCGGGTGACGATCACCATGACCGGAAACTGGATCATGTAGAACGCGTACGAGATGTCACCGAGCCAGACCAGCGGCCGTCTGGCATTGAGGCCGGAGATTCCCGCCAGGTCCCGGGCGGCCAAGGTGGCTATCACCGCCGTCATCGGCGCCACCAGAAGTGCGGACATCTTGTAGTTCACCGGGACGAACCAGGTGGCGCCGTAGGCGAGGACCAGCGCTGTCAACGGTGTGGTCAGCCGCGTATTGCGCCAGAGACCTTCGGCGACGAGACGGGCGGCGATGACTCCGAGGTAGAACTCCGGCAGTCGTGATGCCGGGAAAGGGTAACTGAGCCAATATGACGTCGGGATCGGAATATCGGGCTGCGCGAACCATTGTGGTGAGGCGTGAATTTCGAACTCGGGCGAGACATCGCCGCGCAGCAGCCTCGGCGCGAAGGTGTTGGCGATGCCCTTGGGGCCGTCAGCCCACAGGTAGAAACCGGTGTGCAACGCCAGGATCGCGACCAGCAGCGCCGCCACCGCCCACCACAGCCCGCGTCGCGGAATACGCGCGACCATCGGGTAGGCCAGGGGAAAGCTGAAGTAGAACAGCAACTCCGCGCACAGCGACCAGGACGGGACGTTGAGCCCGCCCACCGTGGTCCACTTCGGCACCCAGGTGTGCACGAGCAGGACATTCGGCGCCCACACCACCGCACGGCCGAGCGGGACGCCTGCCGCGACCACGAACACCAGCGCGGCGACCAGATGGGTCGGGTAGATCTTCAGAATTCGGCGGCGATAGAACAACCGCACCGGCATACCTTCGCGAAACGACCAGTAGATGACGAAGCCGGAGAGCACGAAGAAGAAGGTCACCCCCGCAGCGCCCTGCTGCATCGGAGCAAAAGTGTGAATGGTGCGGAACAGCTCCGACTTCTGGAACGGATAGGCCGGGATGAAGACCAACGCGTGCAGGACGAATACGGCGAAAGCCGCCCACCACCTCGCGCCGGTGAGCGCGGGCAGCTCAACGGCCGGACGATAGTCGGACGGCATGGGCGGGCCGTGCGTCGCGCTCAGAGCCCGAACCGCTGGCGCACCTGCACGGCGACGGCGCCGTTGCCCTGCGCGTTGGGGTGCACCGGGGCGCCGTCGAACGGCGAGTCCGCGCCTGCGAGCCCGCTGATCCACGGCTCCTCCGAGCAACTGGCGTGCCCCGCGGTGATCGCGCGCACGTCGACGAACTCGATGCCGAGCAGTTGCGCGGCGGCACGTTGCGCGTCCTGCAGGCGATCGAGATAAGCGATGTAGCCTTCCGCGCGCGGCTGGACGACCCGACCGACCACGGCGAGATCCATGCATGCCGCGGGCTGCCCCGGAGGAAAGATCTCCGGGTATCCGACGAGCGCCACCCGCGCGTTCGGGGCGTAGTAACGCACGAACGTGACGACCTCGCGTACGCGGTCCGCGTAGGTCGCGCCGGTCACCGCGTGGTAGTCGGGCAGCCGGTTCTGCTCAGCCGCGTCGAGCCCGCACCCCTCGACGATGTCGAGGAGACAGTCGGTCGAGGGAAACGCGGTCCCGCTCGACGCACCCCAGATGTCGTTCAGGCCCGCTTGGATCAGGACGGCACGTGTATCGGACCCGAACGCGCCCTGCGCGTGGGCCTTTCGTGTCTGATGCACGAGCGTCCAGCCGTTCCCGGTGTCGATCGTGCCGCCGTTGCAGGACACGTCTACGAATCCGGCGGTGCCGGAGAGCCTTGTCGATGTGGCGAGTTTGTTCGGCCAAGAGTTCGGTGACCGAGCGCACCCGTCGTCGGCATGGCCGAGGACGGGCGCGGTGGCGGTGAACGAGTCGCCGAGGACGACCAGCGTCGCGGCGCCGGCCGGATCGGCCGTGGCGGTCGTGCCGGAGGGCAGGGCGAGCAACGAGATCGCTACGAGCGCCGCGGTAGCCGTCGACCTACCTCGGACGGATCTCATCGCACACCCAATCTTTCGACAGCACAGGAGGTTCCAGTATCGCGTCGGGCCGCCGCCCGCCGCTGTCGGTCGAACGGCCGACTGCCGTGGGTACCGTGCCGGCACTAGCGTTGCCTCGTGCCTGCTCTCCGATCCGAATCCCGTCGGTTGCCGCTCGCGTTGGGCATCGTCGCGCTCGCGATCGGCGGATGCGCGCAGCCGTCGGAGTCGGAGCCCGCCGCACCGGCAGCGTCGACGTCGGCCACGAGTCCGACGTCCGCCGCGGCGCCCGCGCCGGTGTCGCCGATCGCTTCGGCGCCTCCGGAGGCTTCTGTTTCGGAGGCGGCTCTGCCGGAACCCGACGCGCCGGAACCCTTGGCCGAGCCCCCTGTCGGCGTTCGCGTCCCGCAGCCGCAGCCGCAGCCGCAGCCACAGCCACAGCCGCAGCCCGCCGCGCCGCAGCCCAGACCCGCGCCGCAGCAGCCCGCGGAGCCGCCCTCCCTTCCAGACCCCGGTTTCGAGCCGCGTTCCGGGTACTGACCTCCGCGCTGACACATGCCGGAAGAATGGTGGCGAGCGTGCGCGATTCGATTCGGCGGCGCACGCGCGGAGCACGCCATTGCCGGGGAACGCGAAGACTCGGCAAGATATTGCTCGATATCCGTCGAGCTCGGCAAAATTTCACTCTTTCGAGCATGCTTCGCCAAAGTAACTCAGCGGCAACATGTTCGGAAGTATGATCGGTGGTGCGGGCGTGCATATCCGCACCGCCGCCGGGGTGATGAGGTCTATTACTGTGCTCGTGAGCGCCTACAGAAATGCACCGCTGCGGCATCGAATATTGAAGGGCTACGTTATCGTCGCGGACGATATCGATGAAATGCATCGAAAGTTGCGACGATCGTCTCCCGCGTCGTCCGGCGGGGAGTACCCACGAGTGTGTTTCGATGCGAAGCGGCCGGGTTGTCTGTGGATCGACACGGGGCCGGTCTGGGTCAGTGATCCCACGCAGCGCGCCGAGGTCGTCGGCGCCCTGGCGGAGGCGGTCTCCGCTGTCGCGGAAGGAGCGCGGAAGGCCGGTGGGTCGCTGTTGCCGTCGGGCATCTCTTGGGGCGTACCGCCGCATCGCCGAGTGTGCGCGGACAGGCATTCCATCGAGATCGCCGACGATCTGCAACGCGAAATTCTCAGCAACCTCATCCGGCGCTACGTTCCCGAACTCATCGCGCTCAGCGGGCGTGCCCTGTTCGTCGGAGGTCGTATCGCCGGACGTGGCTCGCTTCGCCTGGCGGAATCGAAGGACCAGGTCTCGACGAGATATATCGCATCCGCTTCCGCTCGGCATTTGCGGCGGGTCGAGCAGGCGCTGCGCCGTGATGACCGCGTCTCGGGATTCGCTGTGATGGACGTGAATCCGGTGGGTGATGGTGAGTTGGGAATCCCGAATGTCAGCGTTCGGTGCCTCGATGCTCAGGTCTTTCCGAGTTCGGCTGTCGCGCAGGCGGTATTGCTGCAAGCACTCGCGGTACGCGCGCGGATGATGCAGCGGGACGGACGGCGTATGCCCGCCGTCCCGCAGCGCATGCTGGACCGGAACCGATCGAACGCCATCGCGAGGGGGATGAGCGGGGAATTCGAGCACGAGGTGGACGAGCAGCGCAAGTCGCGCGAGCAGGCGACCGTTCGCCGCTCGGCGGCCGTTTCGGTGTCCGATCTGCTGGACGACCTGGACGCCGAACTGCGCGCGATGCAGATCGAGCCGCGCGAGATCCTGCCTTTGCTCTCCGCACCGGAACTCGCGAAACTGCACCCGGAGTACGCGCAGACCGAGAACGACTTGCTGGCTGTCTGGAGCCGCCGTCGCCGAATCGGAAGCGATGAGATCGCGGCACTGCTGAGAGACCGCGCGGCGTTGGTCGACGACCAGCTGACCAAGCACAACAGGCAGGTTGCTCCGGGCAGCCTGGGCACCTTGGAGGCGGCATGGCGCACCAGACTTACCGCCCGGCCCCCACGACGCTCGGCGCCGAACGGACGTAAAGGGCCCGCCAGGCCCGCTCGTCCGCGTCGGTCGGACGACGAGATCATCCGCGAGTTGGACGAGTTGACCGAGCAGCGCGACATGGATGAACGGCTGCGGGCTCTGCTGTCCGGTCGCCCGCCGCGAAATCTGGCTCCCGCGCTGTCGCGGCTCGGTCGTGGCAAGGAGGTTCGCCGGGTGCTTCGGCAACCGAACGCCTCCGTGCTCGAACTGGGCGGGCGCGAGGAACTCGGCGACGGCATACCGGACGAGCTGAGCGGTCGGCTGTCGCGGCACGGCCGCGTCTGCGTGCGGCTCGACGTGGCCGAGGCCGAACGGAAAGCCGCCGTGGACGCGATGCTGGGTCTGGCCCGCAGACTGCCGAAGGGAGTGTGCGCCGGATTGATCACCAACCAGGTCTACGTGCGCAAGACCGATCGCCGCGTCAGCATCGAGATGGTCGTCTTGAACTCCACCGCCGCGGAGCGGTCGTGAATCGGCCGGTCAACGTCGTGCTGGACATCCGCCAGACCAGCGATCCGCCTACCGACGCGGCCGAATTGCGCGAGTTGTGGACGCGGGTCGAAAACTATCTGGCCGGCACCAGTCTGCGCGCCACGGAGAAGGTCGTCGTCCCGCTCCGGGACGACCAGACCTGCGTGCTGTGGATACAGGATCGACTGCGCGCTCCCGACCGGGTCGACGACACCACGGTCTTCTCCATACGAGGTGTCCTGGAGCCCGCGACGGTTCGGCACAGGTGCACGACCTGCTCGGCCGCCGGCGTGGTCACCTACGGACCCTTCCTGTGCAGCGGCTGTGACCAGGGCGATCAGCCGGGCCGGGTGTGCGACGAGCATGCCGTCGTGATCGAAGGTCGCATGACCGCGACCTGCGCGCGCCACCGGCCCGCCTGCTCGTGCGGAGCGGCGGCCACGTTCTGGTGCAACGGGGAACTGTGTCGCGGACGCAACGCGTTCTGTGACCGGCATCGGGTGGGGCACCCCGGCGGCGTGGACATGTCGTATTGCCGGGATTGCTTCCGGCAGAAATTTCCGGATTGTGCGGCGCGGGGATGCAATTCGACCGGAAGCATCGCCTGTGAGTTCGTCATCGACGGCAGACGCGCGACTTGCGGAAACGCGGCATGCGCCAGGCACGCGTATCGCTGGCAGATATTCGGGCCGCACAAGCGGGGGCTCGGGCTGTGCCCGGATCACGCGCTGCGGTTGAAGTCGCTGGAAGACCGTCAGATCGTCTTCCAGATCGTGGCGGGAACCGCGAACCGGCGGCGGGGCCCGCGCACCGATAACCGGCGCACATACCTGCGGCTACCGCGGTTGACGATCGTCCGGCATATCTTCATCAATTCTCGTTCCCGCAAACTGGAAATCCATTCCATCGATCGAATGTTCGGCGAACTCCAGCACGACAACCGCACCGACGGCGTCATGCGGCGTCTGTTGCAGGAGCACGAGAAGATACGCAAAGAGGATCTGGGGGCTGCCGAGCGAGATGGGGCACGCGGTCGCGAGCTGTTCGACAAGCTCACCGCATGGTTGCGGGCACGTGGCCGCGCCGAGGTGGCGAACCACATCAGTTTCGCGGACTACCGGCCGCGGTCCAACTTGCTGTTCGTCAATGTCGAGCCGGAATACATGGGCCGGTTCATCGGTCGCGGCGGCGCGGAGAAGCGAGCGGTGTCGAACGACCTGGGTGTCAGGGTCGAAGTGGAGCGGAAATGACATCGACCGTGTGGGACAGTCGGCGGCACACATTGCAGGTCGCCCGGGGAGACGGCCTCATCACCGGCAACATCGTCGCCGTCGGCGCCGGGGATCGGGACGGTGTGGGCGGCCGGGGAGAAAACGCTCGGGTGGGCTTGCTCGAGGTGGGCGCCGACGCGTCACGGCAGGCTGCGGTGCGGATCGTCGCCTCGGCTTCCGTCGACGAGGGTTGTGTCGTCGTCAGCACGGAATTGGTCGACGAGCTGCGACTGGAAGTGCTCGACGAGCACGGATGGCGCCTGAGCGCGACGGCCTGCGAGCCCGCCGCTCGGATCGTCCTCGAACCGCTCACCGAGAACCGTCTCGACGACGTGAGCAGGCAGTTGCGCAACGCGAAGGACATCGTCGGCCAGCAGATCCATCTCGGCAGCGGTGACCCGTGGGTCTTCGCCGACGGCGAGTCGTTCCGGGTGCGGCAGGTCTTCGACCGCTCCGGGCGGGAGCGAACGGACCTCTGCTATATCGACCACGAGACCGAACTGGAGGTATTCCTCGCCGGCAATCGCAACGGGGTCGACATCGTGATTCTCGCCGATTGCAGCGGTTCGATGAGCTGGGACGATATCGAGGACCGCGCCGACGTCGTCCGGCTCGGGCTGCGCAGGAGATCCAACTACATCTCGCGGATGGATGCCCTGAAACGTTCGCTCATGGACATGGTCGAGATCCGTCGGCACGTGACCGGGCGGGTGGCCCGCATCGCCCTGGTGAAATTCACCACTACGTCGATGTGCGTCTTCCCGAGATCGGGCTCCATGGCGGAGATCCAGGGCCCCGACGACGAGCGGACGTTACGAGAATTCCAGGGCGCCATTGGTTTGCTGCGACCGGAGAACGCGGCGACCGACATCGGGCAGGCCTTGCACTTCGCGTCCGATCTGCTGCACCGCCACGGCGTGCCGGGCAACGACCGGTTGATCGTTCTGGTCAGCGACGGAGCCGATTGGAAGCAGCAGGGCGAGGAAACCGCCGGAGAGGCCGTGGTCGCGATCGCCGATCCGGTCTCGTTGATGGAGGAATTGCACGAGTTCCTCAACATCAACCTTCATGCCGTCGGAATCGGCGATCGCGACACGTTCATGCGCTGGTGGCAGACGAACCGGCCGGCCGGACACCAGGATCCGCACATCAGTGTGATTCCGAACCACACGCTGCTGCGGGAACTGGTGCAGGTGGGTGGTGGCGACCCGAGCCGCACCGGCGGGGTGGACGTACTCCACGGCTACTTCGCGGATCTGGGCACCGGTGTCGCGCATCATGTCGGCAAACCGTCCGACCCCGGCGGCGCCAGGCTGCAGTCGACGATCGACACACTCCATCCCGCGGGTCGCCGGATCGACGGCGAAATGAGCGGAAAGCTCGCGAGCCTCTCGGAGGAATCGCTGGATCTGCGGACCCAGTTGAACGATCTCTCGCGCCGATGCGGTGAGAGCGATCTCTTCGGGCATGTGCACCACAACAAACTGCTGCACCTCGGGCGTCCGCTACACGGTGCGCGTGATTTCACGTCCTGGATCATGGATTGCCATCACGCGTTCGGCGAGACGTTGGACCGGCGGCTCAAAGGCCAGCAACCCAAGGAACCGAAGGACCGGTACGGAATCGACGGCGTCTACGACAAGATCCGGGATTGGCGGATGGACGCGGTGCGGCGGTTCAGGAACGCCGACGGGCACGCGTTCGTCGAGGGACGGGACGCCGAATTGCTCGGCGCCGTCTGCCTCAAGTTGACGGGCCGGAAGGTCCTCGCGGACGACGACGCCGAGTCGTGGACGAGGTTGCAGGTCGGCTTGCTGGCAGGCGTCATCGAGGTGCTGCGCAACGTCAAGACCGTGCTGGAGAACGCCCCGCTGTCGGCGAGGGCGGAGCAGTATGCCGAGGTGTTCTCCGTCGAGGGCTATTAGTCCTGTGATCACCGGACGCAGGAGAAGCCGTGGCCGCTGACGTATTCGCGTGCCTGATATTCCGGGCGCGCTGGAAGGCCGAGCGAACACCGTCGTCTCGTGGCTGGTCGCCGGGTCCCCTCCCGGTGCCGATCCCGGCCGTCGAAGCGGCGGCGGGTCGTGCAGGTGAATCGGTGGTTGCCGACCGCAGCGCTCGGACCGGGTACTTCTCCGCCCGCGTGCACGACGCGCTGTACAGCGCGCAGGACAGCGGGGCCACCGGCCGTTGGCACAGACGGTCGAGCGGCGAGCCGCCGGAATGGAGAGGTGCGGTAGTCCACGACTGGGAATTGCTGTTGGACGAAGAAGGCGGCTACGCCGTCGCGCACGTGCGGCTGCCTCAGCAGGCTGTAGAGGTGCTGTCCGAACTCACCAAGGTGCGCGGAGAGGGCCGCCGATGGCTGTCCGCGCTCGTCGACGACGTGACTTTCGAGCCGGTGCGACCGCGCGTCGTCACTCACTTCTGCTGGGCGGGTGATCGGATACCGGAGCCGGTTCCCGATCCGGCCGCCCTGGCTTCGTGGTCCACGATGCAGCGATGGCAGTGGTTTCTGGCCTCCGGCACGTCGGCGGCGGACGGTTTGCCCGACCCCGCCGATCCGCGGATCTTCGCAGGCACCGTTCACCTCTCGAGTGATTGGCGCGCGGCGATTCTGCGGGACGGCGTGACCTACACCGCGCTGACCTCCACCGAGGCCACCGATTTCCACGCCGTCGCGCGCGCCTACGTGCGGTCGATTCATCTGGACGCCGTTCTGCTCGGCTTACTGCAATTGAACGCCTTGCACCGCATCGCGGATCGGATCGCGGGCATCCGGGTCGACCGCACCGGCGCGGGGGCGGTCGAGTCGCTGGAGGCGGAGATCCTCGATATCCGCGCGCGGTTGTGGTGGAACAACGTATCCGAGCGTGGAGTGCAGGTTGCGGAGGTGCTGCGCGCCTTCCAGAATCAGCACCAGATGGCCGATCTCTACGCCCAGGTCGTCGCCGACCTCGACGATATCTCCCGTTATCTGCAAGCGCGCCGCGCGCGGCTGGAGGACGAGGCGCTCGCCGACGCGCAGGCACGACAGCGCCGCGCCGAGGAGCGCCATCGCGTGTCCGAGGATCGCGATCGCCGTAATCAGACCACCATCGCCATGATCTCATTCGTGCTGTTGCCGTTCGCCGTCACCTTCAGCGGCGCTGCTGTGCTCGCCGATCCGAGTGTGTCCGCCTTCGCGTGGAGTATCGTCGCGGCCCTCGTGTTGTCACTTGCCCTCGCGGTCGCTTCCTTTCTGCGTGATCGGTGACCCGAGCGGCCGGACCCCTACGGGAATTGGCGGGCTCCGGGCAGCGGTTCGTACGGCTGTTCGCGTCGCGGTCGCGCGGGAACGAGTGAAGACGACCCGTGGCAGCGCTCACAAGGTGATTGGCTCTGCCGGACCCGGGTATGCGACCCATGTCAGCCGACAAGGAATTGGGAGGTATGTGATGCCCGAGCATCGGAGCGGACCCCTGGAAGCTGTCGAAGGTGTCGTCGAGGACGCCAAGGGGAAGGCGAAGGAAGCCGCCGGCGTCGTCACCGGTGACGAGGACCTGAAGAAAGAGGGTCGCGCACAGCAGGACAAGGCCGAATCGCAGCGCGAGGCGGCGCAGAAGGAAGCCGAGGCCGAAAAGGCCCGTGCGGAAGCAGATCTCGACGAGGCCCGTCAGAGCGCGTACGAGAGCGGCAAGGACGCCTAGCTCCCGCGAGATTCGATGTGGCCGTTTGGCGGAACGGCCCGTCACCGGCCCGGCGGTGAACCACCGCCGGGCCGTTCTCAGCAATTACTCGGCGCGGGAACACCTTTGAAGCGCGCTTCCAGCCAACTGAGCGCGGACGGTACGCCGAGCACCGCGGCGGACAGATGGTCCGGGCTCGGGAATTTCTCGTATTGCACTCGCGCACCCGCGGCGCAGTACCGCCGAACCGTAGCGTCGACCGACTCAACCGGGATGAGAGTGTCCTGCTCCGCCCGCCATTGGTAGCTCGGCGTGGCCGGGATGTCCTCGTAGAGTTCGAGGCTGTTCTCCTCGAGCACCTCGCGTGCGCGCTTGTCGTCGGCCAGTGAGTTCGAGGCCGCGACGTCCACGATGCCGCGGCCTGCGCCGACCAGCAGGATGTCGTTGGTGCAACTGTTGGCGATCCGATTGCGGACCGACAAGCCGAGCGAATTCAGTTGGTCGCTCACCGGCAGCCGCGTCGGGTACTCACGCTCCAGCCCGAGGGCGGCGGCGAAAGCGAGACCGAACACCGCGTGCGGCGCGTAGCCGAGGCCCTCGATCATCTTGACCAGATTCATGGGTACCCCGCCCGAGGCGACCCCGACGAGCGACAGTTCCGGCGCGTAGGTCGGCGCCAGCGCGGCCGCCCACGCGCTCGCCATGCCTCCGCCGGAATAGCCGAGCAGGCCGACCGGGCTGTCCGCCAATCCGAGTTCGGCGACCCGCCGTGCGGCGCGGATGCCGTCCAGCGTGATCATGCCGCCGAGTTTGGCGGCGCCGTAGGCACTGGTGGGTCCGAGGTGGTCGGGGAGAGCGACCGACCAGCCGCGCAGCAGGAGGGCATTGAGCGCGGGCGCTTCGCGGATCGACAGGTTGGGGTCGCTGGTGTAGAGCACGCGCGACACCGTGCACTGGGTGCCGAGTGCGTTGATGATGTGCTGATAGGACAGCAGTGGCCTGCCGGGGGTGGGATTCTGCGGCGTCAGCACGGTGGTGGTGGCCGCGATCGGCTCGCCCGCGGAGTTGGTGGAGCGGAATTTGATCATCGTGACCGTCGAGCCGGGAAACATCGGTAGCGCGGGCATCGGGCGGACGGCGAGGACGTCGCCCGGCCCGGCGTGGTCCAATCCCGCCGAAGCGGCGTAGAACGGATCCGGATCCGGTGCGGGGTAGATCGGTTGCGCCGCGGCCTGCGGTGTGATCACACAGAGGGCGGCCGCTGCGGTGGCGATGAATAATCGAAGCATGGTTTTCGTCGACTCCCCTTCATCACAACGTGCTGTTCAGTAACGCTGGTGTGCTGAAGCCGAATGCAGCCGGACACCGGTCGCTCGCGACCGATGCCCGGACCTGCACACTGTAGGGGACGATCGGGAAAAGCCGAGGTCGCCGCGCCGCCCGTCGACGGAGGGGCGCGCCGCGCGCCCGTCGGCTACCGTGACCCGGTGCTTTTGCTGGTCGTCGGCGTGGTCCTGCTCGGTGTGTTCGCGGTGCGATTCGGCAGGGACCGCAGGCGTCTGGGCCACGGGGTGTTCCTGCTCCTCGGGCTGGGGTTCGTCGGCGCGTGGGTGGTCGGCCGGATCATCGAGGGCGATCGCACGGTGGTGCTCGCGCCGCTGGTGGTGCTGCTGTCACCGCTGCTGGTGCTGGTGCTGGCCGGGTTGTCGATCGCCAACGGCGCGCAGTTGGTGCGCCGTGAGGGTTGGCGTCTTCCGAATCTGTTGCCGCTCGGACTCGGTATCGCCCTGTTGACGCCGTACGTGGTGCTCGTCCTGGCACTGCTGACCGAGAACATCTGGCTGGTAGTGCTTCTGGCGTCGCTCACGATGACGATCAGCTACGTCGGATTTCTGTTCGCGGCGTTCCTGTTGTATTCCCTGTGCTACGGACTGTTGCCCTACCGTCCCGGGATGGACGCGATCGTCGTGCACGGCGCCGGACTGGTCGACGGTGAGGTGCCGCCGCTGCTGGCCGCGCGCCTGGATCGGGCGATCGAGGTCTACCGTGACGAAGCCGGTGCTGGGCGCGCCCCACTGCTGATCGCCAGTGGCGGTAGAGGAGACGACGAGGAGGTCTCCGAGGCGTCGGCCATGGGTGATTACTTGATCGACCGGGGCGTGCCGGAAGACCGCGTCGTGCTGGAAGACCGGTCGGGAACGACCGAGGAGAATCTGCTCTTCACCAAACGGCTGCTCGGCGAGCGCGGTCCCACTACGCGCATGGTGCTGGTGACGAGCAACTTTCACATGTTGCGCACGGCGATCCTGGCCCGCCGCCTCGACCTCGACGCCGAGGTGACGGGCGCCAAGACCGCCTTCTACTACTTGCCGAGCGCCTTCCTGCGCGAGTTCGCCGCGCTGCTGGTGGCCTACAAGTGGAGCAACGCGATCGTGGCCGCGGCGCTGGTGTCGCTTCCGCCGCTCGCCCTGCTGGCCACCCGCGGGTGACTCAGAAGCTCTTGTGCGGAACGCCTACGGTGAGACCGCCGTCCACCACGAACTCGGCGCCGGTCGAGTACGACGATTCGTCGCTGGCCAGGAACGTCACCAGCGCGGAGACCTCGGACGGGTCGGCGCCGCGGCCGAGCGGGATCTGGAGGAAGTCCTCCGGGATGTTCTCGGTCATCGGTGTACGGATCAAGCCGGGGTGCACGGAATTCACTCGGATCTTGTACTGCGCCAGCTCGAGCGCGGTGGATTTGGTGAGCCCGCGCACGGCGAACTTGGTGGCCGTGTAGCCGTGCAGGCCCGGGCTGCCGCGCATGCCTTCGACGGAGGAGATGTTGATGATCGAGCCGCCGCCTGCATCGATCATCGCGGGCGTAGCGGCCTGCATCCCGAGGAATGTGCCGGTGAGGTTGATGTCGATGATCCGTTGCCACTCGGCCAATTCGAACGCGACGAGCAGGTTGCCGTTCACGATGCCCGCGTTGTTCACCAGGACACTCAGCGAACCGAAGCGCTCCACCGCCGCGCCGACGGCTTTGCGCCAGTCTTCCGGCTCGCGCACGTCGAGGTGGACGTAGGCGGCGTTGTCGCCGAGTTCCGCGGCGACCGCGGCGCCCTCGTCGTCGAGCACGTCGCCCAGCACCACGCGCGCGTCCTCGGCGACCAGGGCCTTGGCGTGCGCCGCGCCCATGCCACGCGCTCCGCCGCTGATCAACGCCACCTTGCCGGTCAACCGCCCCATCCGGGGTACCTCCGTCTCTCGATCTGCCTGTAACACGTTACAGAAAATGCGCCTGGTGTCGACACGTCTCGCGACAGTAGCCCAGGCGGTCGCCGGTGACAGCGTGATCGACCGCGCGTCCCGGTGAGCGGGCCGTCGATGCCATTCCTGTGCGCCGCAGATATGGAACGTGTTCTAGAATTGCGGAGGTGTGACCACTCGGGAGGTGCGCTATGACGAACCCCGGCCGAAGCGTGACGCGGTTCGGCGGACGTTTGCGGGTGCCGGATATCGCCGAGGTGCCCGGTGGCCGCCTGGTCGAGCTGGCGGGTCGAGGCCGGACCTACGTGGCCGACATCCCGGGGCCCGAGCACGCGCCCGCGCTGGTGCTGCTGCACGCCACCGCCTGCACCGCGTACCTCACCTGGTTCCCGTCGCTGGCGGAGCTGGCCCGGCGGTACCGGGTCATCCTGTTCGACCAACGGTGGCACGGGCGCGGCATCCGCTCCGAGCGGTTCACCCTGGAGGATTGCGCCGACGACGTGGCGGCCGTGCTCGACGCGTTGGAGATCGACCGAGCCATCTGCGCCGGGTTTTCGCTGGGCGGAATCGTCAGCCTGCTGGCGGGACATCGCCATCCGGACCGAGTGAGCGGCCTGGTGCTGTGCGCGACGCCCTATCGGTTCCGCGAGAAATGGCGCGAGCACGCTTTTCACCGGACGTTCGGCGCTGTCGCCGCCGCTGTGGAGCAATACTCCTACCGCCGTGCCGAGAAGCTCGCGGGCCGTCTGCCCGAGCTTCCCGAGATCACGTGGGCGCCGGGACGCTTGGATCGCTGGGCGCTCGGCGAGTTCCGCAGCACCAGCGGGTGGGCGCTCACCCAGGTGCTCGCCGCGGTGGGGCGCTTCGACGCGACCGCGTGGTTGCCGGAGCTGACGATGCCGACGGCGGTGGTGATCACGACCCGAGATCGCGCGATTCCCGTCTATCGGCAGATGGAGTTGGCGACGATGATTCCAGGGGCGAGCAAGCATCTGGTCGCGGCCGGGCACGCGTCCTGTGTGCTGGAAGCCGATCGTTTCGTACCGGTGCTGCTCGAAGCCTGTGCGGCCGTCGCCGCGAAGATGTGACTCGGCAGGTCCCGTCCGGCAGCGGTGGCGGACCGGGACCCGGCGCTCAGCCCGACGTGCGTGCCGCGGCGAGCAATTCGGCGACCACGCCGGGAACGGCGTCGGCCAGCGCGGCGATGTCGGGCACCAATTCCTTGCAGGCGATGAATCCGAAATTCAGCTTGTCGTTGTTCGACAGCACGGTCACCGTCAGGCCCGCGCCGTGGAACACCGGTCCGAACGGGTACATCCCGTCCACCCGGATGCCGAGGAAGTACAGCGGCATCGGCGGACCGGGCACGTTGGACACCACCAAGTTGTGCACCACCGGGTGCTTCTCCGCCAGCTTGAGCGAGGAGTACATCCGTGCGGCGAGCCGGAATGTGTTCGGCGGGGCGTATTTCGACCAGTCCTGCAGGAAGTCGGCACCCATCACCTCGTGCTCTTCCTTGGCCCCCCGGTTGGCCTCGGCCACCTCGCGCAGGCGTTCCACCGGGTCGGCGAGGTCGGTGCCCAGCCGCGCGAACAGCGTGGACACCTTGTTGATCCCGGCCTTGTGCCGGGTCGACTCGTGCACGGACACGGGTACGGACGCGATGAGCGAGCGGTCCGGCAGCTCGTCGCGCCCGGCCAGATAGGCGCGCAGCGCACCGGCGACGACGGTCAGCACCACGTCGTTCACCTTGACGCCGAACGCGGAGCGGATCTCCTTGACGGCGTCGAGTTCGGCCTCGGTGAACGCGACGGCGCGGTGCGGGGTGATGGCGAGATTGAACGGCGTGCGGGGAGCGGAGAACGGGATGGCCATGCCCGTCTTGTTCTGGCGACGGCGCTGCGCGAAACCGGCGACTACGCCGACCGTTTTCGGCAGCATCCCGACGATGCCCGCTCGGGTCGGGAACTTCACCACCGCCTCGGCCAGCAATTGCCAGTCATTCGGTTTCGGCTCGGGGCGCCACTCCTGGTCGGGTACCTCCTTGGCGGCACCCGGCTCCAGATCGCACAGGTGCATCATCAGGTCGGCGCCGGTGATGCCGTCCACGGCGGCGTGGTGGTATTTGCAGACCACCGCGACCTTCCCGTCGTCGAGACCCTCCACCACGGACATCTCCCACAACGGGCGGTCGCGATCCATGGGGCGGCTGGCGATGTCCCCGACGAGTTCGGCCAGTTCGCGGCGTCCGGCCGGCGCCGCGATCGCGATGCGGCGGACGTGGTAGTCGAGGTCGAAATTCTCGTCCTCCACCCACACGGGATGGTCGAGGTTCAACGGCACCTCGTACACGCGGCGGCGCATCTGCGGAATCAGGGGAAGTCGCCGAGCCAGTTCGGCTTTGAAGCCGTCGAACGAGTAGCCGCCCGACGACGGGTCGAGGATCAGCAGCGCGCAGACGTGCAGATGCTGGGTCCCGGTTTCCAAGTAGAGAAAGCTGGCATCCAATCCGGTCAATCGTTCCATAGCAAAAGACTACTAGAACACGTTCTAATTTTGGGCCGGAAGCGGCAGGTGTGACGACTGTCGCGGGTGGTGTCACCGTACAGCGGTGCGTGACGCTTTTGTGTGTTACCGAAAGTTCCACGTATGTGTATGATCCTTGCTACGGATATGTAGGAATCGCGCGGCGACGCGGGCGCGTGAGGATCGAGGAGTATCGATGAAGCTACTTCGCAGGGCCGGGCGGCGGCCCGACACCGACCCGGGCGCCGTGGCGCTGCACGCCCGCAACGTGCGCTTCGACTGGTCGGACACGCCGCTGCGCTGGATGCCCGCCGAGCCCATCGCCTCGCATCTGATCAACTCGCTGAATCTCCTGCTGCCCGAAGGGGAGCGCATGTTCTGCGCCGCCTACGCCGAGGCGCTGCCGTACGTGCGGGACGAGCGGCTGCGGGAGGCGATGCTCGGGTTCATCGGTCAGGAATCGATGCACGCCGAGACGCACGACAAGGTGTTGCACGAGGTGCTCGCCGCGCACGGCATCGATCCCGAGCCCTATCTGCGGCACGCCGAGTATCTGTTCCGCCGCACGCTCGGGCCGAGAGATGTCGAAGGCGTCGCCGAACGGCAGGTGATGGTGGAGCGGCTGGCCTTCATCGCGTGCCTGGAGCACTTCTTCGCCTACCTCGGCGACTGGGTGCTCAACGCGGATCTGGAGCGGTTCGGCGCCGACCCGCGCATGGCCGACCTGTTCCGCTGGCACGGGGCGGAGGAGGTCGAGCACCGGCACGTCGCGCACGACGTGGCCGTGTACTTCGGGGCCGGATACGTGCGGCGCGCGGCCCTCATGCTGCTGGTGTTCCCCATCTTCCTGACGTTGGTGGTGCGCGGCACCAAGTTCCTCGTCCACCAGGACCGCGACCTGCCCGATTACGGCTATCCGGGGCTGCTGATGCGGGCCTTCGGTGCGATGTGGCGCGGCGCGTTGCCCGGCGTCCCCTCGCTGCTGTGGAGTGCGTTGAGCACGTTCAGGCCCGGCTACAACCCGGAGACGGTCGGCTCCACCGCTCAGGCGGTGGCCTATCTGGCAAAGTCCCCGGCGGCGCGGGCGATCGCCTCGTGAGGTCGCCGGTTCCCGATCAATTGCCCGCAGACCTGTTCGGCAGACGCGAGCGCGACCGCACCGTGCGGGTGCTCGACGCGGTGGCCTCGGCTCGACTGCGCTGGACCGCTCTGATCAATCGGCGCGATCCGCGGCCGAAGACGGACGATCGGCGGCTCGCGCTGGTGGTCACCGAGCGGCGGATCGAGGCGCACGACCAAGACGTGGTGAGCCTGCGGCTCGCCGCCCCCGACGGGCGCGCGTTGCCGCCCTGGCGTCCCGGCGCGCATCTCGACCTCGAGTTGCCTTCCGGCCGTTTGCGGCAGTACTCGCTGTGCGGCGACCCCGCGGACGTCCGCGCCTACCGGGTGGCGGTGCGCCGGATCCCCGAAGGCGGCGGTGGATCTGTCGAGGTGCACGACTGTCTTCCGGTGGGTTCGGCGATCGTGGTGCGCGGTCCGCGCAACGCCTTCCCGTTCGCCGTGCCCGGTCACGGATCCCCATCTGCGCGTTTGCATTTCGTGGCGGGCGGCATCGGTGTCACGCCGATCCTGCCCATGGTCAGGTTGGCGCACCGGCTGGGTATCGAGTGGTCGATGGTGTATACGGGGCGCAGCCGGGATACCTTGCCCTTCCTCGACGAGTTGGCGGGATTCGGCGACCGCGTCGTGGTCCGCACCGACGACGAACACGGTCTCCCCGATGCGGGCGCCCTGCTGCCCGGCGTCGGACCCGACACCGCCGTCTATTGCTGCGGTCCGGTGCCGATGATCACCGTCGTTGCCGATGCGGTGCGGGGATTCCCCCAGGTGGAACTGCATTTCGAGCGGTTCTCGCCACCGCCGATCGTGAACGGTAAGCCGTTCGAGATCGAATTCGCTTCCACGGGGGACGTCGTCGAGGTCGCCGCGGACCGCACCGCGCTCGACGCCATCCTCGCTTCCCGGCCCGACCGCCCGTACTCGTGCAGACAAGGATTCTGCCGCACCTGCAAGGTCCGGGTACTGGCCGGCGAACCCGACCATCGCGACAGCGTGCTCACCGAAGCCGAGCACGAGGCGGGCGCGATGCTCGTCTGCGTCTCGCGCGCCGACGGTGGCCGCCTCGTGCTCGATCTGTGATCCGACCCGCCATTCGGCTGAGGAGAAACTCGATGACCACCACCGAAATCGCCGAACTCCCCGCGGTGGGACGCAGCGTGCGCAGCGGCGAATTCGACCTCGCCGTCTACGAATACGGCGACCCGGCCGCGGAAACCATTGTGCTGGTGCACGGTTGGCCGGACACCCATCACCTGTGGGACGCCGTTGTGCCGCGCCTGGCTCGACGGTTCCACGTCGTCGCCTACGACACCCGCGGGCACGGACGCTCCACCCGCACCCGGCGCACCGCCGACTTCCGGCTCGACCGCCTGGCCGCGGACTTCTACGCGGTCGCCGACGCGGTCAGCCCCGATCGGCCCGTACATGTGCTCGCCCACGACTGGGGTTCGGTGCAGGTATGGGAAGCGGTGTGCGAGCCCGGCGCGGCGGCCCGGATCGCGTCGTTCACCTCGGTCTCGGGACCGAACCTGGACCACGTCGGCAAATGGATCCGCGACCGGCTGACGCGTCCGACACCGCGCAACGTGTGGCAGCCGTTCACCCAACTGCTGTCCTCGGCTTACACCTTCTTCTTCATGACCCCCGGGCTGCCGCGCGCCACCTTCGGACTGGTAGGGACCGAACGCCTCTGGCGGCGGGTCGTCGCGCTGATGAACGAGACCGAGCCGTCGAACGTGCGTCTCGGCCCCACCTTTCGCGCCGACATCGTCGACGGCCTGCTGATCTACCGCGCGAACATCGTGCAGCGCATGCTCGCCCCACGCGAGCGGCGCACCGAGGTGCCGGTGCAGCTGATCGTCGCCGGACGCGACGTCGCCGTGCGACCCGCCGGATTCGACGACGAACACAAGTGGACCGAGCGGCTGTGGCGGCGGGACGTCCCCGCCGGGCACTGGATGCCGTTCTCTCATCCGGAGTTGCTGGCCACCGCGACCACCGAACTGATCGACACCCTCGGCGGCTCGGCGGCGCCCCGGACTCTGCGCCGCGCCGAGGTGGGGCGGTCCGCGCGGCCGTTCGATGATCGACTTGTGGTCATCACCGGCGGTGGCAGCGGCATCGGGCGCGCGACCGCGCTCGCCTTGGCCCGTCGCGGCGCGGAGATCGTCGTCTCCGACATCGATCCGGCGGCGGCGAAGGAGACCGCCGAGCTGATCGCCGCCGAACACGGTGCGGCGCACGCCTATCCGCTCGACGTCGCCGATGAAGGCGCGATGCGCGCGCACGCCGAGGCGGTGCTGGCGACCCACGGCGTCCCGGACATCCTGATCAACAACGCGGGGATCGGTCAGGCCGGTGGATTCTTCGAGACGTCGGCGGAGGAATTCGACCGGGTGCTGCGGATCAACCTAGGCGGGGTGGTGAACGGCTGCCGCGCGTTCGGTCCGGCCATGGCCGAGCGCGGTCTCGGTGGACACATCGTGAACCTGTCGAGCATGGCGGCCTACAGTCCGCAGCAGGGATTCAGCGCCTACGCCACCAGCAAGTCGGCGGTGTTCATGTTCTCCGACTGCTTGCGAGCGGAAGTCGCCGGTCGCGGCATCTCGGTGCACACCATCTGCCCCGGCATCGTGCACACCGACATCGTGCGGCGCACTCGGTTCTCCGGCGTCAGCGCGGAGGAGGAGAAGCGCAAGCAGGAGCGTTACGACAACCTGTACCGGATGCGGCGCTACGGGCCGGAGAAGGTGGCCGAGCGGATCGTGCGCGCGGTGCAGCGGGATCGCGGCATCGTGCCGGTGACGCCGGAAGCCCACTTGCAGTACCACTTCGGCCGGTTCGCGCCCGGCGTCGTCCGATTCCTGGCGGCGCGGGTGAAGCTGACCTGAGATCAGGAGGCGAGAGTGCGGGCCAGCTCCGCCTCGACGGCCACGACCCGATCGGCGTCGATGCCCCACGGGTGCTCGACACCGACCCGCCGGTCCAGATCCCACAGCACGCATTCCTCGCCGGGAGCCGCCACGAACGACCACGCGACCACGGTGCGGCCGAGCTGTTCGTCCATGGATCCGTGCGCGGGGTTCGCCGGCCCGGCGCCTTCCGGGAAGTGGTGCAGGAAGCGGCCGTAGGCCCTCGCGCAGAAATCGGCGTAGCGCGTGGTGCACAGGATGAATCCGTGCCATGCCTCGTCGACCGCGTGTGACGGCATGCCGATCACCTGGTTGTCACGCATGGCCGCGCCGCAGCACAGCAGCCACTGGCGCAATCCCTTGTCCACCAATTCCCGTGGCTGCCAAGGGCAGGTCTTGTAGACTGCCTCGGGCAGTTCCAGCGCGTCGACGGCGGCGCGTACGGTCGCCAGGTCGACCTCGCGCACCGGGTTTCGACGGAACTTGAAGTTCACCACAGTTCACTGTACGTGCGCGCCGATGTGCCGCTACCGTTCTGACATGAGCGCACTCATCTTTCTGATCATCCTGTTGATGGTGCTGCTCCTCGTGGCGGCTCCGATCATCGCCGTAGTCGCCATCATCCGTTCGCAGCGCAACCGCTATCAGCCGCCGCCGTACGGTGCGTGGCGCGGTGGGCCCCGAAGCGGCGGATATTACGAGGGGGGTTCCACAGATCCGTTCTGGGCGGCCGGCGGAGCCGGTCTGATCGGCGGGTCCGACCAGCCGAGCGGCTGTGGCGGCGGGCATCAGCACCACCACGGCCATCATCACCACGGCAGCAGTTGCGGCGGGGGAAGCGGTTGCGGCGGCGGGAGCAGTTCCAGTTGCGGCGGCGGCAGTAGTTCCAGTTGCGGCGGGGGAAGCAGTTCCAGCTGTGGTGGTGGCAGCAGCTCCAGCTGCGGCGGCGGTTCCTGACGCATCATTTGACCTCAACACGACTTCAGGTTCCATGCTGATCTTCGTCCGAAGACGGCAAGGAACGACGAAGGGTGTGTGACATGCGGGCTGTGCAAGCCGGTGAGTTCGGTGGACCGGAAGTGCTCGTGGTTCGGGAGCTGCCGGATCCGGTGGCGGGACCAGGGGAGGTGGTCGTCGACGTGGCCGCCGCGGATGTGATGTTCCTGGACACCAGGCTGCGGAGCGGTTGGGGAACCGACTTCTTCGCGATCGAGTTGCCCTATGTGCCCGGCGGCGCGGTCGCCGGGGTGGTGGCGTCGGTCGGTTCCGGCGTCGATTCGTCCTGGATCGGCAAGCGGGTGTCGACGCCCACCGCGGCCAGCGGCATCGGCGGCGGCCTGCCGATCGGCGGATATGCCGAGAAAGCGCTGGCCAAGGCGGATACGCTGACTGCCTTGCCGGAGGGGCTGACCGCGACGCAGGCCGTCGCGCTGGCCCACGACGGTCGAACCGCGCTCGCGGTGTTCGACCATGCCGCCGTCCAGCCGGGGGAATGGGTCCTGATCACCGCCGCCGCCGGTGGGCTGGGTGTGCTGCTGATCCAGCTCGCCCGCGCGGCGGGCGCGCACGTCCTCGCCGCCGCACGTGGCGCCGCCAAGCTGGAACTCGCCGAGCGGCTCGGCGCGACCGCGGTGGTCGACTACTCCGCGCCCGACTGGGCGGCGAAGGCGCGCGCCGCGACCGGGGGAGCGGGCGCGCACGTGGTGTTCGACGGCGCGGGCGGCGCGCTCGGCGAGGCGGCGCTCACGGTTGCCGCTGATGGCGGGCGTTTTTTCGGATACGGAGCCGCCGCAGGCCAATTCGCCGTACTGAACCGGGAAACCGCCGCGGCGCGCGGCATCAGCGTCTACGGGCTGTTCGACATCACCGGCGCGGACATCGATTGGCAGGCGATCGCCCGGCGCGCTCAGGAGGAGGTCGTCGCGGGCCGCCTCGAGGTCGTCATCGGTCAGACCTTCCCGCTCGACCAGGCCGACCGGGCGCATGCCGCCATCGAGTCGAGGGCGGCGCTCGGGCGCACTTTGTTAACAGTGTGAACAAACCGGCGAACTGGACAATCGACGTAGTGCGCTGCCCCGGCGACGGCGCTAGGGTGCCGGGGTGGAAACTGTGCTCGTCGTCGCAATCGTCATCGTGGTCCTCGGCTTCGTGGTAGCTGTCGTCCAGTTCGCCAGCAGGCCGCCGAAGGAAGCCGAGCCATGGGACGACCATGACGACGCCGAGGACTACGAGGACGACTGGGACGAGGACTACCGCGAGGGCTGACCCCGCTCCGCTACACCGGGGTCAGCACCACGACCGCGATAGGCCGCTTCGTCAGCTTCTGATAGGCGCTGTAGCGACCCTTGTTCACCTCGTCGACGAGCGCCCACCGCCGCGCGTACTCGGGATCATCCGGCAGCGTCGCCCGGGCCCGCACCGTCAGTTTCCGCCGTCCGACCTGGATTTCGCATTCAGGTCGGGCCTTCACGTTCGCCAGCCATCCTGGCGGCCGCGGCGATCCGCCGTTGGACGCCGTCACCAGATAGTCCGCACCGTCGCGCGCGTACGTCAGCGCCGAGGTCCGTTTCTTGCCGGACTTGCGTCCCACCGTCCGCAGCAGCAGCGTGGGATTCCCCAGCAGCAGCCGATGCCCCACCAGCCCACCGCTGTTCTCGTACACCCACTGATGCGCCTTCAGCACCTTCGTGAACAGACCGGCCATACCTGACCCTCCAGTAAGTTTCCGACCCACCCACCCTAGGTCACTCCAGCCGACTGGTCCGGAACCCACCCGACCCGGTAGCATCCCCAACGCTCGCGGTTCCCCGCGGCACGGGGCGGTAGCTCAGTCGGTTAGAGCCGTGGACTCATAATCCATTGGTCGCGGGTTCGAGCCCCGCCCGCCCCACAAACCCCCTCTGATCTGCGGAAACGTCGAACTCGACAGCCGAGTTGATCCAGAACGGCGCTGCGACAGCAATGGATTTCGTCTCATCGAGCACCTTGCGGCCGAAGGGCTCATGGATGCGAATCGCTCTGCAGATGGGCCGCCCGCTGTCCCTGCCGGGCGGCTTGTCGACGGTGCGAGATTATGCCTGCCGGCCTGCCCTGTCAGGTCAGGCGTCGCCGGTCAGATCCGGATCGACTCGGCGCAGCGCCGACGCCAGCCACTCCGTCCGCCGGTGCTCATGGGGCATGGTCGCCAGTCCCTGTGTCGCCTCACGCACCGCTTCGGAATGGCGTCCGAGCATTGCAAGAACCCCGCCGCGCTGCACGGCGCCGAACCGGGGAGTCCACCAGTACATCGCCTCGGGTGGTTCGACGCCGTCCGCCGTTTCCGTCGCGACGTCGGCGGCGGCCATGGCGCGTTGTGCCTCGCGTGTTTCTGCGCGCGCGGCCAGTAATTCGGCCCGCCGCATATGTGCGTAGGCGACGAGCACGGGATGTGCATCTCACACGCCGAGTGCGGCGTCCGATAGGGCGACGACCTCGCCGTAATCCCCGGTCGCGATCCAGGTGACTCAACCGGAGAATCCCAGGCTGTGCACAAGGCGGTCCGGGTCACGGGAGTCTGCCGCCAGACCTACCGCCGTGGCCAGGCTGCGCCGGGCGGCGGTGTCGGCTCCGACCGCGTGCTCCAGCCAACCTCGATATTGCGTTACCTCGGACGCGAGCGCAGCCGCATCGGCTCGTGCCGTGCGCGCTTCACGGGCGAAGGTTTTCGACCACGGTGTACATCCCGCGCAGCGAGATTCCCGCCGCCTCCCTGGCGGCGCGCAACAGCACCCCAGGTTCCACAACTCCAGCCTAGCCCGGGTGTGGAGGCCTGATGACGGCGAAATCGTCGGCCCGAGAACGCAGCTCACTTAACTTCGATTCAACCCCGCCACTGGGTCGACGGTGTTGCTCGGCGGCGGTAACTCACCAACGCCGAGGGACGAAGGGCAAAGGGGAATGGACGCGCTCGGTTGGATCGACCCGTCGTCACCGACGGCGGAATGGGACTCTGCTCAGGTCCGCCGCTTGGCGCGGCGGCTCGGATACGAGCTGCACTGGGCGAATATGGATACGGTGCTCGGCCTGGTCGAACAGGTCGAGTCATCCGGGGGTAGACGTGGTGTTACTACCATCGTCCGCGCACGTGGACGCGGTGACGATGGATCGGGCAATGGCTATCGTCGACGTCGAATGTGCCTCGCCACAGGCCTCATTCGGCCCTGGCCCGCTTTCGGCGAGGTGCTCCGGTGAGCGCGGCTCGGATCGGACTCTCGTTCGTGATCGGCCTACCCCTCCCGGCGGTCGTCGCAATGATCGTGTGGCCGTCCGACTACGACGAATGAGAGAAGGACGCGTTATGAGGCTCACGCTGCGCGGGAGAGCCGAATCCGGGACGGCGTATCCCATGCGCCGCGAGTTCGGAGGTTGGGCGATCCGCCCCGATCGTGGCTGGCGTCGGCATCGGTGGGTGACTCCGCCGATTCACGTTACGTGGTCCGTCCCGGCTGACGACGTAGAAGCCGCGACGGATTGGGCGCTGGAACGCATGGGCATGTGACCAGGTAGAGACAGCGCAAAACCCCTCAGATTCGATGCTGAGGGGTTCAGGTGACTTGCGGTCAGGCGGCGCAGACGCGGTTGAGATCGTCGGTGTAGGGGTCGAGGTCGGTGACGTTGGCATCTACCAGTGCGTCGGCGTAGGCGGTGATGACGTCCTTCTCCGCGCCCTGGGCGAAAAGGGCCAGGCCGCCCAGTCGGTCGGACAGCTCGGTCGCCGTCGCCGTGTCCATGGTGCCGCCGCTCGTGTCGATCGCGAGGTTGATCAGCTCGATGGCCCTGGCGCATAAGGGGGACTGGGCTTGCGCGGGTGCGGCGGGCAGGAAGAGCAGAGTGGCGGCGGCCGTAGCGAGTACAGCGGCGAAGGGCTTGGTCATGATTTTCCTCTCAGAACGTTGGGCTGATCGTAACCAGGCGGGAGAGCCCCTATTTCTGGTGGCTCGGTAGGTGTCAGGACGCGGGTGGACACCGATTCGACGAAGCTAGTGTGTCGCAGACGGGGGTGGGGCAGTTGCTATTGCTCGCCGAGCTCCGCATCGCCGAGTAATTCGATCAGTTCCCGCACCGCCGCTTCGACATCGGACTCGGTGTTGCCGGGCAGCCTGCGGTACTGGACCCCTTTGAGGAACTCGGGTAGCTCCACATGCTGAAGTCGGACGGGTAGCAGTGTCGCGCGGCCTTCGATGCTGGCCTGGTACAGGCGTTGGGCCTCGGTCACGCAATACGGGCTGGCGACGTAGCTGGGCGAGAGCAGCAGGACGCCGACCGCTGTCTTCGCCAAGCTGTCCATGAGTTCGTCCAGCCAGTTCTGTCCGGTGCGTATGGATCCGGTCTTCCGATAGTCGAAGACTTCCTGGAACCTGGCATGCAGGGCCCGGCTGAACAGGTCCGCCGTTTCTCTGTCCTCGTTGGCGTAGCTGAGAAATACGACTTCTTTGCGAAGCGCGGCCGTGGTGAAATATCGGCTGGCCTGATCGGCGTCGTGGAAAAGCCGGGGCTGATGTCCGATCACTGTGAGGGTTTCCTCGAAAGAGCTTCCGAGGTCGTCGCGATCCTGCCAGGACAACACCCGCCTACTGTGGCGCGGCTGGACATCCTCGAACAACGCTCCGGAGAGTTGGTCGGGCACTCTATCGGCAGGCGTGTGCAACAGGGGCAGCGTAGGCACGCCGTGCCCTGCGGCAAAGCTCGCCGCGATATATGCCGCCGGGTCGTCGAGTGCGACTACCAGCCAGTCCAGTTCGCGCAGCCGGCTGACGAACGTCAAATCGAGTCGAGGCGGCCAGGCCAGGTTCACCGGCTGCCACACCGCTTCCTCGAGGCTGCTTTCCAACACATCGCCGATCTCCGCCCTGGTGCTCCGGTTCAGCAGCAGGCCTACTTCTCTTCGGCGGTACGAGCGTGTTCCGGCGCGTGCGGAGATATGCGCCCGCAAACCGTTGGCGAAAGTCTCGAATGCTTTGGTGACGCGCGCGATCAGCGGCGAATAGCGTTCGTCGGTGATCTCCTGCGGGTCGTACTCAACGACTCGTATCTCTGGAGGGCACCGGAACAGGGCGCCATACCGGTGGTCGCAGAAAACGATGCTGGGATACCGCAGGCGTGCGGCGATGCTCAACTCGAGCAGGAAGTACCGCGCTTCGTGCTGGAGCGTGCGCAGATCCCACGCCGTCTGCGCGTCTCCTGGTAGCGGGTATATGCCCACGAACCCGTCCGCGTCTCGCATCATCCGTTCCAGCCGTGTCGGGCTGGTGAAGGTCAGCCCTTCGTCCACGCGGAAGGCGACCGGTTGCACCTTCCGGATGATTCGCCAGAAGAACAGGTTGACATCGGGTGATCGGTACCGGTGACTGAGAAAGACGTTCGGCCTGCTGGAAGAGTCTTTCTCAGTTGCCATTCTGATCCGCCTGCGGCTCGGGAAGGACCGAACGCAGGCCGGATGTGTCGACGACCTGCTGTTGGCGGATTTTGGCGTACACCGCGTCGAAGGTGTAGCCCGCGATGAAACCGACGGACAGTACGAAGAACAGGAGCCGTCGCGCGCCGGGGCCCGTCAACAGATCGGGCGAGGTCGCCAATTGTGCCGAGATGAACAAAAGGACCGCGATCGCACCCGCCGACATCCCCAATACCGAACTTCGCGCCCAGTCCTCCCTGCGGTCGACGGCAGTGCGGATTATCGCCCCTGACGTCGCCGCGAGCAGGGAGCCCGCGATCAGTCCGACCAGGGTGAGCGATGCGTTGCCGTCCACCGCGTAAACCAGCGGGATCATCGCGAATCCGCCGATCAGCAAGAGCGCGCCGAAGAGCAGCCCGATTCCGGACTTGTACTTGGCATGCCGCTCGGCGCGCGACCGCATCGTCTCCGCTGATTGTTTGCGTTCCTGCTGAGTGCGCAGGATCGCGACGACATTCTCAGCGGCGCCGGCGTTCCACTCGCCGCCCAGGATCGAAAGCTCTTCCGGCGTGACGAGATTGCCGGTGCGTCCCATCGATACCCATGCCTTACGCGCGGCACCACCGAAAGCGGCGACGGGCGCGAGGGGAATATCGAACGCCATCGCCACCATCGCGGTGATCAATGTGGTGCGGCCGCCACCGATGAGTACGACACCGTCGGCTTCACGCAGCGAACGGTAATAAGAGACTTCCCAGTCGTCTTCCGCTTCATGACGAATTTCGAAGGCGCCGGACTTATGTGGTGGATGCGGGAAACTGGTTTCGGAAGATCCGTACGGTGGCCGGACATGGATGGAACCGGCTCTGCACGGCTCGACGGAAAGGTATCCGGCTACCACATCGCGTTCGACGAATCGCGGCGCGCTGGAATAGACGAAGAGGTCGTAGCCTGCCCTTGCCAGTTCGGCGCCGACCTCCCGCGCGGCTCGGGCGCCGTTGTCCTCGGTCCACGACGGACGGTCCTCCACCCCGCAAGGGCGTATCCCGCCGACGATCGCGATTGTGCGGCGCTCGCCGATCGAGCCGTTTGTGCCTGACTGCACCGAACATCCCCTCGTTGATCAGGTAACAGTAGGTTGGATAGTAGCGACCGGGCGGCCGTCCGCGCCGAAAATCGTTGTGCCGTAAACCCGGTTCAGCGAGATTCTCGCCGCCTCAACGGCATCCGGCCTGCCCTGGGCGCGGTCGCCTGCTACCGACCGCGGAAGACCGGGAACCGCAGGTGATCCGGCGGGACAAGGGAAACGCCTCTGTTTCGACGCTGAGGTTTCCAGGCGTGGCCGGTTCGGTGCTGCCGACCGCGCAATTCGAACCTGTCTTTCGCGGGCATCGGGCCGGCGAAGTCGACTCGCCGACGAGATTTCGGCCATTGACGCGGGCGCGGTGCGCGAACCCGTGCTCGCCTCGGGTTTCACCCCGAGGGGTGAGTCTTTCCGACCCGTAGGACGATGATCTTGCGAGCTTCCTGAGAGAAGAGTTAGAGGGGTCATAAGAGGGAGCCTTCAACGGGCGAAGGCATCCCAACCGTCAGTTGAAGGAAGCGCAATGACCAAAAACAAGATTATCGCAGCCGCGGCTGCGGCAGCCTGTGTGCCAATGATCGCTTTCGGTTCGGGTGTTGCTACCGGGTCCCCGGACGTAGCGCCTGTGCCTGCCCCTCCGGCAGCCGTAGATGTCTCCCAGCATGGGCAAGTTCAGACCGATGACGCCGTTTTGTTCTTTGCTCCGTTCTTCTGGCCGGTCTGCTTCATCCCGCCGCTGCTCTTCGTCTTCCCGATCTGCATCGCATGATCTGCTGGACGGCATCGCTGAGGAAACGACGAACGCCGCGCGTCACGCACCCTCGCCAGATCGTGGCGTGACCGTCGGCGTTTCGTCACCTAGGAGGCGCACTCGACCAGGCTCGATCCCGCAAGATTGGTGACGACGTCTGGATGCCTGGTCTACGAGTTCTTCAAGTAAACAGCAGTACTGTTCGCGCGGCATGGGGGGGACGATCTTCCCCTTCGACCGATTGGATCCGGCATGTTCGAGAAACTTGCGGGAACAGCTGCTGCGTTCGCGGCATGCGCAACGCTGATCGGGGCGCACGCGGGCATGGTGCGCGCCGCCGCTCCGGTCGTGCTGGGCGGCGGCTCCGGCATCGCCGTCAACGATCAGGGCCTCTGTACGCTCACCACGATCGGGCACGACGGCGCGGGCCGGTTGGTCGGATTCACCGCGGCTCATTGCGGTGGTGCGGGTACCACCGTCGCCGCGGCGGCCGATCGCGACGCCGGCGTTGTCGGCACCATCGTCCAGGCCAACAACGACATGGACTACGCCGTCATCGTGTTCGAACCGGACAAAGTCGTACCGGTGAGCCGCGTCGGCAACACGACGATCGCCCAGGTGGGCGGTCCGGCGCAGTTCCCGGATATCGCGTGCAAGGAAGGCTATAGCACCGGCCACACCTGCGGACTGACCTACGGAGACGTGCTGGAGTCCGGGTGGACCTGGACGCAGATATGTGTCGTCCCTGGTGACTCCGGCGGGCCGGTCGTGGTCGGAACGACACTCGTCAGCATGGTGAACGCATACGTGACGGTGCCCTGCCTCGGACCTCAGCTCGGGACGAAGATGACCGCCATCATCGACGACGTCGACGCGCGCGGTGGTCCCGGAGCCGGCTTCCGTCCGATCTAGTCGGCCTACCGACCGAGCGGGGACCGCCGACATCCCCGCCCGCCGCCGGATCCGCCCGGTCCCGCGCTCGGGATGAATACGGAATTCGCGGACACCGACCGTCATCGGAGACGGCCGCGGTAGTCGAGGCAGGCGCGCCCGTCGGTGGGCGGAGCCGCGGGTGTGGTCGCGGCCGTGATGGCCTCGGTGTAAGCGCGCAAACCCTCGGCCAGCCTGCCCGCCATGTTCTCCAGCTGCTCGGGTCGCAGATGCTTGCCGAACGCGGCCGCATCCAGCAGCTGCCTGCGCACCTGGTCGATCTGCGTTCCAGCGAAGGGGATGGGCTCGTGGTCCGGCATACTCCGGCACCTTACCTCGAGTCGAACATATGTTCCCATCGGTCTGGCTGGTGTTCTTGATGTAATCGGCGCCAGAACATTTATCCAAGCCGTTTGTGCTTCATCTATCTAACGTCTGACCTTCCTTTTCGGTGATCGTCTACTCGTGCGAACACCCGGATGTCGAAGGGGTCGGTTGTATGGCAGGAACTCGGTGTGCTCAGTGGGGCCATCCAAGGACGGTGAGTGCGTCGCCAGCTGACGCGGCGGTTGACGAGGCCGAGATTCACTCCCATCGGCCGAGGGTGGTCGTCGGTTCGTCGACTGATCGGATGTCGCATTGAGCGGTTGTGACCTTTGCCTGTATCGGTCGGTGACGCCTGGGCTGCGTGGGCCTGGTGCGAGTTTCGAGCAGCAGATGCTGTCGGGAATCGAGCGGCTGGAAGACGACGACGGCTCGGACTATCGGATGCTGCGGCGCATGCTCCGCGCTGCGGCCGCGGTCAGCCGCTCGGAGGTCGAATGGATACGCCGGATGCGGGCGACCGGGACCGTCCTGCGGCCCCGAGTCAGTGTCGTCGACGGCTATGTCGCGGGCTACATCGCCCAATGGCGGGACGCCCACAGTGCACGCCTCGGTCCGGCGATCACCGACCTCGAGGTCGGTGCAGGCCTGAGCTTGCCCGACTTGCGGGATGGGTGGGAACCTGACGCGCATGCGGTGGCGGACGCGCAGACCGAGTGGAAACTTCCGCGTTCGGTCACGCGGTCGGCCAGGGAAACGGTGCTGTGGGATGACACCGAGTTGTGGGCATACGCGCTGGCTGATGTCCGGAGCTTCAACGGGATATTGGCGCGTGTTCCGAGCAATGAGCGCGCGGTATGGCGGTGGGCGGCAAGCCAGGTATCCGGTGTGCTGGCGATGTGGTCGTGGCGGGTCGAGCCGGACGCGCGCGGCCCGTTCGCCGTTGCCGCGCACGAAGTCGGAAGGTCCGCACTCGCGGCCGGAAGCCGCGCGCGCCCGCACATCTTCCGACCGCCCGCGCCGGATCTGGAGAAGGTAGCGTTCGTCCTGGCGCGGCTGTGCAGGGAGGTTCACGAGCCATCCACCGAGTCCGATTTGGTCGGCGCGCTGATCACCAGTATCGCCGCGATAATCAAAGCTCATCGGGAACGGGGGGAAATGGCGCGAGCGTCGAGCATCTACGCCACCGCCGTGGGTCCTTTGAAGTGGATAGAGTACGACATCCGCATCACAGTTCCGACTTCGGTGATCGGCTGCCAACTGCGGCTCGGGCACGCATCGCCGTCCCCTCCGAGTTAGCGCCGCGCCAGCCACCTCAGGATTCGCCGATCAGGCCCGGTCGACGGGTCCGTACCGGGCCGCAACGACATGGTGAACCCGCGGTCCACCGACATCGACGCCATGCCATGGTGCCGCGTAGTCGGCGGGTGGGCATGACCTTTTGCTCGGCTACCGTCCGGCGAGCTCGGCGACGATCGGAGCGAACCGGTCGGCGAAGTCGGCGCCGAAGACGAAGTAGGAGAAGCCGATCTCCTCCCGTCGCCGCCGGATTTCCTCGGCGGCGGCCGCCGGATCATCCGGAAGTACGGCCAGTGCGTCCGCCGCGCGAAGCGCGGCAGGGTCGGTGTCGGGTGGCGCCATGTGCGGCGCGACAGTGTCGCCGATGACCGGCACGGCGAGCGCGAGCTCGACGTTCCCGATGGTGCGGAAGTCGCGTGCCAGCCGCTCGACCTCACCCCGCGGCTGAGCCCCCAGCGCGAACGTGACCGTGTCCGCGACCTCCGCCGCCAACGACCGGGCCTGTGGACCCAGTACGGCCATCGCCACGGGCGTGTGCAGGTCGGGGCCGTCGAGTTCGCGCAGCGTTTCGACGGTCTCACGTACCTGCGCAAGCCGCTCGTTCGGTGGCGCGACGGACAGTCCCTTGTCGCGGAGTTCGTCCTCGATTCCCGGTCTGCCGGTGCCGATGCCCATCTCGAAGCGTCCGTCGGTGAGTAGCGACAGCGAGTGCGCTTCCCACGCCGTCAGCCAAGGCGGGCGTAGCGGCGAGGCGTACACCCAGGTGCCAACGCGCAGGTCGGTCAGGGCCGCGGCGGTGGCCAGCATGGGGCCGGGCGCCGGTTGCGTCTGCGGGAAGTCGGGCACCAGCAGCGTCGAGTAGCCGCTGTCGGCGATGCGGCGCACGCGATCTCGCCACGTCGGCAGGTCGGTCCTGAGCGGGGCGACGACCCCGAATCGAAACGGTCTCGTCATGCCTGACTTCCTCTCGGAGAGCGTCGGTTCGAACAATTGATGGATCGTTCCGGTTTACCTGACCTGGGCGGGTATTGCCCGGTCCACGATCGTCCGCACCAGTTCGGCGGCCCGCTGCTCGTCGAAAATGCCGGGCAGGGTGAGTCGTTCGAGGATGAGCCAGTTCAGGGCGAGGTAGAGCAGCACAACGGCGTCCTCGTCGCCGGGCAGCTCCGACTCCCGATAGTTGCTGATATTGAAGTCGAGATCCGCGCGTACCCGCTCGGTGAGCAGCGCCTGCAGTTCGGGCCGCCGGGTGGCCTCCAGTCGCAGTTCGAGGATCGCGAGATAGCCGGTGCGGAAATGGGAGACCCGGTCGACCACCTCGGTCATGAGTTCGGTCATGGACTCGCGGGTCTGCGGTCCGCGGGATTTCGCCATGGCGGCGTCGCTGGGGATCAGCCGCTCGTAATAGCGGTGTCCGACCTGGACGAGCAGTGCGTCCCGGGTGGGGAAGTAATTGGAGGCGGTTCCGGCGGGCACTCCCGCCTCCTGATCGACCGCCCTGAAGGTCAGGCCACGTGCCCCTTCGCGGGCCAGGACCTCGATTGACGCATCCAGCAGGGCCTGCCTGCGTTCCGGATTCGTGCGCACCACTTGACACCACTCCATCTGTAGTACTACGGTTCAAATCACTTCGCACAGAGTACTACAGTTGAGGCGGTTAAGATGCGAAAGCTTGTCTACTACGTGGCGGTCTCCCTCGACGGCTACATCGCGGGGCCGCAGGGGGAATTCGACTTCTATCCGATGTGTGAGGACATGACGGCGTGGATCAACGAGCGCTATCCGGAGACGGTGCCGACGCCTCTGCGCGAGTCCGTCGGCATGCCCCTCGACACGCCGAACAAGACCCTGGACACCCTGGTCATGGGTCGCGGCACCTACGAACCCGGCCTCGCCATCGGCTGCACCAGCCCGTACAACCACTTGAGGCAGTACGTCTTCTCGACCACCCTCGCGCCGGTGGACAACCCGCAGGTGGAGGTCGTCGACGCCGATCCGGTCGAGCTGGTCCGGCAACTGAAGAAGGAAGCGGGCCTGGATATTTGGCTCTGCGGCGGCGGCAATCTGGCCGGACAGCTCCTCGGCGAGGTCGACCAGCTGATCATCAAGAGCTACCCCGTGATCGCGGGCGACGGCGTCAGGGCATTCACGGGCAATTTCGAGCCGACGCGATTCGAGGTCACCCAGCGCCAAGAGTTCAGCACCGGCGCGCAGGTCACCTGGTTCGACCGCGCCTGATCCGGCGCCGAACCCGCCGGAGTTCCGGCATCCCGTGGCTTCACATGACCATTCGAAAAGGCGGTACCGATATGCGAAAGCAACGCAGCACCTTCCCGACCAAGACCAACCAGCAGCGCTTCGTGACTCGCCCCGTGCCTCCGCGCACGGTCACCAATTCCAAGGGCGGGTGGCCCCGGCACGGCAGGTACGGGGCGCGGTAGCGCCCGATCGGCGACCTGGGCTGTCCGAAATCGTTTGCCGCGGCCGGAATCGGCCGGGATGGGAGTAGCAATGCATACCGACGTGATCATCGTGGGCGCGGGCCCGACCGGCCTGATGCTGGCCGCCGAGCTGCGCTCGGCCGGAGTGCGGCCGCTGGTGCTGGAGCGGCAGTCGCGGCCGCGGGACACCCCGAAGGCCGGTGGTCTCGGCGGGCAGATCCTGGAGTTGTTGCGCTACCGGGGCTTGCTGGATCGGTTCGAAGCGGCCTGCACCGATCCGGTTCCGGCTCCCCGGTTTCCGTTCGGCGGTGTGCACGTGGACCTCACCCAGCTGGACGAGTCCCCGATGCATGCTCTGCCGCTGCCGCAACAGCAGCTGGAGCGATTACTCGGCGAATACGTCGGCGAACTCGGCGTCGATATCCGTCGCGGACACCAGGTGCTCGATGTGCGGCAGGACGCCGACGCGGTCACCGCGGAGGTCAACGGGCCGGTCGGGCCGTACCGGGTGACCGCCCGCTATCTGGTGGGCTGCGACGGTGCGCGCAGCCGGGTTCGTGACCTGGCCGGCATTCCGTTCCCCGGCACCGTATATCCGGAGGTGAATCGGCTGGCCCAGATCACCGTGCCCGATTCGGTGACCCGGCTCGACAACGGCGACCTCGAGGTTCCCGGGTTCGACGCCATCCGTGCGGGTTTCACGCGGACGGATCGCGGTCTGTTCGGGATGGGTGTGTCACCCGCCTCGGAGGCGCTGTCCGTCTACACGATCGAGGACGAGACCGTCGAATACGACGATGACGTGCCGATGACCGTGGCAGAGTTGCGCGACAGCATCCGTCGCGTGCTGGGAGTGGATCTGCCTGTGGCGGAGACATTCCGGCTGTCGCGATTCACCTTCAAGGCCCGCCACGCCGAACGCTATCGCGCGGGCCGGGTCCTGCTCGCCGGTGACGCGGCCCATCTGTTTCCCGCCACGGGCGTGGCACTCAACGCCGGAATGCTGGATGCGGTCAACCTGGCCTGGAAGCTGGCTGCCGAGGTCAACGGGTGGGCGCCGGCCGGCCTGCTGGACACTTATCACGAGGAACGCCATCTCGCCGGGGAGCGCACCATGCTGCACACCCGGGCACAGGTCGCGCTGCGGCGCGGGCACGACCCGGCCTCCGAAGCACTGCGGGCGGTCTTCCAGGAACTTCTCACCGACGAACAGCCCCTGCGGCGCATGGCGGCCCTCATCGCCGGCGCCGATATCCGCTATCGACTGCCCGATCCCAACAACCACATCTCGACCGGAACCTTCGCGCCCGACCTCACCCTGCATACCGACGACGGGACGACCAGCGTCGCCGAAGTCATGCGCGCCGCACGGCCCGTCCTGCTCGACCTCGCCGACCGCGCGGACCTGCGTGATACCGCCCGAGACTGGCGGCACCGCATCGACATCCGCTCCGCCAAAGCCGAGAACCGCGAAGCCGATGCCCTCCTGATCCGCCCGGACGGCCACATCGCCTGGGCCGCGACCATCGACGAACCCGCCGACACCGCCGAGCACGGCCTGCGAGCAGCGCTGTCGTTATGGTTCGGCACACCCGCGGAAACGACGATCCCGACCAGCGATTGACGACGGCAGGTCGTCACCACCGATGGAGGGTTGCCGCTTCCGAACCTCCGTCGGCGAAGACGATCTGCACGTGCACGGACATCTGCTCGTCGGATGCGGCGCTGACCAGGCCGAATGCCGTGTCAGCGGACGTGTCAGGCCGGTGTCAGGGCGGTATCAGCGGGGCTCGCGACAGTATCCCTGTGAACAGTTCAGCGATTGCGGCTTCCGGGCTGCGAAAGACATACGGGGACAAGACGATCCTCGATGGTATCGACTTGGATATCGGTGCGGGCACGATCTTCTCTCTGCTCGGCCCGAACGGGGCGGGTAAGACGACCACGGTGAACGTGCTGACCACGCTGTCGAAAGCCGATGGCGGCACGGCGCGGGTCGCCGGGCACGACATCGCGACCGATGCCGAGGCGGTGCGCGCGTCGATCGGGGTCACCGGTCAGTTCGCGGCGGTGGACGATCTGCTGACGGGGGAGGAGAACCTGCGGCTGATGGCGGATCTACACCATCTGCGGGCCCACGAGAGCAAGCGGGTGATCACCGAATTGCTCGAACGGTTCGATTTGGCGGAGTCGGCGCGAAGGCAGGCGTCGACCTATTCCGGGGGTATGCGCCGGAAATTGGATCTGGCGATGACGCTGGTCACCAAGCCGGACATCGTCTTCCTGGACGAGCCGACAACGGGATTGGATCCGCGCAGCCGGCGCACCATGTGGGAGATCGTCCGGGAATTGACGAACGACGGTGTGACGATCTTCCTGACCACTCAGTACCTCGAGGAAGCCGATCAGCTGGCCGACCGGATCGCGGTGCTCGACCAGGGCCGCATAGTCGGCGAAGGCACACCTGACGACCTCAAGCGCCGGGTGCCCGGCAGCCACATCCGGCTCCGATTCACCGACGTCACGCAGCTCGATGCGGCGGCGCGGATCCTGCCGGGGGCCACCCGCGACGACGAGGCCCTGACCCTGCGGGTCCCCGGCGACGGCGGGACGAAAGCACTGCGGGACCTGCTGAATCGGCTCGCCGAACACTCGGTCGACGCCGAGGAGGTCTCCGTCCACACCCCTGACCTCGACGATGTCTTCTTCGCCCTGACCGGTCACGCCACCAAGGAGGCTGTCGCACCATGAGCACCATTTCCGCGCCGCTGGCCGATTCGTCGATCATGCTGCGCCGCAACTTCAAGCACATCGCCCGGACTCCGGTCACGATCTTCAACGCGGCCATGATGCCGGTCGTGATGATGCTGATCTTCGTGTACGTGTTCGGCAACGCGTTCGATGTCGGCGAACAGTACATCGACTACGCGACACCGGGCATGATCCTGCTGGCCATCAGCTACGGGTTGTCGGGCACCGCGGTCTCGGTGAGCTCCGATATGGCGAAAGGCGTCATCAACAGGTTCAAGGTCATGAGCGTCTCTCGTGGCGCCGTACTGACCGGCCACGTCGCGGCCACCGTACTGACCAATGTGGTGGCCATCGCGGCCGTCATAGGTGTGGCCTTCGCGCTGGGGTTCCGGCCGCCCGCGACCGCACTCGACTGGCTGGGCGCGATCGGCATCATGGCGGCGACGTCGTTCGCGGCCGCCTGGCTCACGGTCGCACTGGGAATGGCCGCGAAGACTCCGGAGTCCGCGGGCATGACCGTGGTGCCGCTGATCATGCTGCCGTTCGTGAGCAGCGCGATCGTGCCCGCCGACCAGATGGGGCAGGGTATCCGGCAGTTCGCGCAATACCAACCTTTCACGCCGATCATCGAAGCGTTGCGCGGGTTTCTCGCCGGACACCCCTCAGGTGGCTACACGGCCGCCGCGCTCGCCTGGTGCGCCGGGTTCGCCGTCGTCGGATACCTGTGGTCGCGCGCCACTTTCAACAAGCGCGTGTAGTCGCGACCAGCCGCCCATTTCACACACCAACCAATTCACACACAGGAGACAGCCATGCCGACGTTCGAGACCCCGGAACCGATCGCCGTCACGATCGACGTGCTCTCCGGTGCGGTCACGGTGATCGCCTCGGACCGTATCGACACCGTCGTGGAGGTCCGTCCGGCCGACGCGTCCAAAAAGGGTGACGTGCGCGCCGCCGCGCAAACCCAGATCGAATTCACCGCAGGCACTTTGACCGTGCGAACGCCGAAAGACTGGCGGACCTACACCCCGTTCGGCGGCAACCCGTCGATCGAGCTGACCATCGAGGTACCCACCGGCTCCCAGCTGAAGGGCACCGCCGCGGTGGGCCGATTGCTGGGCGCAGGCGAACTCGGCGAATGCGACCTGGAGATATCCGCGGGCGACATCACCGTCGAGCGCCCGCGTGATTCGGTAACCGCGAAAACCGCCAAAGGCGACATCCGTATCGGTGAGGCGTCGCGCGGCGTGCTCCGGCTGGAAACGTCCATGGGCGAGCTCCAGGTCGGAATCAGCCCGAGCAGCGCGGTGCAGCTGGAAACCAACGCCCAGCACGGGACCGTGCGCAACCGGATGCAACCGGTCGACCGGTCGCAGGGCGAGGAGGACATCGTGCGGGTGTACGCGCGCAACTCATACGGCAACATTGTCATCCAGCACGCCACGGCCGCCTGATACTGCGCTCCCGCCACCCCGTCCCGCGCACATTGTCCAACAGGTGTGCGACACCAGGTCGGTGTCGCACAACTGTTTTCGCCATGTTCAGCAAGCGAGCGCAGTGGCGACCAGTTCACGCCAGCTCGCCTGCGCACCCTCCTTCGTCGCCTCGGTGAACCGCACTTCGCCGAGGCGACGTCGTGCTGTCTGCTCGATCCGTTCCACATCCGGTTGGGAACGGTCGGACAGGCCGCGCACTGCGGCACTCGCCGCGAGCAGCCGGACGGCCTGCTCATCGTGGTCGGCGCGTTGCGCCAGGTCGGCGATCCCGACGAGCACCTGAGCGGTCAAAGGCGCGTATCCCGCATCGGATGCCGCCTGGAAGGCTGCGTCGTGGTGTTCGCGGGCTTCATCGAGCCCGTCGGCGAGGTAGCCGAGCAGGTTGTGGGTCCGCGCCCTGACGTAGCGCTGCTCGGCATCGCTGCCGAGGAGGGTTGTCGCGAGATCGATCTGCCGGTACGCCTGCTCGGTGTCGTCGCTCCAACGAGCCAGCTCCGCCCTGGTCAGGGCGAGTTCGGCCAGTGCGTTCGGCCAAGCGGAGCGATCCGCGTGCCGCTGCGCCTCGGCCATGGCGGCCGCACTCGCCTCCGCATCGCCCAGCAGCCAGTACAGCTGAGCCTGCCGCGCCCGCATCAAGAAAACGTCCTCGATCGCGCCGACCTCGGTGACCACCGCGATCGCCTGGTCGAGATGCTCGCACGCACCGGCGAACTCACCGCGCATGGCGATTCGATTCGCCAGTTCGGTCAGAGCGAACGAGATCCCCCAGCGCTCGCCGATGGTCCGGAACTCGGCGAGCGCCGTCTCCAGATACTCGTCCGCCTCCCGCCCCTGCTGTCCCAGCGCGATCCGCGCCTTGCCGAGCTGGAGCCGGGCCAGCGCCCGCACCCAAGGGTCGTCATCGGTGAGCAGCGGTTCGAACGCGGGCAGCAACGCGTCCGGCCCCTGCAACATGCGTTCCAGCGCTGCGACGAACGCCAGCAGCGGGTATCGCCCCCGACTGCGTCGGCTGAACAGGTATGCCTTGTGGATCCATTCCTCCACTTGGTGCTCGTCACTCGGCCCGGAGCTCATGAAGTGCACGACCAGCCCGTACACCCTGGCCCTGATCTCGTCGTCCACCTCGCCGGACGTGTCGGCAGCCGCGGTGATCAGCTCCATGCCCTCGGCCTTGTGGCCGCCGAGCCACCAGTACCAGCCCGCGGCCGCCGCGAGCCGCATCGCCCCGGTCGCGTCCGCGGCCGCGAGCGCGCCACGCATCGCGACGGCGATGTTGTCGTGTTCGACCTCGAGCGTGGCGAGCCACTCCAATTGCTCGGCGCGGCGCAGGTGCGGCTCCGCGATGTCGGCGAGTTCGGTGAAGTACGCGAGATGCGCTCGGCGCGCCGAATCCGATTCGCCCGACTCCTCGAGCCGGTCCCGGGCGTACTGCTTGATCGTGTCCAGCATCCGGAAGCGCGGCCCGCTGTCCTCCACGGTACGCAGCAGCGATTTCTCGGTCAGCGCGGTCAGCAGCTCGAGCACCTCCCACCGCTCGACCGCCATGCTCTCCTCGCCCTGGGCTTCGGGCCCCGCGCAGACCTGCTCGGCCGCCTCCAGGCTCGCGCCGCCGGAGAACACCGCGAGCCTGCGCAGAACCATCCGTTCGGAGTCGGTGAGCAGCTCCCAGCTCCAGTCGACTACCGCTCGCAACGTCCGGTGCTGCGGAATCGCGGTGCGGCTGCCGCCGGTCAGCAGACGGAATCGATCATCGAGGCGGTGGGCGAGCTGGTCGAGGGACATGGTGCGCAGTCTGGCCGCGGCCAGTTCGATCGCCAGGGGGATTCCGTCGAGGGCCCGGCAGACGCGCGCCATGGTCGACAAGGTGGGAGCATCGGCCGCGAGATCCTGACGCACCGCACCGGCCCTGTCCCGCAACAGCTGCACCGCCGGGGATGACTCGATCTCGCCGGGATCCGCGTCCTGCGCGGGCAACGCCAACGGCTCGACCTGCCATAACGCCTCGCCCATGATGCCGAGCGGTTCGCGGCTGGTCGCGAGGATCCGCAGCCGCCCGCACTCTCCGAGCAGCCGGTGGGCGAACGCCGCCGCGGACTCGATCACGTGCTCACAGTTGTCCAGGATCAACAGCGTTTCGCGCTCGCGGATCGCCGCGACGAGCCGGTCCATCGGTTCCGCGTTCGGTGCGCCGCCGAGCAGCGCGTCGCGGAGTCCGAGCGCGGCGAGGGCGGATTGCGCCATGTCGCCACTCGCGCCGACGGACGCCAGTTCCACCAGCCAGGCCCCGTCGGGCAGGTCGTCGAGCATGGTTCGCGCGGTTTCGAGGGCCAACCTGGTCTTGCCCGAGCCACCAGGACCGGTCAACGTGGTGAGCCGATGGTTCGCGATGAGTTCGCGCACGGCGGCGATATCGGCGTATCTGCCCACGAATTCGGTCAACTCGGCCCGCAGGTTCGTGTTGCGGTGGTTCTCCTCCGTTCGCACTTCGCCGCGCAGGAGCGCCACGTGTAATGCGGAGAGTTCCGGCGACGGATCGACGCCCAGCGTGTCGGCGAGTGCCTCCCGTGCGCGCTGGTACGCGATCAGCGCCTCGGCGCCGCGACCCGCGGCGCCGAGCGCGCGCATCAGCGCGGCGACGAGCCGTTCCCGCACCGGGTGCCGGGCCACCAGCTCGGTCAGCTCGGTGATCAGCTCCGTACCCCGGCCGAGGCGGACCTCCGCTTCGTACCGATCCTCCATGGCGGCGAGGCGCAGCCCCTCCAGCCGGGTGACCACCGCGTCGAAAGCCTCGCTGTCCGGTATTCCGACGTCCTGCATCGGCGCGCCGCGCCACAGCTCGACGGCCTCGTGCAGGAGCTGGGCCTGTCGCGCGTCGTCACCGCCGCGGGCCTGGTCGAGAAGCCGTTCGAACCGCAGGGCGTCGACGGCGTGGGGTTCCACCGTCAGCCGGTATCCGCCCGCCTGCCCGTCGAGCGCCCCGTCCGGCAGCACCCTGCGCAGCCGGGAGACCAGTGCCTGCAAGGCGTTCGCCGCGTCGGCGGGCGGTTGCTCACCCCAAATCCAGTCGACCAGCGTCGCTTTCGGGACTACCCGACCTGGTTCGAGCGCGAGCGCGATCAACAGCGCCCGCAACCGAGCGCCCGGTACCTCGATCAATCCGCCGTCGTCTAGTCGGATCTCGAGCGGTCCAAGCATCCCGATCTGCACCGGCCCATTCTGCCGTGGACTCTCGGCGGTGAGCCGGGCCGCCCGTCCCCGCGGTGATAACCACTCCGATGGCGGCGACCGACACCGGTCGGCCGCAGCGTGCCGAGATGTCGGCTTGCCGGAGAGCGGGCGCATACGCGATCTGATCGGCTCTGCGCGGAGGCGATGCGCGTCGACCAGGGCGAACGCCGTATCGGCTGCGTGTCAGGCCGGTATCAGGTCGGTGTCAGCCAGTCGGGCGACAGTTCTCCTGTGAACAGTTCAGCAATGACAGGGCTGAGGAAGGTGTTGCGGACGCCGCTGTGCAGCAGTGCACTTGCCCACGGTGTGCGCGCTCTCCCGGTCACCTGGGAAAAGGGGTAGCCGGTGGAACTCAGAGTGGACCGTGAGCGCTGCGTCGGCGCCGGAATGTGCGCACTGACCGCCCCTGGAGTATTCGACCAGGACCCGGAGGACGGCCGGGTGGCGCCGCTGGACCTCACACCCGCGCCCGAGTGGGAGCAGGCCGTCCGCGAGGCGGCCCAGTTGTGCCCGTCCGGCGCGATCACCATCGTTCGACAATCGCCGCGAGAGGAAATTCGATGAGTCAGACGGCCCCCATCCCGCACGGCCTCCCCCTGGAGCGCGACGCGGGACCCTTCGACCCACCCCGCGAGATCACCCGGCTGCGTGAGCTTCGTCCGGTCAGCCCCCTGATCTTCCCCGACGGTCACGAGGGCTGGCTCGTCACCGGCTACGACGCGGTTCGCCGGCTCATGGCCGACACCCGGTTCAGCTCCCGCCAGGACATCGGCATCGTCCACGTGCCGTACGAGACACCCGGCATGCCCGTCGCCACCGAACCGTCACCGCAGGTGCCGGGTTTGTTCATCGCCATGGACCCGCCGGACCACACCCGGCTGCGGCGCAAGCTGACCGGCGCGTTCACCGTCAAACGGATGAGGCAGCTCGAGGAGCACATCATCGACATCGCCGAGCGGCAATTGGACCAGATGGCGCGGCTGACCCCGCCGGTCGACCTGGTCGAGGAGTTCGCGCTGCCGGTGCCTTCGCTGGTGATCTGCGAGCTGCTCGGCGTGCCCTACGCGGACCGCGAGACCTTCCAGGTCAACTCCGCCAAGTTCTTGGTCAAGGACCAATCGCTCGAGGAGAAGATGGCGGCGTACGGCGCGATGACGACGTACCTGGCCGAACTGGTCACACGCAAGCGCGCCGAACCCGGCGAGGACATACTGTCCGACCTGGCCCGCCACGACGACCTCACCATCGAGGAGCTGACCGGCATCGCCTTCCTGTTGCTGCTCGCGGGCCACGAGACCACCGCGAACATGCTCGCGCTCGGCACCTTCGCGCTGCTGGAGCACCCCGAGCAACTGGCCGAACTGCGCGCCGACCCGGATCTGCTTCCCGACGCCGTCGAGGAACTCATGCGCTACCTGTCGGTCGCCGACATCTTCTATCGCTACGCCACCGACGACATCGAACTCGGCGGTGAAACGATCGGCAAGGGTTCCACCGTGGTCGTCTCGCTGCTGGCCGCCAACCACGACCCCCAGCGTTTCGATCATCCCGACACCCTGGACCTGCACCGCAAGGCCCGCGGCCACCTGTCCTTCGGCCACGGCGTCCACCAATGCCTCGGCCAGCAACTGGCCCGCATCGAGATGCGCGCCGGTTTCGCCGGACTGCTGCGCCGCTTCCCGACACTCGAGCTCGCCATCCCCGCCGGTGCGGTGAAACTCCGGACCGACATGAATATCTACGGCGTCCACGAACTGCCGGTCACCTGGACGGAGACGGCACGGTAGAACTGTCGGCCGAGCGCGTGGGAACGCGCCTGCACGGCCGGTCCGTCAGCCCTGGCCGTATCGGTTGTCGGCCAGGGCGGGCATGCCCATGACGAGGCGCGCTGTGGCCAAGGCGCGCAGCGTATTTCCGGCGTCGTCCTCGTCACCGGCGGCGGGGTGGTTCGAGCCCATGCGAAAGAACACGAAGTAGGCCGTGTGGGCCGCGACGGACCGGTGGCATGAATACCGCTCACGGACAGAATGAACACCCTCGCCACGGTTGGATCGGCATATCGCACACGAGCTCCGCGGCGAAACTCTTGCGATCCCACTTTTATACTCGCCGGTAACAATTGGAATCGATAATAGCCAACGGGTAGCTGGTGACTTATTTTTGGCTCTGACATCGCTCTTTGCGGGGGAATGCTGGTTGCGAGTCGAACGCGTATTGACGGATGGGAAGCGGCACGGGCAGAATCGGCCGGGTTGATCCCGGGGGTGGAGGAGTTATGCGCGTAAAAACCGATATCCATTTCACCGTCGGCGTCGATCCCATCCGGGTGTTCGATGCGGTCGCCGCGATCGAATTGCTTCCCGAATGGTCGACGCATTCGGATGCGCGCGTGGCCACCCGCGGTGAATCCGGTCGTCCGCAGCGGGTCTACGTCACCGCGGAGACTCCGCTCGGCAAGTCCGATCTCCAGGTGCTGGAATACGACTGGACCGCGGACCGAGTGTCGTGGCAGGTCGTGGACAGCTGTGTCGGCGTCGGCGGCGGTGGCTGGTTCGAAGTCGCCGAGGACGGCGCGGGATCGCAGGTCTGGTATCACACCGAGCTGCAATCCTCGCTCTTGCTGCCCGGACTACTCCTCAAGCGCAGCGTCCGGCGGGAGGCCGAGACCGTCGTGCAGAACTTCATCGAATTCGCCGAGGGATATACCGCGCCCCCGAAATCACGCGCCGTATAGGTCGCTCCGCTTCACCATTGGATATCCGCGACCGAGTTCAAGGGGGCGGCCACTTCCTCCGGCGCCAGTTGCAGATCCGCGTCCCGCAGCGCTTGCGGGAAGTGGAAGCGGGCTCGCTGCTCGATCTCGGTCAGCGGCAGCTGGAAGACGCGGAACTCGTCGAGATCGAGCACTTCCAGCTGGTCCAGGTTCTGGCTCAGCAGGAAGCCCCGGGCCTTCAGTTCGCCGTTCTCCCGGAACGCGATGACCTTCCAGAACTCGCGCGGAATCCTGACCTGCCGGAATTCCTGGTCGTCGTCGGTGAAGACCGGGCCGCCGAACGCGCTGACCTTGAGGTCGTCGACGGTGACGTCGGCGAAGACGGCGTCCTCGAGCCGCCCCCAGACCCCATCGCGCATGCTCTGGTTGAAGTCGTCCATCTGCGGGGTGATGTTGGTGTAGAAGAACGAATCCTCGTTGGCCTTCTTGGCCTCGGGCAGGCTGCCCCACAGCAGGTCCGCGCGGCGGGCGAGGTGGCCGCGATCGAGCCGGTTGTCGCGGTACAACTCGTTGCCGACCTGGGCGTCCGCGTCGAGCCGCGCGTCCTTGACGAAGTCGATCTTCTTCCGCGACAGCTTCTTGATCGAGCCGCCGTCGATATTCCAGGCCACCCAGATGGCGAAGCGGCGCGAGCGGCGCATCGCGAGGGAGAAATGCGTGTAGTGCAGGACATCGGCGCCGTCCAGGGTGGTCGCCACGTCGGGGCGGACCTCGGCGTCCACCTCGGGGACCGGAATCGGCGACGCGAGGAAATTCGGGTCGTATCCGGCGACGGCCGCGGCTTCCTCCGTGGCCGGCGGGGTCAAGGTGATGCCGAGCTTCTCGAACACCGATTGCGGCAGGCAGGCCAGCGCGTGCTCGTCGGTGTCCGCGCCCGTCTCGCCTGCGAAATGCAATCCGGCCAGCACGGTGCTGGTCTTGCCGTCGGGGAGCTCGAAAATCCACGCCGATCCGGAGTCGCCGCCGCTGCTGATCTCGCCGTCGACCGCGGGATGGTCCGGGTCGGGCCCGATCTCGAAGCCGCCGATGCTTCTCGTGCCAACGCCGTGATAGTCGATCTTGGCGACCACGTCGACGCGCCGCACCATGCCGTGGGTGACCTGGGTGGTCCGGCCGCTCTTGATCACCTTGTCGCCCAGCTCGGGTTCGCCGAGGCGGTCCGGGACGACGTCCAGGCCCATGATCGCGGCGCTGAACCGCCGGTTCTCGATGTCGGCGACGGCGCAGTCGCCCGCCGTGCCGAGATGGGATCGGATCAGCTTGCCGAGCCGGTTGCGGTCGACCCGGTTGTCGTCACGCGGGCCCGGCTGCACGACGTCGTCGCCGAGATTGCCCGCCGCGGTGTTCAGGACGTGCCAATTGCTCAGCACATACGGTGTTCCGTCGTCCCGGTCGTAGACGACGCAACCGATCGTCCCCGCCGTAGTGCTCGGGTGGGCAACGCTGATTCCCGGCACGATCGGGTCGAGGCGCGACTTGCGCTCGGGCGCGGCCGCTTCGGTGACCAGCCGGAAGGCCGGCTCGAACGTGCGCTGTAGCACGTCGGTCGGTACCTCGATCCCGTCGACGGTGACGGTCTCCGGAATCGCCGACGTGCCAAGCGCTTCCAGCGCCTCCGGTTCGGACACCTTCTCGTGCACGGTGAACTGCACCGCGATCTCGCCGGTCGATTTTCCGTCGACTTGCTTGTGGCCGATGCCGATCGAGGAGATATTGGGGTCTTCGAGGAAGTTCTCGCCCTTGCTGCGGATGAATTTGCGCAGTGCGGCGAGAAGGTCGTCGTTTCGGGTGTTCGTCCGGCGGGCTGGTGAATTCTTTTTGGCAGGCATGGTGGCTCCGTGATCGAGGTGAGCGTGGCGTCGACGGCGCTGTCGCACCAGCTATCGCCATTCTCTGGTCACAGTCGTGCCCGCACACGAGTAGCGAACTACTCGAACGACGGGTGCCGCAATGCTGCGCAAAAGTTAGTTCGCATAACCAAAACAGTAGGTAGAGCCTATGCGTGCTGTCGGTTTCAGCGACGTTAGATTTTCACCGATGTTCGGCCAAGGCTGTCGCCGTCGCGGTCACGAGGCCGATCAATCGAGTTCGGTCGATGCCGGGAAGCCTGCGGGCCAGCTCGTGCTCCAGCTCCGCGCGGAACTTGTGTCGCGCCGCCGAGCCCTGTTCGGTGGGAACGGCGCGAGTCACGCGGCGGTCTCCCGGGTCGGTCTCCCGGACGAGTAGCCCTCGCCGCTCCAGCCGGTCGACCATGCCGGTCACATTGGTCTTGTCACAACCGAGCGTCGCGGCCAGCTCGCCGAAGGACGGCGGCCGGTCGGCGCCGAGCAGGCACAGCAATTCGGCTTGCTGACTCGTCAATTCGAGGCGTCGCGCGATCGAGGTGTAGAGGGCGCTGATCTCGCGGTACAGCCGTGCGAAAGCGGGCGCGAGCCCCTGATCATCGGTCGGCATGGGGAAAGTCTATGTCATCAACAGTTGACATCCTCACTGATTTAGTTGATGATCTCGACTATCGCCATGGTCATCAATGGGAGGTGAGATGCCGGTCGCGATCGTCACCGGAGGATCCCGCGGCATCGGTCGCGCCATCGCCGAGCGCATGGGCGCGAGGGGAGCCGCCGTCGTCGTCAACTACCGATCGAACCGGCCGGCCGCCGAACAGGTGGTGGCCGCCATCGAGGGCTCCGGTGGGCAGGCGTGGGCGGTGCGGGCCGACGTCGCCGACCCGGCGGGCCCGCGCAGGTTGTTCGACGCCGCCGAGGAGCGTTTCGGCGGCGTGGACGTCTTCGTGAACAACGCGGGCGTCGCGCGTTCGGCTCGATAGCCGAGGCCACCGACGAGGACTTCGAGCTGATGTTCGCGGTCAACACCAAGGCGACGTTCGTCGCCCTGCGGGAGGCCGCGAAGCGGTTGCGCGACAACGGCCGCATCGTCGTCGTGTCCTCCGGCGCGACACTGACCCACCGGCCGGGCTCGGGTGTCTACGGCGCCAGCAAGGCCGCCGTAGAGCAGCTGGTTCGGGTGCTGGCCAGGGAACTCGGCTCGCGCGGCATCACGGCCAACAGCGTGCTGCCCGGTGCGGTGCACACCGACGCACTCGCCGCGTCAGGGGCGATCGGGGCGAATCAGCAGATCCTTCAATCGATTCCGCTCGGCCGCATGGGCGAGCCCGACGACATCGCCGACGTGGTCGGCTTTCTGGCGTCGGAGGAGGCCCGCTGGATCACCGGGGCGAGCGTGCCCGCCGGTGGGGGAGCCTTCTGAACCGCGAACGTACCGGGACGGAGACGGTCCGAGACGGAACCAGGGTGTGCGCGCCTAGATCTCGATGTGAGCGCCCATGATCACCGTGCGCTCGCGGGGTAGGCCGAACTGCTCGGCGGCGTCGGCGGTGATGTAGGAGGTGGCGATGAACAGCCGCTTGCGCCACTGGGCCATCGTCGGCTCGGTACCGGGGCGCAGCTCGATCTTCGACAGGAAGTAGGACGCACGGTCCAGCTGCAACGGTCCCTCGGTGACAGCGGGGTCGAGCAATGCCAGCGCACCGGGCACGTCTTGCGACTCCATGTAGCCGAACCGGGCGCACACGTGGATGATGCCGTCTTCGGTGTAGCCGAGGGAATCGACGCTGATCCGTTCGTCCGCCGGAACCCGCGGCACGGGTTCGGTCTCGATCGACATGATCACGACGTGCGCGTGGCGCACGTGGTTGTGTTCGGCGTTGGCCCGCAAGGCCAGCGGCGCGGTTCGTTTGCCTCGGTTGAGGAAGACGGCCGTGCCGGGGACCTCGAGTATCGACGGGTCGCCCGCGTGCAAGTGGTCGACGAACTCGCGCAGCGACCCCTCCCGCCGTTCGCGTTCGGCGGTGACGATGTCGCGCCCGCGTTGCCAGGTGGTCATGATTGTGAACGCGGTGAGACCGATCAGCAGCGGCAGCCACGCGCCGTGCACGAGCTTGGTCAGGTTGGCCGCGACGAACAGCAGGTCCACCGACAGCAGGGGGACGGCGCCAAGGGCGAGCAGCCAGCGCGGGATATTCCAGCGGGCGCGGGCGACGTAGAAGAACAACAGCGTGGTGATGGTGATCGTGCCGGTCACCGCCATGCCGAACGCGTAGGCCAGCGCCGCCGAACTGCGGAAGGCGAACACCAGGGTGAGCACCGAGACCATCAGCAGCCAGTTGATCCACGGCACGTAGATCTGGCCGACCGTCGCCTCCGAGGTGTGCGCGATGCGCAGCCGGGGCAGGTAGCCGAGCCGGGCGGCCTGGGATGCCACCGAATACGCGCCGGTGATCACCGCCTGCGACGCGATCACCGTAGCGGCGGTGGCCAACAGCACCAGCGGCAGGCGGCCCCATGCGGGCATGAGCAGGAAGAACGGGCTGCTGACGTGGCCGGGATCGTCGAGGATCAGCGCGCCTTGGCCGAAATAGCTGAGGATGCACGCCGGGAACACCAGAAACAGCCAGCCACGGGTGATCGCCCTGCGACCGAAATGACCCATGTCGGCGTACAGCGCCTCGGCTCCGGTCACCGCGAGGACGATCGCGGCCAAGGCGAAGAAGGCGGTGCCGAAATGGCCGAACAGGAAGCCGAGCGCGTAGGTCGGTGACAGGGCTCGAAGAATCTGCGGATGATCGGCGATGCCCGCCACCCCGCACGCGCCGATGACGGCGAACCAGGCGATCATCACCGGCCCGAACACCCGGCCCACGGCCGAGGTGCCCCGGCGCTGCACCAGGAACAGCGTCACGATGATGACCGCGGTGATCGGTACGACGAAATCCGCCAGCGACGGTTGCACGACATCGATTCCCTCGACGGCGGACAGCACGGAGATCGCCGGAGTGATCATGCTGTCGCCGAAGAACAGCGAAGCGCCGAAGATGCCCAGCGCCGCCAGCGCCGCGGTCTGCCGTCGGCCGTGCTGCGAACCCCACCGCCGCAGCTGCGTGATCAGCGCCATGATGCCGCCCTCGCCGTCGTTGTCGGCGCGCAGGGCCAGCAGGATGTAGGTGACGGTGACGATGATGGTGACCGACCAGAAGATCAGCGAGACCACGCCGTACACGTTGTCCACGCTCACCGGCACCGGATGTGGGTCGGCAGGGTTGAACACCGTCTGGATGGTGTAGATCGGACTGGTGCCGATGTCGCCGAACACCACGCCGAGTGCGGCGACCACCACGCCGAGCCGCGCGGTGTCGTGTGCGCTCGTCGCGGAGGGCGCGGGGGGTCGCTCCTCGTCGGATGTGGTCGTGTGCTGCCGATCGGTCACCGAGTCCTCCTAGCGCGGGCTGTCCGGCCGCCCGTGCGGACGATACCGTTCCCGGAGTTGGGCCGTCGGGCAGTAGCCGCCGCATGACATCCGGCGTCGTGCCTACCGCGGCTCAATACGACACGCGCGTCATGCGGATCTCGGAGATCGACATGCCCCGGCGGCGGCGGAACAATCCACGCAGTGTTCCGGCGTTGAGATAACCCACCTTGGCGGCCACCGCGTCCACCGTGAGCGAAGTGGTGCGCAGCAGTTGCACGGCGCGTTCCAGGCGGATGTCGTGCACGAATTCCGTGGGGGACATGCCCAGTTCGGCGTGGGTGGCCCGCTGCAGGCTGCGTTCGGTGACGCCGACGGCGCGAGCGGCCTGGGATATCCGGAAATTCTCGCCGAGGTGTGCGCGGACCCAGCGTTCGAAGGCGGCGGTGACGGAATCGCCGCGGGCGATGATCTCGGGGACGATGAACTCGCGTTGCGGTCGGCCCGCGCCCACCGCCAGGTAGCGCATGGCGCGTTCGGCCAGGGCCGGGCTCTTGCTCGCGATCAGCGACAGCGCCAGGTCCATGTGCGAGAGCGCGGCGCCCGCGGTGGTGACGCGTCGACCGCGACACAGCGTGCGCCCCTCGTCGAGTTCCACGTGTGGGTAGCGGCGCCGGAAGCTGGGGCCGAGCCACCAGCTCGTGGTCGCGGGGGAGCCGTCCAGCACGCCTGCCTCGGCCAGGAAGAACGTTCCGGTGCAGGCGCCGGCGAGGTGAGCGCCCCGATCGCGGGCCGCGACCAGCCGGTCGAGCACCGGACGGCTGGCGGGTGCGGAAACCAGGTCGATCAGCGCCGCGGCCTCCAGGACGTTCACGGCGGGCACGATCATCAGATCGAACCCGTCGCCGAGCTCGTCGAGCGGGATCGTCGGCACGGTGTGGCCGTTGCCCGACCGCACCGTGGCGCCGAACGACGCGCTGTGCACCCGCCACGGCTGCGGCGGGTCGGGCAGCTCGGTGCGCACGGCGTTGGCGGTGTTGAAGGTTTCCAGTAGGGCGGCGTATCCGAAATCGGCTACGCCGTCTACCACGAAGACGACGACGTCCATGTCGGAAACGGTACCGAAGATGTCGTTTGCGACACTCGGTTCCGCCGGGATTCTGTCCTACCGTCATCGCGAGACGGCTCGCCGCCGAGCGAACCGGGGAGCCGATCGAACCCGCCGTACCTCGTTTGGGAGCGTGACCATGATCGAAACGACCGGGACGCATCACATCCGGTTGACCGTGACCGACATCGCCCGGTCGCGTGCCTTCTACCGAGATGTGCTCGGTTTCCCCATCGCCGCCGAATCGCCAGGCAGCCCCGACGATCCGGAGGTGCGCGCCGACCCGATGCGACTGTTCGGCGGGGTGGTGTTCCAGGCCAACGGCATGTTGCTCGGCCTGCGTCCGGTCGCCGATCCGGCGGACCGATTCGATTCCGAACGTGTGGGTTTGGACCATCTCAGCTTCACCGTCCCGGCGCGGGACGATCTGGTGGCCGCGGCAGCTCGCCTGGCCGATGCGGGCATCGAACACGGGAAGATCACCGAGATGGCCGATTTCGGCATCGCGATCCTGTCGTTCTCCGATCCCGACGGCATCCATCTCGAACTCACTGCGCCCCTGTGAGTTTGCGTCCGCCCGCAGCGGGCATGCCCGATCCGGAATGAACGCTGTCCTGATGAAGGCTTGGCCGACCGGCCGTACGAGCGGTGCGGTCGTGCCGGGGAGGTAGGCCGATGCTGGTCCAGCGTGCGCGACCGCGGAAGCTGTCCGAGGATTCGGCGCTGCCGAGTCCGAGCGCACTGCTGTGCGCGCTGGGCGGCCAGCACGTGCAGGGCCCGGTGAGCCGGTGGGCGCGCGAGCTGACCGAACTGCACCGGCGGCGCCGGGAGGACGCACGGGAATCGGTCGGGACGCGGCGGCGGCGCGCCGAGTTGGTCGAACGGATCGACACCTGGGCGGCGCTGCACCTGCCGTGCGCCGACCCCGCGGTGCGGGTGCACCACGAGAGCCTGGGGGAGATGATCGACCGGATGGCCGCCGTCGCGGAAGACGCGTTCCATCTGCTGATGCACGACGATCCGGGAGGCGAGCGCATGCACGCGGCATGGACCCGGCTGGCCGAACTGGAGATCGCCTACGCCGATCTGGTGCGCGCGATCGGGGACGGCCGTCGGCGTCTTCCGTCCGGACGAACCGGCGCTTCGGGCGCCCAGTGATGCCGGGGTGGCCTACCGGCGGTCGATCGAGTGGCCGAGCCGGTCGCATCGGACGAACGCGCTGGTCATCGTTGTCGGCATCCGTTGTGGGGAGTGCGCGCGTCCGCGTCGCAGCGCCTCGCGATCAGCCGTCCCCGGACGAAGACGCGCGCGCCGAGCCGTGGCCGATCGAGTTCACTACGGAGGAGGGCGTAGGCTTGGCGCTCCGACGGACGGCGCGACTTCTGGGAGCGGTGCATGAGCAAGGGTGAGGGGACTCCTCCCGCTACGACGCGGACCGGCACGATCAGCGTGCGGGTGCCCGCGGTGTCCGAACAGCTCGCGATGTTGCGTGCCTTGGCCGAGACCGTCGTGCTCATGGCCGATTTCGGCATCGACGAGGTGACCGACATCCGGCTGGCCCTCGACGAGGTGGCCAGCGCCCTGGTGCTGGACGCGGTGGACGGGGCGGAGCTGGAGTGCGCGTTCGGCTTCGAGGACGACGCGGTGGAGGTGCGCGTCTCCACCGTCACGGTGTCGGACGCCAGCCCGGACGAGTCCGGCTTCGGCTGGCACATCGTGGCGACGCTCACGGATTCGGTCTCGGCCACCCGAGGCGCGCACGACTCCGCTGTGGGCGGCTACCCGACCGTCGTCGACTTCCGTTGGGTGCGCGGCGGCTCGAATAATGAGTAGCGAGTCGAATCAGGTCGCTTCCAAGCGCAAATCGCGGGGAGACACCTACGACAATATCGAGCCGCTCTTCGCCGAACTGGCCGCGCTGGCCCCGGACGATCCACGCCGGGACGCCGTGCGCACCGAGCTGATCGAACGTTGCCTGCCGCTGGCCGAACACATCGCCCGCAAGTTCAGCGGCCGCGGCGAGAGCTTCGAGGACCTGTTGCAGATCGCTCGGGTGGGCATGCTCGCCGCCGTCGACCGCTTCGATCCGGGGCACGGCGCGACCTTCCTGTCGTTCGCGGTGCCGACGATCATGGGTGAAGTGCGCAGGCATTTCCGCGACTACGCCTGGTCGGTGCGAGTGCCACGGCGGCTCAAGGAGATCCAGTCCACCATCGGTCCGACGGTGGAGATCCTGTCGCAGCGGCTGGGCCGGATGCCGCGGGCGCGGGAGATCGCCGAGGAACTGGGCGCGGACCTGAACGAGGTGACCCAGGCGCTCATCGCCCGCAACGCCTACCAGACCTCCTCGATCGACGCCGCCTCGGACACCGACGACTCCGAATCCGGCGGTCCCTCGCTGCTGGACTCGCTCGGCGCCGAAGACCCGGACTTCAGCACCGTGGAGAACTACCTGGCGGTCAAGCCGCTGCTGGCGGCTCTGCCGGAACGTGAGAAGCAGGTGCTGGTGATGCGCTTCTTCGACTCGATGTCCCAGGAGCAGATCGCCCAGCGCATCGGATGTTCGCAGATGCAGGTCTCACGGATTCTGTCGAAGACCTTGAAATCGCTGCGCGAGCAGGCGCTGCGGGACTGACCCGCGCCCCGGCGGAGGCGTTCACTCGCCGGTCAGCCCGTGGTGACGCTCGCGCATCGCGTGGACGACGGCGACCAGCACGCGATGTGCGGCGCGCAGGTCCGCGTCGGGCGGTTCGGCCATCGCGGCTCAGTTTCTGAGAGAGTTGGCGGGGTGAGCGCTTGGGATCGCTATGCGTCGGTGGTGACCGCCCGGACCTCGTGGGTGCTGCTCGTGGTGCTCGCCGCGGCTTCGATCGGCCTGATCGGCGCGGTGGGCGAGAACGAGTCCGCCGGGCAGGCCCCTACCGCGCTACCGGCCTCAGCCGAATCGGCGCGAGTCGAACAGGCGCTCGAGGAGTTCCCGGACGCGGGGTCGGCCGCCGCGATCATCGTGGTGACGCGCGCCGATGACGGCGAGCTGACCGATGACGACCGCAACGCCACCGTGACGGCGGTCACGCGCGCGTCGGGACGGACACCCGGCCCGAGCGACCTGCTCGCTTCGCCGGACCGGAAAGCGGCGATCGGGCAAGTGCCCGTGGACGCCGATCTGAGCGGATTCCCGCTGACCGACCGGATCGGGGACATCCGTGCCGTCGCGCGGGAGGGCCTGCCCGAGGGACTCGTCCTGCAGGTCACCGGCGGTCCGGCGTTCGGCGCCGACATCGCCGACTCGTTCTCCGGCGCCAACGTCACCCTGCTGGCGGTGACCGCGATGGTCGTCGCCGTGCTGCTGATCGCGACGTACCGCTCCCCGGTGCTGTGGCTGGTGCCGCTCGCGGTGGTCGGCGCGGCCGATCGGGTGGCCACCGGCGCCGGAACCGCGCTGGCGCGTGTGACCGCCCTGACCTTCGACGGCTCGACCTCCGGTGTCACGAGTGTGCTGGTGTTCGGTGCGGGCACCAACTACGCGCTGCTGCTGGTGTCGCGTTATCGGGACGAACTGCATCGGGAAGCCGACCACCGCACGGCATTGCGACACGCGGTGCGGCGCGCCGGGCCCGCGATCCTGGCCAGCAACGTCACGGTGGTCGCCGCCCTGCTCGTGCTGGTGCTCGCCTCCGTGCCCAGCACGCGCAGTCTCGGTGTGATGGCCGCGCTGGGATTGCTGGTCGCGGTGGTGTTCGTCCTGCTCGCGCTGCCCGCCGCGCTCGCGTTGTGCGGACGCAACGTGTTCTGGCCGTTCGTGCCGGAGGCCGACGATCGCGATACGGCGAACGAGGGCGTCTGGCACGCGGTCGCCGCGTGGGTGGTGCGCAGGCCCGCGGTGGTCGCAGGAACCGCGCTCGTGGTGCTGGCCATCTGCGCGACCGGATTGCTGTCGACGCAGGTGGGCCTGTCGCAGACCGAGCAGTTCCGGGTTCGCGCGGAGTCGGTGGAGGGATTCGACGCCCTCGCTCGGCATTTCCCCTCCGGCGCTTCCGATCCCGCGATCGTCCTCGCGCGCAGCGACGCGGTGGTGGAGGTCGACGCGGCGTTCCACCGCACGGAGGGCGTGGTGATGACCTGGCAGACCGGCACCTCGCCGACCGGGCTGACCCGGTGGGCCGTGGTGATCGACGCGCCGCCGTCTTCCGCACGTGCCTTCGACACGATCGAGGCGCTGCGCGCGTCGGTGGCCCAGGTGCCGGGCGCCGACGCGATTGTCGGCGGCACCGATGCCCAGGCGCTGGACGTCCAGACGGCCGCGAGCCGCGACCGCAAGCTGATCATTCCGCTGATCCTGGTCGTCGTGCTGGTGGTGCTGCTGGTGCTGCTGCGCGCGGTGCCTGCCGCGTTGCTGCTCGTCGCGGTCACGGTGTTGAGCGCGCTGGCGGCGCTCGGGCTGGGCAGCTGGATGAGCGAGCACGTGTTCGGGTTCCCGGCGCTGGACATCAGCGTGCCGCTGTTCGCGTTCCTGTTCCTGGTCGCGCTCGGCGTCGACTACACGATCTTCTTGGTGACCAGGGCCCGCGAGGAGACTCCGGGCCACGGCACCACGCATGGCATGGTGCGGGCGGTGTCGGTGACCGGCGCGGTGATCACCAGTGCGGGCATCGTGCTCGCGGCGGTGTTCTGCGTGCTCGGCGTGCTCCCGCTGATCACCCTGACTCAAGTCGGCATCGTGGTGGGCCTCGGCATCCTGCTGGACACGTTCGTCGTGCGCACGGTGGTGATCCCCGCGCTGTTCAGCCTGATCGGGCGGAAGATCTGGTGGCCGAGCGAGCTGCGGCTCGTCGAGGAGGAGGGCGACGGGCGCGGCGGCGGGGATCAGTCGGCGGGCGCCCAGCCCGGGCCGCGGAACAAGTAGCCGCCGCGGGCGCGCCACGAGGGCGCGCTACGCAGGTCCCGCCAGATCGAGGCGAACTCGTGGGTGGCGACCTTCGCCGGATTGAACGTCTCGATGTTCTTGGTCAGCCCGTAGCGGACGCGTTCGTCCTCCGGCTCGAAGGTGCCGAACAGCCGATCCCAGATGATCAGGATGCCGCCGTAGTTCTTGTCCAGGTAGCGATCGTTGGAGCCGTGGTGCACCCGGTGATGGGACGGGGTGTTGAACACGAATTCCACGGGACGCCATAGCGTCGCGACCCGCTCGGTGTGGATGAAGAACTGGTAGACGAGGCTGACCGACTGTTGCAGCAGGATCATCCAGGGCGGGAAACCGGCCAGCGCCAGCGGCAACCAATAGGGCAGCGAGCTGAACGGGGTCCACGGCTGGCGCAGCGCGGTGGAGAGGTTGTAGAACTCGCTGGAGTGGTGCACCACGTGGCTGGCCCAGAACACGCGCACCGTGTGGTGCGTGCGGTGATACCAGTAGTAGGCGATCTCGTCGGCGAAGAACAGCGCGACCCAGGTCAACGGATGGTCCGTCGGGAGATGGAACGGGGCGGCCAGGTACGCCGCGGCGTACACCGCGACGACCGCGAGTTTCCAGCCGAGGTTCACCACCACGTTCCCCAGCCCCATGAGCACGCTGGTGCGCGCGTCGCGGAACTGGTAGCCGAGTTGGTCGTCGTCGGGCAGCAGGTGGAAGGAGGCCGCTTCGAGGGCAAGGCAGAGCACGAAAACCGGTATGGCGTGGGCGATCAGGTCGAACAATGGGTCAATCTTTCGGTGCTGCTTGGGCGTCCACCAGGCGGGTGAGCAGGGCGTAGGCGGTGTCGTAGGCCGCGGCCGAATCGCGGCGGGCAATGTGTTCCGCGAGCGCGCGATGGGCGCCGGGATCGATGTATTCCTTGTTCAGGCCCAGTTCGGCGACGACTTCCATCCCGATCCCGAAATAGCCGGAGACCAGGGTGTTCAACGCCAGCCGGTAGGCGAGATTGCCGGAGCCGTCCAGGATCGCCACCCAGAACGCCAGATCGGCATCGACCACGGCGCCGAACGGGGCGGTGGCGTCCGGATAGGCCGCGGCGGCGCGTTGCACCGTCGCCAGTTGGTCGGCGTCGGCGTGCTCGGCGCACAACCGGGCCGCGTCGGCGGCGACCGAACGCCGCATCACCGCGATGTCGTGCAGGATCCGTCTGGCCGGTACCGCGCCGGAGCGAGTGAGCGCGGTCAGGATGTCCAGGCCCGCGTGCGAGCGCCAGTCGAGAACCCGGGTCTTGCCACCGGGCGTGACGCGGACCAGCCCGCTCTGCTGTACGCGCTTGAGCGCTTCGCGGACGGCGTGGCGGTTCACCTGGAACATCTCGGCCAGCTCGCGCTCGGAGGGGAGCGTCGCCTCGGGGGCGAGTTTGCCGCTCAGGATGGCGTCGATGATCTGGCCGAAGACCGTATCGGAGACGGCGGTGCGGGCGACCGCGGCGAATTCCATGTCACCGAGTCTCGCGTATGGCGGTCAACAGGTCAACTGGTTGGACCAGTTCCTGGAAAGCAAGGCGGATGCCCGCTTCATGCGGCCATCCGCCTACGACCTATCTGCCTCCGCTTTCGCTCGGCCGTGCGCGGTGCTACCACGCGTTCGCTACGGCCGTGCGCGGCGCCAGGCACGGACAACGTCCGATAGCGCACGTGCAGCGGTCAGTGCCGGAAGGCGTCCTTGACCTTCTCGCCGGCGTCCTTCAGGTCGGACTTGATCTGGTCGGTGCGGCCTTCGTCGCGCTTCCCCCGGTCACCCTTGGCCTCTCCGAGCTTTTCTTTGGCCTGACCAGCGACTTTATCGGTCTTGTTCTTCGCCTTGTCGACTGCGCTCATGTCACAACCTCCCTTTGAAGCGACCGGCCGGCCATCTTCAGCCGGTCTTCTCGGCAGTAGCCCGTAATCGGGCGGCCAAACATCGGCCATTCCTCGTAAAAAGCGGAAGACCCGGCGGGCAACCGGGTCTTCGCGGAAATCGTGCGTATTCGAAATCGCCGCCGAATCCGCATGCTGCGTGCGGTCTCCGGCGCGCCGGGAATTACGCGGCCGGAACCGTGGGCGGTGTCAGAAGGCCTTGCAGCACACCGACACCCGCGCCGAGGGCCGCACCGACGGCGATGGCAGGGGAGGCGACGAATCCATAACCGATGGCGGCGCCGAAGGCCATGACGGCCACCGTCCCGGTCGGAAACATCGGCAGGCCCGCGATGGCGCCGCAGATGGCGCCGATGACCGCTCCGATCGAGGCGACCGGCGCGGCCACCATGCTGCCCGCCGAGGCGCCGATGGCGGTGGAGCCGATCAGGTCGGCGGCGATGCGGTCGGAACGCGACGGATCGAAGCCCGCCGAATCCAGGGTCTGCGCGATGCCTGCTTCCGGGCCCGCGATCGCGTCGTTGAACATCTTGCCCTGCTCGGGAGTCATGAAGTCCGGGCGGCCGATCACCACCGAACCCACGCGCAGCGTGCCGGGCGGCGCCTCGATCGGCGCGACCGCGGGAGCCAGGGCTGCGGGGTTGGGCAGGTGCAGCCGCTGCGGATCGATCGGCGCGAGCAGGTTCGGATCCGGCATCGGCCGGTTGACGCTCAGGTCGTTGCGGCCCGCGGAAACCGGGGGCGCGGGCGGAAGAGCCTCGGGGTCCGCGGGATCGGCCACCGGCATGACGCCGAGGCCGGGCCCCGGGGCGAACGGGACCTGGACGGAGATCTCCGGCAGCGGGTTCGCGGTGGCGGTCGCGGCGGCGCCGACCAAGGACAACGGAATGGCGCCCGCGACGACCAGAGTGGCGGCGCGGCGGAAGAACGGGTGTGCTGCAGTTTCGATTTCGGGTACTGCTATGCCCATGGACTTACCCACCTCATTCTGAAGAGGACATGTACCTACCCTTCTAGTTCGGTCCAGAAAGCCGTACGGATGCGCGGCAGTTCGATTTATTTTCGATTGCGGTGAAACGCGCCCCTGCCAATCGAATCCGCGTGACAGCGCCGAATAGCCCTGTCGCCGTGGTCAACCAATCGCGACTGCGCTGCTGCTGGTTTTCTTCAACGGAAATCAGGGAAACCACCCTCGAAACGGGGCTTTGCCCCGCTGCGCGGGTTCCGAGCCACGCCGTGGCCTGATCAAGAGCCCATCCGATCCCCCGTCGTGTGGGGGCATTCGAGGTGGTTGGCGAACTGGTCAGCACGACACTCCGCGACGGCTACCTCACCTCGGAGCGGATGTGACTCCTCGGCAACAAGGTCCGCAACGCCGGACAGTCCCCACGTCATGTACAGGGCTTTGTCCCTGGTCCACAGGGCCGGGAAGGAGTCGAGCGCGTTGTAACACCGGCCCACAGACATGTCGACACGCGAGTGGTGAGCGCGTCGAACTTGGCCGTCGGCCTGTCCTGGGCCGGTACGGTGACCGTGTACCAGTGCTGAGGAAGGGCTATGTTCGCGCTCGTTGTGAGGTTCGATCTTCAGGACGCCGAGAAGGCGGCCGAGTTCGACGAGTTGGTTGCTGAGACGGTGCAGGCCATTACGGAACTGGAACCCGGAACTCTGGTCTACGCCACCCACGCCGTTGAGAACGAACCGCTGTCGCGGGTGTTCTACGAGGTCTACCGCGACCGCGACGCGTTCGAGGAGCATGAGCGGCAGCCGCACATGAAGCACTTCCTGAGCCAGCGTGAGAAGTACATCGCGTCGTTCCGGGTGGAATTCCTGTCCCCTGCCGATGCGAAGGGACTACCTGCGGCAGACTGACCGGATCACAGGCGCGCAGCGATCCCGCACCATACGGCGAAGCCGTGGACGCTACGTGCCTCCGCGCGAGTCAGCGCCCGCACTGTCTCGTGCACCATCGGACTCCAGCGAGTTTGCGCCGGGGCAATGTTTTTCGCGGTTAGCAGCGCGCCCAAGGCGGGTGTGCGGCTCCCGTGCGGGAGGAGTTGACCACCCGATCCCCGCCGGGCACACCCGGCGGGGCCAACGCGTCAGGATGCCGCGTCGAATCCGGCGCGCAGGTCGGCGAGGATGTCGTCGATTCCCTCGATGCCGACCGCGAGTCGGACCAGGCCGGGGGTGACGCCCGCGGCCAGTTGCTCTTCCGGCGTCAGTTGCGAGTGGGTGGTGGAGGCCGGGTGGATCACCAGCGAGCGGACGTCGCCGATGTTGGCCACGTGGCTGTGCAGGCGCAGCGCCTCGACGAACCGCTTGCCCGCGTCCACGCCGCCCGCCAGCTCGAAGCCGATCACCGCGCCGGTGCCCTTCGGGGCGAGGGCGCGGCCGCGCTCGTACCACGGCGACGACGGCAGGCCCGCGTAGGACACCGAGGTGACTTCCGAACGGGTGGTGAGGAATTCGGCCACCGCCTGCGCGTTCTGCACGTGCCGCTCCACCCGCAGACTCAGCGTCTCCAGGCCCTGGCTGATCAGGAAGGCGTTGAACGGCGAGACCGCCGAGCCGAGGTCGCGCAGCAGTTGCACGCGCGCCTTCAACGCGTAGGCGGGCGCGCCGAGTTCGGCGTACACGACACCGTGGTAGCTCGGGTCGGGTTCGGTGAAGCCGGGGAAGCGGCCGCCGGTCCAGTCGAACTTGCCGCCGTCCACGATCACGCCCGCGATGGCCGCGCCGTGTCCGCCGAGGTACTTGGTGGCCGAGTGCACGACGATGTCGGCGCCATGGGCCAGCGGCTGGATCAGGTACGGCGTGGCGACGGTGTTGTCCACGATCAACGGCACACCGTTGTCGTGGGCGACGCCCGCGATCCCCGGGATGTCGAGGATGTGGTTCTGCGGGTTGGAGATCGTTTCGCCGTACAGCGCCTTGGTGTTCGGGCGGATGGCGGCTTTCCACTGCTCGAGGTCGTCGGGGTCGTCGACGAACGAGACCTCGATGCCGAGCTTGGGCAGCGAGTAGTGGAAGAGGTTGTAGGTGCCGCCGTAGAGCCGGGGGCTGGACACGATGTGGTCGCCCGCTCCGGCGATGTTGAGGATCGCGAAGGTCTCCGCGGCCTGCCCGGAGGCCAGCAGCAGAGCGGCCACGCCGCCTTCCAGGGCGGCGATGCGCTGCTCCACCGCGTCCTGGGTCGGGTTCATGATCCGGGTGTAGATGTTGCCGGGCTCGGCCAGACCGAACAGCGCCGCCGCGTGCGCGGTGTCGCGGAAGGTGTAGGAGGTGGTCTGGTAGATCGGCAGGGCGCGGGCGTTGGTCGTGCCGTCCGGAATCTGTCCGACGTGGATCTGCTTCGTCTCGAAGCTCCAGTCCTGCGACAGGTCGGGTTCGGTCATCGGGAAGGTCCTCCTTCTGGTGAGTGATCGAGCTGGTTGGGACGGCGGCTAATCGGTGATCAGCCTGGTGTCGACCGGAGTGCGCCCGGTCGTGAGATCCAGTACCGGGCAGTGTGCGTCGACGGCCTGCTGGAGTTCGGCATAGCGCTGCTCGGTCTCGGGCCCGCTGAGGCGGACGGTCACCCGCACCGCCTGGAAGCCGGGGCGAACGTTCTCATCCAAGCCGAAGAACCCGCGCACGTCGAGATCGCCTTCGGCGCTCACCGCCAGTTCGTCGATCGTGATGCCGAGGCGCTGGGCCCAGAACCGATAGGTCACCACTTGACAGGCGATGAGCGACGCCAGGTACACCTCGACCGGATTGGGCGCGGTGTCCGCGCCGCCGAGCGCGGGTGGTTCGTCCACGCGCACGGTGTGCCTACCGAGCGTGATCGCGCTGCCCACTGTCCCCTCGGGAGTCCCGGAGGCACGGAACACCACCAGCGCGTTCGCCGGGTCGTCGGCCACCGCCTTCGCCGTCGCGTCGGCGATGTCGTTGAGCGGGGTGCCCACATCAGTTGTCATGTCCACTGACGCTAGAAACCGCAGGGGGCGACGGCGATAGTTACATTCGGACTGAGTGCAAGGATGGCGCGCGGTACTGCGTCAGTCCGCGGGTTCGCTCTCCGGTTCCGGCGGTGGCGCGGTGGCCGCGTCGATCTGCTCGCCGAGGTAACGCAGGACCACCGCGGCGATCGCGACGACCGGCACGGCCAGGAACGCGCCGACGATCCCGTAGAGCGAGCCGCCCGCGGTGACCGCGAGCAGCACGATGACCGCGTGCAACTGCATGCTGCGGCTCTGCAACACCGGTTGCAGCACGTTGCCCTCCAGTTGCTGTACGGCCACGACGATGCCGAGCACGATCAGCGCGGTGACGAAGCCGTTGCCCACCAGCGCGACCAGCACCGCCAGGGCGCCCGCGACGAACGCGCCGACCATCGGCACGAATCCGCCGAGGAACGTGATCACCGCGAGCACCAGCGCCAGCGGTACCCCGAGGATGACCAGACCGGCGCCGATGAGCACCGCGTCGACCAGGCTGACCAGCGCCTGGGTCCGGATGAACCCGCCGAGCACGACCCAGATCCGGCTGAGCACCTCTTCCAGGTGCCTGCCGCCGCGGCTGCCGGAGACGCTGTGCAGCCAGGGCAGGAAACGCGGCCCGTCCTTGACGAAGAAGAAGCTCAGTACCAGCACGAGGAACAGGGTGATCAGCGCCGACGTCGCGGTGGTCACGCCGCTGAATACGCCGGTGGCGATCTGCGCGGAACTCGACTGCAACCGGGACACGATGGCGTCGACCGCCGAATTCAACTGCTCTTCGCGGATTCGCAACGGCGGCCCCTGCAACCAGTCGCGCACCTGGTTGACGCCCGCGCTCGCCTTGTCGGCCAGTTCCGGGACCTGGTCGACCACCGAGGGCACGATCAGCGCGATGACACCGGCGAGCACACCGAGGAAACCGAGCACCGCGAGCGAGGCCGCCGCGGCGGGCGGCAAGCCGCGGGCGGTGAGCCAGCGCACCGGCGGCCACAGCACGGTGGCGATCACGATCGCCAGCGCCACCGGCAGGATCACCACCCACAGCCGGGCGACCAGGAAGCCGAGCACCCACGCGCCCGCCGCGATCGCGACGATGCACACCGCCCACTTGGCCAGCCACAGCAGGCCCACACCGATGACATCACCGCGATCACGCGGCGTGAGTTCGTCCGGTTTGTCGCTTTTGCTGCGTTCGCTCACCGGCCCAGTCTGGCACGCGCCACGAGATCGAGCGGGACTCGTGATCAGGCGACGCGGTCGATTCCTAGTCCTGTGCGCACTGGAGTCGCTGTTTGGCCCCGGCATCCCCGGTCATCACCTGAGCAGGTCATCGGAAGGGTGGTTGCCGTGCGGTGTGTGGTGTTCGGTGCGACCGGCTACATCGGCGGACGGCTGGTGCCGGAGTTGCTACGCGCGGGTCACTCGGTTCGCGTGCTGGCACGCACACCCGGCAAGCTCGCCGAGGCTCCCTGGCGCAATCGCGTCGAAGTGGTGGCGGGCGACGTGACCTCGGCCGCCGACGTGCGCGGCGCGCTGGCGGGGCAGGAGGTGCTGTACTACCTGGTCCATTCGCTGACCCGCGCCGACTTCGACACGGTGGACCGGGAGGCCGCCACGCTGGTCGCGGCCGAGGCGGCGCACGCGGGGCTGACCAGGATCGTCTACTTGGGCGGCATCGTCCCGGGTGCGCAGCGGCTGTCGCGGCACCTGGCCTCCCGCACCGAGGTCGGCGAGATCCTGCAGGCGGGCGCGGTACCCGCCCTGGTGCTGCGGGCCGCGGTGATCATCGGTTCCGGCTCGGCCAGTTTCGAGATGCTGCGCTATCTGACCGAGCGTCTGCCGCTGATGGTCACCCCGCGCTGGGTGCGCAACCGGATCCAGCCGATCGCGGTGCGTGACGTGCTGTATTACCTGACGCGGGCGGCGACGCTGCCCGAAGGCGCGGGCGGCGCGTTCGACATCGGCGGCCCGGACGTGCTGACCTACGTACAGATGATGCGCGCCTACGCCGAAGTGGCCCAGCTGCCGCGACGGCTGATCGTGCCGGTGCCGGTGCTGACGCCGTGGTTGTCGGCGCAGTGGGTGAATCTGGTGACCCCGGTGCCGCGCGCGATCGCCGTTCCGCTCATGGAGTCGCTGATCAACGACGTGGTCTGCCGCGACCACGCGATCGCGGGCCTCATCCCGGACCCACCGGACGGACCGACCGGTTACCGCAGAGCAGTGGCGTTGGCGCTGGAGAAGATTCGCGATCTGGACGTACCGACCAGGTGGTCGGACGCCCATCCGCCGGGCGCGCCGTCGGACCCGCTGCCCACCGACCCGGCGTGGTCGGGCGGGTCGCTGTACCGGGACGTGCGCGAACGCCATACCGATGCCGACCCCGCGACGCTGTGGCGGGTGATCGAGGCTATCGGGGGCGAGCACGGCTGGTATTCCTTCCCGCTGGCCTGGTCGCTGCGCGGTTGGATCGACCGGCTCGCCGGCGGCGTCGGTCTCGGCCGTGGACGCCGCGATCCACACCGGCTGCACGAAGGGGAGGCGCTGGATTGGTGGCGGGTGGAGCGGATCGAACGACCTCGGATGCTGCGCCTGCGCGCCGAGATGCGGGTACCGGGACGGGCGTGGCTCGAGCTCGCGGTCGAGCCGGACGGTCCGGGCGCCACCTACCGCCAGTGCGCGGTGTTCGAACCGCACGGACTGGCCGGGCATCTGTACTGGAAATCCATCGCGCCGTTCCACGCGGCCATCTTCGGCGGGATGGCGCGCAATATCACCGGCGCCGCGGAATCTTCCCGCGCGCGGTGACGCGGCCCGCTCACACGGCTATCCGGTGGCGGGGGTCGCCAGCGCCGCGGCGATCAGCGGCCACGAGTTGTGCAAGTCCTCTTGCCAGTAGCCCCAGGAGTGCGTGCCGGAGGGACGGAAGTCGAACGTCGCGGGGATGTTCAATGCACGCAATCGATCGCTCAGGTCGCGAGCGCACTGGTTGATGATCGCCTCCAGGAAACCGCCGGTGACGAGCTGGCTGACCAGTTTGTCGCGATTGCCGTCGATGCCGGGCCCGTCGGGCCGGTCGAACGGTCCCGGCATGCCGGTGCCGGTGGAGACGTAGATGGCAGTGCCGCGCAGTTGATCCGCGTGCAGGTACGGGTCGTTGGCGGCCCATCGGGGATCGGTGGGCGGGCCCCACATGTTGAGGGCGTTGCCGCGCCAGCGGGTGACGACGGCGGCGACCATGGCTTGGCCTTGCGGATCGCTGGTGCGGACGCATCCGCTGTAGGAGCCGACGGCTCGATAGAGCCCGGGTGCGTTGAGGGCGAGCTGGAATACCGAGGTGGCCGCCATGGAGATTCCGGCGACGGCGTTGGCGCCGTTGCCGGCGAAAGTGGCGTCGATCAGCGGCGGCAGTTCTCTGGTGAGAAATGTCGTCCAGCGTTGCCTGCCCAGCACCGGATCGTCCGTCCGCCAATCCGCGAAATAACTTCCCTCGCCGCCCATGGGCACGACGACATTCACTTGTTTGTCCCGGAAGAAATCCTCGATATCGGTCCGATCGGTCCAGTTGCTTCCTTCCGAGCCGCCGCTGGCTCCGTTGAGCAGATACAGCGTCGGCGCGGGTGCCGAATTATCCGGTGCGCGGATGACTTTCACCGGGATCGTCGTACCCATAGCGGCGGAATGGATCCGCACGTCGGTCAGCCGACCGGTGCCAGGCTCGATGCCGACCACTCGGGCGTCATCCGCGGTCACCGTGTCCGGTGTCCGGGCCGTAGGTTCCGCTGTCGCCGCAGGCCAGGCCGGTGACAGCGGTGTAGCGGCGAGCGCGAGCGCGACGGCGATCGAGGTGATGATCGCGCCTGTCCTGCCTGTCGTTCGTGCCCGCACGCAAGACCTCCGAACCTGCTTCGTGCACCGTAGTGGTGGCGAAAGTAGGGCGCGGTCACGATGCCCGGCAAGCGCTCGCGAGCATTCTTGGGAAACTCGACGACCCGCCCGCGCCGTCTGCTGGTGGTGGTCACAAGATTCCGTGCTACCCATGGTCGTCGGATGATCGAAGTCGTTAACTTTCATGGGGGTTCAGCCGAGGATTTCTCCTCGCCGGCACGAATCGAGAACACCTGTGGTCAATTTCGGTTTCATCGACGAATGGCATCCCGCTGCGGGAAAGCTCACCAGTTGGCGCGCGGCACCGGAATCGCTCGCCGCGGCGCGCCGTGCCCCGGCGCATCCGGCGCCGCCGTCACATCAGCAGGAGGAATACCTGCGCACCACATACCGCAATGCCGATGCGGGCTTCCGCGTTTCGCGGGTGTGCATGCTCGCGTTCACGATTCCCGGCGTCCCGGACCATGCCGCGCTCACGCGCACGGTCGACGCTTTCCTGCGCAGGCACGACACGTTCTGGAGCTGGTTCGTCCGCACCCCGGAGGACCGGGTGGAGCGCCGGGTACTCGACCCGGCGGACATCCGGATGGTGCCGACCGAACACGGCGTCCACAGCGAAAGCGACACCATCCGAGCGCACGTCTTCGCCGAGACGCCCGGCCCGCTGGACTGGGACTGCTTCAGTTTCGGCGTCATCGAGCACGCGGAGTCGTTCACGATGTACGCGGCAGTGGATCACCTGCACACCGACGGTGTGGCACAGGCACTGTCGTGCGTAGACCTGCTGACGCTCTACGGCAGCGAATTGTCCGGCGGCAGCCTGACTCTCGCGCCGGTGACCGGCCACATCGCGTACTGCGAGCGCGAGCGCCGCCACAGCGCCGAGCTGACCGCCGACTCACCGCAGATCTCCGTCTGGCTGGATCTGCTGCGGCGCAACGGCGGTGACGTGCCCGGTTTCCCGGTGGACCTGTGGGTCGACGGAGACCAGCACGTCCGGGGCGCGCAGGTGACCACCGTCCTCATCGACGAACCGGGTGCGCTGCGCTTCGAGGAGGCCTGCCGGGCGCACGACGGCCGGTTCACCGGCGGACTGTTCGCCGCGGCCGCGCTCGCGGAGATCGAATTGGCGGGTGGCGACTGGTATTTCGGTCTCACGCCGGTGAACACGCGCCGCACCGACGGCGAGGCCGCCTCGGTCGGGTGGTACACGAATCTGATCCCGGTGGCCTTCTCGGTGGGCGCCGAGCAGTCTTTCGCGGACGTGGTAGCGGCGGCGCAGCAGGCATATGACCAGGGCAAAGACCTGACCGACGCGTCCTTGCACCGGGCACTGCAACTGGCGCCGCCCGAACTCGGTATCCGCACTCGGCCGGGTTGGAACGCGCGCATGCTGTCCTACCTGGACATTCGCAAAATGGCGGGCGTCGAGATGTTCGACAAGATCGACGGCGGCATGTTCGCCAACCGCGGCAGTTCGCGCGAGGTCTACATCTGGATCAACAGGTTCACCGACGTCACCACCCTCAGCCTGCTGTTCCCCGACACGCCGCAGGCGCACGAGGCGATCGGGCGCTACGTCACCGCCATGCAGGCGATCGTGGCCGACGTCGCCGCGAAAGGCGACCGCGCGGTGCGGGTCGGCGCCCTTCCATGAGTACGCGGGCGAGCATCGCCACCGGCACGCCTTCGGTGGTCGTCGGCCCGCCGGAGTGGGCCGCGCTGGGCGCGTGCCTGCTCGCGGTGTTCATGCAGATGCTGGACATGACGATCGTCAACACCGCGCTGCCGAGCATCGCCAAGGATCTGGCGGCGCCCGGTTCGGCGCAGGTGTTCGTCGTGGCGGGCTACAGCCTGGCCTTCGCGGGCACACTGATGACCGCCGCGCGGATCGGGGAGTCGATCGGGCGGCGGCGCGTCTTCCTCGGCGCCATGGCGGCGTTCACCATGGCCTCGGTGTGGTGCGGCCTGGCCCACCTGCCCGGCGAGCTGATCGCGGCGCGCGCTGTCCAGGGCCTGTCCGCCGCGGCGATGTCCGCGCAGGTCATCGCCATCATCAGCGCGGTGTTCCCGAAGGGCAAGCAGCCGTTGGCCTTCGGGTTCTACGGCGCGGCCGCCGGTCTGGCGGCCATCGTGGGGCCGTTGCTCGGCGGCGCGGTCATCGCTTCCGATCCGTTCGGCCTGGGCTGGCGCGCGATCTTCCTGCTGAACGTGCCGCTGTGCGTCCTGGGGTTGCTGCTGGCGCACCGGCATCTGCACGTCGGCAGGCCCCCGACCAGGGAACGGCTGGATGTCGCCGGCGCGCTGCTGGCGAGCAGCGGACTGGTCGCCCTGCTGTATCCGCTCGCGGCCGGACGGGAACAACGCTGGCCCCTACAGCTGTTCGGGCTGCTCGGCGCCGGGCTCGGGCTGCTCGTCGTATTCGTCTGGCATCAGCGCAGGCGGCTGCGGGCCGGGGAAAGCCCGCTGCTGCGGATCGATCTCTTCGCGGACCGGGGTTTCGCGGTCGGCTCCGTGCTCACGCTGCTGTTCTTCGGGATCTTCGCCGCGTTCTTGTTCACCGTGTCGGTGATGGCGCAATCCGGCTTGGGATTCACCGCCTTGCGAACCGGAATCCTGGTGCTGCCCTTCGCGCTCGGCGGCGCGTGTGGCGCGCTCACCTCGCCGACCCTGGTGGCGCGGCTCGGCAGTCGCGGGCTCACCCTCGGGGTGCTGGTGTTCGCGGTCGCCATCGTGGTCATCGCGCTGACCGTCGACCCCGAGGACGCGGCGATCGATCTGGGGCGGCTCGCCGTACCGGTCTTCGCCGCCGGAGCCGGGATGGGGCTGTTCGCCGCGCCGCTGCCCGCGGCCATGATGGCGGGCGTCGCGGAACGGGCGACCGGTTCGGCGTCCGGAACGGTGCCGACCGTGCAGCAGATCGGCAGTTCGCTGGGCGTGGCGGTACTCGGCGCGCTGTTCTTCCGCCGGGTCGACGCCGACACCGACCTCGGCGTCGGTCATGCGAAAGCCGTTCTGGCGGCATCGCTGACGAACTCTCCGGCGACGACCGCCCAGCGCGACGGTGTCGTCACGTCGTTCGCCGACTGCGCCGAATCGGCGCTGCGTTCGCCGACCCCGCACCTCGACGCGCACACCTGTCCCGGCGCGGGGGCCGACGTGGCCGGACAGATCGCCGCCGCGCACACCTTCCTCGCCGCCTGCGTCACTGTGCTGTGGATGGTCGCGGCGATCGCGCTGGTGCTCGTCGTGCTCAGTCTCGCGCTGCCGTCGCGGAACGGGGAGCCACGGTGACGGCAACCGGCGTCGTGCACTACGACCGCGCGTGGTCGCACGACGAGCTACTCGAACGCAAGCGGCACCGCACCGTCTCGGTGGTCGTTCCCGCTCTGAACGAGGAGGACACCGTCGCGGATGTGGTGGGCTCGATCCGTGACCTGGTCGGCACCTTGGTCGACGAGCTGATCGTGCTCGATTCCGGCTCCACCGACCGGACCGCCGCCCGCGCCCGAGCGGCGGGCGCGACCGTCTATTCCCGCGAGCAAGCGCTGCCCGCCGTGCCGCCGTGTCCGGGCAAAGGGGAGGTGCTGTGGCGGTCGCTGGCGGTGGCGTCCGGTGATCTCATCGTGTTCGTCGACGCGGATCTCGTCGCTCCCGACCCGCGGTTCGTGCCGTCGCTGCTCGCGCCACTGCTGTCCGACGACCGACTGCGGTTGGTGAAAGGGTTCTACCGCCGGCCGTTCGGCGACGCTCCCGACGGCGGCGGACGCGTCACCCAACTCGTGGCCCGGCCGCTGCTCACCGCGCTCGCGCCGGAGCTGGCCGAGTTGCGCCAGCCGCTGGGCGGCGAGTACGCGGCCACCCGGGAACTGCTGCGGTCGTTGCCGTTCGCACCTGCCTACGGCGTCGAGATCGGCATCCTGATCGACACCTGGCGCAGGCACGGGGCCGGCGCCATCGGGCAGGTCGATCTCGGCGCCCGCGTGCATCGCAATCGGCCGCTGCACGAATTGGCCGAGATGAGCAGGCAGGTGATCGCGACGCTGCTCGACCGGTTCGGAATCCCCGATTCGGGCGTCCCGCTGACGCAGTATCTCCCGGACGGCTCGAGCTGGCATGCGGTGCCGGGCGCGGCGCCCGCGGCCGATCGGCCGCCGATGGCCACGCTGAGCGGCACCGGTATCCGCTGACGGCGATGGCGAATTCTGCGGCGGGTGAACCGGTATCGCCGCGGCGAACACTCCGCATCCGGCCCGGGCCGGCCTTACCCTGATCCCGGTGACGATTGCGGAGTGACGACGGCTGGGAGCTTCGATGGGCGCGGCATTGGTCAAGGGTCAGAACGGTGTGCTGGACCTGGCTCACGTACTGGTGTCGGTGCGCACCGAGGCGGCGGTCGATGTGTCGGCGCTACTGGTGACCGAAGTGGGGCGCGTGCGATCCGACGCGGATTTCGTGTTCTTCAACCAGCCCAGCGCGCCCGGTGTCGCGCTGGCGGCGGGAACGCCCGGAGTGCTGTCGGTTTCGCTGGGTGATCTGCCCGCGGACATCGCCCAGTTGCGTGCGGTGCTCACACTCGACGATCCGGCGCAGACCTTCGGCCGGTTCGCGCCGCCGGTCGCCACGGTCGCCGACGCCGCGGGAAACGTTCTGTACGAGTACCGCATAGAAGGGTTGAGCAGCGAATCCGTGGTGATCGCGCTCGAGCTGTACCGCCGCCATGGGACGTGGAAGGTGCGTGCGGTCGGGCAAGGCTATGCGGGTGGGTTCGCCGCGCTGGTCACCGATCACGGGGTGAGTGTGGACGAGGAACCCGCCGGTGCGAACGTTCCTTCTCCGGATCGGCCGGTGGCGAATCTCGCCCCGGCGGCGGAGGTGTTCACCGTTCCCGGCGAGGCGAAGCTCTCCTTCGAAAAGCGCGCGAAACTGGACCTGCGCAAGCGTGAGGTCGCGAAGGTCCTCATCGACAAGGACGCTTTCGGCATCCGTGCCCGCGTCGTGCTTGTCATCGACAAGACCGGCAGCATGCAACGGCAGTACCGCGATCAGGTGGTGCACCGCGTCGTGCAGCGGATGATTCCGGTGGCCACCCAGCTCGACGACGACGGCACCTTGGAGGCGTACCTGTACGCCCTCTCGTTCGCCAAGCTGCCCGACATCACCGTCGAGCACGGTGACGACTGGGCCCGGACCTATCTGCATCTCGGCGGAACCCACGGCGACATCGATTACGACCGGCTCGGCGGCCGCAACGACGAACTGCCGGTCATGCGCGACATCATCGACTCGTTGCGCCCTGGTGGCCGTCCCACGCTCGTGTTGTTCTTCACCGACGGCGGCTTCGCCAAGAAGCGCGAGATCACGGCGCTCATGCGCGAAGCCGCGCGGTTGCCCGCCTTCTGGCAGTTCGTCGGGCTCGGTCGCGCCAACTACGGTCTGCTGCGCGCTCTGGACGAATTGTCCGACCGGGCGGTCGACAACGCGGGTTTCTTCGCCCTCGACGACATCGATCAGGTCGACGACGCGCAGCTCTACGCCCGTTTGCTCGGGGAGTTCCCGGACTGGCTGCGCGCAGCGCGAAACGCGGGCATTCTGCGCTGACAGCGCGAACCTGCCCTGCTCACCGCGCATCGCCCGCTTGTCATAGCGAAAGGCTATAGCGGTTCGCGATTCGGTCCGCGGCGGATCAGCCGATGACGGCGTTCATGATGGTGCCCGCGCTGGTGGCCACCACCCCGCCGATCATGGCTCCGGCCACCATCTTCGGTGACTCGAGTCCGCCGCCGGTCCACTTCTCCCAGGCGAAGCGGCCACCGGCGTAGATGATGCCGCAGATGCCCGACAGGAGCACGAACCACGTCAGGTAGCGGACCAGTTGGAGGAACTTGTCGGAGATCGGCGGTGCCTCGGGGCTGGGATTGCCGATCTGCGCCAGGGTGTCGTAAGCGGCGGCCAGGATCATCGTCGTTCGCTCATTCTGGATTCGGGACAGGGGCAAGTGATTCGCTGAGAAGATCGTATCCGTTCGCTCGCCGCGATGCAGTCAGGTCCATGTAGCGCAGGGAAGTTCGTGTTTCCCTCGCCCGCGCCCGGGTAGCCGAACTCCTGAGCCTGCTGCCCGTTCCGCCGCTGGGCGCGAAGGTTCCGCGCAGTGCGCGCACCGCGGCGGCGTCTGGGCCCGTATCCTGGTTCGTGGCCGAATTCATCGGTGGTCGAACGGCTTTCGCAAAGCGGCTGGTCGGCGGCAGGGTTGTATTCGAGCGTAGAGGGAGTAGACGGTGAGCATCATTCTTGCGTCGGTCGGCGATTCGTTCACGACGTTGGCGCAGATCGGCAATCCGACCCCGGAGGCGCCGCCCTTGGCGGACAAGCTCTTACAGTTCGTCCGGTACCTGACCTGGTTCGCGCTCGCGTCGGGCATCGTCAGCATCATCTACGCGGGCGGCAGATTCGCCTGGGAGAAGTGGAGCGGCGGCGGATTGCAGTCGCCGAAGATGATCGCCGGCGCGATGATCGGCGGGGTGGTGGCCACCAGTGCGGGCACCATCATGAACACCGTCCTGGAATTCTGAGCGAGGGCGGCGCTCCTTCCCGCGTGTTCTCGCGGCGAACCTCCGCAAACGCCCTCGAACTGCGATTTCCGTCGCGGAGTGCGGTCGCGCTCCGGTGCGGGAATCGCGGTGCCGATAGGATCGGAGGCGGAGCGGATCATGGACGAGAGGACCGAAGGCAAGCTCACGATGTCGCGGCGCACGGCGCTCGGCATCGCGATGTCGTCGGTGGCCGCGTTGGGATCGGCGGCATGCGGCGGATTCGGCCAGGATTCCGGGCCGCATCCCGCCCCAGGTGACGCTGCCACGATCGCCAAAGACGCCTACGTATTCGGCTACCCTCTGGTGCTGCTGGACGTCACCCGGGTGGCTGCGGAGATGGTCACGCCGATCAACCGCTTCCACCACGCCGCCTCGCTGCCCACCCCGGCGCAGCGAGACGTGGTACGGCTCGACCGCGACACGCTGCGTTCCACCGCGTGGCTCGATGTGGCGAGCGAGCCGATGGTGCTGAGCGTCCCCGCGCTGGACGAGGGCCGGTTCTGGCTGGCCAAGGTGACGGACGCCTGGACGAACAACGTGCACAACCCCAGCAGCCGTCGGCCGGCGACTGAGTCGGCCGGGCCGCCGTATACCTATGCGGTGACCGGTCCGGGGTGGTCGGGTGCGCTACCGGAAGGTCTCACGCCGTTGCCGATGCCGACGCCGACGGTGTGGCTGATCGTCCGGATCCGGGTCGACGGCGAGAGCGATCTCCCGGCGGTGCGCGCCGCGCAAGAGGGATTGCGATTGGTGCCGTTGAGCGCTTGGGTGGCGGGCACCGAGCCGCCTGCGCCCACCGGGACGGGGCAATCGAGCGTACAGCCGCCACCCGAGTGGGTCGCCGGGATGGACCCGCGGGTGTTCTTCGACCGGATGTGCGCGTTGCTGTCGACCAACCCGACCGCGCCCGAGGACGCGCCCGCCATGCGGCGGTTCGAGAAGATCGGGATCCGGCCGGGTGGCACAGTCGAGGGCATCTCGGATACCGAGCTCACGGCGGCGGTGGAGACCGCACGGCAGCAGATCCCGGTATCTCTGGGGGCGCGGACGGTCAACGAGAACGGCTGGCTGGTCGACCCCGACGTCGGCAGGTTCGGCACCAACTATCTGCTGCGCGCCGTCATCGCTCACGTGGCGCTCGGCGCCAGCCTGATGACCGAGAACGCCTACTATCCGACGCTGTTCGCGTCGACGGACGCCGGAGGTGGCACGGGCCGATTCCGGCTGCATTTCGCGCCCGGCCAGTTGCCGCCCGTGGACGAGTTCTGGTCGCTGACCGCCTATGCCGCCGACAACTATCTGGTGCCCAATCCGGCCGGCATCTACGCGGTCGGCCATCCGGATCCGGTGACGGTCAACCCCGATGGGTCCGTCGACATCGCGTTGCAGTACACCGACCCGAGGGCGGGCGTCGCGGCCCGGAACTGGCTGCCGATTCCCGAATCCGGACAATTCTCGCTGACCCTGCGCCTGTACGCGCCGAAGGCGGAGGCCGTCCAGGGGCGCTGGCGTCCCCCGCCGCTGTTACCGGTGCTCTGACGCGATTCGCGCGAAGTCCCGCCGCTCTCGGCGATCGGGTGACAGGTACCGCTGGTCAGCTACTTTTCCGCAAACAGGCGGATGTACTCCGGGACGGATCTGGCGCTGCGGCCGATCGCATCGGGAGGCGGAACGGGATCATGGAGGCCTGGACCTCATCGCGATACGATCTCACACTCCAGCAGCACGATCCCGGTCCGGCGTCCCCAGGGGCAACTGGTTGCCCATCCCGGAATCCGATCCGTTCTCGGCGAGCCTGGCGTTGTTCGCGCCCAAGCCGGTGGTGTTGCGGAGGCGATGGCAGCCGCCGCCGCTGATCACGCTGCGCTGAGTCAGTCGTCGCCCGCCCAACTCCAGCGTGGGACCTCGCGGATCGGGTGCAACTCCGAATCGCTGGTCGCATGCGAATTCTGCTGCGCCACCCGTGATCCGAATGCGACGTGCTCATAGACCGCGGTGCGGAACTCTTCGTTCTCCAGCAGTCCGGCCTCCTCGAAGGTCTGCATGTACACCTCGACGAAACGTTCCCGCTGCTCGTCGGTGATCCGCAGGCCGCGGTGCACCGCGATGATGTATTCGAATCCGAGCTCTCGGGTAAATCGATCCGGGCCGCCGAACGATTCGGCGGTGAACCAGGTGAGATGGTCGACGTGTCGCGGCAGTCGTTCGGTGAACAACGTCTTCAGCACCGGGTCGCTGAGCGCTTTGTCGTAGAACGCCGCTTCGACACGATGGAGCACCTCGTCGCCGCCGACGTGGTCGTAGAGACTGGGCATGGCACCTCCGGCCGGAGTAGGGCTGCTGCTCTCATTAGAGGTGGTCCGCCGCGTCGGTGTACACCTGAATCGGGGTAATGGCCGATACCTGCCACCTCCGTCCGTGGTCCGGTGGGCGGACCGGCGGCATGAAAAGTAAACGGGTTTTACTAAACGCTGTTCACGAAGCTCGGTTCTGTGGTTGCATCACTGGTGACCGTGTTCGCCAGGTCTGCGCCCAGACCGCCGTAGGAGTTAGCCGTGACCGTGACCACGCCCTCGATCCCGACGGGTTTCGACTTCACCGACCCCGATCTGCTCGCCACCCGCCTGCCCATCGAGGAGTTCGCCGAACTGCGCCGCACCGCCCCGGTATGGTGGTGCGCTCAGTCCGGTCGGGCCAGCGGTTTCGACGACGGCGGCTACTGGGTCGTCTCCAAGCTCGCGCACATCAAGGAGATCTCCAAGAATCCCGAGGTGTTCTCCTCGCACGAGAACACCGCGATCATCCGGTTCAACGAGGAGACCACGCGCGAGCAGATCGACATGCTCGGCGACATGCTGTTGCTCAACCAAGACCCGCCCAAGCACACCAAGACCCGCCGCATCGTCTCCAAGGGCTTCACCCCGCGGGCGGTGGAGAGCCTGCGCGCCGCGCTGACCGAACGCGCCGCGCGGATCGTGCACGAGGCCAGAAAGTCCGGCAGCGGCGACTTCGTCGAACAGGTCGCCTGTGAACTGCCGTTGCAGGCCATCGCCGAACTGATCGGCATCCCGCAGGAGGACCGCAAGAAGATCTTCGACTGGTCCAACCAGATGATCTCCTACGACGATCCCGAATTCGAGGGCGATCACCACGCCGCCACCGCCGAGGTGATGGGCTACGCCTGGAACATGGCCGAACAGCGGCGCGCCTGCCCGGCCGAGGACATCGTCACCCAGTTGGTGAACGCCGATATCGACGGCGAGCACCTCGGCTCGGACGAGTTCGCGTTCTTCGTCATCCTGCTGTCGGTGGCGGGAAACGAGACCACGCGCAACTCGATCACCCACGGCATGAAAGCGTTCGTTGACCATCCCGAGCAGTGGGAGATCTACCGGCAGCAGCGTCCGCGCACCGCGCCCGACGAGATCGTCCGGTGGGCCACCCCGGTCACGGCCTTCCAGCGCACCGCCACCCAGGACACCGTGCTCGGGGGCCAGGAGATCAAGAAGGGCCAACGGCTCGGACTGTTCTACAGCTCGGCCAATTTCGACGAGGAAGCGTTCGCGGATCCGTTCACCTTCGACGTGCTGCGCGATCCGAACCCGCACGTGGGCTTCGGCGGCACCGGCACGCACTACTGCGTCGGCGCGAACCTGGCCCGGTTGCAGATCGATCTGATGTTCAACGCCATCGCCGACGTGATGCCCAACCTGCGCCAGGTGTCCGAGCCGGTGCGGCTGCGGTCGGGCTGGCTGAACGGGATCAAGCGCTGGGACGTCGAATACGCTTGAATCGATCAGTGCAACAGTCCAGACCACGGGGCCGCGCGCCGGTGGTGACCGACACCGACATCCGGCGGGTGGCCAGCGCGCTGCTGGTCGAGCGCGGGCCCGATGCGGTCACCCTGCGTGCCATCGCGCGCGAACTCGGAGTCACCGCGCCCGCGCTGTACCGGTACTACGACTCGCTCGAAGACCTGCTGGAGCGGCTGCGGCTGGACTTCTGCGCCGACCTGGCCGGGGAACTGACCGCCGAGATCGCCACGCTGCCCGACGACGGCGCCGCGCAGTTCTTCGCCATCTGCCGTGGCTTCCGGCGCTGGGCGCTGACGCACACCAGGGAGTTCACCCTGGTGTTCGCCTCGCCCGGCGCGGGCCAGGCCCGCGCGCTGCGCCGCTTCGACGAGCCCTTCGGCCGGGTTTTCCTGGCCGCGGCGGGCAGGCTGCTGGCGAACTACGACATCGTCACGCCATCGACGGACGTCATCCCGCCGGAGTTGCGTGAGGATCTGGTGCACTTCCAGACCGAACTGCTGGCGGCGCTGTCGGAGTCGGGCCAGAAGTTCCCCGCCGAGAAACTGGATCTGGGTGTGACGTACCTGATGATCCAGATCTGGGCGCGGCTCTACGGCCACGTCACGCTCGAGGTGTTCGGGAATTACCCGATACCGCTGGACAATCCGGAGATCCTGTTCGACGCGATGCTCGCCGATCTGGGCCGCACCGCGGGCCTGCTCGGCGAGTGAGCCGGGTTCAGATGCGGGCGCCTTTGGCCCGGTTGCACGCGCGGCACAGGATCTGGAGGTTGGCGGCGCTGGTCGCGCCGCCGCGGCTGAGCGGGATGACGTGGTCGAACTCCAGGTAGTGCCCGTCGCCGCATTCGACGCAGCGGCCACCGTCGCGCTGCCACACCTCCGCTTTCACCTCTTGCGGGATGCTGCGGGTGTCGCGCTGGCCTGGCGTGAGAACGAGACGTTTGGCCACGCGCAGCGCGCCTTCCAGCGCGGCCGAGACATAATCCGGATCGTCGACGGCGAAGGTCGCGCCGCCGCGCGCGGACGTGGCCGCTAGTACCACCGTTCCCTGTTCCGCGTGCACGGAAACCACTCGTGACCACGGCATCTCGATGCCGGTGTCGGCGCCGACGAAACGTAGCTTCTTGTTGCTGCCGATCAGCCTGCCCTCGGTGAACTTCGGGCCGCGTGCGAGCTGACGCACGTGCGTCGCGGGCAGATCGAGGTGCACCGTCTCCTCTGGGTCCAGGTGCAGGCCGGGCGTGCGGACGATCGGCAGATCGCCCGTACGCAGCCGGTAGAGGGTGTGCCCGCGATGCATTCGCCTGCGCAGATCCTCGATCAGCGGTCCGCCGAGCGCGAGTTCGGTGACCGCGTGCTCGAACAGTTCCAGTTCCGCGTGCCGTACTTCACCGTCGGCGAAGGCGAAGGTCACCAGCCGCTCCACGTAGCTGAGCCCCGCGTCGCGCAGGACCGCGCGGCCCGCTTCGGCGTCGATGCGCTGGTAACGCAGTGATGCCCACAGGTCCGCCCACTCGGGGCCGCGTGGCCCGTGGCCGGTGAGCACCCGCCACGCCCTGGTGTGCCAGTGGACGAGGTACTCCTCGATCTCCTGGGCGCATCTCTGGCACGGCGCGAACCCACCGAAGAACTTGCGGCGCAGCGTGTTTCCGCAGCGTGCGCAGTGGCGGTCGCCGGGCGGGGGTCGGAGATACCGGTCCTCGGTCCATATGGTGCCGTCCCACCAGCGCATGGTCTGCGGGTTGTCCGGATCCGGGTGCCAGTCCGCGAGTTCGGGGTGCGGGGGCGGAGGAGCGGGCGGTGCGGTGTCGCGGCTGTGCCGGTGGAGGTCGACCGTGCGGTGGGTGTGTGGGCGCGGCAGGGGAGATGTATCGCCACGGTCGAGCACTTCGGTGCGTGGCCGGGCGGGGATGTCTACGCCCGGGTGTTCTTCGGTCCCTTCGAGCCGCCCGGGCGAGTCGTCGGTGCGGATGGGTTCGCGTTGGACCGGCGCGTTTTCGGCGAGGTCCGTTCCGATTTCCGCGGGAGTTTCCCCGTTTCGCGCGGAGTGGCCGGAGGGCAACGATCCGTGGGAGAAGCGTCGGGCCGAGGTCGGGTCGTGCCGAGCGGACCGTTCGGTGGCGGGTTCCGCTCCGGCCGGAGAAAGTCGTTCTTGCGCGGACGGATTCGCCGCCGGGCGGCGCACCCGGAACGGGTTGGTGGGATGCGTGGTGCGGGCGGGCGCCGAGGGATCGTTGACCTGGACGCCGAACTCGGTGACCAACCCGGCCAGTCCGCTGGACCAGCCCTGGCCGATCGCGCGGAACCGCCACTGCCCGTCGCGGCGGTAGAACTCGCCGAACATCAGCGCCGACACCGCCTCCGCGTCGTCGATCTCGAACGTCACGACCGCCCCGTCCACCGAGTGCACGGCGACGGTGAGCCCGCGGATGTCGCCGAAGGTGCTGTCCTCCAGCGAGCCGGAGACGACGATGCGGTCGACGTCGGCTTCCGTGCGCGGCAGCGAGACGCTCAGCCGCGCGGTGCCCGGCGCGGGCTCCTGATCGAGGGTGACCGCCTGCGAAACGTGCCGCGGCGCGTTGTAGAACACCAGGTCGCGATCCGAGCGCACCGCGCCCGACGCGTCCAGCAGCAGGGCGTGCGCGTCCACCGTGTGGTCCGATCGCCATGAAACGACCACGGCTAGAAGGGATGTCGGTACCGCTGCGTTCGCGCCCTTGCTGAGTTTCATGGTGCTCGAACTATGCCATGACCCTCCGACACGCCGAACGCGCGAGGGCCGGTGCTTCGGCGGGGCGTGCGGCACAGTGTTCCCATGACGAACCCGAAACGCCCGGGTCGTAGGCCGCCGACCCCGAAACTGCCCGGTGGGCGTGTGCCCGGCCCCGCCGACGTGCTGGCCGCCGCCCAGGCGGCGGTCGAGGCGGCGCAGACGGCCGCGGGCCAGGCGCTGGAAGCCGCTCAGCTGACCGCGACATCGGCGTTCGACACCGCGGTGCGGCTGCCGCCCGCGTCCGCTCAGCTGGCCGCGCAACTGCCCGGCCTGATCGAGAGCCTGTCGACCGCGATCGAGCGGCTCAACTCCACCATCGATCGGCTCGACCGCACGTTGGCCCTGGCCGATCCGGCCTTCGCCGCCTACGACCGCCTGCTGCCCCGGCTGGAGGCGATGATCTCGCTCGGGGAGGACGTGCTCGGGCGGTTGGCGAAGCTGCCCGGCTTCGCCTTGCTCGCCAAGCTGACCGGCTTGAGCGCGCCGGAACCGCCCGCCGAGGAGCCGCCCCGCCGAAAGTCCGGCAAGCGGCACAAATAGTCGAGGTCGGACGCTCAGCGGTGCGCGTGGTCGGCGGCCGCGCGCAACGTGGCGGCCGCCTTGAGCAGAACCTCGTGATACTCGTCGGCGGGATCGGAGTCGAGCACGATGGCTCCGCCCGCGCCGATCCGCCAGCGCCCGCCGTAGCGGACGGCGGTGCGGATCACGATGTTCAGGTCCGCGGTGCCGCCGAGGCCGAGGAAACCGATGGTGCCCGAATAGATTCCGCGCGCTTCGGTTTCCAGCGCATCGATGATCTCCATGGTGCGCAGCTTCGGCGCACCGGTCATCGAGCCCCCGGGAAAACAGGCTCGCAGGCAATCGACCACGCCGACCTCCGGCCGCAGCCTGCCACGTACCGTCGATACCAGTTGGTGCACGGTCGCGTACTGCTCGGTGGCCATCAGTTTGGGGACGTACACACTGCCGATCTCGCAGACCCGGCCCAGATCGTTGCGCAGCAGATCGACGATCATGAGGTTTTCCGCCCTGGTCTTCGGGCTGTCGGCCAGCTCGCGGCGCAGGCGCTCGTCCTGCTCCGGCGTCGCGCCGCGCGGTGCGGTCCCCTTGATCGGCTTGCTCTCCACGATGCGGCGGCGGTCGACCTTCAGGAAGCGCTCCGGTGACGAGCATGCGATGTCGAGATCGTCGAAGCGCAGGTAGGCGGCATACGGGGCGGGGTTGCACCGGCGCAGGGTGCGGTAGAAGTCGAGGCCGTCGGCCGCGGTGGCGGGGATCGTGGCGCTGTCGGTCAGAGTGATCTCGTAGGACTCCCCGGCATGCAACCGCTGCCGGCAGACCGCGATGTCGGCGAGATAGCGCTCCCGGCCGCGGGTGAGCAGGGGCGCGACGGCGTCACCGTCCGGCGGTAATTCGAGTGGCGGTGGATTGGTCCAGGTCGGCAGGGTGTCGAGGGTTTCGCGGGTGTCGCGCAGCCAGTCGGCGGCGGACCGGGCGGTCTCCACGTCGTCGCTCAGCGCCAGCAGATGGGTCCGCTCGCCCACGTGGTCGACCACCACCATCCGGTCGGCGAAGATCCACTGCGCGTCCGGGGTCGCCGCGCGATGCGCCGCGTTGCCGCCGCAGTCGGCTTTGACCTCGTAGCCGAGATAGCCGACGTAGCCGCCGACGAAATCGAAGGGGAGATCGGGCAGTTCGAGCCTGCGTGCGCGCAGCTCGGCGGCCAGGAACTCGAGAATGCCGCCGGGTGCGGTGCGCCGGTGCCCGTCGGACGATTCCACGGTCACCTCGCCGTCGCCCACGCGGTAGCGCAGCACCTCGGCCAGCGGACCGCTCGCGTCGCCCAGGAAGGAGAACCGGTCGGCCCCCGGTTCGACGTGCTCGCTGTCCAGCCAGAACGCGGTGGGGGAGTTGGCGTACAACTGCACGAACGCGCTCTCGGTATCGATCGGCCGTTCGAGGACGGCCCGCTGGAGCCGGAAGGTCCGCGGCACCGTGCCATCGCAACCCGTGCGCCCGGCGGGACGCTCGAGTTGGGCTGCCGCGGCGGGGAACTGCTCCGGTGCGAGCGGCATCGGCGAGGCCGCGGTGCGTGTGGCGGAAAGCGGAAGGCCTGCGGCGACCGGCTCGGCGACGAACTCACCCCCGGCGTCGATCGATGGGCTCGCCGCCGGGACGGCGCGCCTGCTCCGGTGCGCCGTGGTGAGTCTCGCGAAGTTGCGCAGCAGAGCCGCGCCGAACTCACTGGCGATCGATTCCGGATGGAACTGCACGCCCCATTGCGGTCGCGTGCGGTGCCGCACACCCATCACGACGCCGTCGCCGGACAGCGCGGTGACCTCCAGATCGTCCGGCAGCGGCCGCAGCGCGCACAGCGAGTGGTAGCGCACGGCGGTGAAGCCCTGCGGCACGCCCGCGAAAAGGTCCTGGTCGTCGTGCTCGATGCGATCGAGATATCCGTGCCGGGCCGCGGGCGCCTCGGCGACCACGCCGCCCGCCGCGACCACGATTCCCTGATGGCCCAGGCACACACCGAGCAGCGGCAGGTCGCTTTCGCGAATCACCGCCGTGGAGATCCCTACGTCGCGGGCCACGTCCGGCCGCCCAGGGCCGGGTGAGACGACGACGTTGTCGTAGCGTCCCAGATCGAGTTCGGCGACCGTGCGCGCCTCGTCGTTGCGCACGACTGTCGGCTCGACGCCGTTCACCTCGCTGATCAGCTGGTACAGGTTGTAGGTGAACGAGTCGTAGTTGTCGATCAACAGCGTGCGCATGGTGCTCGAAACCCTACGCCGCGCCGGTGGTAGCCAACTGTTGTCATCTGCCTTCAGTTCGGGTCGGCAGGTGGTGCACAATGTGGGGCATGTCTGTTGCGCAACCGGTCGATGTGGATCCCGCGGTCGTCGACTTCGCCGTCGTCGGAAAGTGGATGGATGAGCAGGGTCTGTCCGGGGGTGAGTTCGAGGACGTGACCGCGCTGGGCGGCGGAACACAGAACATCATGCTCCGCTTCACCCGCGGCGGCCGGACCTACGTGCTGCGTCGCGGCCCGAAACATCTGCGCCCGAAGAGCAACGACGTGATCCGGCGTGAGGCCGGGCTGCTCGGCGCGCTGGGCGGCACCGAGGTCCGCGCGCCCAGGGTGATCGCGGCCTGCGCCGACGAGTCGGTCCTCGGCGCGGTCTTCTACCTGATGGAGCCGATCCGCGGTTTCAACCCGCAGAACGAACTGCCCGAACTGCATGCGGGCGATCCGGAGATCCGCAGGCAGATGGGCCTGTCCGCGGTCGAGGCCATCGCGCGCCTCGGCGCGTTGGACTACCAGGCGCTCGGCTTGGCCGACTACGGCAAGCCGGAGGGTTTCCTGGAACGTCAGGTGCCGCGCTGGCTGGGTGAGCTCGACTCCTATTCGGCCAACGAGGGCTACCCCGGCCCGGAGATCCCCGGTGTGGCGACGGTGGGCGAGTGGCTGGACAGCAATCGCCCCGCCCAATGGACCCCGGGCATCCTGCACGGCGACTGCCATTTGGCGAACATGATGTTCTCCTTCGACGGCCCGCAGGTCGCGGCGATGGTCGACTGGGAGATGTCCACCATCGGCGACCCGCTGCTCGACCTCGGCTGGCAGATCGCCACCCGCCCGGAGCCGGGCACCACGGGAGCGGCGCTGGTGGGCAAGCTCGGCGCGGTCGGCGGGCTGCCGACGGCCGAGGAGATGATCGCGCACTACGGGCAGTTCTCCGACCGCGACCTGAGCGCTATGTCCTGGTACACCGTGCTGGCCTGCTTCAAGCTCGGCATCGTCCTGGAGGGCACGCATGCCCGCGCGTTCGCCGGTAAGGCCCCCAGGCAGGTCGGCGACTTCCTGCACGCGATCACGCTGGAACTCTTCGAGCGGGCGCACCGGCTGATGGAGTGAACTGTCGGGATGTGCTCGATAGTTGACCGGATATCGGTGGAAGGCGCGATCCGGCCGCGCCTAGGTTGAGCGCATGCCGATCGTTCCCGATGTCAAGGACTGGACCTGGGTGCTCGAGCGCCCTTGTTCGCAATGCGGTTTCGACGCCGCCGCGACCAGCTACGCGGCCGTACCGACGCTGACCAGGGACACCGCGGTCCGCTTCGCCGCGGTGCTCGACCGTCCCGGCGTCCGCCTGCGGCCGGACGAATCGACCTGGTCCGCCCTGGAATACGGCGCACATGTGCGTGACGTCTGCCGCCTGTTCGATACTCGCCTCGGCCTGATGCTGGCCGGTGACCCCGAGGGCGAGCCGCCGCGCTTCCCGAACTGGGACCAGGACGCGACCGCGGTGGCCGACCGCTACAACGAGCAGGACCCGGCTCGGGTAGCCGCGGAGCTGGCCGATGCCGCCGAGCGGGTGGCGCGCTCCTTCGCGTCGGTGCCGCCCGAGCGCCGTGGTCTGCGCGGTGCGCGCGGCGACGGGGCGGAGTTCACGGTGGAGTCGTTCGCGCGGTATTTCGTGCACGATCTGGTGCACCACGTGCACGACGTCCAGGGCTGACGCGTCGCGGAACTGTAACGCGTTCGGCTATTGGGTCACGCTATACCGACGATTTTTTCGAGCGGTACTAGAACGCGTTACATTTTTCTCGTACTGTGGGTGCAGTCACATATAAGCACGTGCATGCGAGAGGGTCGACAGGAATGAAGACGAAGGGCGCGATCCTGTGGGGGATCGACCAGCCGTGGTCGGTGGAGGAGATCGAGGTCGGTGACCCGGTCGCCGGCGAGGTGCAGATCCGGATGGAAACCGCGGGCATGTGCCACTCCGACCACCACATCGTGACCGGCGCGACCCCGATGCCGTCCTTCCCCGTCATGGGCGGGCACGAGGGCGCGGGCGTGATCACCAAACTCGGCCCGAACTGCCCGGCCGATCTGCAGGTCGGCGACCACGTGATCCTGTCGTTCATCCCCGCCTGCGGCCGCTGTCCGGCTTGCGTGGCAGGACACATGGCGCTGTGCGACCTGGGCGCGGGTCTCCTGCTGGGGCAGGCGATCAGCGACGGCACCTATCGCATCCAGGCCCGCGGCGAGAACGTCATCCCGATGTGCCTGCTGGGCACCTTCGCGCCGTATATGACGGTGCACCACACCTCCGTGGTGAAGATCGATCCGAGCATTCCGTTCGAGGTGGCCTGCCTGGTCGGTTGCGGCGTCCCCACCGGTTTCGGCTCCTCCACCCACGTCGCCCAGGTCGCTCCGGGCGAGACCGTGGTGATCGCGGGCATCGGCGGCGTCGGCATGAGCGCCTTGCAGGGCGCGGTGCTGTCGGGCGCGTCGAAGGTGGTGGCGATCGACCCGAATCCGTGGAAGCGCGAGCAGGCGCAGAAGTTCGGCGCCACGCACACCTACGAGAGCATGGCCGCCGCGATCATGCCGCTGTTGGAGGCCACCGAGGGCCGGATGGCCGAGAAGGTCATCCTGACCATGGGCGAGATGCACGGCGAGTACATCGAAGAGGGCCTGATCCTCACCTCGAAGGCGGGCACCCTGGTGGTCACCTCGATGGGCCGGATGGACGAGAGCGACGTCAAGCTGAACAGCTTCCTGCTGTCGATGCTGCAGAAGACGGTGAAGGGCTGCATCTTCGGCGGCGGCAACGCCCGCCAGGACGCGCCGCGCCTGCTGTCGCTGTACAAGTCCGGCCAGCTCAACCTGGACGACATGGTCACCCGCAGCTACTCCCTGGAGGAGATCAACCAGGGCTACCAGGACATGCTGGACGGCAAGAACATCCGCGGGATCATCAAGTACACCGAAGCCGACTGGTAGAGCACAACACCGCCGCTCGGCGAGCGCGGTGGCGATCCGTGCGATCAGCTCGTACGGCACCGCTTCGCCGAGCCGGCGATCGAGGCGCTCAGATCCGGCAGCGCAGCAGGGCTTCGCGCAGGTTGCGGCTGCGGACGTCGTCGAGGACGGCCAGACCCAGCCGGTTCATCGTGTACCCGAAACCGAGGCCCGTTGCGGGATCGGCGAATCCGAACGAGCCGCCCAGCCCCGTGGTGCCGTAGGCGCGTTTGTCGGAGCCGAAGCGGAAAATACCGCGCGACTTGCGGAAGCCCAGGTGATAGCGGCTCTTGGTGTGCAGCACCAGATCCTCGGCGGGGACGTCGTCGGCGGTCTCGGCAGCGGCGAGCCGGTCCAGCACGGCGTCGTCGATCGGCAACGCACCGGTGCGAGCGGCGGCCGCGCCGTAGACCTTCGCCAGCGCGCGGGCGTTGCCCACTCCGTTGGATCCCGGCAGTTCCACTTCGAGGAACTCGCGCCGGGTCGCCCGCGCAGGCGCTCCGCAGCGCGGATTGGTCAGCGCCGCGTAGGACAGGCCGCGTTTGGCATAGATCTCCGCGCCGATGCGCAGCGGAAGATCGCGTTCGTAGCGCAACACGTCCAGCCCCTGGGTGGCCGACATCGTGGCGATGCGGTCCATGCGCTGCTCAGCGGGCAGGCCGATGAAGAAATCGACGCCGAGCGGTGCGGCGATGTCCTCGGCGAAGATTCGCCCGAGCGTGCGACGGCGCGGGTCCACCCGGCGCAACAGCTCGCCCTGGTACAGGCCGAGGGTGATGGCGTGATAGCCGTGCCTGGTGCCGGGACGCCAAGCCGGTTTCTGTGCCGCCAGAACGGTCGCGAGCCCGTCCAGGTCGGCGATCTGAGGCAGTCGCACGACCTCGCTCAGGCCGGACAACCCCGCCTGGTGGTCGATCAGCTGACGCACGGTGATCGCGTCCTTGCCGTGGGCGGCGAACTCCGGCCAGTACTTCGCCACCGGCTCCTCGTAGTCGAGCAGGCCCCCGGCCACGGCGGTGGCGACGGTGAACGCCGCCATGCCTTTGGTCGAGGAGAACACCGGCACGATCGTGTCCCGCTCCCACGGCAGCGTGCGCCTGCGATCGCGGAACCCGGCCCACAGGTCCACCACGGGGCGCTCACCCGCGTAGACCGCGACGGCGGCGCCGATTTCGCCGTGACGCTCGAAATTGCGGCGGAAGGCGTCGGCGACCGGCTCGAAACCGGGCGCGACGTCGCCGTGAACAGTGGGCGTTTCACTCATGGTGAATCGATGGTAGCTACGCGGTTCTCGTAGGCTCGCAGGGTGCGTTCACTCGAGCAGATCCGGGAATGGCCGGTCCGCCACGCGGCGGCCGCGGTGGTCACCGCCGACGGCGGTGCCGCGAGCGAAGGCGACGTGCGGCGGGTGTTCCCGCTCGCGTCGGTGACCAAGCCCTTGGTGGCGTACGCGGTGCTGGTCGCGGTGGAGGAGGGCGCGGTCGAACTCGACCAGCCCGCGGGCCCGCCCGGCGCTACGGTGCGTCATCTGCTGGCGCACACGTCCGGCCTCGCGTTCGACACCACCGACGTCCAAGCCGCGCCGGGGACCCGGCGGATCTACTCCAGCGCGGGTTTCGAGGTGCTCGCCGAATTCGTCACCGCCCAGACCGGGATCGCGTTCGACGAGTACCTGCGCGACGCCGTGTTCGAGCCGCTGGGCATGACCGCTTCGGTGCTTGCCGGTCCGGCCGGGCACGCGGCGCGGTCCACCGCGGCGGATCTGGCCCGCTTCGCCGCCGAATTGCTGGACCCGCAGTTGATCTCGGCGCAGACGCACGCCGAGGCCACCTCGGTCCAGTTCCCCGGCATGAACGGCGTCCTGCCCGGCTACGGTTCGCAGCGCCCCAACGACTGGGGATTGGGCTTCGAGATCCGCGATGGCAAGACTCCGCACTGGACCGGTGGCACGAATTCGCCACAAACCTATGGACATTTCGGCCAATCCGGGACATTTTTATGGGTTGACCCGAGAACGGGGTTGGCGTGTCTCGCCTTGAGCGACGAGAATTTCGGCGACTGGGCGCGCGCGGCCTGGCCACCGCTGAGCGATGCCGTCATCGCGGAGGTGGCCGCCACGCGCAACACGGTCACGAAGTAACACGTGTAACTTCGGGCACTCCAGTACACTCAGGCAACGCCAGTTCGACGAATCGTTGGGGAAGACGTTCCTCGTCGAAGCTGGAGGTGTTGGTGGTGCGCGCATCGAGTCAGTTCGCGGACGCGACGGCGGGTGTGGTCTACATCCACTCGTCGCCTGCCGCGCTGTGCCCGCATGTCGAGTGGGCGCTCACCTCGGCCCTCGGCGCCCCCGCGAAACTGCGCTGGACCGCCCAACCGGCCGACGGCCAACTGCGCGCCACCAGCGAGTGGATCGGCCCCGTCGGCACGGCGTCGAAGATCGCCCAATCGTTGCGCTCCTGGCCGGTTCTGCGCTTCGAGGTGACCGAGGACCCCAGCGACGGCGTGGACGGCGAGCGCTACAGCTTCGTTCCCGGCCTGGGCCTGTGGCACGGCTCGACGAGCGCCAACGGCGACGTCATGCTCGGCGAGATGCGCCTGCGCGCGATGCTGCAGGCCACCCGGGAACTCGGCAAGTACTCCGCCTACGACCTGGCTGAAGAAATCGACCGCGCCCTCGGCACCGCGTGGGACGAGGACCTCGAAATCTACCGCTATGGAACGGAATCCGGCGCGGAGGTCACCTGGCTGCGCCGGGACGTGGGGTGAGGACTCCAGCTGTCGCCACTGCCGTGTCATTCGCGGGAAGCGCCCTGGCCGTGTGACCACGGATTCCGGTAGCCGTCCGGAATCATGCTGTCGAACAGTGCGCGCGCGTCCGCGGGCAGCCGCAGCAATTCGACGTACGAGCCGAGTGATCCCCCGGCGAGGTAGACGAACTCCATGCCGATCTCCGCGACAGCGCAGTGTTGGACGATTTCGGCGCCGCCTGCCAGCGCCTCCGCCAGTGCGGCATCGAAATCGTCTGGAACCCAAGCGATATGGTGCAGACCGGGACCGGACCGCTCGAGCGCTTCGGTGTACAGGTTCGCCCCCGAGACCGGTGCGATCAATTCCAATTGCTGCCCGCCCGCGTAGCCGAGCGAGCTGTCGATCGTGTAGTCGGCCGGCGCACCGCGATAGCTGCATGAGGCCGGGCCGAAACGCATGCGGGGCATGCGAACCCATTTGTCGACTCCGTAGCGTTCGGTGAATTCTTGTTCCGCCGCCTCGATGTCGTGGACGACCCACGCCAACTGGAAGATCGGTCCGGATGCGATGCTCATTCTGGTGCTCCTCAGGTGCTTCAGGGATGGGGTGCTTTCGCCGGAACGGCGCGAGGTGACCGTGCGGTTCAGTAGTCGGCGAGGCGGATGGCGTTGGCCGCGCGCTCGAGCGGCTTGATGATCGGGCGCAGCGCCAGGCCCTTCCACGGCATGTGCCGCAGCATGCGCAGCATGGTGGTCTGGGTCCGGATCGCGCGCTGGTCGGACGCCACCATCTGAGTGGCGTTGTTCCAGCCCAGCGTCAGGTTCCGGGTGACATAGTCCTGCATGGCGCGCTGGTAGCGATCGAAGGCGGCGTCGTGGTCGCCTGCGGCCGCTTTCAGCTCGCCAGCGAGGACATACGCGCCGACCAGTGCCATGCTCGTGCCCTGCCCGGACAGCGGCGAGGGGCAGTAGGCGGCGTCGCCGACCAGTGCGACGCGGCCCGCGGACCACTGGTCGAGATGGATCTGGCTGACCGAGTCGAAATAGAAGTCGGGCGATTCGGGCATGGCGCGTACCAAGTTCGGTGTCTCCCAGCCCGCATCGGCGAAAGCGTCGGCCACCAGCTGCTGCTGCGCGGCGCGGTCGCGCCGGTCCGGCAGTTGTTCCGGGGCCTGGAAGATGAATTGGGCTTTGGCCGTGGAGCGGCGGGTGCTGTACACCTGCACCACTCGCCCCGGAGTCGGATGGACCAATTCCCAATGGTCGAGATCCAAATGGTTCGGCACCGAGATCACGCAGGCCGCCATGCCGGTGTGCCGGGCGAATCGCTCCTCCGGCCCGAACGCGAGGCGGCGCACCGTCGAATGGATGCCGTCGGCGCCGAGCACCAGGTCGAACACTCGCGGCTCGGCGTTGCGGAACCGCACGGTCACGCCGTCGGCGTGCTGCGCCAGGCCTATGATCGAGTCGCCGAACAGGTACTCGACCCCGTCCTTGGTGGCGTCGAAGAGAATATGGGCGAGATCGCCGCGCAGCACCTCGTCGTCGCCGGGCGACCGCAGTCCGATCAGCTCCGGCCCCAGCGTGGCCAGCGCCTTGCCCGAGTCGTCGACCCACGCGCCGCCACGCATCGCCGTCGAGGCCGCGCGGACTTCCGGCAGCAGCCCCATCCGATCGATGACATCCATGGCCACGCCCCGAATGTCGACCTTGTAGCCGCCCTCGCGCAGGGTGGGAGCCTGTTCGACGACGGTGACGGTGAACCCGTGGCGGGTCAGCCAGTAGGCCAGTGCCGGACCGGCGACGCTCGCGCCGGAGATGAGAACGGTTTTGTTGGTGAACTGTCGCGTCGTTGTCATGGGAACAGCGTCGGCCGCGGCGCTCACCACGCGCTCACCATCGGCTCACCGCCGCTCACCGAGCAGGGCCGCCACCTCCTCGATCGACCGCCCGATGCCGCGGTCATAGGCGGCGCGGAACTTCTGTTCGCCGAGTTCGGCACGGCACCGTGCGGCGGTCTCGGCCGCCGCACCGTCACCCGCGGCGGGCATCCCGCGCAGCGAATCGGCAGCGCCGAGCAGCAGCGCGGCCCGCGCCGGATCGCCGATCACCGCGGCGGCCTCCGCCAGACCGGCCACCGCGTCCGCGGCCACCGATCGGGATCGGTCACGGGCCAGCTCGAAGGCCTCGCGGTGCGCCGCCTGCCCGGCTTCGCTGTCGGCTTCGGCGAGCGAGACCCAGCCCAGTCCTATGAGGCTGCGCGCACGGGCCTCGGCCATGCCGAACGAACCGTTGTCGGGCAGGGCGACGGCCGTGCCGTAGTACTCCCTGGCGCCGATGAGGTCGCCCGCCGCACGGCGCAGATCGCCGAGTCCGCGTATCGCGTTGGCGTACATGTCCGTCGCGCCCGCCGCCCGGGCAGATTCGGCGGCACGCTCGTAGGCGGCGCGGGCTCCGTCCGCGTCGTGGCAAGCGTCCCGGCGGGCGAGAAGGTCGCCACGCCGGTTGAGCAGGTCGGCGGCCTCGTCACCCGCGCCCAACTCGGTTTGCAGGGCAACGGCCTCGTCGATCAGGTCCAGCGCGACCGCCCGCTCACCGCGCCAGTCGGCGACAGCGGCGAGTTTGTCCAGGGTGGTGGCGATCGCCCAGCGGTCGCGGGTGGCGCGGAAACCTTCCAGGGCGCAGTGGAATTCGGGTTCGGCCGCCACCGGCTCACCGGACATGAGCAGGTGCAGTCCGGCGCCCAGCCGGAGGAACGCCTGCGACCACGGGTCGGCACCGAAGAGCAGGCGCTGCCGCTGCGGCGGCAGGTCCAGCAACCCGCCGACGGTCGCCAGCAGGAACACCAGATGCGGGCGTTGAAGGGGTTTCTCGACACCGGACAACTCCGTGACCGCGCGGGTGACCGCGACCGGCAGTCCGTTTCCCGCTCGCGCGGCGATCGCCGCGCACAGGCCGTATTTCTCGACGTCGGCCGCCGGATCGAGTGCGGGCAGCAGCTTGCCCGCGAGCTCGACGGCACCGCCCGGATGACCGCGCAGCCACCAGCACCACGCGTGCGCGGCGATGAGACGTTGTGCCAATGGCGGATCGGCGGCCACCGCCCAGCGCAGCGCCACCTGCACGTTGTCGTGTTCGGCGCTCAGTCGTGCCAGCCAGTCCAGCTGGTCCGGGCCGCGCAGTCGCGGATCGGCCCGCTCGGCCAGGGCGGTGAAGAATGCCGCGTGGGCACGCTGCATGCGCTCACGCTCGCTGGAGTCGGTCAAACGTGCCAGACCGTAGGCTCGGATGGTCTCCAGCATCCGGTAGCGGCCGCCGTGCACCTCCACCAGCGATTTGTCGGCCAGGCCGTCGAGCAGTTCGTCGGCATCGTCGAGTTCGCAGACCGAAGCGGCTGTCGCGGCCGACGCGCCGCCCGCGAAGACCGCGAAGCGCCGCGCCATGAGGCGCTCGGCCGGTTCCAGCAGACCCCAGCTCCATTCGACTACCGCCTGCAAGGTCTGATGTCGGGGCTCCGCGGTCCGGTCTCCTCGTGACAGCAGCCGGAACCGGTCGGAGAGGCGTCCGTCGATGTCGTCCACTTCGAGGTTGCGCAGACGGGCGGCGGCGAGTTCCAAAGCCAGCGGCAAGCCGTCCAATCGCGCGCAGACGCGCCGCACGGCCGCGATCGTGCCCGCGTCGACGGTGAATCCGGGCCGCGCCGCGGCCGCGCGGTCGGCGAACAAGCGGACCGCCGCGCAGCCGAGCTGCTCGGACAGCGGCGCTTCGGCGGCCGCGACCGGCAGTTGCCCGATCGACAGGACGGTCTCGCCGGTGATGCGCAGGGCTTCCCTGCTGGTCGCCAGCACCCGAAGGCCCGGGCATTCGCGCAACAACCGGTGGACGAGCCGCGCGGCGTCGAGCACCAGATGCTCACAATTGTCGAGAATGATCAGCAGAGACCGGCCTGCGAGCATCGCGTGGAGCCGGTTTTCCGCGTCTTCGTGCTCACCGGCGGTCGCGCGGCCGCCGAGCGTCGCCGCGATCTCCTGCGCCATCTGCGCGCCGTCCACCAATGGCGACAGATCCACGAAACAGACCTCGCCCTGAGCCCGGGAGCCTGCCTCCAACGCCAGCCGGGTCTTGCCGGTGCCCCCCGGACCGGTCAAGGTGACCAGGCGGGCCCGCGCCAGCAGCGACGCGATCTGCGCCAACTCGTCGTCGCGGCCGACGAAACTGGTGAGCTGGGCAGGTAGGCGGCGCAACGAGGCCGCGGCGACGGTGTCCCCGCGCAGAATCGCGAGGTGGGCTCGGGCCAGCTCGGCCGAAGGATCCGCCCCCAGCTCATCGGCGAGCAGCCGACGGCCCTGCTCGAACAGCTCCAGCGCCTCCGCTTGCCGGTCGGTCCCGGACAACCCGCGCATCAGCAGCGCTCGAGCCCGCTCCCGCAGCGGATGTGCGGCGACGAGTTCGGTCAGCATCGAGACCACCGCTCGATGGTCGCGCAGCGCCAGACCGGCCTCCGCCCGATCCTCCCGCGCTGTCAGCCACGCTTCGGTGAGGCGGGTCACCGCCGTCGCGGCGAACGGCGCATCGCGGACGTCGGCCAGCGCCGCACCCCGCCACAGCCCGGCGGCTTCGTCCAGCAGCACGGCCGCGGAAGCGGGATCCCCGTCGTGCAACGCGATCCGGCCCTCCTCGGCGAGCCGATCGAACCGGTGCGCGTCCACCGTGACCGGGTCGACCGCGAGCCGGTAGCCCGCGGTCGAGGACTCCACCAGCTCGTCGGCGCTCGCCGAACGCAGCGCCCGCCGCAGCCGCGACACCTGGGACTGCAGCGCGTGCCCGGCGTCGCCCGGCGGATCCTCCCCGTAGAGATCGTCGATCAACCGCTCGCGGGAGACGACCCGCCCGGCCTCCGACGCCAACACCGCCAGCAGCGCCCGCACCTGCGGCCCACCCACCGCGACCGGACCCCCATCGGGCCGCCGCACCTCCACCGGACCCAGGATCCCGAACCGCACGATCGTCAGTATGGCCCGGGGATCGATGGGCTGCCGCTTCGGTGGGTTCTCAGCACCGGCTTGTCTGCGCTGCGTCGTGGACGCCGCTGTGGTTCGGTCCGACGGCTTTCGAGACCAGCTATGGCCGCAGCCGCGTTATCGGTCCCATCGCTCGCTCAGGAACTCCTCGTTCCGCGGCGAAGCACCCGCGTCCCGCTCACGGTCCCGCAACCGCGAGCCGCACCGTATGTCGACACGCCATCGACTCCGGTGCTCGGCAGCGGTCGGAGCCAGGTCGTTCAGTCCGCTCGGTGGGCGAGCACAGCGAACATGGTCACCGACAGGTGGTAATCGCCTTTGGCGATGCCCGCGTCCATGGTGGCCAGTAGGTCGCGCCCTTCCTGTTCGGTGATGGCACCGCTGGTGCTCGCGGACGAGATCATTTGCATGTACAGCGGGAGGGCGGTGTCCGGATTCCAGATCACCGCCTCCGAACCCATGTCATCGATGGTGAAACCGGCGGCTGTGAGCAGGCCGCGCAAGCGCCGGCCCGACGCGGGGTTGGGGGTGGTGGTGAGCATCGCCTTCGACAGGCGGGCGAGCACATCGGGGTCGCCGGGATGCGCGATCACGGTGTGCCAGTCGGTGTCGATGAGCAGCACACGGCCGCCCTGTCGCAGGACGCGGGCGATCTCGGCGGTCGCGGCCGCCGGGTCGTCGAGGTGCTGGTAGACCCGCTCGCAACGCACCGCGTCGAAGTAGCCGTCGGAGAACGGCAGCTGATAGGCGGTGGCTTCGACGAAGCGGGCCCGAGAGTCCGCGGTCTCGGCTCGCCCACGAGCTATGGCGAGCATCGCGGGATTCGGGTCGGCTCCCACCGCGTCGCCATCGGGGCCGACTCGCTCGGACAACTCGATCACCTCGGTGCCGGTACCGGAACCTATGTCCAGTACCCGCTCGCCCGGCTCGACGGCCAAGACCTCGTGCCCCCACGCACGCATGCGCCGGATACCGGGCAGCGCCGCTTGCAGGTCGAGCATGCCGACCAGCGTGGCCATCGGGTCGTCGTCGGTGGTGTGGGAAGAGTCAGGGATCGCGTTCACGTGGAACGACGGGATAGGCGACGAGGGATCGCTCGACATGGTCCGACACTAACCCCGCACCGCCGCTCCCCGCAGTGTGCGGACGACCGATCGCAGGCTGGGCATTGGCGATGCTGCCCACCCGGCGTACCGTCGAGTTCGTGAGCAGTGGCGCCGTGTCGGGGGCAGCGGTGAAGGGCTCGGATCCGTGGGCCCGGGTTTTCGCGGCGCTGTACGACCCTCTGCTGTGGATGGGCGAGAGGGCGGGTATGGGCGCTCGCCGACGAGATCTGCTCAGCCGGGCGAGGGGGCGAACTGTCGAGCTGGGCAGCGGTACCGGTCTCAACATGGGGTACTACCCTGACGACCTCGAAGAATTGATCTTGACCGAACCGGAAGCCGCGATGCGTACGCGGCTGGCGCGGAAGCTGCATCGCAGTGGACGACGGGCACGTGTGCTCGACGCATCGGCGGAACAACTGCCGTTCGACGACGAAACCGTGGATACGGTCGTCTCGACGCTCGTGCTGTGTACTGTCGACCACCCCGAACCCGTATTGCGCGAGATCGGGCGTGTGTTGCGCCCCGGCGGCCAGCTGCTGTTCATCGAGCATGTGCGTTCGGAGTCGCCGCGACTCGCCCAGTGGCAAGACCGCCTCGCCGGCCCGTGGCGCCGGTTCGCGGAGGGCTGCCATTGCAACCGTGCCACACTCGAGCTCATCCAGGGGTCCGAACTGAAGCTCGAAGACGTACAGGAAGCGTCGTGGCGGGGAGAGCCCCCGATCATTCGACCGCTGATCTTGGGTGTGGCTACCAAAAACACCTAGGGAGCGTCAGATGACCGAGTCCGGCTCCGCTGAGCTGAAGCGGCGGCATCGCGCGATGTGGGCACTGGGCGACTATCCGTCCGTCGCCACCGAGGTCATCTCTGGATTGGGCAGGCGTCTGGTCGAGGCTTGCCGTATCGGCGCTGGTCAGCACGTGTTGGACATCGCGGCAGGGTCCGGCAACGCCGCGATCCCGGCGGCCGAGACCGGTGCGGAGGTCGTGGCGAGCGACCTCACGCCCGAGCTGTTCGAGGCGGGTCGGCGTCTCGCCGCGGAAAGGGGTGTCGAGCTGCGGTGGCAGCAAGCCGATGCCGAGGCATTGCCCTACGCGGATGCCGACTTCGATGCCGTGATCTCCTGCGTCGGCGTCATGTTCGCGCCGTTCCACCAAGCGGCGGCGGACGAAATGCTCCGCGTGACCAGGCCGGGCGGCACGATCGGGCTGATCAACTGGACGCCGACCGGATTCATCGGGCAGATGTTCGCCACGATGAAACCGTTCGCTCCGCCACCCCCGCCCGGCGCCCAGCCGCCCCCGCTGTGGGGCGACGAGACGCACGTACGGTCGCTGTTGGGCGATCGCGTCACCGATCTGGAGCTGCGGCGCGAAAACGCGGTCATCGACCGCTTCGCCGACGGCGCCGAGTTCCGCGACTTCTTCAAGTCCTGTTACGGCCCGGCGGTCGCGGTGTACAAGGCCATCGCCGCCGAGCCCGACCGCGTCGCACAGTTGGACCGGGAACTCGCGGAACTCGCTGCCCGACATGACCTGGGCGACGGGCGCATGGAGTGGGAGTACCTCCTGGTCACCGCGCGCCGCTCCTGAGCGACGGGGATTGGAACCGGGCGTTCGTGCCACATCGCTCCCCCCTTCCCCGGCGGGTTCGTAGTGTCAGGAAGTCGCGCCGATCGCCAACCCTGCGAGGAGATCGTGCACAAGGCTTGCCGCCTGCTCGTGAGCGCGTTGCCGATCATCGGTCTCGGCGATGGTCAGCGACAGTTCGGTCAGGGCCCCATAGAAGGCACTCGCCAGTAATGCGGCGGGGTAGGGACGGATGAGCGCCGCATCGAGCAGATTCTGCACCGCCTCGACGACCAGGCCGCCGAGATGGCGTTGGTCGAGTTCGCGCCAGCGCTGCCAGCCGAGGCCGATCGGTCCCTGGAGGAGCACGATGTGCCGGTAGTCGGGTTGGGCGCAGACGTCGAGAAACTCCCGCACACCGCGGTCGACCCGGTCGAACGGGTCCGAGGCCGAGTCGATCGCGGTGCGGATGCGTTGCGCCGCTCGAGTCTCCAGATCGTCGACGATCGCCTCGAACAGCCCCTTCTTGCCGTCGAAGTGGTGATACAGCGCGCCGCGAGTAAGGCCGGTGGCGCGAACCAGCTCTTCCGCCGACAGATCCGCGTACTCGCGTTCGGCGAACAGCCGCCCCGCGGTCTCCAGCAGCGCCTGGCGGGTGTTCTCCGCGTACTTCTCGCGAAACGACTCCATGCGGTATGGATATCACATACAGTATGTATGTGAGATGCGTACTGTATGAAGGTGGGTCGTAATGGGCGAATCAGTGGACGTCGTCGTTGTCGGAGCCGGGATAGCGGGTCTGGTAGCCGCCCGCGACCTGGCGCGAAGTGGTGCGGAGGTGCTCGTGCTGGAGGCGCGCGACCGGGTCGGCGGGCGGCTGCTGAACGATGAACTCCCCGGTGGTGCGCCCATCGAGGTGGGTGGTCAATGGGTCGGGCCCGGCCAGCAGCACGTGCTCGCGCTGATCGATGACCTCGGCCTGAAGACCTTCCCCACGTACACCGCGGGCCGTCATATCGCCGAACTCGGCACGGCCCGCTCGGTATACACCGGCCGGATTCCCAAGCTGAACCCGCTGGCACTGGCCGATGTAGCGCAGATCCAGTGGAGGCTCGACCGGGTGGCGCGCCGGGTCGCGGCGGCGGAGCCGTGGCTCGCCGACCGGGCTGGGGTGCTGGACGCGCAAACCTTCGCCACCTGGCTGCGGCGGACCGCCCACACCTCCGCGGGTCGGTCGTTCTTGCAGCTGATCACCGAGGCGGTGTTCTCCGCGGAGCCGGAGGATATGTCGGCACTGTGGGCCGCCTACTACGTCGGCGCCGCCGGTGGGCTGGACGCGTTGATCAATACCGCGGGCGGTGCGCAGCAGGACCGCGTTGTCGGCGGTTCGCAGACCATCGCGTTGGCGCTGGCCCAGGAACTCGGTGACCGTGTCCTCCTGGAAAGCGTGGTGACCGATGTCGAGTGGGACGTCTCGGGTGTCCGGGTCGTCGCGGGCGGCACGACCGTTCGCGCTCGTCGAGCCGTGATCGCGGTTCCGCCGCCACTGGCGGCGCGCATCCGCTTCACCCCCGGCCTGCCCGGCGATCGTGACCAACTCGTGCAGCGCATGCCGATGGGCCGGGTCATCAAAGTCAATGTCGCCTACGACGAGCCCTTCTGGCGCGAAGCGGGTCTGAGCGGCCAAGCCAACAGCGACCATCGGCCCCTGGGCACCGTCTTCGACAACACCCCGCTCGACGGTTCACCCGGCGTGCTCGTCGGCTTCCTCGAGGGACGGCACGCCGACAGAGGCGCGCGCCTCGACCTCACCGATCGTCGTGCACAGGTGATCGACGATCTCGCAGGCTACTTCGGGCCACGGGCCCGCAACCCCATCGCCTACATCGAACGTGACTGGGCCGAAGAGGAATTCAGCCGCGGCTGCTACGGCGCGTTCACCACGCCCGGCACCCTCACCCGCTTCGGTCCGGCCCTGCGCACACCCATCGGCCCGCTGCATTGGGCAGGCACCGAAACCGCTACCCGGTGGGCCGGCTACATGGACGGAGCCGCCGAATCCGGCCACCGCGCCGCCCGCGAAGTCGCTCCCGAGCTCGGCCGCAGTGGGGTGTAGAGGCGGTTCGACCACGACTGCTGGCAGAAGTGGGCGAACGCCCGAATGAGACTCAGTCCGACACGGCCGACCGGACCGAAACCAGCCCAATCTCAGCGCAGACGTCGTCTTGTTCAGGTGCGCTCCCACTGACCGCAATCGCACCGACCACGACATCGCCACGTCGGATCAGTCGAGAACCTGCACCCGCGATGATGGGTGTGCCCGCAACCTGATCCAGCTGTGCGAACAGTGCGGGCCATGCCTGCTGCAATCGCACCAACTCACCGCCGTCGCGGTGGAACAGCGCAACACTGGATGCTTTCGCTGGGGCGATTCGAGCCGACAACGGCGGCGCGCCGTCCATCCGATCGACAACCAGCACGTGTCCACCGCCGTCAACGATGGCGACCGTGATTCGGGCACCGAGCCCTGCGGCATGCTCGCGTACGCAGGCGCTGACCGCTCGCGCTTGTTCCGAAGTGAGTGACATCGCTCCACCTTCAAATCTCTTGGATCAACCAAGCTTGGACGTCCCAAGGATAACCATATTCATGGGTCGGACCAAGAGTTTGACTAGACTTTCGTGCATGGAGCTGGAGGAAACGCCCACGCGCCTGCGCAGCAAACCGACCTGGCTGATCAGCAAGGCGGCCGTGCGGGCGCATCGGCTCATCGGCGAAGCGATGGCCGCATCCGGCGGCCGTGCCTATCACTTCGCGATCCTCGCCACGCTGGACGAATTCGGCCCCGACAGTCAGGCGCGGATCGGCCAACGGTGCGGAATCGACCAGAGCGATATGCACACCATGCTCAAGGAATTGATAGAGCAGGGGCACGTCGCGCGCACCTCGGACCCCAACGATCGACGCCGCAATCTGATCGCCTTGACGCGCTCTGGCCGACAACGACTGACGGAACTGGACGCGACACTCTCGGGCGTTCAACGCGATCTTCTCAACGCCTTGTCGACTACCGAGAGGGACAATCTCGCAGCGCTACTCGTTCGGGTTCTCGAGTAGATCGTCATCGAGGACGCACCAACGCACTCCCGTAGCCGCGTTCCGCGCGTCCGGGCAGTGCCTGTCGGTCGGTGAGCAGCGCGGGAACCGGGTTCTACTCTGGGCTCGCGACAGTTGTCCCATGATCGGCAACGAGGTGGTCACTCGGGGGTGGCAATCAACACGAATGATTCTCCACAGCAAGGTGTTCCGGGCACCAGCCCAGCTAACGCCAGTTTCCGTTCAACTGGACCCCACGTGGGTGCCTGGGGTGCTCGACGTGCACCGACTGCGCCGGAACCTGCTATTGCGGCGCCGCCGAAGACGAGGACCCGCCCGTCCACCTCCTGGATCTCGCCAGCTGATCCGATCAGCTCGACCGCGTCGTCGGGTGCTCGCAGTCCGCACCGACGGGCGGTGTGTAGACGACGTGACCACACCGGATGCACCAGTGGAGGCGGTGCAGACCGCCAGCCTGAAGCTGGCCAACGACCCGACGAGCATCTGTCTCGGGCCGAACTGATGCCCGCGATGCGGGCAGCTGCGAGGCCACGGCTCGGCCCACTTTCCGTTGCGCAGCCGGTAGAGGCGGCCGGGCTCGACGATCCGGCCGTCACTGAGCCGGTACACCACGCGCGGGTTGTCGAACACACTTTCGATCACGTCGCGTACTGGTCGGCGATGGTGCAGGCCGTGCTCGAGGCGCCCGGCCGCTACCCGTTCAGCGTCCGCACCGCGACGCTCGTAGCGGCGGATCCCGCGTCGGAGGCGTAGGGCGTCAGCTCTACCTTCTGCCGTCGATGCGTTCGAGCGCCGCGGCGAGCAGTGGCAGGGTGCCTTCGGCCAGCCGGTACTCCACGATCGTGGGGTTCTGCGGGTCATCGGCGCTGCGTGACTCGATCACGCGTGGTGGCGGGAGCTCGTCGGTCGTGTCGTGCATGGCCCGCCGCATCGTCGTGCGCATGCCGCCCAAGGCAGTGACGCCCAGGGGAAACAACCAGTGGACCACGGGGCCGGTAGCTGCGGGTGCGCGCGTGGCGGGCGGTCACCCGGGCTGCCGGTGCCGCACGGGGCCGGGAGGTTGGTTCGTGGTGACGGTCAGCGGTTGAGGTAGGCGGCCAGGCCACCGAGTTCCTCGTTGGCGATGAACACCGAACGGACGTTGATGATGGCCTCTTCGACGTGGGTGGTGCAGCCCCAGGCCGAGTCGCCCCACGAATCGGCGATCTTCAGCTCGGCCGGCGCGGTGCAGCCGGCGGTGCCGCCGAGTTGGCAGTGCTCAGGGTGCGGCGTGGTGGCCTGTACGGCGGCCGCGGCTCGTATCTGGGCGGCGAGTTCGGCGGCGGCAGCGGCGCGTTGCTCGGCATCGTCGCGCAACTGGCGTTCGGCGCGTACCGCCTTGATGGTGGCCAGGCGCAGCTCCAGGTGCTGCGCGACCTGGTCGGCGAGATAGCCGAGCACGGTCGCCTGCACCTCGCTCAACTCCCGAGGCATGGCGTCGATCGCGGTAACGGTGCCGAGGTGGTGCCCGTCGGCGGTGACGATCGGGGCGGCGGCGTAGAACCGCAGCCCCAGCTCACCACGTACCAACGGATGATCGAGGGTGCGCGGATCGGTGACCGCGTCGTTGACCACGTACGGGCCCTCGGCGCAGAACGCCGACGCGCACAGTCCCGGTTCCGTGCCGACCTGCGCGACACCATCCAGTCCCTTGACCGCGGCGAACCAGACCCGATCGGCGTCGACGATGCTGACCGTGGCGATCGGGGTGCCGCACACCGCTGCGGCGGTCGCCGCGATGGTGTCGAACTGGCCGTCGGTCGGAGCGTCGAGGATCTCGTAACGGCGTACCGCAGCTAGCCGGGCGGGGTCGGTGAGGGCGGTTCTGTCGGCGGTGATCGACACGGTGTGGTGCTCGCTTCCCATGAGGGTGTTCAGGCCTGGGTAGCGTACGTGGTTGCTGCGGTCATGCCGCACCCGCTGTGGCTGCCGTGATGATGGCGCGGTCCGAGCCGCGCGAGCAGATAGACACCCGAGAGCCGTACGTCAATCTTGTCGGAGGAGAGTTGTTCAGCCGCCAGCCGAAAGCGATCGGTGACCGCCGTCTGCTGCGATAAGGAGTACTGGTTGTTCGTCGCGCCGAGCGTCGCCACTGTCGTTGCCATGGCCGCTACTTTCGTCCAGCCCGACCAATGGAACACCCTGCCCCACCGCGAAGACTGACCCGGTGCGGGCGGATCGTTCTCCGGCGGGGCGGGCGGGTCTGGCGGAATCGGCGTGCCCCCCGTGCTCATTCGTCATCGCTCTGAAGTGTTTGTCTCACTACAGCAGTCGGGACACTCGCCGACGGCACCGCATCGGCAAGAACGCTAGGCCCGTCAACGCTGCTTCCGAGCGACATTCGGTGCGCGCATAGGCGCATACTTCGGGGGCTTTGCCGCGCGGGTTACCCGGCCGCAGATGTAGTCCGATGTAGATCTGGCCGGTGCCCCACATAGTGTGAGTGGGGCAAACGCACCAAACGTAGTTTGCGGCTTCTACCTGGCATTCGATCTGTGGGCGCAGAGGGGATCGAACCCCCGACCGCTGGTGTGTAAAACCAGAGCTCTACCGCTGAGCTATACGCCCGTGCCGTTACCGGCGGCTTATGAATCTAGCGCGGTGAGCGCTTTCTCCCAAGCCGCCTGGTCACGGGGTTCTCCGGGGCCGTTCATCTCGGCGAAGCGGATGTAGCCCTCGCGGTCGACGACGAAGGTGCCTCGGTTCGGGTAGCCCGATTTCTCGTTGAAGACGCCGTAGGCCTGGGCCACCGCGCCGTGCGGCCAGAAGTCCGACAGCAGGGGGAAGATGTAGCCCTGCTCGGCGGCCCAGATCTTGTGCGTTGGCGGCGGGCCGACCGAGATCGCGAGGATTTCCGCGTTGTCGTTCTGGAACTTGGGCAGCTCGTCGCGCACCTTGCACAGCTCACCCTGGCAGATGCCGGTGAAGGCGAGCGGGTAGAACACGATCAGGACGTTCTTCTTGCCCCGGTAAGCCGACAGGGTGACTTCCTGGTTGTTCTGGTCCTTCAGCGTGAAATCCGGCGCGACAGTGCCAACCTCTAGCGGCATAGCGAATCCTCCATCGTGTCGGGTCTCCACCGGGTGGGCGTGCGACACCACCCTGGTGGAAACCATAGCGCGGTGGCTCAACGCTGCTTCGAGGGCGCCTTGGGCTGCACGAGTCTGCTTCCGGTCCACGAGCCGAGGCTGATCGCCGAGGTCTGGGTCAGACCTGCGGTCGGTGCGGATTCGGCGATTTCGCTCGGCTCGACATGGCCGGGTTGTCCAGTCTTGGGGGTCAGTACCCAGACGAAACCGTCGTCGGCGAGCGGGGCGATGGCGTCCATCAGGGCGTCGACCAGATCACCGTCCCCATCCCGCCACCACAGCAGCACGACGTCGATCACCTCGTCGGAGTCCTCGTCGACGAGTTCACCGCCGATCGCTTCCTCGACATCGGCCCTCAGGTCGTCGTCGACGTCCTCGTCCCAGCCCAATTCCTGGACAACCAAGCCGTGTGAGATGCCAAGCTTCTGAGCGTAGTTCTGCGCGTCCGCCGCGGCGACCACGGTGGCGTCCTCCTCAACTCCCGACAGTAGGTAGTTGCAAGCGAACATGGTTATGGGCTTCAGCGCAAGCCGATCCGGCGAAATAGCTACCGAATGTCGCGTTGCGATGGTGTGTCAAGGGCTTTCTCAGCGCTTCGGACACGAGTCGCGGACGGCGTTGCGCGCGTCGTTGACGCGCTTGCTGGCGTCGTTGAGCGCCGCGACCGGGGCGGTGTAGGTCATCTTGCGCGTCTCGGCGGCCAGTGCGCGGGCGGCGTTCACGTATTCGGTGAACAGCGGCACCAGGTCCGCGGGTAGCGACTCCTTGGCGGAGTTCACGCCGCTTTCCACCTTGTTCGCGGCGTCCTCGAGAGTCTGCGCCGCCGAGTCGCGCTTGGCGACGTAGTCCGGTGCGTTCGCATCGTGCGCGTCGACGAAATCGTTGTACTTGCTGACGCCCGCTCCGGTGATGGTGGGGAACTGACCGCAGTTGTCGGAGATGGCCTTGGCCTGCGCGGCGGCGCGCCTGGATGAGGTCGCCGCCGCCGACGAGGACGCTGCCTCGGTCTTGTATGCCGCCAGATCGCTCGCGTTCGGACCCGCCACGCCTTCCACGCGGTTGGCGCACCCCGCGACGACCAATCCGACGGCGACCGCGCCGGTGGCGCACACCATTCCGAACCCGCGTGGGTTCAGCAGCTTCATCGTCCTCCCGCTCCTCAGGGCTGCCACGCTCGACATGCTCACCTTGCCTGTCGAACGGTACTGGATTTCCGGCTGACATGATGATTTGGGACGCGTCATCGGCAAGGATGGATGGTGCGCCCGAACCTTTCGTGAACGGGGGGTCCGCCAACCAGCGAACCCGCCCGGGGATACCGACGCCATCAGCATGTCCACCCCTGTACGAGGAGCAGATTTGACCGACCTGATCCACTCTTCCGCACCGGCGAAATCCGCTGGTACCAGCTCCGCTCCCGCGCCCGCCGCGAGCCGCGATCCGAACGGGTCGCACGCGCCGCAGCCGGCCGGACGGGTGCGGGTGATCCGCGAAGGGGTGGCGTCCTACCTACCGGACATCGACCCGGAGGAAACCAGCGAATGGCTCGAGTCGTTCGATGAGATGCTCGACCGGGAGGGTCCCGGCCGTGCGCGTTACCTCATGCTCCGTCTGTTGGAGCGGGCCGGTGAACGTCGGGTCGCCATCCCGTCCTTGACCTCCACCGACTACGTCAACACCATTCCCACCGAGAACGAGCCGTGGTTCCCCGGCGACGAGGAGGTGGAGCGCCGCTTCCGCGCGTGGATCCGCTGGAACGCCGCGATCATGGTGCATCGCGCCCAGCGCCCCGGCATCGGCGTCGGCGGCCACATCTCGACCTACGCGTCCTCGGCGGCGCTCTACGAAGTCGGCTTCAACCACTTCTTCCGCGGCAAGGACCATCAGGGCGGCGGCGACTCGATCTTCATCCAGGGCCACGCCTCGCCGGGCATCTACGCCCGCGCGTTCCTCGAGGGCAGGCTGTCGACCGATCAGCTCGACGGGTTCCGTCAGGAGTACAGCAACGGCGGCCCCGGCCACGGGCTGCCGTCCTACCCGCACCCGCGCCTGCTGAACAACTTCTGGGAGTTCCCCACGGTGTCCATGGGCCTGGGCCCGATGAACGCCATCTACCAGGCGCGCTTCAATCACTACCTGCACGATCGCGGTATCAAGGACACCTCCGACCAGCACGTGTGGGCGTTCCTCGGCGACGGCGAGATGGACGAGCCGGAGTCGCGCGGTCTCGCGCACGTCGCTGCCATGGAGGGTCTGGACAACCTGACCTTCGTGGTCAACTGCAATCTGCAGCGCCTGGACGGCCCGGTGCGCGGCAACGGCAAGATCATCCAGGAGCTGGAGTCGTTCTTCCGCGGCGCGGGCTGGAACGTCATCAAGGTGATCTGGGGGCGGGAGTGGGACGCGCTGCTCGGCGCCGACCGCGACGGTGCGCTGGTGAACCTGATGAACAGCACCCCCGACGGTGACTACCAGACCTACAAGGCCAACGACGGCGCGTACGTCCGCGACCACTTCTTCGGGCGTGACCCGCGCACGAAGGCGCTGGTGCAGGACTTGTCCGACCAGGAGATCTGGAACCTCAAGCGCGGCGGCCACGACTACCGCAAGGTGTACGCCGCCTACGCGGCGGCGATGGCGCACAAGGGCCAGCCGACGGTGATCCTGGCCAAGACCATCAAGGGCTACACCCTCGGCAAGCACTTCGAGGGCCGCAACGCCACGCACCAGATGAAGAAGCTGACCCTGCAGGATCTCAAGGACTTCCGCGACCTGCAGCGGATCCCGATCAGCGACGCCGAGTTGGAGAAGGATCCGTACCTGCCGCCGTACTACCACCCCGGTATGGAGGCCCGCGAGGTCCAGTACATGCTCGACCGGCGCAAGGCGCTCGGCGGGTTCCTGCCCGAGCGGCGCGCCGCGGCCAAGCCGCTGAAGCTGCCCGGCGACGAGGCCTACCGCTCGGTCCGCAAGGGTTCGGGCAAGCAGAACGTCGCCACCACGATGGCCCTGGTGCGGCTGATGAAGGAGCTGCTGCGGGACAAGGAGATCGGCAAGCGGATCGTCCCGATCATCCCCGACGAGGCCCGCACCTTCGGTATGGACTCGTGGTTCCCTTCGTTGAAGATCTACAACCGCAATGGGCAGTTGTACACATCCGTCGACGCGGAATTGATGCTTGCCTACAAAGAGAGCACCGTCGGGCAGATCCTGCACGAGGGCATCAACGAGGCGGGGTCGACGGCGTCGTTCACCGCGGCGGGCACCTCGTACGCCACGCACGGCGAGCCGATGATCCCGCTGTACATCTTCTACTCGATGTTCGGCTTCCAGCGCACCGGCGACGGACTGTGGGCGGCCGCCGACCAGCTCGCGCGCGGGTTCGTGCTCGGCGCGACCGCAGGACGCACCACGCTGACCGGTGAGGGCCTCCAGCACAACGACGGGCACTCGCTGCTGCTGGCCTCGACCAACCCGGCCGTGGTGACCTACGACCCGGCGTTCGCGTTCGAGATCGCCCACATCGTGCGCGACGGCCTGCGCCGCATGTACGGCGGCGGCACCCCGCCGCAGGGCTCCGCGCCGCTGCCCGGCACCCATCCGCACGGCAGCCCCACCGAGTTCGGCGGTGAGGACGTCTTCTACTACATCACCCTCTACAACGAGCCGTACCCGCAGCCTGCCGAGCCGGAGGACCTCGACGTCGCGGGGCTGCTCAAGGGCATCTACCTGTACAAGCGCGGGGGTGAGGGCGCGGTGCGCGCCCAGATCCTGGTCTCCGGCGTCACCGTGCCGGACGGCCTGCGCGCGCAGGCGCTGCTCGCGCAGGAGTGGGGCGTGCAGGCGGACGTGTGGTCGGTCACCTCGTGGGGCGAACTCCGTAAGGAGGCGCTCGACAAGGAGATCGCCGCGCTGCGCGACCCGGGCGCCGAGCCCGGGGTTCCGTACGTCACCGAGGCGCTGTCGCGGGTCGACGGCCCGTACGTGGCCGCGACCGACTGGATGCGCGCGGTGCCCGACCAGGTCCGCAAGTGGGTGCCCGGCGACTTCACCACGCTCGGCACGGACGGTTTCGGCTTCTCCGACACCCGCCCGGCCGCGCGGCGGGTGTTCAACGTCGACGCGCAGTCCATCGTGGTCGCCGCGCTGGCCGGACTCGGCCGGATCGGCAAGCTCGACCCGGCCAAGGCCGCGGAGGCGGCGGCGAAATACGGCATCGCCGACGTGGACGCCGCGCCGAAGGCGGCGGTGAGTTCGGACGAAGACCTCGCATAGCGGAATATTGGATGGTGGACCGTAAACCGCCGCGGCCGCGACGGATCTCCGAGGGCTCTTCCGAGCACGAGGTGTATCTGCCGACGGGCGCGCTCTCCCCGAACCGGCAGACCCGCGACCCCCTTCCGGACACGCTGCTCAAACGCGTGAAGCAGTTCTCCGGCCGCCTCTCCACGGAGGCGGTGGGGTCGATGCAGGATCGGTTGCCGTTCTTCGCCGATCTGGACGCCGCGCAGCGGGCGGGCGTGCAGATGCTGGTGCAGACCGCGGTGGTGAACTTCCTGGAATGGCTCCAGGACCCGGACAGCGACATCCGTTTCAGCCTGGACGCCTTCCAGGTGATCCCGCAGGATCTGGCGCGGCGGTTGACGCTGCGCCAGACCGTGGACATGGTGCGTGTCGCCATGGAGTTCTTCGAGCAGTGGCTGCCCGCGCTCGCGCGCAACGACCGGCAGCTGGTGGCGCTGACCGAGGCGGTGCTGCGTTACGGGCGTGAGCTCGGCTTCGCAGCCGCCTCGGTGTACGCCAGCGCCGCCGAGTCGCGCGGCGCGTGGGACACCCGGTTGGAGGCGCTCGTCGTCGACGCCGTGGTGCGCGGCGACACCGGCCCGGACATGCTCTCCCGGGCCGCGACGCTGAACTGGGACGCCACCGCACCGGCGACGGTGCTGGTGGGCACGCCGCCCGGGGAGCAGGGTGTCTCGTCGGTGGGGGCGGTGCATTCCATCGCGGCGCGGCACGGGCGGGCCGCGCTCGCGGTGGTGCAGGGCACCAGGTTGGTGATGGTGGTCTCCGGGCATCTGGGGGAGACCGCTCAGATCTCACCGTTCCTGGCCGACCTGCTCGCGGAGGTGTTCTCCGATGGTCCGGTGGTGATCGGTCCGACCACCCGCACGCTGGGAGCGGCACACGCCAGCGCGGTGGAAGCGCTGGCCGGGATGGAGGCCGTGGTGGGTTGGCGGGGGGCACCGCGACCGGTGCACGCGGCGGAATTGCTGCCGGAGCGCGCTTTGTTGGGTGATCGAGCTGCGATCGACGCGCTGAACGAGTACCTTGTCCTACCGTTGGCTGCGGCGGGGTCGTCGCTGGCGGACACGCTCGATGCCTATCTGGATTGCGGTGGAGCGGTCGAGACGTGTGCGCGTCAGCTGTACGTCCATCCAAATACGGTTCGGTATCGCCTCAAGCGAATCGCCGAGATCACCGGCCGGGATCCGATGAATCCACGGGACGCGTACGTCCTCCGGATCGCCGCGACAGTGGGTCGTTTGACACGAACCCGTAACGAATCGTCAACTCCTGTCCCAGAAGTCACTTCGATCGCGTTGGGCCCCGAGGGCTTGTAACGCATCGGCGGAATCGGTCGATTCGGACAGCCCACGTGGTCTTTTGTGGAACCCCCACAAAACCGCTTCCGAAGCTTCATCCGCGTCGACATCTCGTGCGGCCCGCCTCACAGTGTTTTCTTAGAGGCGTGATCGCGTTGTTCGCCCCTGGACAGGGCTCTCAGACACCCGGCATGCTCGCGCCTTGGCTCGACCTTCCCGGCGCGAACGAGCGCCTCACGCTGTGGTCCAAGGCTTCCGGCCTGGACCTGGTCCGTCTCGGCACCACCGCGACGGCCGAGGAGATCACCGACACCGCGGTCACCCAGCCGTTGGTGGTCGCCGCCGCGCTACTCGCGTTCGCGGAGATCTCCCAGGACGAGCTGCCCGCCGCTACCATCGTCGCCGGGCATTCGGTCGGTGAACTCGCCGCCGCCGCGGTCGCCGGAGTCATCTCCGCCGACGACGCGGTCCGGTTGGCCGCGATCCGCGGCGCGGAGATGGCCAAGGCGTGCGCACTGGAACCGACCGGTATGTCCGCGGTGCTCGGCGGCGATGAGGCCGCCGTGCTCGAACGGCTCACCGAACTCGACCTCGTCCCGGCCAACCGCAACGCGGTGGGCCAGATCGTGGCCGCGGGTCGGTTGGACGCTCTCGCCGAGCTCGCCGCGAACCCTCCGGAGAAGGCCAGGGTTCGGGCGCTGCCCGTCGCGGGCGCGTTCCACACGGCGTTCATGGCGCCCGCGCAGGATGCTGTGACCGACGCCATAACGAAGATCACGCCGAACGAGCCGACCAGAACCTTGCTCTCGAACTTCGACGGCAAGCCGGTCGTGTCCGGACAGGACGCGATCGACAAGCTCGCCGCGCAGGTCACCCGGCCTGTTCGCTGGGATCTGTGCACCGAGACCGTCCGGCAGGCCGCCGTTTCGGCGGTGGCGGAACTGCCGCCGGCGGGCACCCTCGTCGGCATTGCCAAGAGGGAGCTGAAGGGCACGCCCACGCTGGCCCTGAAGACCCCGCAAGACCTCCCCGCGTTGGCTGAGCTGACCGTGTCCGGCTAGCTTTCCTCCGCGACCATGCATCACATGATGCGAGGTCGTGACCGAGAGGCGGTAACTATTACCGCGCTCGATCCGAAAAAAACCAGTAGAGCCCTACAAAGTATCAAGAAGGGAGCCACGAAGTGGCCGCTCTGACCCAGGAACAAATCGTCGAGGAACTCGGCAAGATCATCGAAGAGGTGACCGGCATCGAGCCCTCCGAAGTGACGATCGAGAAGTCCTTCGTCGATGACCTGGACATCGACTCGCTGTCCATGGTCGAGATCGCGGTTCAGACCGAGGACAAGTACGGCGTGAAGATCCCCGACGAGGATCTGGCCAGCCTGAAGACCGTTGGCGACGCCGTCAACTACATCCAGAAGCTCGAGGCCGAGAACGCTGAGGCGGCGGCCGAGCTCAAGGCCAAGTTCGACAACGCCGAGTAGGGCCGAAACTGTGACCACTCCTTCCACCTTGAACGGGAACTTCCCCAACGTCGTCGTAACCAGCCTTGCGGCGACCACGTCGATCGCGGGTGACGTCGATGCGACGTGGAAGGGACTCCTCAACGGCGAGAGCGGCATCGACGTTCTCGAGGATTCCTTCGTCGAGGAATACGACCTTCCGGTCCGCATCGGCGGTCACCTGAAGGTCCGGCCGGACACCCTGCTGACCCGGGTCGAATGTCGGCGCATGGCCTACGTCGAGCAGCTCGCGACCGTGCTCGGTCGCGAGGTCTGGCGGAACGCGGGCAGCCCGGAAGTCGACCCGGAGCGGCTGGGTGTGGCCATCGGCACGGGATTGGGAGGCGGCGACGCCCTCATCGATTCCGTGGACAAGCTGAAGAACGGCGGCTACCGCAAGATTTCGCCGTTGGCTGTGCAGATGGTCATGCCGAACGGCCCCTCGGCCGTTGTCGGCCTCGAATTGAAGGCCAGGGCAGGAGTGGTCACTCCGGTCTCGGCGTGCTCGTCCGGCTCCGAGGCCATCGCCAACGCCTGGCGGATGATCGTCATGGGTGACGCGGACATGGTCGTCACCGGTGGCGTCGAGGGCTTCATCGACGCGGTGCCCATCGCGGCGTTCACCATGATGCGCGCCATGAGCACCCGCAACGAGGACCCGAAGGGCGCCTCGCGTCCCTTCGACAAGGATCGCGACGGCTTCGTCTTCGGCGAGGCGGGCGCGCTGATGGTCATCGAGACCGAGGAGCACGCGAAGGCTCGGGGCGCGACCATCCACGCCCGCCTGCTCGGCGCAGGCATCACCTCCGACGGCTTCCACCTCGTCGCCCCCGACCCGACGGGTGACGGCGCCGCGCGGGCGATGACCAGGGCGATGCAGTCCGCTGGTCTGACCAAGAAGGACATCACGCACATCAACGCGCACGCGACCGCGACGCCGATCGGTGACACCGCCGAGGCGAACGCGATCAACAAAGCCGTGGGCAGCCACGCCTCGGTGTACGCGCCGAAGTCGGCGCTCGGCCACTCGATCGGCGCCGTCGGCGCCCTGGAGTCCGTGCTGACCGTGCTCTCCATCCGCGACGGCATCGTTCCGCCGACGCTGAACCTGGAGAACCAGGACCCGGAGATCGACCTCGACGTGGTGAAGGGCGAAGCCCGACGCCAGGAGATCGAGTACGCGATCAACAATTCCTTCGGATTCGGTGGGCACAACGTAGCGCTCGCCTTCGGTCGGGCATAGCCGCGCGATCGACTGCACAACGATTCCGGCGGGGCCGGCCATCTGACGTGGTCGGCCCCGCCGCGTTTCGCCATACGCAGCCGCGGCAGCGGCGCACTTATCGAGGTCAGGAGACAACGCGATGACAATCATCGCTCCCGCGTTGCATCAGGAGACGACGACCGACCCGCGCGATCCGCTCGGCCGGCTCCAGCGTTTCTTCGATCCCGGCACCATTCTTCCGCTACACCCGCGCGACAAGTCCGGCGTGCTCGCCGCCATCGGCGAGGTGGACGGCGTCCGCACCGTGGCCTACTGCTCCGACGCCACCGTCATGGGCGGCGCGATGGGCGTGGAGGGCTGCAAGCACATCGTCGACGCCATCGACACCGCCATCGACTCCGGTGTCCCCGTGGTCGGCCTGTGGCACTCCGGTGGCGCTCGCCTGGCCGAGGGCGTCGAGGCGCTGCACGCGGTCGGTCTGGTCTTCGAGGCCATGGTCCGCGCGTCCGGCCTGGTCCCGCAGATCTCCGTGGTGCTCGGCTTCGCGGCCGGTGGCGCCGCCTACGGCCCGGCGCTGACCGACATCGTGATCATGGCTCCGGAAGGCCGCGTCTTCGTGACCGGCCCGGACGTGGTGCGCAGCGTGACCGGCGAGCAGGTCGACATGGCCACCCTCGGCGGGCCGGAGACGCACGGTAAGAAGTCCGGCGTCACCCACATCGTGGCCGCCGACGAGTCCGACGCGCTGCACCGCGCTCGCCGCTTGGTGTCGATGTTCGCCGAGCAGGGCGAATTCGACTTGGTCGCGGCCGAGCACGGCGACGTCGACCTGAAGGCGATGCTGCCGGAGTCGGCGAAGCGCGCCTACGACGTGAAGCCGATCATCAACGAGCTGCTCGACAACGTCGACGGCGAGTCGTCGTTCGAGGAATTGCAGGGCGGGTACGCCCGCAGCATCGTCACCGGTCTGGGCCGTCTCGGTGGGCGCACCGTCGGTGTGCTGGCGAACAACCCGATCCGTCTCGGCGGCTGCCTGAACTCCGAGAGCGCGGAGAAAGCGGCGCGTTTCGTGCGGCTGTGCGACGCGTTCGGCATTCCGCTGATCGTGGTCACCGACGTTCCGGGTTACCTGCCCGGCGTCGGCCAGGAGTGGGAAGGCGTCGTCCGGCGCGGCGCGAAGCTGCTGCACGCGTTCGCCGAGGCGCGCGTTCCGCGGGTCACGCTGGTCACCCGGAAGATCTACGGTGGCGCCTACATCGCGATGAACGCCCGCTCGCTCGGCGCGACGGCGGTCTACGCGTGGCCGGGTTCGGAGGTGGCCGTCATGGGCGCCAAGGCCGCGGTCGGCATCCTGCACAAGAAGGCCCTCGCGGCCGCGCCGGAGGAGGAGCGCGAGGCGCTGCACGAGCGGCTCACCGCCGAACACGAGCGCATCGCGGGCGGCGTGGAGCGCGCTATCGCCATCGGTGTCGTCGACCAGGTCATCGACCCGGCGAAGACCCGCAGCATTATCGCGGCGGCGCTCGCCGCGGCCCCGGCCCGCGCCAGCCACCACAAGAACATTCCGCTCTGATCTACGCACCGAAGCGGGCTCCGGAATTCCCGGGGCCCGCTTCGCGTTTTCCGGATTTCGCACCGACGGGCTCGTGCGGCGCTGTGGAGTCGGTTGTTTGGTGTGTCGCACGCAGTTCGAGCGGGTGAGGTCGTGAAGTCTCACGGGGCGGGAGCGGCTCGGTGGTCGGTAGCATCGGGAGGTGCGCTACGAAGAACTGGCCGACGTGCCGTGCTCGATCACGCGCCCGCTCGTGATCTTCGGTGATCGCTGGACGCTGCTGATCCTCAAGTCCTGCTTCTCCGGGATCCGGCGGTTCAACGCCTTCCAGAGCGCACTGGGCATCTCGCGCAGCAGGTTGCAGGATCGGCTGGACCGGCTGATCGAGCACGGCATCCTCGTCAAGCAGAAGGCCGCCGTGGGTGCGCACGAGGAGTACCGCCTCACCCCCAAGGGGCACGACATCTACCCGATTCTGCTGGCCATCCGTGATTGGGGCGATGCTTACATGGCGCCGGAAGGGCCTCCGGTGCGTTACGCCCATCACGAGTGCGCGGGCGAGGCCCACGTCCGGCTCGAATGCGATTCGTGCGGAGCCGAACTCACCGCACGCGATGTCACCCCGAAGCCGGGACCGGGCTTGCTGGGCGTCACCGGCGCCGAGGCGACCGCGGGTAGCGCGCGCTGACGCCCTCGGGTGTCAGTCGGCGAACCAGGTGGCGACTTCGTCGGCGTCGGCCCGGGTGGTGCGGAAGCCGTTGACGGGATGATCGAGGTCCGGATATCCGAAGGAGATTCCGGCGACGACCTTGCGATGCTCCGGGATGCCGAAGTACTCCCGGACGAAAGGGGAGTACGAGGCGAGTGCCGCCTGCGGCGCCGCGCCGAGACCGAGGCTCTGCGCGCCCAGCAGGAAACTGCCGATGTACAGACCGCAGTCCACCGCTCCGTAGACGCCCAGATCGGCTTCGCTGGTCACGATCGCCACATGCGGCGCGTCGAAGAGTTCGAAATTCCGTACGGCCTGCCGCATCGTCTTCTCGTGATCGCCTTTGGCGATGCCGACGCTGTCGTACAGTTGCTTTCCGCATTCGCGCCTGCGGTCCCGGTACGCACCGGTGTATTGCGCGGGAAACTCGAAATCCGACGCGGGCGTGGCTGTCGCGATGTGTTCGACCAGTTCCTTCCGGAAACGATCCGTTCCGGCGCCCTCCGTCACCACGACCTGCCATGGCTGGGTGTTGCACCACGACGGCGTTCGCTGGGCCAGCCGCAACAGGGCGCGGATGGTGTCGCGCTCGACGGGCTGCGAGTGGAATTGCCTGCAGGTCCACCGTTCGTCGAGCACTCGGGTCAGGGTTGTGAAGTCGTCGGTCGTCACGGTCATTCCCCCGCCTCCTTTGGCAGTCTTATTTCGAGACCGAACGCTAGCATCGAACGCTCCGACGCGAAAGCCGGGCGCCACGCCGTCGCCGGGCGAGTCGGCCGCGACGCGCGCGGGGCGCAAAAGTGTTGCCCGCGTTGCGGCAACGGGCGCGGTCGCGCCAGGCAGAATCCCGATATGGCGTCCGAAGCTCCCGCCGCGCGGGACCGCAAACGGCACGGCAGGCATTACACGCCGCCCGTGCTGGCGCGGTTCCTGGCGCAACGGCTGCTGCGCCATGCCGAGCCCTCGGACGCGGGCGTCCTGCGTGTGCTCGATCCGGCCTGTGGCGACGGCGAATTGCTGTTCGCCGTGCACGAGGAGGTCGCGGCCCGGTTTCCCGGTGCCTGTCTGGTGTTGACCGGTTACGACCTGGACGCCCGCGCGCTCGCGGTCGCCCGTGAGCGCGCCCGCTCGGCGGGGATCGACGCGCACTGGCACAGGGCGGACTTCCTCGCGGTCGAGGCGCGGCTCGCGGACGGCTCGTTCGACGCGGTGATCACCAACCCGCCGTATGTGCGCACCCAGCAGTTGGGCGGATCGACCGCGCAATTGCTGAGCAAGCGGTTCGGTCTGAGCGGGCGGATCGACCTGACCCATCCGTTCGTGGCGACGCTGCCCCGGCTGCTGGCCGCGGGAGGTGTGCTCGGCCTCCTGTGTGCCAACCGATTCCTGACCACCAAGGCCGGCGCGAACATCCGGCGGCTGTTGCTGACCGATCTGGCTCCGGTCGAGCTGTACGACCTGGGGGACACCAAACTGTTCACCGCCGCTGTGCTGCCCGCGATCACCATCGCGCGCCGCGCGATCCACGGCGACGGTTGCCGCTACGTCTCCGCCTACGAGGCCATCGGCGAAACACCAGGTGCGAAGACGCTGTTCGAGGCGCTGCTCGACCCGGGCGGCTCGATCGTCGAGTACAACGGCCGGACCTTCGCCGTCGAGGTCGGCACGTTGGCAACGGGGTCCGGGCCGCCCGGGGCCCCCGGAGCCGGTCGGGGTGGCGATGAGAGTTCGACCAGTGACGCCACGCCGGATGTCACGGCGGAACGAAGGACGCTCCGAGGTGCGGCGCGGGAGCCGGAGGCCGCGTGGCGGATGTCGCACGATGCGATCGATTCCTGGCTGGCGCGGATAGCGGCGGCGACCTGGCGCAGTTTCGGCGAGGTGGCGCGCATCCGGGTCGGCATCAAGACGACCGCCGACCATGTGTTCATCTCCGACCGCTGGGCACAGGCCGACCTGTGTCCCGAGCCCGAACTATTGCTGGAGCTGATCACTCATCACGATCTGGCGCCGTGGCGGGCCCCACGCGCCCGCGACGTTCGCGTGCTGTATCCCTACGACCTGGCCTGTGCCCGCCGCACGCCGATCGATCTCGGCGAATACCCCGCCGCCGCCGCGTATCTACGGTCGCATCGTCGCACACTGGCCGGGCGACGCTATGTCGTCGAGAGCGGCCGCGCCTGGTACGAGATCTGGGTGCCGCAGCGCCCGCACCTGTGGCAGCAGCCGAAGCTGGTATTCCCGGACATCAGCGACCGTCCGCGTTTCGCGCTGGACAGCTCGGGCGCGGTGGTCAACGGCGACTGCTACTGGATCTCGCTGCCCGATCTGGCGGCTGCGCCCACGGAGGCGACGCGCTTGGCATACCTGCTGATGGGGGTGGCCAATTCGGCGCTGGGATTGCGGTTCTACGACGTGGTCTGCGGCAATCGGTTGTACTCGGGCAGGCGGCGGTGGATCACCCAATATGTGTCACGGCTGCCGGTGCCCGATCCGGCGGCGGCCCGGTCGGCGGGAGTCATCGATCTGGTGCGCGAGTTCGTGGAGGGCCGGGCGCCGGATGCGGCGGCGCGGGCCGAGCTGGACGAGCGGGTGGCCGCCGCGTTCGGCGTCGGATTGCGCGTACCTCCGCCTTCGCTCCGGCCATGCGCGGGCTGAAGACGGACTGCGTCCGACAGCGCCCATTAAGCGCTGACCCGGACGCCGACCATCGGCAGCAGCGTGCGGCGGGCGAACTCGCGCGCCGCGTTCTGATCGCTGACCGGGATCAGGCCGTCGGGGGTGAGGGCGAGCGACAGCGCCAGCCGGGCCATGATCTCGGCGACCAGATCGGCGTCGAAGTCGTGCGTGCCACCGGCGTTCCGCAGCTCGCGCAGCTTCTCGGCCAGGTAGTCGCGGCCGACGGCGAGGATCGGCCCCGCCTCGGTGGTCAGCCGGGGCAGGATCAGGTCGGGCTCGGTGCGCAGCAGCCTGCGCAGCAGTTCGTTGCCCGCGATGGCGCTGATGAACGCGACGAAGATCTCGACGAGCTGATCGTCGTTGCCCGAGACGGTGCGCACCTGCTTCTCGATCGCGGCGACGAAGCGCTGTGCCTCCCGGACGCTGACCGCCTCGACGAGGTCGTTCTTGGATTCGTAGCGCCGGTACAGCGTGGCCGGGCTGATCCCGGCGCGGCGGGCGATCTCGCCCATGCTGGTCCGCTTGATACCGAAGTCCAGGAATGCCGAGAGTGCGCTTTCCAGGAGCTTTTCGCCGTCGGCGACCGGCTTCTCGAGGATGCGCTGCAACATGGGCGAGAGGGTTGGCATCGGATCTCCAGTAGGTTCGGCGCGGTCGCCGGGCCGTGGCCGGTGGGCGCGGCATCGCGACGGGTGCGGACGGGAACGTCCATTATTTCATTGGGTGGACGCCGCGTGACCCGGCATTGCCGAGGAGCGGCCGGATGGAGTGGGTCGCGCGTCCAGATTCGGCTGACTAGCCTGTGGTCGGTGTCCGGCCGCGACTCCGGCCGGTCCGGAAAGGGGTTGAGCCATGGGGTATTTCGCGAATCGTGTGGTGGCGGTCACCGGCGCGGGTTCGGGCATCGGCCGGGCGCTGGCGGTGGCATTGGCGGGCGCGGGGGCATCGCTGGCGCTGTCGGACAAGTCGGCGGATGCCGTGGCCGAGACGGGGGTGTTGTGCGCGGCCGTCGGCCGGGAGCCGTCGGTGAGCACGGTGGACGTCACCGATCGGGCGGCGGTGTTCGCGTACGCGGAGCGGACCGTCGCCCGGTTCGGGCGGGTCGAAGCACTGTTCAACAACGCGGGCATCCTGCACGTCGGCGGCGTGCTGGAGTCGCCCTTCAGCGACTTCGAACAGGTGATGGCCGTCGACTTCTGGGGTGTGGTCAACGGGACCAAGGCGTTCCTGCCCCATCTCCTGGCCGCCGATCGCGCGCATGTCGTCAATATGTCCTCGGCGTTCGGGCTGGTGGCCGTCGCGCGGCACGCGCCGTACAACGCGGCGAAGTTCGCCGTACGCGGTTTCACCGACTCGCTGCGCCAGGACATGCGTGCGGCGGGCGGCTCGGTGCGGGTCACCGGGGTGTATCCCGGCGGAGTGCTCACCGGGATCGCCCGGTCGGCGAGCGTCGCGCCGGGCGTCGACGCGCAAGCGGTGGTGCGCCGATTCGAGGGACATGTGGCGCGGACCAGCCCGGGAGCGGCTGCGCGGACCATTCTGCGCGGCGCCGCGCGCGGCGAGGCGAAAGTCCTGGTCGGAATCGATGCCATCGCTGTGGACCTGGTCACACGAATGGCGGGGTCGTACCACGAGAAGGTGCTGGACATGGTATTCCGGTCCTGACCGCACGCCGGATGCGCGGTCAGGGACGGGGAGGGCGAAATGACAACCGGCCGAGCATATTACGAGTTACGGTGGACCGCCGATGATGACGTGCGGGGGCGCGGATGGTGACGAAATGGCTGCTGCTGGACTGCTTTTCGGGCCAGCCGGGGCGAGTGATCGCCGTGGGGTCCGCGCCGAAGGCGTTCGTGCCGCTGAGCAACATCGTGCGCAATCCGCTGTCGCGGGCCGACGCGGAGTCGGCGCTGCGGCGGGCATGCGCCACCGGTGCGCCGGTCGCGTGCGTCTCCGGCGACGGGCGGCGCACGGTGCGGGCCGAGCCGCTGCTCATCGCACCGGGGCGGGCGCATGCCGTACGACTGTGGGTGGGCCCGCGGCAAGAGCCGGTCGCGGCGGCCGACCCGATGGGGGCGTGGTACTTCGATCTCACGGCCAACCGCTCGGTGCGCAGTATCGACCTGCTGGACCTGTACGGCGTCGCGCCGGAGAACCGTGCCGCCGAGCTGGCCATCGCGGGCGCGTTCACCCGGCTGGTCGCCAACCGCGACGAGAGCGAGGCGCTGGCCAAGATCGTCAACTCGGCGCCGGGCACCGAGCATCAGGCGGTCTGGACCATCCGGCGCGACGACGACGCTCTGCGCGCCGGGCATTTCGCCTGCCGGATCGTCGCCGAGCCGGACGACGCGGGCGAGCCTCATGTGCTGCTGCGCGGGGTGACCCAGGACATCGGCGCGGCCACCGCCGTCTCCGCCGCTCCACCGCCGACGATCCTGGAGTACGCGGTGCTGGAAGCCGCCACCGAACCCGGCGAGTACCGCGCGATCGTCAATCTGCGCTCGTTGCGGCTGATCCGGTGGATCGGGCCACCCATGCCGGACGTCGCCTGGGCGGATCTCCCCGGGCAACCGAGGCCGCAGATTCATCCGGATGATCTGGCGACCGCGCGAACCATGTCGCGAGATCTGGCGCGGCATCGTACCGAGGGGACGGTGCGCCTGCGCCGGGTCGACGGTGGCTGGCAAACGGTACGAATTCGGGCCGCGTTGATGGCGCTGGATCAGCACACCACGGCCGGACTCGCCACGCTCACCGCGGCATCGTGATCCGCGGTGAGCGTGGCGTCGAAGTCATTGGCGCGGCAGATCCAGCTCGGCCATTTCCTTCTCGATCGCGTTCGCGGCGAAATCCACACCGCGAGAACGTAATTCATGAACCCGGCGCTGGAGTGCCTCGACTCCCCCCGGTTGGGCCGCGATGTCGGCGACGCTGATCCGGCCCTTGGGCCCGTGCACACCCGACTGCACGTACGACACCGTGATACCTCCTGCCTGCACGCTCGCCCACCCATCGACCCGGGTGGGTTCACCACTGCGCTACAAGTCGCACGACAACCGTGTCGACAGGAGAGCCCGGGTCGCCGGGCACGCTGGCTGAATGCTATCAGCGATCTCTAATGGACATTTGATCAGTGTGTCCTGTTTCACACCTCATTCGCCGTGCGATGTTGGGCTGTATTTGCTAGGTAGACAGTCGCATTCAGGCGAATGCGATCTTGCTCCTCGGCACCGAGTTCCCGGCGCACCTTGCCGGGCACGCCCGCCACGAGCGAACCGGGCGGAATCCGCGCGCCCTCCGGGATCAGCGCATTGGCCGCGATCAAGCTGCCGGGTCCGACCACCGCGCCGTTGAGGATGGTGGCGCCCATGCCGACGAGCACGTCGTCGCCGATCGTGCACCCGTGCAGGATCGCGTTGTGCCCTACCGAGACCCCCGCGCCGACGGTCAGCGGGAAGCCCGGGTCGGCGTGCAGCACGCAGCCGTCCTGGATATTGCTGCGCGCGCCGAGCTTGATGGTCTCCAGGTCGCCGCGCAGCACCGCGCTGTACCAGACACTGACCTCGGCGCCGAGCCGGACACGGCCGATCACGGTGGCGTTCGGCGCGATCCACGCGCTCTCATCGATCTCCGGCGCATGCTCGCCCAGCTGAATCCGCATGGCCATGAACTTAGCGGGCTCGGCTGTGCGGCCACCCGCGGCCCGTCCCGGTCAGTTCTGTCCTTGGAAACTGGTGCGGTGTGCGGCGGGGCTGGTGCCGAGGATGCGGTGGAAGTGGTGGCGCAGGCTCACCGCCGTGCCGAATCCGGTGTCGACGGCGATGCGTTCCACGGTGTCGGTGGTGGATTCGAGCAGTAGTCGCGCGCGATCGGTGCGCTGGAGCAGCAGCCACTGCTGGGGGCTGGTGCCGGTGCGGTCGCGGAAGCGGCGGGTGAAGGTGCGCCGCGACATGAGCGCGACGCGGGCCCAGCCGTCCAGGTCGACCGGGTCGCCGAGATGGGTGCGCGCCCAAACCATGGCGCGCTCGATCGGATCGTCGTCGGCGGCGTCGGGCACCGCGACGGGGATGTACTGCGCCTGGGAGCCGCTGCGATGCGGGGCGGTGACCAGCGACCTGGCCAGCTCGGTGGCGGCTTTGCTGCCGAGATCGCCGCGGACCAGATGCAGGCAGCAGTCCAGCGCCGCAGCCACCCCGGCGGAGGTCACGACATCGCCCAGATCCGACCACAACGTGTCGGCACGGACCCGGACCGCGGGGAACGCACGGGCGAGCTCGGCGGCGGAGGCCCAGTGCGTGGTGATCTCGCGGCCGTCGGCCAGTCCGCTGGCGGCCACCGCCCAGGAACCCAGGCACAGCCCGACGATCCTGGCGCCGCCGGCGTGTGCGGTGCGCAGGGCGTCGCGCACGTCGGCGGACAGCGGAGCGCCGAGTCGCCAGCTCGGGATCACGACGGTGTCGGCCCGCGTCAGCGTCTCGAGTCCGTGCCGGACGTGGATGTCGAATCCGGCCGGGGTGCGCACTGTTCCTGGCCGCTCGGCGCACACGTCCACCTGATACGGCGCGGGCCCTTCGACGCCGACCCGGCCGAAGACGAGGCTGGGCACCGACAGATGGAAGGGACTGACTCCGTCGAACGCCAGGACGGCCACCGTACGCATGGCCTGATCTTAACGGTAAGCGGCTCGCGGGCCACTGGCTTGCGGCGGGCGGGCGGGACAAGATCAACGGCATGAGCGAGACGATCGAACGCACCGGCCTGGAACTCCTGCACATCGGCGGTCCCACGGTGCGGTTCCGCTACGCGGGCCGCACCTGGCTGACCGACCCCACCTTCGACGAGCCGGGCGATTACCCGGGGCCCATCACATTGCACAAACTCGTCGGGCCTGCCGTATCGCAGGCGGAAGTCGGCCCCGTGGACGTCGTATTGCTCTCGCACGACGAACACGCCGACAACCTCGACGACTCCGGCCGGAAGTTGCTGACCACGGTGCCGACCGTGCTGTCCACGCCCGGCGCGGCGACCCGGATCGAAGGAGTGCGCGGGCTGGCGAACTGGGAGACGGTGACGGTGCACGGCGTGCAGGTGACCGGCGTGCCGGCCCTGCACGGTCCCGAGGGCTGCGAGCCGTTCAGCGGCATCGTCACCGGGTTCGTGCTGCGCGCCGAAGGCGAACCGACGGTGTACGTCTCGGGTGACAACGCCTCCGTCGACCTGGTACGGCAGATCGTCGAGCGGATCGGCCGCATCGACATCGCCGTGCTCAACGTGGGCGCCGCGAACGTCGGCCGTTTCGGCGACACCGACGTCACCCTGAACGCGCGCACCGCGCTGGAGGCAGCCGAAGCGCTCGGCGACGCGGTGATCGTGCCCGTCCACGCCGAAGGCTGGGCGCACTTCAGCGAGACGCTCGACCACCTGGGCCGTGTCTTCCGCTACGGCGGCCGCACCGAGCAGTTGCGGATACCGCCGCTGGGACGCACCACCACCGTGTGAGACGGGTCGTCCGAACTCAGCTGGGCAACGTGCCGAGAAACTCACCCGGCGCGCGTGGCTCGGGTGGTCGCCGTGCGCGTTCGGCGCGTCGGTCGTGGCGTCGGCCCCGCGCCGGGGCCACGATGGCGGTATGAGGATCGGAGTTCCACAGGAGGTCAAGGATCAAGAGTTCCGGGTAGCCCTGACTCCGGCGGGCGCCGGGGAACTGACCGGGCACGGACACGACGTGCTGGTGCAGGCGGGCGCGGGCGTCGGATCGGGATTTCCCGACGCCGACTACGCCGCGGTGGGTGCCCGCCTGGTCCCCGACGCCGACCAGGTGTGGCGGGAAGCCGACCTGGTGTTGAAGGTGAAGGAGCCGATCGCGCAGGAGTATCAGCGGATGCGCCGTGGGCAGGTGTTGTTCACCTTCCTGCACTTGGCGGCGTCGCGCGAATGCACCGACGCCGTGTTGCGCTCGGGCATCACCGCCATCGCCTACGAGATGGTGCGCGCCGCCGACGGGTCGCTACCCCTGCTGGCTCCGATGAGCGAGATCGCGGGCAAGCTCGGCGCCCAGGTCGGCGCGTATCACCTGATGGCGCCGCTCGGTGGCGCCGGACTGCTGCCCGGCGGCGTCCCCGGCGTGCGCCCGGCGGAAGTGGTGGTGCTCGGCGGCGGCGTCGCGGGGTCGAACGCGGCCGCGGTCGCCGTCGGCATGGGGGCGCGCGTCAGCGTGCTGGACACCAACCTGCATCGGTTGCGCGAACTCGACGCTCGTTTCGACGGGCGGATCGCCACCGTGGCGTCGAACGCCACGGAGGTCCGGCGCGCGGTGTTGTCGGCGGATCTGGTGATCGGCGCGGTGCTGGTTCCCGGTGCGCGTGCGCCGGAGCTGGTCTCCGATGAGCTCGTCGGCGGTATGCGCCCCGGCGCGGTGCTGGTGGACATCTCCATCGACCAGGGCGGCTGCTTCGCCTCGGCCCACCCGACGACGCACGCGAATCCGACCTTCCGGGTGGCGGATTCGCTGTTCTACTGCGTCGCCAACATGCCGGGCGCGGTGCCGCACACCTCGACCATCGCGCTCACCAACGCGACCCTGCCCTACGTGCGGGCGATCGCCGAACTCGGCTGGCAGGAGGCATGCGCCCGGCACCCCGATCTCGCGCACGGGCTCACCGCGGACGCCGGGCGGCTGCTGTCGGCCGAAGTCGCGGCCGCGCACGGATACTCGCGGCCGCTCGGCGTCGCGGGCTGATTACTCCCGCTCGGTGCGGCTTCCGCCCAGGTGCCAGTCGGGCTCACCGGTGGTGGGCAGGTCGCGCAACTTGTCGGGGTTGCGGACCACGTCGATCGCGACGATGCGACCGTCGTCGACGGTGAAGGAGAAGACGCCCGTGTGGGTGCCGTCGAAGACCACCAGTCCGGGCTGGCCGTTGACCAGCACCGCGCGGCCCCAGCCGCCCGCCACTTGGTACCAGCCGAGCAGCAGCTTGGCCACGAGCTCGGCGCCGTGCACGGGCTGCCGGATCGCGGGCACCTTGCCGCCGCCGTCGGCGGTCAGGCTGACGTTCGTGTCGAGGACGCCCAGCAGGGCGCCGAGGTCGCCGGAACGCCACGCCAGCGCGAAGGCCGACACCACCTTCTTCTGCTCGTCGGGGGAGGCGGGAAAGCGCGGGGTGCCCTCCTCGACGTGTTTGCGTGCGCGGGAAGCCAGCTGGCGGACGGCGGCCGGTGTGCGGCCGACCACTTCGGCGACTTCGGGGCCGCTCATGCCGAAGACGTCCTGGAGTACGAACGCGGTGCGCTCGGCGGGCGACAGCGACTCGAGCACGACCAGCAGCGCGGTGGTGACCCGCTCGTCCTGGGTGATCCGGTCGGCGGGGTCGTCCCAGCTGGTCACCTCCGGCTCCGGCAGCCATTCGCCCACGTACTGTTCGCGGCGCACACGGGCGGAGCCGAGGTGGTCGAGGGCGAGCCTGCCGGTGACGGTGGACAGCCAGGCCCGCAAGTTGTCGATCTCACCGGCGGCGCCGCTCTCGTACTGCCGCTGCAACCGCAGCCAGGCCTCCTGCACGACGTCGTCGGCGTCGCTGAGGCTGCCCAAGGTGCTGTAGGCGAGCCTGCGCAGATACGGGCGGTGCTCCTCGAACCGCCGAGCCAGCTCGGCCTGGTCGAGGTGCTCGGGGGAAGGCTGCTCGGAAGTCACGTCTGTTCGCCGTTCGTCGTTCGGGCCCCGCCGGGGCGAGTCTATGGATGCGTCACCAGGTCGACGACGCAGGGGCGCGGAGTGTGACACGGCCGGGCCGTGCGGGACGGTCGCCGCCCGCCCGATAGTGTCGCCGAGTGCAGAAGGGGACCGCTACCGCGCTCGGGTTGCTGCTCGGCTTCGCGCTCGATCGAACGTTCGGCGATCCGCGGCGGTGGCACCCGGTGGCCGGATTCGGTTCGGCGGTGGCGGCTTTGGAGTCGGTGACCTATGCCGACCGGCGCGCGGCGGGGCTGGTGCACGAGGCGCTGGCCGTCGGCGCGGTGGTCGGACTCGGCGCGGCTGTACGCCGCGGCGGCGTGGTCGCGACCGCCGCCGCGACCTGGACCGTGCTGGGGGGCCGGAGTCTGGCCCGAGCCGGTCGCCGGATGGCCGATCGCCTGGCGGGGGGCGATCTCGACGGCGCCCGCGCGCTGCTGCCCTCGCTGTGCGGCCGCGACCCTCAGGCGCTCGACGCGGACGGTCTCGCCCGCGCGGCCCTGGAGTCCATCGCCGAGAACACATCCGATGCGGCCGTCGCCCCGGTGGTGTGGGGAGCGGTGGCGGGCGTTCCGGGTTTGCTCGGATATCGCGCGGTCAACACGCTGGACGCGATGATCGGCTACCGCAACGAGCGCTACCGGCATTTCGGCTGGGCCGCCGCGCGCGTCGACGACGCGGCCAACCTGATCCCGGCGCGCGTCACCGGTTTGCTCACCGCCGTGCTCGCACCCTCGGTCGGCGGAAGGCCCGCTGCCGCCTTGGCCGCGTGGCGCCGGGACGCCGCCGGGCATCCCAGCCCCAACGCGGGCGTGGTCGAAGCGTCGATGGCCGGGGCGCTGGGCGTCCGGTTGGGTGGCCGCACCGAGTACCCGCACGGTGTGGAGATGCGCCCGGTGCTCGGTGACGGCCCAGCTCCGACCGTGCACGACTTGCGCCGCGCCGTACGCCTTTCGGAGGCGGTGCAACTCACCGCCACCGTGATCGCCGCCGCGGTGGCCGCGATCAGGCGTTGAGTAGTTGGCCGCGGCGGGTGGCCGCGATCAGGCGTTGAGCCGTCCGCCGCACCGGGCAGCCGCGAACGGCGGGAGTCCGCGGGCGGTCGGCCCGCGCACCGGCGGCCGCGGCCGCTCGCGATCGCCGGGCGATGACGGTCACCGGCCGCAACGTCGGCGCCGCGCGGAACCTCCGATCGGCTGGTGTAGGGGCGCTGATCGTGCGAATCCGGATTATCCCGGCTCGGGTAGGGTCGGCGGGTGCGAATCGGGCTCATGACCATCGTGGTGGCGGAGTACGACGCCGCGATCGACTTCTTCGTCGACTCGTTGGGATTCGAACTGATCGAGGACTCAGCGGCTCGCACGAATGACGGCCGCCCGAAACGGTGGGTAGTCGTGCGGCCACCCGGCGCCGAAACCGGCATATTGCTGGCCCGCGCCGACGGTGCGCGGCAAGCCGCGGTGACCGGACAGCAGGTCGCGGGCCGCGTCGGATTCTTCTTGCAGGTCGAGGACTTCCGGTCGGCGTACGACCGAATGGTCTCGCGCGGTGTCGAGTTCGTCGGCGCGCCACGGAGCGAGCCATACGGGCAGGTGGCGGTCTTCCTGGACATCGCTGGGAACCGGTGGGATCTGCTCGGCCCGGCTCAGCCGTAGTGCGAATCGTCCGTCGTCGCGTCGAGCAAGTCCGGCCGCGACCATGCCGGGATCAACCGCGGCCGCGGCCGTAGCGGTCGGCGAGGCGCGCTTGCGTGGTCGGTGCGGCGGCGGGCACGCTGGGAGCCGTCGACGGAGCCTGCTCGGACCCGGCCGGTTCGGTGCCTGACGTGGCCTCGGGCGATTCTGCGGCGGAGCTCTTTTCTTTCCTTCGTTCCCGGATCTCGGCGTAAATGAAATAGCCGAGGCCGAGGGGAGCCATGATGCCGAAGGCCAGCCATTGCAGGCCATAGGACAAATAGGGTCCCGCATCGAGCTGGGGGAGCGGCGTCGGAGTGAACGCGCCCGGTTGGTTTTCACCCAGTTGCAGGTAGCCGCCGCGCTCGCCGCCGGTCGGAACGGCGGTCAGGGACTGTCGCAGGACCGCCGTCTCCTGGGTGGTGTCGATGGAGTACACCTGGCGATAGCCGTCCTGGACGCTCGGGTCCTTGCCGGGCGTGACCCCTTCGGACATCCGGACCCTGGCCTCGATGCGCTGTGGCCCGGCGGGGGGCTCGGGGATCTGCGGCGGGCGCGTGCCGTCGACCGCCGCCACCAGCCCGCGGTCGACGAGCAGCACGCGCCCGTCGTCCAACCGGAACGTCGCGAGCACCGCGTACCCCGGAGCGCCGTCGAGATGGCGCAGCCGCACCAGCGCCGTCGAGTCCGGCACATAACTGCCGGAGGCGGTGACACGCCGCCACTCGGTGTGCTCGCTCCCCGCGCCGGAGAGCACGGTCGTGACATCGATGGGCTCGGCCTTCACCGAGTCGGCGATCAACTGGTTGCGGTGCGACGTGGCGGTGTTCTTGCCGAGTTGCCACGGCGCGAGCACGGTGAAGCACAGGTAGGCGAACGCGGCGACCAGCACCGCCAGGATCAGCCAGCTGGGGCGAAGCAGGAAGGTCAGTCTGCGCATCAGGATCGCTCGTCGGAGACGAGGCGCGGGTCGGGCGGTTCGGCGGCGGCCAGTTCGGCGCGCACCCAGTCGAGCAGGCCGGGGACGGCGGCCTCGATCTGCGCGCGCACGAGTTCGAAGTCCGTCGTGTCGCCGTAGTAGGGATCGGCCACGTCCTGACCGTCGGCGTCCGGGTCGAAGGCGCGCAGCAACCGCAGCCGCTCGGCCGGGATGCCCAGGCGGGCGAGGTCGCGCTGGTGCGAGCTGTCCAGCGCGATCACCAGGTCCGCGTCACTGTGCTCGGCGCCGAACGCCGCGGCGACGTGGCCGGTCGGGTACCCGTATTTGCGCAGGGTCGCGCTGGTGCGCGGGTCGGCGTCGTCGCCCACGTGCCACGAACCGGTGCCCGCGCTGCTCACCCGCACCCGATTGGCCAGGCCGGCCCGGTACAGGTGCGAGGCGAAGATCTTCTCCGCCATCGGAGAGCGGCAGATGTTGCCGGTACAGACGAACGAGACGTGCAGCAGGCCCACGCCTGCCATTCTGGCCGGTCCCGCTCCGGCGCCGCCACGTAGGGTGTGGTCTCGTGGCCGAGGACACCGTCGATCGAGCGAAACTGCGCCACCACGGCGACGTGGACGTACGTCCGGGCATGCTCGATTTCGCGGTGAACGTGCAGGGGGCCGCACCGCCGGAATGGCTGCGGCGGCGCTTGGCCGCGCGCCTCTCCGATCTGGGGCGTTATCCCAGCGCCGAGGACGCCGAAGCCGCCCGCCGCGCGATCGGGGCCCGGCACGGCCGCGATCCCGGGGAGGTGCTGCTGCTGGCCGGCGCGGCGGAAGGCTTCGCCATGCTGCCTCGCCTCGCGCCGCGGTCGGCCGCGGTGTTGCATCCGTCGTTCACCGAGCCCGAACTCGCGCTCCGGGAAGCGGGCGTTCCCGTCACCAGGGTGGTACTCGAACCGCCCTACCGGCTCGATTCCGCCGCGGTGCCCGCCGGAGCCGATCTGGTGGTGCTCGGGAACCCCACCAACCCGACCTCGGTACTGCACCCGGCCGCCGCCATCCGCGCCCTGCGCAGGCCCGGACGCGTCATTGTGGTCGACGAGGCCTTCGCCGACGCGGTGGCCGGTGAGCCGGAATCCCTCGCCGCCGACCCCGCGCCCGACCTGCTCGTCCTGCGCAGCCTCACCAAGACGTGGGCGCTGGCGGGGCTGCGCTGCGGTTACTTCCTCGGCGCGCCCGAGGTGCTGGCGCGCCTCGGCCACGGGCGACCGCACTGGCCGCTGGGCACCCTGCAACTGGAGGCGATCACCGCGACCGCGAGCCCGGCCGCCGTGGCCGAGTCGCAGCGCCGCGCCGAAACGCTCGCCGTGCACCGTGCCGCGATGATCGAGCGCCTGACCGGCCTCGGCGTGGCGGTCCACACTCCGGCGGAAGGCCCGTTCCTGCTGCTGCGCGTGGCGGACGGTGAATTGCTGCGCAAACATTTGGCCGCGGAGGGGATCGCGGTCCGGCGCGCGGACACCTTCCCAGGCCTGGGCCCGGATCACCTGCGCGTCGCGGTCCGTGGCCCCGCGGAGGTCGACCGGCTGGTCGCGGCGATCCGGTCGGCGGATGTCCGGTGAGCACGAGGCTCCGGCCGTGCCACGCCGATCAAAGATCCGATCCCGCGCGCAGGCGCACTGGCCGGACGGAGATTTCGCGTGTCGGACGTCTCGCGGCCGGTGGCCGATCTCCACGTCCGCCGGATGGTGGTCGCCGCACCGGGCATCCGGGCGAACAAGGGTCCGGCCCACTCACCACGACGGACGCGGTGTTCGTGGCGCTGGACTGTGCCCTTCGTACCGTCCGACCACGCGAATCACCGGCACGAGACGGGCGAGCGCACGCAGCCACGCAGGCACGTCCGGCGGTGAATCCACTGCCGCACAGTGCGGAACCGAAGCGAAGGAAGGTGGACGATGACCACGCTCGCGGATCTCATCGGGGCGCTCGACGCGGCCTACCCGCCCGCGCTGGCCGAGCCGTGGGACTCGGTCGGCCTGGTCTGCGGTGACCCGGCCGAGGAGCTGACCCGGGTGCTCTTCGCGGTGGACGCGACCGCCGCGGTCGTCGAGGAGGCGATCGACTGGCGTGCGCAGGCGCTGGTGGTGCACCACCCGTTGCTGCTGCGCGGCGTCGACACCGTCGCGGCGAGCACGCCGAAAGGCGCGCTGCTGCATCGGCTGATCCGTTCGGGCTGTGCGCTGTTCACCGCGCACACGAACGCCGACTCCGCCGATCCCGGCGTCTCCGACGCGCTCGCCGCGGCCATCGGCCTGACCGTGACCGGCCCGCTGGACTCCAAACCCGAAGCAGCCGTGGACAACTGGGTGATCCAGGTGCCGCGCACGCACACCGACGCGGTGCTCGCCGCGCTCTTCGCCGCCGGTGCGGGCGCGAGCGGGCACCGTTGCGACCGTGCGGTGCGTGTGCCCGCGACCGGCCAGTTCCGTCCCGAAGCCGCGGAACAAGGCTCCCTGACCGAACTCCAGTACGTCGAGGAGGAGCGGATCGAGGTGGCCGCCCCGCCCGCCGCGCGCTCGGCCGTGCTCGCCGCGCTGCGGGCCGCGCATCCCGGTGACGACCCGGTGTATCACATCAGCGAACGCGCCCAGCTGCCGTCGTCGCTCGGCATCGGCCGGATCGGCACCCTGCCGCAACCGGAATCCTTGCGCGACTTCACCGATCGCGTGGCCCGTGCCCTCCCGCCCACCGCGTGGGGCGTACGCGCCGCGGGCGACCCGGATCGCACCGTCTACACGGTCGCGGTGTGTGGCGGCGCGGGTGACTCCTATCTGAACAGGGCCAGCGGGCTGGGTGTCGATGTGTATCTCACCTCCGACCTGCGCCATCACCCGGTCGACGAGCACCTGCGCACGGGCGGCCCCGCCTTGGTGGATGCCGCGCACTGGGCGACCGAATTCCCGTGGTGCGCGCAGGCGGAAGCGGTCGTGCGAACCGCCCTTCCCGGTTTGGAGACCAGGGTGTCCACGCTGCGCACCGATCCGTGGACGGTGCGCGCGCCCGGCTGAGCGTCGCACGTCCGCGTCCGAACCCGTTGTCTCGGCGACGAACTGGCAACGGCGTGTCGGGGCGTGTCCGCGCCGGGCCGGAACGGGTTGGGCGTTTCGGGTGAATCGAGTAGTTCGCGCGGGGTACAACTACCGCATGAACTTCCCGGTGGATTTCGGGCTCGTGCAGATCGGGCTGATCCTGCTGCTGGTCGTCGGTGTAGCGCTGATCATCTCCGGTCTGATCGCCGCGCGCCGGGTGGGAATGCGGCCGCTGCTCGCACGCGGAACGGGCGGACTCGCGCTGCTGCTGGTCGCCGCGGTGCTGTTGTGGATCGCGACGCTGCTGCAGACCTATCTCGGATTGACCGGCGAGATCAAAGCGGCGCATGTGGTGGCCAAGCCGGTGGCGGGACAGGAACACCTGCTCGACGTCGATGTCACCCTGTACGGCGACGACGACCACCCCGAGCAGCGTCTCACCCACCAGGTCGAAGGCGACATGTGGGTACTGCAAGCGGGCATCGTCGAGTTGGAGCCGTGGGTGAACGCGCTGGGCTTTCACTCCGGCTACCGGATCAGCCGCCTGTACGGTCAGCGTCTGGACGGCGTCGCGACCAAACAGAACCAGATCTTCCTCAACGACGGCGACCGCGACTTCTTCGCCGACATGCGCGCCGGCCGCTGGTGGACCCAGCCGTTCGTGCGCTCCGCCTACGGCAACGCGGTGATCGCGGTGCCCGGCGAATACGACGTCTACATCTCCCGCGACGCCATCAAAACTCGCACGGTCGGCGGCTGACGCCGGTCCGCCGATCCGGCGGGGTACGGTTGAACACCAGTCCCGTCCACCCCGTCCAGGAGTTTGTCCGCGTTGAATGTCGAACCCCCGATCCAGGCCGAGCTGCTGCGGCTCGCCGCCGTCGACGCCGAGCTGACCCGGATCGCGCACCGCCGCACCGTGCTGCCCGAGCAGCAGGAGGTGGCGCGGCTGGAGGCCGAGCGCAACGCGCACTCCGACGCCGCGGTGGCCGTGGAGATCGTGCTGGACGATCTCGACCGCGACATCCGCAAGCTGGAGGGCGAGGTCGAGGCGGTGCGCAAGCGCGAGGAGCGGGACAAGAGTCTGCTCACCGCGGGAACCGTGAACGCCAAACAGCTTTCGGAGATCCAGCACGAGCTGGGGAGTCTGGAGCGCCGCCGCTCCGTGCTGGAGGACGAGCTGCTCGAGGTGATGGAGCGGCGCGAAGCCTCCGCCGCCGACCACGAGCACGCGGGCGCGCGGTTGAGCAAGACCGACGAGGAACTCGGCGATGCCAGGCGACAGCGGGACGAGGCGCTCGCGGACCTGGACGTGGCGCAGACGCGCTGCGAGACCGATCGCGCGGGCGTGGTCGCGAAGCTGCCCGGCGAACTGCTGGCCATCTACGACCGTCAGCGGGAACAGCACGGTGTCGGCGCCGCCCTGTTGCAGGCGCGGCGCTGCGGCGCGTGCCGCATCGAACTCGATCGCGGCGAGATCGCCCGTATCGCCAAGACCGCTCCCGACGTGGTCGTGCGCTGCCCGGAGTGCGGCGCCATCCTGGTCCGGACCAGGGAATCGGGGCTGTGAGTTCGCCGCGACCGATTGCCGGGGAGATGCGATGAGCTTCCCCGAAGTGATCGTCGAAGCCGACGGCGGCTCGCGGGGCAATCCCGGTCCGGCCGGGTACGGCGCGGTGGTCTACGACGCCGATCACGTCCGGGTGCTCGCCGAGCGCCGGGAGTTCCTCGGCATCGCCACCAACAACGTCGCCGAATATCGCGGACTGATCGCCGGGTTGGCGGCGGCCGCGGAGCTGGGCGCCGAATCGGTCGTGGTGCGGATGGATTCCAAGCTGGTCGTCGAGCAGATGTCCGGTCGCTGGAAGATCAAGCACGCGGCCCTGATCCCGCTCGCCGACCAGGCCCGCAGGATCGCGGCCGGGTTCGCCCGGGTGAGTTACCGCTGGATCCCACGCGCGCAGAACTCGCATGCCGACCGGCTCGCGAACGAGGCTATGGACGCCGGAGCCGACGTGGACGAGGGCCGTGCCCAGGCCGCCTCCACCCGGTCGGTGGAAGCCGCCGATCCGGCTCTCGCGGACACCGAGCGCGATCTGCCGAGCTGGATCGACGAAGCCAGGGAAGCGAACGCCGAGCAGTCGAAGCCCGCGCAGCACGGTCCCGGTTGGACCCGTGCCACGGGTCGGCCCACGCGTTTGCTGCTGCTTCGCCACGGTCAAACCGAGTTGTCGGTGCAACGCCGCTATTCCGGTCGCGGCAATCCGCCGCTCACCGCGCTGGGCCGCGAGCAGGCCGCGCGCGCCGCGAAAATGCTGGCCGCCAAAGGCGGCATCGCCGCGGTGGTCAGCTCTCCGCTCGGCCGGGCCAGGGAGACCGCCGAGGCGGCCGCCGCCGCGCTCGGGGTCCCGGTCGAGATCCACGACGGGCTGATCGAGACCGACTTCGGCGCGTGGGAGGGATTGACCTTCGCGGAGGCCGCGCAACGCGACCCGGATCTACACGCCCGCTGGATCGGTGACCCCACCGTCGCCGCGCCCGGCGGGGAGAACTTCGAGGAGGTCCGCGCGCGGGTGGACGCGGCTCTGCGCGACCTGCTCGAGCGGTACCCCGGCGCCAATGTGGTCGTGGTCAGTCATGTGACCCCGATCAAGACGCTGCTGCGGCTGGCCCTCGATGCCGGCCCGTCGCTGCTGTATCGCTTGCATCTGGATCTGGCGTCGCTCTCGATAGCCGAGTTCTATCTCGACGGCGGGTCTTCGGTGCGTCTGGTGAACGATACGTCCTACCTCTGAAGCCGACGACGAGCCCGATTCGAGGGCGAACGCGGTGCGTGGAGGGCGAATTATGCCTCATTGCAACACATTTCCGTTTCACAATCGCGCGATGCGGTGAATCTCACTTCAACTCGGCCTTGCGCGCCGAGTAGCGGTAGGCTTCCGGACGGTCAGGCACAGGCGTCCTAGCTGCCTGCCTGGTCGGGGTCGACGCAGTGACCTCGGTCAGTGCTGCTCAGCGGGACGGTTTCGCGCGGGCAGAGTGGCCCGCGGGCCGCGTCGCGGCGGGAACCACCTGTGCCGTCGAGTGGTTCGATGAGAGTGCAGGTTCGATGAGCAGTCCGATCAAGGTTGTCGTTCTCGGGGCAGGGATCGGAGGACTCACCACCGCGGCCGCCCTGCGGCATGCGGGATTCGGCGTCGAACTATACGAAGCGGGCCCGGAACTGCGGGCCCAGGGCTTCGGACTTTCCGTGCAGGCCAACGGAATCAACGCACTGCGCACGTTGGGTCTCGGCATCGACGAGCAGCTGCTCGAACGCGGCGGCCGGGTCGAGACCTTCCGTTTCTGCAACCCCGACGGCAGCCCGATCCGGGTGCTCCCGGTGCATCGGCTCGACGCCCAGCTCGGCGCACCCGCCGTGGCGCTGCACCGCACCGACCTGCACGACGTGCTGCTGAACGCGATCGGCGACACGCCGACTTTCGTCGGCGCGCAGGCCACCCGCTTCGTCGACGACGGCGAGCACGTGCGCGTCGAGTTCGCCGACGGCCGGGTCGCCGAGGGCGATCTGCTCGTGGGCGCCGACGGTATCCACTCGGTGGTGCGCGCCCAGTTGCACGGTCGCGCCGAGCCGCGGCCCGGCGATTTCGTCTGCTGGCTGGCCTGCATCCCGTTCGAGCACCCCAATGTCGCGCGCGGATTGTCGGCGCACTTCTGGGGCACCGGAATGCGTTTCGGCATCCACGACATCGGTCACGGCCGGGTGTACTGGTGGGGCACCAAGACGCTCCCCGCCGACGAGGCCGCCAACTGGCAGGGCGACAAGGAAGACCTACTGCGCTTGTACGCCGACTGGGCGCCAGAGGTGCGCGCCTGCATCGAGCAGACCGACGAAGCGGCGATCCTGGCCGTGCCCGCTCAGGACCGCCCGCCGCTGGCGCAGTGGGGCCGCGGCCGGGTGACGCTGCTCGGCGACGCGGCGCACCCGATGCTGCCCAGCCTCGGCCAGGGCGCCAACGCCGCGATCGAGGACGCGGTGGTGCTGGCCAGTGTGCTGCGCAACTCACTGGACCCGGTCGCGGGCCTGCGTCGTTACGAGAAGTTGCGCGCTGACCGCACCGCCATGTTCGTGAACGGATCGGCTTCGCTGGCGAAGATCGAGCAGACCACCGACCCGCGCCTGGTGCGAGTGCGCGACACCTACTTCCGCCACGCGCCCACCGAATTCTTCCTGCGTGAACTCGGCAAACCGATGTCGTTCCCGCCGCCGGACGGGCCGACGGCGCGACTGCCGCGTCCGCTCTCGCCGGTCGAGCGCTGGCACTGGATCGCCGATCAGCTGGCACCGCTGCACATCCTGTCGCGGGTGCGAATTCGTGGCCACGTCGAAGCCGACCGGATTCGCGCGGGCTTGGACGAAGTACAACGCCGACATCCGCTCTTGCGGGTCGCCGTCGCCGCCGAACCGGACGGCACCGCACCGCGTTTCGTTCCGGTGCAAGCGCCCATCCCGCTGCGCGTGATCGAATCCGAGGACAGCACGAACTGGCTGACCGAGGCCGACGAGGTGGAGCTGCGCGAGCCGTTCGACTGGCGCACCGGCCCGCTGGCCAGGGCGGTGCTGATCAAGGAGACCGACGGCACCAACGAGCTGATCGTCACGCTGCACTACGCCATCGCCGACGGCGAGAGCGCGTTGTCGGTGGCCAAGCAGGTGCTCCAAGTGGCCGCCGGGGAAGGGGGGGACTTCTCGCCCGCGCCGGTCCGGCCGGGCCCGGAAGAACTGTTCCCCCCGCGCTTCCAAGGTGCGGGCGGTGCGCTGCGCACCGCGGGATCGTTCCTGCGCGACCAGAAGTCGCAGCTGCGCAAGCCGCGCAGGCTGGAGCCGACCAGGCTCGCCCCGCCCGCACAGCGGCGCAGCCGGGTGGTGCACCGCAGCCTCGACGGCGACCAGTTGGAGGCGCTCACCGCGGGCTGCGCCCGCCACGGCGTCGGCCTGCAGGCCGCGCTCTCCGCCGCGCTGCTGACCGCGGCGGCCAGGGAGGCGGGCACCGACAAGGCCGCCTGGTACACCGTCGGCAGCTCGGTCAACTTCCGTGACCATCTCGACGGCGCCGCGGGCGACACCGAGGTCGGCACCTATCAGGGCATGATCGCCACCCCGGCGAAGTACGCACCGTGGGCTTCGCTGTGGGAGATCGCCGCCGAGATCGAGCGCGAGTACGGTGCGCGGATGGACCGGCGCGATCACTTGTCCGCGTTGAACCTGCTGAAGGTGGCCGCGCCGAAGTCGGTGGCCGCCAGCGCGTCCACGGTGAAACTCATGGACACTCGCGGCCCGGGACATCTCTGTATGACCTACCTCGGCGACTACCCGTTCCCGGCCAAGATCGGCTCCTGGCAGCTGGAGGGCGCGCAGTTCGTCTCCGGCATGTCCGTCAGCGGCTTCATCATGGCCACCGCCAATGCGACGCATAACGAGCTGTCCCTCAACATCGGCTACGTCGAGCCCGCGGTATCACGTGACCGCGCCGACCGTCTGGCCGACGAAAGCGTGCGCGCGCTGCTGTCAGCTTGCTGACCGGCCCGCATACACCGCGATAACAACAGCAGAGTCGCGGCATCGGCAGTGCCGATGCCGTGATTCGCGATATCGATAACTGGATAAGTGTGGTAGCAGCTTTGCGTGTCAGCGATCAGGGTGGGCTCGAGTAGATCCGCGCACGGCCGGTGCCGCGACTGTCGCGATAGGAGTGACTGTGACATTCGAACCGAGTGCTACTTCCGAGAGACCCCCCGAAGCCTGGCCGGTCAGCGCGTACCAACGCGATGTCTTGTCGGTCGCCTACCGGTATGCCCCGGCGCCGGTCACCCGAAACGCCTACTGCGCGTTCATGGACGAACCGTTCGACATGGACCGGTTGCGGGCCGTGGTGCGCAGGGCGCTGCTCGCCGACGAGGCGCTGCGCCTGCGGTTCGAGTTCTCCGAAGGCCGCTTCTGGCAGTGGGTCTCCGACGAGCTACCCGAGGTCGAGCTGGTCGATCTCAGTTGGGCGTCGGACCCGGCCGCGGCGCGCCGCGACTGGGTGAACCGGGCCAATGTGACGCCGTCCCCGCCCCGGCAGCCGTTCCGGATCGCCGCGCTGGTCGACGGGCCCGACCACTTCCATCTCTACGTGGCGATGCACCACGCGATGATCGACGGCTGGGGCGTGAACGCGCTCTGGAGCGCCCTGGTCGACAACTACAGCCGCACCGACCTCTCGCTCGAGCAGCTCGCCGAGCCGGATCCGTTCACCGAGCAGACCGACCGCGGCGCGGCGACCTATCGCGAGATCGCCGCCGAGCACGAGGAGTATCTGTCCTCCCCGCAGTGGGTGGCGGACCGCGACGCGCTGGTGCGTCGCTTCGAGGGAGTGGTCCCCGCGCTGTTCTCCGGACGTGCGAGCACCCCCAACGTCGACCGGGGGCGGCGGCGCGTGGTGGTGGAACCCGCGTTTCTCGACCGCATTCGCGCCACCGGCTTCTCCGTCTTCGCGTTCACGGTTTCGGCGCTGGCCGCCTACCTGACCACCATTCACCGCTCCGAAGAGGTGGTGATCGGCGTCCCGATGCTCAACCGGCACAGCGCGGAGACCTTCCGCACCGCCGGGCACCGGACGAATGTGGTGCCCCTGCGCATCCGGGTCGACCCCGCCGAGCCGCTGTCGGCGGTCGCCTCGGAAGTGGCCGCGCAGATCCGGGAACTCAAGCGCTACGAGCGTTTTCCCTACGGTGACCTGGCACGTGCCCTCAGCAGCGATCCCACGGCGCCGCCGCTGTTCGACGTGGCGTACTCCTACATCAAGATGCCGCCGTCGGATCACCTCGACAAGATTCTCGGCACCCTCGACATCGTCAACCCGGGCACGGTGCTCGAGGCGCTGAACATTCTCGGCGTCGAGCACGCGCGCGACGGCTCGCTGAACCTCCAGCTGTACTACGACAAGGACGTCTTCGACGAGAATTTCCCGTTCGAGTCGGTCGTGCGCGGCGTCGGTGCGCTGGTGGTGGCGGCGCTGGACCGGCCTGAGGCGCCGATCTCGGACTTGCCGCTGATGTCGCGGCGGGAGCAGGCGGCCGTCGCCGCGTTCGAATCCGGACCGCGCGAGGAATTCCCGTACACGACGATCGACCGGCTGGTCGCCGACGTGGCCACGCGCCATCCGGACCGGATCGCGATCGAACCGGTCGCCGGGTCCGGGGAGCAGCCGCTGCGCTACGCCGAATTGTCCGCGCTGGCCGACGGTTTCGCCGCGAGGCTGCACGCATTGGGCGCGACCGGCAACGAATGCGTCCCGGTGGTACTGCCCCGCTCGACGGAGATGCTCGTCGCGATCTTCGGTGCGCTGCGGGCCGGTTGCGCCTATGTGCCGCTCGACCCCGACTTCCCGGCCGCTCGTATCGAGACCGTGCTCGCCGACTGCGGGGCACGATTCGTCGCGGCGGGGCCGGAGCATGGAGCGGTTTTCGACAGGCTGGGCGTCACGAGGATCACGGTGGCCGACACCGTCCCGGCGCGTGGTATCGAAAACGTCTCGCATCCAGCGGATCTCAGCTATCTCATCTACACCTCCGGTTCCACGGGCGTGCCCAAGGGCGTGATGATCGAGCACCGGTCGGTGGTGAACCGCCTGACCTGGATGCAGCGACGCTACCCCCTACACGACTCGGACGTGATCCTGCAGAAGACGCCGGTGACCTTCGACGTCTCGGTGTGGGAGCTGTTCTGGTGGGCGATCACCGGCGCCAAAGTGGCGCTGCTGGAACCTGGCGGCGAGCGCGATCCGCGCCGCATCGCCGACGCGATCGCCGCACACGGCGTGACGGTGCTGCACTTCGTGCCCTCCATGCTGGCCGCGTTCGTCGACGAACTCGCGGCCGACCCCGCCACGGTCGCCCGCATCGGCAGCGTGCGACGGGTCTTCTGCAGCGGCGAGGCGCTACCCCCGGCGCTCGTGCGCCGGTTCCACGCGGTCTTCGCCGCGGCCGGGGCGTCGGCGCCGCAGCTGGTGAATCTCTACGGACCCACCGAGGCCACCGTCGACGTCTCCTATTTCGACTGCCCCGCCGACGATCCGCTCGACGTGGTGCCGATCGGCCGCCCGATCGACAACATCGACTTGCTCGTGCTCGATCACATCGGCCGCCGGGTGCCGGTCGGCGTGCCGGGGGAGCTGAACATCGCGGGGGTGGGCGTGGCCCGCGGCTATCGCGGCAGGCCCGAGCTGACCGCGGCGGCGTTCGTCGACGATCGCGCGGTGCCGGGGCGCCGCCGGTACCGGACCGGTGACCTGGCGCGCTGGCTGCCGGACGGCAATCTCGAATACCTGGGTCGCTTCGACGATCAGGTGAAGATCCGCGGCAACCGGATCACCCTCGGCGAGGTGCAGAACGCGATGCTCGGCTGCGCCGGGGTCCGTGCGGCGGCCGTGGTGGACGAGGTCTCGGAAGCGCACGGCGTGCAACTGGTCGGCTATTTCGTCGGCGCCGACGTCTCCGGTGAGGAGATCGCCGCGCAGCTGGCGGCCCGGCTGCCCCGCTACATGGTGCCGTCGCGACTGATCCGGGTGGATCGGATTCCGCTGACTCGCAACGGGAAACTGGACCGGCGCGCCCTGGCCGAGCAGCTCGTCCTCGGCCACGGCGGCGAGCCGGTCGCGGGCGCGGAGCCGCGCACCGATGTCGAGACCAGGCTCGCGCAGGTCTGGCGCACCGTGCTGGGCGTCGAGTCGGTCGGCGTGCACGACAACTTCTTCACCCACGGCGGCGATTCCATCCTCGCGCTGGCCGTGCGCACCGCAGCCGAACGCGCCGGGCTCTACTTCGACGTGGACGCCTTCTACCAGGCGCCCACCATCGCGGAGCTGGCCCGCGTCGTGCGCGACGACCGCCACGACGAGCGTGGCCGCGTCGCCGCGCCCCTGGAGACGGTGCCGCTGATCGACCGCGCCGCGCTGCACCAGGCCGAGGACGCGTTCCCGGCAACGGCCCTGCAACTGGGCATGCTGTATCACAGCATCGAGCGCGCCGACTCGGTCACCTACAAGGACGTGTTCCGCTATCGGCTCGAAGTACCCTGGGACGCCTCGCAATTCAGGGATGCCGTGGGCCGGCTGGTGCGGCGTCAACCCGCGCTGCGCTCGTCGTTCGAGCTGAGCAGGTATTCGGTTCCGTTGCAGATCGTGCATGTCGCGCCGCCCTACGAACTGGAGATCATCGATCTCGGCGAGATGGACGAGGCGGACGGCGAGGATCTGATCGAGATCTATCTCCAGGAGCGGGCCCACGCCCAGTACGACATCTCACGCGCTCCGCTGTTCGCGATCCGGGTATTCGTCCGTCCCGGCTCGCAGCAGCCGGTCGGCACGGTGGACCTGGTGCTGAGCTTCCACCACGCCATCCTGGACGGCTGGAGTGTCGCCACGTCGGTGCTGGAACTGCTGCTGGACTACCTCCACCACATCGGCATGACTCGCAACCGGGTCGAGGCCACCCCGCATCCGGCCACCGTGCTCGCCGAGTACGCGCGGGCCGAGCAGAGCGCCGCGCGCGACAGCGCGGCCCGCGCGTACTGGCTGACCGCCCTGGAAGGCGCCGAACCCACCGCGCTCACCGCGCTGGGGGTGCACCAGCCGGTGGTGGCGGGCGTGCCGCAAGCGCGGGCGCTGGTGCCGCGCAGGCTGGCCGAACGGGTCTCCGCGTTCGCCACGCGCCACCAGGTGCCGGAGAAATCGGTGTATCTGGCCGCGCACTGCCTGGCGTTGCGGGCGCTGACCGGCCGCACGGACGTCACCACCGGCGTGGTGAGCCACGGTCGCCCGGACCGGGCCGGCGCCGAACGAGTGGCGGGCCTGTTCCTCAACACGCTGCCGATCCGGTTGGACGGCACCGCGACCACATGGCGCGCGGCGGTAGAGCAGATCGCGCGACGCGAACGCGAGGCCTACCCGTTCCGCCGCTACCCGCTGCGGTCGATCCTCGCCGACGGCGGGCCGGTCTTCGAGACGGCGTTCAACTTCGTCAACTACCACGTCTTCCAGCCCATGCTCGTGCTGGACGGCGTGCGCCTGCTCGACTTCGACGCTCGCGAGGAGACCAACTTCCAACTGCTGGTCACCGCGGCCACCGACCCGCGCGACGGCCGGATGTGGTTGCGGGTGGACGGCGACCACACGCTGACCGCCGAGCAGTGCGAGACCGTGGCGCTCACCCAGTTGCGCATGCTGGCCGGAATCGTCGCCGACCCGGACGCGGCGATCGACCGTGGCGTCGGCCCCGCGACCGCCCGCGACGTGGGCACGCTGGTGGCCGAGGCGGCCGCGCTCGACCCCACCCGCATCGCCCTGGCCGGTGACGAGGAATCGGTCACCTACGACGAGCTGATCGAGCGCTCCGACCGGCTGGCCCGGCGCCTGGTCGGGCTCGGGGTGGCGCCGGGCGACCGGGTCGGCATCCTGATGGGGCGCCGCCCGCAACTGGTGCTGCTCGTGCTCGCGCTGACCAGGATCGGGGCCGCGTGTGTTCCGCTGGATGTCAGCTACCCGCGAGCCAGGCTCAATCTGATGATCGACCGAGCCCGCCCGCACCGGGTGATCGCCGACACCGCCTATCGCGACATCGTCGACGACGCCGCCTTGGTGCTGGACACCGCCGCGCTCTTCGACGACTCGGTGCCCGACGCGGAAGTGGCGCTGCCCGACCACGTCTCGCCCGACGCGGTGGCCTACGTGCTGTTCACCTCCGGGTCGACCGGCGAGCCCAAGGGCGTCGCCATGCCGCATCGCGGCCTGACCTCCCTGGTGGACTGGCAGAATCGCGCGGCCACCGGCAGCGGCCTGCTGAGCACACTGCAGTTGGCGCCGTTGAGTTTCGACGTCTCGTTCCAGGAGATCTTCACCACCCTCGCGGCCGGGTCCACCCTGCGGGTGAGTTCGGCGGATCTGCGATCGAACGTCGAGCAACTGCTGGCCACGGTGGTGGAAGAGGGCATCGAACGGCTCTTCCTGCCGTACGTGGCCTTGCAGGCGTTCGCCGAGGCGGCCGTGGCGCACCGGATGTTCCCGACCGAACTGAAGGTGCTGATCTCCTCCGGCGAGCAGCTGCGCATCACCGACGAGATCCGCGCCCTGTGCAAGGTGGTTCCCGGCCTGGTGCTGGAGAACCAGTACGGTCCCACCGAGTCCCACGTCGCGACCAAGTTCACGCTCACGGGTCCGGCCGACGAGTTCCCCGCGCTGCCGCCCATCGGGCGCGCCGTCGACGGCGACACCGTCGAACTACTCGACAGCGCCCTGCGGCCGGTGCCGGACGGCGTGATCGGCGAGATCTATCTCGGCGGCCGCAGCATCGCCCGCGGCTACGAGGGCAGGCCCGCGCTCACCGCGCAGCGGTTCGTCGCCACGCACGCGGGCGGAATCCGCTACCGCACCGGCGATCTCGGCGTCCGGCTGTTCTCCGGCGACATCGTCTGCCTGGGACGCAGCGACAGCCAGGTGAAGATCCGCGGGTTCCGGGTGGAGCCGGCCGAAGTCGAGCTGTGCATCCTGAGCTTGGTCGAGAAGTTCCCCGGCATCACCGAGGCCGCAGTGGTGGCGCGCGGTTTCGGCGGCATCGACGGCTCGCTGATCGCGTTCCTGGTCGGCGCGCCCGAGCAGACCGACCTCGCCGCGTTGCGGCACGACCTGCGCTCGATGCTGCCCGCGCACATGGTGCCGTCGCGGTTCGCCTGGCTCGATGAGCTGCCCCGCACGCCCAGCGGCAAGCGCGACGACGCGACGCTGCGCGCCTACGGCGAGGACGCGACGGAAACCGTGTCGGCACGGCGGGAGCCCGCCGACGAGTACGAGCGGTCGGCGGTCGAACTGCTCGCCGAGTACGCGGGACTGCGCGCCATCGGTGTGGACGACGACTTCTTCGCGGCGGGCGGCACCTCGATCGGGGCGATGCGCGTGGTGATGGCGCTGTCGCGCCGGTGGGGCGTCGAGGTGCCGCTGGACGCGTTCATCGGCGCGCCCACCGCCGCCGGGATCGCCACCCTGGTGCGGGCGGGTGCCGTGCAACGCACATTCGACCCGCTGGTGCCGATCAGCGTCGGCGGCAGCAAGCCACCGCTGTTCCTGGTGCACCCGATCGGCGGAAACGTGCTGTGCTACCTGGCCCTCGCGCGTTATCTGGATCCGGATCGCCCGATCTACGGGTTGCAGGCGGCAGGCGCGGATTCCGGTAGCGCCCCGGAGAAGACCATTCCCGCGATGACGGAGTCGTACCTGCAGGCGGTGCGGCGGGTGCATCCGAAGGGGCCGTATCACTTGGCGGGTTGGTCGTTCGGCGGCTACGTCGCGTTGGAGATGGCCCGCCAGCTGCCCGAGCACGAGGTCTCCAGTGTGACGCTGCTGGACACCATGGCGCTGCGCGCACGCACCCGGACCCCGATTCCGGAGGAGAAGCTCATCCGGTGGTTCTTCCTCGAGCTGCTGTGGTACGCGCGGGGAAGCCGCTCCGCCCTGGTCGATTTCGAGCCCGGCGTGCACAATTCCGAGGATCTGTTCGCGGCGATGCTGGCGGAGTCGGTGCGGTCGGGCATCCTGCCCGCCGACAGTTCGCCGCAGGCGATCCGGCGGCTCTACGAGGTGTTCTTCGCCAACTACTCGGCCATGCTGGACTACAAGCTCGAGCCGTACCAGCGCGACATCACGCTGCTGCGCGCCACCGAGGGCCTGCCGCCGGGCGTCGACCTGGCGCACAAGACCGTCGGCAGCATGTTCGACAGCGCCGACAACGGCTGGAAGCAGTACGCGGCGCGCCGGTTCACGGTGATCGACGTGCCGGGCGATCACCTGAACATGATGACCGAGCCGAACATCGGCGAGCTGGGGCTGCGGTTGGACGAGGTGCTGTCGGCCGCCGATCCCGACCTGGACCGCGAGTGGGACGAGTCCATGCTGGACGCCTGAGGTCCGCTCACGACTTCGCCGCGGCCGCCGCCCCGCGCAGCGCGGCCGCGGTGAAGTCGTCCAGGGGATAGAACAATTCGATGGCCAGCTCCGACAGCGTCACGTCGGCCGGAGCGCCGAAGGTCGCCATCGTGCTGAACATCGACAGTTCGCCCGCCGGGGTGCTGATCCGGATCGGCACCTCGAACGGGCTGGACGGTATGCCGGTCCGCGCCTGCGCGTCCGTCCCCGGCGGATCGGGGTAGGCGGAGACCTCGTCGTAGAGTGCGGTCAGTTCCGTGTCACCGCTCGCGCTGACCTGCCTGGCCAGCCGCTCCAGGAACAGCTCGCGCACCTGGGTGCGGTTGGCCAACCGGGCCGAGAGCCCGTCCGGGTGCAGCACCAGCCGGTAGACGTTGGGCCGGGGCGCGCGGACGTGCTCGGGGACGCCGTCCATCAGCACGCTCATCGCCGCGTTGCCCACCACCACGTTCCACAGCCGATCGATGACCACCGCCGGATACGGTTCGTGGGCGGTCAGCATGGCGTCCAGCGCGGAGCGGACCGACGCGAGATGGGCGTCGTCGAGGCTGCTCTCCCGGTAGGCGGGCGCGAAACCGGCCGCGACGAGCAGGGTGTTGCGTTCGCGCAGCGGCACCTCCAGCGTGTCGCACAGCCGCAGCACCATCGCCCGGCTCGGCGCGGCTCGGCCGGTCTCCACGTAGGACAGGTGCCGCGCCGAGGTGTCCGCGGCCAGCGCCAGGTCGAGCTGGCTCAGCCTGCGCCGTTGCCGCCATTCCCGCAGCAGGATGCCCGCTCTCGACTGTGTCCGCACCGAAGTCACCCGGTCAGCTAAGCATCCCGGCGCGCGGTGCGGCCATGACCTCGGAGGTTATTGAGACGCCCATCTCCGGGCAGCAGGGTTGGTGCCGGGAGCCGATCGGCCCCGCCGGATCGACCACGGGAGTACGACATGAGACCCACCACCCTGGCTCGCCGCGACGGCGGCGCCGCGTTCCTGTGCTCCGCATTGCGCGTGGACGGCTGGAGCACCGGGATCTTCGGCGGGGTGTTGCTCGCCGGAGCCGGACTGCTGCGCGACCCGCTCGGGGTACCGACGGGCTGGAGCCTCGCATTCGGCGTCGTCATGCTCGGCGGCGCGCTCGCGTTGCTGTCGATCGCCCGGCGCCCGGCGGTCGCCGCGCGCTACGCGGGGGCGGTGGTCACGGTCAACGCGCTCTCCGCGGCCGGGATGATCGGGCTGGCCGGTTCGGGATTCTTCGCGTTGACCGGGCTCGGTCTCGCATTCCTACTCGTCGGAGCGGCGGCGGTGGCGACCTTCGCCGGGCTGGAGTTCGCCGGACTGCGCAGGCTCGGGTGAGCGCCGTGCTCGACGACGACCGGTCCCGCCGCGCCGACGAAGCGACCCGCGCGACTGCTCCGGACACCCTTGCCGGTTCGAGGTTGCGAGGATCGGGTTGCCCGTCGCCGATGTCGCGGTGACAGCGCCTCGCCGTGGTCGAAATCCGTTGTGCACGAGGTCTTCGACCCGGTAGAGACATGCGGATGGACGTCTCGATACCCAGGATCAGATCGCTCGCGCCCGATGACTGGGCGGTGTTCCGGCGTGTCCGGCTCGCGGCGCTGACCGACGCGCCGCAGTTCTTCGGTACCACCCTGGCCGAGGCGCGGGCCCGCACCGAAAGCGACTGGCGGCGAGCCCTGTCGGACCGGGTGCAGTTCGTGGCGGAGTCGGGCGGGACCGAAGTGGGCACCGTCGCGGGCATGCTCGACCCGGAACGCGGTGGCGTGCACCTGATCTCGATGTGGGTGGCGCCGCGGGCACGGGGGACCGGCGTGTCCGACCGGCTGGTCGGCGCGGTGCTCGACTGGGCGGTCGCGGGCGGACACGACGTCGTCCGTTTGGAGTTCGCCGAGCACAATGCCTTCGCGGAGCGGCTGTATCTGCGCAATGGCTTCGTGCGGACCGGGGTGAGCGGGCCCATGGCCCCGGGCGACCCGCGACGGGAATTCGAGATGGCGTGGCGGCCGTCCCGTTTGTCCGCCCCTTCGCAGGGTATCCGGGCCGCGACGGCATCCGAGACGCCCGTCCCGCACCGCGACGCCGAGCACAGGAGACAGCCATGAACAAGCGCAAGCCCACGGACAAGGGACCCGACGACGTGCAAGACACCGCCGACGTCTCCGGTGGCCGGTCGGCCGGAACCGGGCAACCGGCCGAGGGTGCGGCGCACGGGGGCCGGGAGCCGGAGCCGGGCGCCACTCGGCGCGCGGCGGGCACGCCCGGCGACTCCGACGAAGGCGGCGCGGGAGCGTCGGCCACGGGGAGTGCGGCGCAGGTCTCGGAAGACGCGTCCGTGCAGGCGGGCGGCGCCGCCGACGCGGCGGCGACGGTGACTTCAGGGAAGGTTCCGACCGGCACGGCCCCGCAGGCGGGCAGCACGCCTGATGCGGGGGAGTCCGTGACTGCCGGTGCGGCCTCGCGGGCAGGCAGCGCGTCTGGTGCGGGGGAGCCGCTGTCTTCGGGGGAGGTTTCGACCGGCACGGCCCCGCAGGCGGGCAGCACGCCTGATGCGGGGGAGTCCGTGAGTACCGGCGCGGCCCCGCAGGCGGACCACGCGCCCGGTGCGGCGGAGCCGGTGTCTTCGGCGGAGATTGCGACCGGTGCGGCCCCGCAGACTGGCGGTACCGCCGATGCGGCGGCGGTGTCTTCGGCGGCGGCTGCGCAGGCGGGTCGCATGACTGGTGCGGCGGAGCCGGTGACTCCGGCCGATGCGGCTGCGCAGGCGGGTAGCGCTCCTGGTGCGGCGGAAAAGCCGGAACCGGGGCCGGAATCCACTGGGAGGCACGCGGCCGGAGCCGGGAGTCGTGAGCAGACGCCGGTCCGGGAGTCGGTTCGACGCGCGGCCGAGCGCGCCGAACGAGTCCAGGCGGACGCCGCCACCGCCGCCGAACGCGGCGCGGCGGGAATTCCCGGCCCGGTGGCGCACCCGGGCCGCACCCTGTTGGAGACGCTCCGCGACAAGCCCGTCCTCGCTGCGATTCCCGCCTCGGTCCTGGCTTTCATTTTCTGGCGCGCGTTCCGTCGAGGCTGACCCCTTACACGCGCCGCCGGTAGAACTGCCGAGATCCGCCCTCTGGCCCGGGATCCGCCTCCTCCGCGGGATGGAAGCCCAGGTTCTCGTAGAACGCGCGCGCACCACTGGCGACCGCGCCGGGATGGTCGGGCCCGAAGGTGACCACTTCGAGCGTGCCGGGAGTCGGCACGTAACGGCGGATCGCGTCCGTGGTCAGCGCCCGGCCGATCCCGTGCCCGCGCGCCTGTTCCGCGACGACCAGCCAATGCACCCGGTAGGTCGGCGGGTTCGAGCCGAACAGGATGCCGCCGAGCACTTCCGCCCCCGCGGACCGGGCGACGAGCGCCGTACCGCGCCGCACGTGCCGCAGCACCGCGGCGCGAAATCCGGCATCGTCGGCGGACGCGCCGAACCAGTGCTCGACCTGCCCCGCCAGTTCGAGAAAACCGGCGAGGTCGTCCTCTCGCGCAAGCCTGACAATCATCCGCGCCATCGTGACACCATCGGCCGCCGCCGTCGACTCGAAGGGACCTCAGTCGGCGGCGGGTCGCAGAGCGATGTCGAGCTTGGTGCGGAAACGTCCGAAGTGCGGGTCGGTGTCGTGGAGGGCGAATCCGTCCAGTTCCCACCATCGTTCACCGTCGAACTCGCGCGGATCCAGGGCATGGCCGTCGGCGCGGTCACCGCGGATGACATACCAGAGGCTGACGTCCTCGTGACCGGAGTCCGAGCCGACCGTGGTGGTGACGGTGAGGAACAGCGGGTCGGGCCCGATGACGTCGAATCGGGCCTCGACGCCGATCTCCTCGGCCGCTTCTCGCCGCGCGGTATCGAGCGGATGCTCGCCCGGATCGACGTGCCCTCCGGTCGGCAACCACAACCCGGCAAGGCGATGCTTGCCCAGCAGCACCGCCCGTGCCGCCGGATCGACCAGCACGACATAGCAGACCAGGTGCCGCGGCGGGGTCGCCGGTCTGGCCCGCCGGAAGATGTCGTCGGTCGACGCGAGCCACGCCAGCGTCGTGTCGATGTGCCGTCGCTCGAGCTCGTCGAGGGGCGCGATCCGACGCACGATCTCGGCGACCGCGGCGGTGGAGGGCTGCATGGCACGGACAGTAGCGCTGGGCACCGACAGGTTCAGCCGTCCAGCACAACGGGTTTCAGCCGGGCCGTGTACGCCGCGGCGCGGTCGAGCGCGTCGGCGGCCGCCGCGAGTTCGATCAGCGCTTCTTCGAAGACTTCGCGTGCCCCGGCGACGCAGTAGCCGGGGGTGGTGAGCGCGCCGATCCCGTCGGTGTCGATCAGCAGCCCGGAATCCGGCAACGCGCCGTAGTCGTCGGCCAGCGCCGCGAGGTCGCGCCGCAACTCGCGTACCCGGTGCAGCAATCGGCCGCGCCGTTGTTCCAGTATCAAGGGATCGATCATCGGTGCCTCGTTTCGATCGACGCGTGCTCTTTCGCAATCTACCGAGCGCGGCACCGATGTGCGGCCCGGCCGCCGGGCCGGGCCGCGAACGCCCTATGGTCGCAGCACCGACACCAAGAATTCGGTTTGGTCGTACACGGTCTTCTCGAAGACCTCGTCGAAATAGATGTCGAAATGCTTGGCGGGATAACGTTTCACCACCGCGTGCTTGGTGCGTTCGGCGGCGCGCAGCGCCGATTTCACCGGCGCGACGGAATCGTCATCGCACAGCGCGTACAGCACCGGCATCTTCAGTGCCTTCGCGCGCCGCGCGGGTGCGTCGAAGAGTGCCGAGAATGCTACTCGCGCGGCCACTTTCGGCTCATAGGTCTCGCTCTCGTCGGTCAGCCTGCGAAAGCCGTCCGGTACGTCGGGCGCGCTCATCAGCGCCGCGGCGCCGCGGCGTCCGGCCAGCCGAATGCCGACCGGCTTGCGCCGGAGCGTGCCGAGCAGCAGGTCGGTAGCCGCGATGGTGGTGACCTTGACCAGGCTGATCGGCCCCTTGGCCAACGCCGAGGACAGGCCGCTGGTGAACGGCACCTGCGCGACCACGGCCGCGATGTAGGCATCGTCCGGTGCGACCGAAAGCACGTGGCCGCCGCCGAACGACGTGCCCCACAATGCGATCCGGGTCGCGTCGATGCCGCGCAGCGTGCGCGCGAACGCGATGGCGGCATGCCAGTCCGCGCGCTGGCGCGCGATGTTCAGCAACTGGCGCGGCGTGCCTTGACTTGCGCCGAAATGCCGATAGTCGAATACCAGGACCGCCATTCCCGCGGCGGCGAAACGCCGCGCGTACCGATCCAGTCCCATTTCCCGATTGGCCCCCAGGCCGTGTCCCATCACCACTAGCGGGCGGGGTTTGGGTGCGCCGTCCGGGCGATATAGCCACGCCGCGCACTGTTCGCTTCCGGATGGGAAGCCGACCTCGACACGTTCCATGGCCATCAACCGTACCCAGTATCCTGTTCTGGCGGACGAGTTGGTCGGGCGGCCGCGGCGCTGGGAACGGGCACGGCTGTGCCGCCGCCCGGCGCCGAGGAAAGTCCGGACTCCACAGAGCAGGGCGGTTGTTAACGGCAACCCGGGGTGACCCGCGGGAAAGTGCCACAGAAAAGAGACCGCCCACGGCCTAGCGGTCGTGCGGTGAGGGTGAAACGGTGCGGTAAGAGCGCACCAGCGCCCCGGGTGACCGGGGCGGCTCGGTAAACCCCGCCCGGAGCAAGGTCGAAGGCCGCACCGGTTACGGTGCGGCTGCGCAGGCGCTCGAGGGCTGCTCGCCCGAGCCTGCGGGTGGACCGCTCGAGGTACCCGGCAACGGAGTGCCCAGATGGATGGCCGCCTCCCGGCTCAGGCCGGGGACAGGATCCGGCTTACAGACCAACTCGTCCGCCCGCCGGCGCGTGCTCCGCACTCCGGCTCTACTCCGCGCGAGGTCGCGTTCCGCGAGCTCGGCGGGTGTGCGAAGCACGCCGGGATAGCGCGGGGGTCAGCACATCAGTTTGGCCATTTGGTAGATCGCCTTGGCTTCCTCGGCGCTGGGCTGGGTGGCGCCGCCCGCGCGCTTGGTGATGTTCTCGACGACGTCGTCCTCGGATTTGCCCGCTTTGATGTCCCCGCAGGTTTCGGTCAGGATGCTCGCGATCTTCGCGTCGTCCTTGCCCTCGGCCAGCTTGGGGAACGCGCCGCGGAAGCTGACGAGGAACGCGCCCGCCTTCACGCTGTCGACCTGGGCGGCGGCCTGTGCCGCCGTGGTGGTGGCGGACGAGGTGGTATTGCTGGTCTTGTCGTCCCCGCACCCGGTGAGGAGCAGGGCGAAGAGGGTGGCGCTGGCCGCGATGGCGGCGGTAGTTCTTGTCACGGAGCGGCATGCTAGCCGCCTATAACCACCGCCGCCTCCCGTCAGGTTAACGGGAGGCGACGAGCAGTGGGAAAAAGAATCGCGCGGTCAGATCGGGTTGATCACGAAAACCTGCGCCCAGTACGCGGCCTGCTCCGGGCCCAGCAGCGGCAAGAGGTAGTCGAACAAAATCGATGACATAGCTGTGGAGCTCCCAAATTGTCGACGTGCGGGACATATCCAAACGTGCGGGCGAACCCACGCCCGTCACGGCGGGCCACGTTAGCAGCGCCGCCCGGGTCGTGTCGCGGGGCGAGAATTTCCGCTGTCCGATTCGTGCGGAACTGGCCCTGATCGTGATCGACGTCATAAAGTAGTCGCCGTTGGTAAGGGCCGGTGCGGGGCAGCACCGGGCCATTCATACTTCGATCGCGGGAAAGCAGGTCTCAACACATATGCGAGTAGTTCGCTCCATGGTCGCCGGCGCATTGGTCGCAGGCGCCGCTTCGGTTTTCGCGGTGCTGGGTGCGGGGTCGGCCGGCGCGGTCGCGGTCACCCCGCTGCCGGGCGGGGTTCAGGTCGACCTGAGTCCCGCCGACACGGTATGGGTGCACCAGAATCATGTCGGTCTGGCTATCGCCGGGCTGCCGCATCCGTCCGCCGCCTCCTTCGGCGAGGCGCTGGACGCGGCGGCTCAGGTGTCGTCCTCAGTGCCGAACGGCCGGGTCACTTTCACCGTCTACGGGCCGTTCGACCAGTTGAACGGCTCCATGCTGGCGCTGCAGTAGGACCCGGCGCCCCAGCGTGGAACTCCACCAGCGGATCGTGTCGGCGCCGGTCGATTTCGGCGCCATCCGGTCCGAGTTCGGCTTGGCCTCGGCGTACCCCGCCGAGGCCAGTGCCGAGGCCCGCGACGCGGTCGACGCGTTCGCGGGCAACCGGGTCGATCGCACGGACATCCCGTTCGTGACGATCGACCCACCCGGGGCCATGGATCTGGACCAGGCCCTGCATATCGAACGCGGCCCCGGCGGCTTCCTCGTGCATTACGCCATCGCCGACGTGGGCGCCGTGATCTTCCCCGACGGCGCGCTCGCCAAAGAGTCCGGCGCCAGGGGCCAGACCTTCTATCTTCCCGACGGCACCGTCCCGCTGCACCCACCCGCGTTGTCGGAAGGGTCCGCCAGCCTGCTTCCGGACCGGACGCGCCCGGCCGCGCTGTGGACTATCGAACTCGACGAGCAGGCCGAACCGGTGCGGTACTCGGTTGTCCGCGCCCTGGTGCGCTCCCGTGCCCGGCTCGACTACTCCCGTGTGCAGGCCGACGCGGAGGCGGGTCGGCTGCATCCCTCGATCGCGGCCCTGCCGGAATTCGGCACGCGGCGCATCGAGGCGGGGCTGGCGCGCGGCGCGATCGGGCTGCGGTTGCCCGCGCAAAGCGTGGTCCAGGACGAGCACGCCGACGGGCACTGGCGCCTGGTGGTGGAACCGCGCACCGCCGCCGACGACTGGAACGAGCAGGTCTCGCTGCTGACCGGCATGTGCGCGGCGCGGATCATGCTGGACGGGCACGCGCCCGCACTGGACCGGGTCGCGCTGCTGCGCACCATGCCGCCACCGTCGGAATCCGCGATCGAGTCGATGCGCCGGACCGCGCAGGCGCTGGGCGTGGCCTGGCCCGACGGCGAAGCTGTCGGCCGGATGCTGGCCCGGCTGGACACCGGCACTCCCGCGGCACTGGTCCTGATGTCCGAGGCGACGAGCTTGCTGCGCGGCGCCTCCTACACCGTCGTCGACGGCGCGGCAGGAGCGCCGCACGCGCCGGAAGCTCTGCGGCACAGCGCGATCGGCGCGCCGTACGCGCACGTCACCGCTCCGCTGCGGCGGTTGTCGGACCGGTTCGCGACCGAGATCTGCCTGGCCCGGTGCGCGGGGGCCGAGGTGCCGCGCTGGGTGCGGGAGGGGCTGGTGAGCGCCGCCGAGACCATGCGGCGCAGCGACAGCGTCGCGGGCAAGATCGAACGCGCCTGCATCGACCTGACCGAATCGACCCTGCTCGCGCCACGTACCGGAGCGACGTTCGACGCCGTCGTGGTGCGCGAGGCCAACGGCAACCGGCCCGCCGTGGTCTTCGTCGCCGACCCGCCGGTGCTGGGCCCGTGTGAGGGGAAACCGCCGGAAGGCGAGACCGTGCGGGTGCGGCTGCTGTCGGCCGACCCGAGGGAACGGAAGGTGTCCTTCACCTTCCCTGCGTGAACGGCAGCGGCGGCCGCGCCGTACACGGCCTCGTCTCGCGAGCGTGCCGATGAGCAGAGGTCTGCACTGCGGCCGACCGTGGGTTGCGGCCGTGTTGTCGACTGTGGGCCAGCGAGCCGTGTTGTCGACTGTGGGCCAGCGAGCTGGGTTGATCGACCGTGGGCCAGCGAGCTGGGTTGATCGACCGTGGGCCAGCGAGCTGGGTTGATCGACCGCGGGCGGGTGGCCGCGTTGCCGACCGGACACGAGGCGGCCCGAATTGCCGACTCCGGACGCGCGGCCGCGTCGTATCCCGGCCGCGGACGACCGCTACCGGTCACGGCACCGCCCGCGGCGCTGCTGGTCGGCGAACGCGGTGATCGGCTCGTCTCGACCGGCTCAGCCCCGGGACACCGGATCACCCCGTGATGACGGCCGCTCCGAACAGCGCCGCGGCGGTGGCCGGATAGCGGCTCAGTTCACGGCCCGCCGCGGCGTCCTCCGTGGCCGCGAGGGCCTCGTACAGGCCGGCACGCTCGCCCGCCGCCGCGGCCTCGGCCGCCCGGTGCAGGATCGCGTCGTGCGACTCCACCGCGTCCCGATGGTCGCCGAGCACGGTCTGCAGCTTCTTCGCCCGGACGCCGCGATCGGCGGCGTCGTCGCCGAGGACCTGCTGCGCCGCCTCGCACGAGTACCGCAGCCGCTTGGCGCTCTTGCGGATGTCGTGCAGCAGTTCCACCCGTTCGAGCGGATCGACGGTGGGCTCGGCGCGGATCAGGGATTCCACCCGGTCGAGGTCGCGCCGCAGCACCTCCCGGAACACGTCCGGCGCCGCCACATCGGCGCGTGAGTGGCGCAGCGGCGGGTCGGTGCGCCATCGGGACAGCTCGTCGCGCAGCTCGCGGTAGCGGGCGCCGTCCAACGCGGTCAGCACCTCGTCGTGCGCCGCTCGATAGCGCTCCCGCTCGGCGTCGACCAGCCGCGCGGTGACCGCGTCGACCTCCGCCGGGTCGGCTCGCTCGGCATGATCGGCCAGCAGCGTGGCGAACCGATCGGCGCGCACCTCCGCGTCCCGCGCTTCACCGAGCAACCCGGCCAGCCACTTGAGTTCCGCGCCCATCGCGGCGGCGGGCTTCTTGGCGAGCAGTTTGCCGTAGGACCGCAACACGCTGCGCAGCCTGCGGGTGGCCACCCGCATCTGATGGACCGAGTCCTCCGCGTCCGCGCGGACCTCGGGTTCGGCGGCCGCGAGCCGGTCGATGTCCTCGCGCAACGCGTCCACCAGAGCGGACCCCGCCGTGATCACCGTGCTGGTCCGCGCTTTCGCGAATCGGTCGGTGGCCTCGACCAGGTGATGCGTGATGCCGGGCTCGTTCGCCGCGTGCCCCGCGTCGTCGACGATGTGCAGGACCGACCCGGGCCAGGCTCGGTGCAACTCCCACGCGCTGACCGCGGGACAGACGATGTCGTGGCGGCCCTGCACGAGCACGGCCGGGATGTGCGCGATGGCGTCGATGTCACGCAGCAGCTGGCCCTCTTCGAGGAACCCGCCGTGCCGGAAGTAGTGATTCTCGATCCTCGCGAACGCCAGCGCGAATCGCGGCTCGGACGTCTCGGCCACCCGATCCGGATGCGGCAGCAGCGAACTCGTCGCGCCCTCCCAGCTGGACCAGGCGATCGCGGCCGTGCGGGCGATGTCTTCGTCGGCCGAGTGCAGCAGGCGGTGGTAGACCTCGACCAGGTCTTGATCGCGTTCGTCTTCGGGCACCGGCGCGAGGAACTTCTCCCACTCGTCCGGATAGACGTAGCCCGCCGCGCCGTTGTAGTACCAGTCGATTTCCTTGCGGCGCAACAGGAAGATGCCGCGCAACACCAGTTCGGTCACCCGATCGGGGTGTCGCTGCGCGTAGGCCAGCGCGAGCGTGGAGCCCCAGGAACCGCCGAACACCTGCCAGCGATCGATGCCGAGATGTTCGCGCAGCCTCTCGATGTCGGAGATCAGGTGGCCGGTGGTGTTGTGTTCCAGACTCGCGCCGTCGGCCAGGTGCGGAGTGGAGCGGCCGCAACCACGCTGGTCGAACAGCACGATCCGGTAGGCGGCCGGATCGAAGAAGCGCCGATGGAACGGCGCGGTGCCGCCGCCGGGCCCACCGTGCAGGAAGACGACCGGCTTACCGGCCGGATCGCCGCTGACTTCCCAGTAGACCGACTGACCGTCGCCGACAGCGAGCATGCCGGAGTCATGCGGCTCGATCTCGGGATAGAGGGTGCGCATCCGGCCGCCCGGCTCAGAACGCCAGACCAGAGGCCAGATCCGGGATGCCGAGCGCCTCCACGGCCTGCTGACGGACATCCGGGCAGCTCTTGACGGTGGCGCGGTCGACGATCGGCTTGTCGGCCAGCACCGCGCCGTTGATGCCGCCGTTGCGCAGCGCCCACTCGTGCACCAGGGCGTTCAGCCCGATCTTGCCCAGGGTCCCGCCCTGGATCCGCCAGTTGGACAACTCCGGCCGGATCATGTCGCACAGCTGGGTCGCGGCCGCGTCGGAGATCTCCGGGCTCGTCGGCGTGACGCGGCCGGAGGTCGTGCCAGGAGCGGCGGTGGCCGACACCGTGGTGGAACTCGAGCTGCCGGTGGGCGCCGGGCCCGAGTCGCTGCCGCAAGCGGTCAACGCGGCGGCGGTGAGAGCGCCCGCCACCAGCAGGGTGCTGCGTGAAATCCAACGGCTGTACGGCATGGGTACCTCTGGTCGTGTCGGTATTGTCGGCATCGAGTCTGCCATTGATTCCGCCGACCGGCCCGAACCGGCCGTTTTCGGTGGGAAGAGTTCAGCCGAAGTGCGCGCGCGGCTCGTCGAGCAGTTTCGGTGTTCATGCGACGCCCGAGCCGCTCGATGGACGGAGAATCACTGCCCGGAGACAGGGCGTCGGCCGGACTCGGTTCGCCACCGACGCAGGGTGATCGAGTGGCGTCGCTCTACCTGCCGCACTTCCCGAGTTCTATCGGTCGACGCGAATCATCGGAAGTTCCGGTCGTACCTTCGCGATCGAGTCGAAGTCCGCGTCCGCGTGAATGAGCGTCAGGCGGTGCTCGAGCGCGGTGAGCGCGATGACGATGTCCATCGGCGACGGCCCGCGATGATGGCCGATGCGGACCAGATCACGCTGCACCGCCAACACGTGGCGCCAGGGATCGTCGAGCGCGGGGTACCAGCCGAACGTGCGTCCGAGAACAGCGAAAAACGGTTCGAAGTCCTTGCCCGATCGAACGGAAACCATGAGCTCGGCTTCGACCGGCGGACAGATCGCGACGAGTCCTTGCGCCACCTGGCGGGGCCATGGATCATCGACCTGGCCGCGGAGCAGTCGCCACACGGCCGAGGTATCGGCGAGGTAGGTCACCGCTGGGGATGCTCCTCGCCTGCCAGAACGTCGAAGTCCAAAACGTCCTCGGCATTAGCCTGCAGCCAGGCCAAACTGCGGGCGCGATCGTCCGCGGTCAGGCCCGCCGCGATGGCCAAAGCCCGATTGATCGTGTCACGTTTGGTGCGTGTGCCCAGCTGCTGCTGAGCGAGTGCCAGTGCGCCGTCGTCGAGATCGACTATGGTCCGCGTCATGCTCCGCACCTCCCTTGATATACGGATATACGTCAGTATATCAAAGGGAGGTGGCGATTTCAGAAACTGTGCTCCGCCGCGGGGAAGGTGCCCCGGCGCACTTCGTCGGCGTAGGCAGCGGCTGCGGCACGCAATTCGTCGCCGACGTTGCCGAAGCGCTTGACGAACTTCGCGGTCTTGCCGCTGGTGTAGCCTGCCATGTCCTGCCAGACCAGCACCTGCGCGTCGGTGTCGGCGCCCGCGCCGATGCCGACGGTCGGAATGGTCAGCTTGCGGGTGACCTGCCCCGCCAGTTCGGCCGGGACCATCTCCATCACCACGGAGAACGCGCCCGCCTCCTGAACGGCGATGGCGTCGGCGATCAGTTGCTCGGCGCCGTCGCCACGACCCTGCACGCGGAATCCGCCGAGGGTGTTCACGCTCTGCGGGGTGAAGCCGATGTGCGCCATGACCGGGATGCCCGCCGCGGTGATCAGCGCGATCTGCTCGGCGACCCGCTCGCCGCCCTCCAGCTTCACCGCGTGCGCCCCGCCCTCCTTCATGAACCGGGTCGCCGTCGCCAGCGCCTGCTGCGGGGAGGACTCGTAGGTGCCGAACGGCAGGTCGGCCACGACCAGCGCGTGCGGCGCGCCGCGCACCACCCCGCGCACCAGCGGGATGAGCTCGTCGACAGTGATCGGCACGGTGGTGTCGTAGCCGTACACCACGTTGGCCGCGGAATCGCCGACCAGCAGCACGGGAATGCCCGCTTCTTCGAACAGCCGCGCCGAGGAATAGTCGTAGGCGGTCAGCATCGCCCAGCGTTCCCCGTCGGCTTTCATCTGCTGCAGGTGGTGCACCCGGGTCTTGCGCATCTTCTTGGGCTCGGCGGGCGCCGCACCGTAGGCAGGGGTTTCCGAGTCGGATACGGACATCATCGTCCCTTTCGTCTGTGTCGCCTCGGGGCCCGTCCGGGTCCCCGGGAGTGTCTGACGATTTCAGTGTGCCACCCGCCACCGAGGCGGATTAAGGCCGATGACCGGTGCGATTGGTCACAGCGCGGCACGGGGTTTGCCCGGGGCGGCCACCGCGTTCGCCCGATGGCAGTATCGACAGCATGTCGATGGTGCGGAATGGGCGCGGTGCACTCCCGGTGGCGGTGCTGGCGTCGCTGGCTGTGCTGGTTGCGGGGTGCGCCGTCACCCGCACCGAAACGGGGCAGCCCGCACCCACGCCGCCCACCGGGCTGGAGAAGTTCTACGGCCAGGCGGTGCAGTGGGGTGACTGCACCGGATTCGGCGGGCCGGACGACCGGCTGTCGCCGAGCACCGAGTGCGCCCGGATCACCGTGCCGGTGGACTACGCGGCGCCCGACGGGCCGACCGCCCAGATCGCGATCTCCCGGACGCGGGCGACCGGGCGGCGGGTCGGTTCGCTGGTGATGAATCCGGGCGGGCCGGGAGAGTCCGGTCTCGGCCTGTCGTCGCTCGGCAACAAGACGGAATTGGCCGAGCGCTTCGACCGGATCGGCTTCGACCCGCGCGGTGTCGGTTCTTCCACCCCCTCGATCGTCTGCCAGACACCCCAGGAGCAGGACTCCGAGCGCGCCGAGCCGGAGGACGACTACACCCCGGCGGGCATCGCCGACGCCGAGGCCGACAACCGCCGGTACGCGGGCCGCTGCGCCGATCGGACCGGGAAGGAGTTCCTCGCCCACGTCGGCACCCGCGAGGTCGTGCAGGACCTCGACATCATGCGCGCCGCGCTCGGCGACCCGAAGCTGACCTACGTCGGCTACTCCTACGGCACCAAGATCGGTTCGGCGTACGCGGAACGGTTCCCCGACCACGTGCGCGCCATGGTGCTGGACGGCGCCATCGACTCCTCGCAGGATCCGGTGCAGGAGTCGCTGCGCCAGGCGGCGGGCTTCCAGAAGGTGTTCGACGCCTACGCCGCCGACTGCGCGCGGCAGCCCGACTGCCCGCTGGGCGCCGACCCGGCGCAGGCGGTGCCGCGGTTCCGCGCGTTGGTGAACCCGCTGTGGGACAAGCCGGCGCCGACCACCGATCCGCGGGGTCTGACCTACGGCGACGCGCTCACCGGCGTGCGCCAGGCGCTCTACACCGACGAATTGTGGAAGGTGCTCACGCTCGGGCTGTCCGAGCTGCGCGACGGGCGCGGCGATACGCTGCTGGCCCTGGCCGACCTGTACGACGGACGTCGCGACGACGGCACTTACGCCAACACCAGCGACGCGTTCAACGCGATCCGCTGTGTGGACGATCCGCGCATCACCGATCGCGGGGTCGCCGGACGCCAGGACGCCGAATACCGGAAAGCGGCCCCGTTCCTGGACGACGGGCGCGGCACCGGCGCGGCGCCGCTGGAGCTGTGCACCGCCTGGCCGGTGCCGAACACGAGTGAACCGCATCGCATCTCGGTGACCGGTCTGCCGAAGACGGTGGTGGTGTCGACCACCGAGGACCCGGCGACGCCGTACCAGGCCGGAGTCGACCTGGCCGACCAGTTGGGCGCCGCGCTGATCACCTATCAGGGCAACCGGCACACGGTGGCGCTGGCGGGCGGCGTCCCCTGCGTCGACGACGCGGTGATCGCCTATCTGGTCGACCTGACCGAGCCCGCCTCCGGCCTCACCTGCTGAGCCGGGCGCGCGCGGTTGCTGATCGGTCACGCGATGCTGCCCGGTCCAGAAGAATCTCACAAACCGGACGATCCGACTGTGCGGAGTCTTCCGAAAAAACCAGGTCAGCAATCTTAAGCGTGTATGTAACACAGATTTAACGCCGGATGCTTACGCTCGCGGACATGGATCGCCAGAAGGAATTCGTGCTGCGGACGCTCGAAGAGCGGGACATCCGCTTCGTACGTCTCTGGTTCACCGACGTCTTGGGTTACCTGAAGTCCGTCGCGATCGCGCCCGCCGAGCTGGAGGGCGCGTTCGAAGAGGGTATCGGTTTCGACGGCTCGGCCATCGAGGGCTTCGCCCGTGTCTCGGAGGCCGACATGGTCGCCCGGCCGGATCCGTCGACCTTCCAGGTGCTGCCGTGGGCCACGAGCAAGGGCCATCAGCACTCCGCGCGCATGTTCTGCGACATCACCATGCCGGACGGCTCGCCGTCCTGGGCCGACCCGCGCCACGTGCTGCGCCGTCAGCTGAACAAGGCGGGCGACGTCGGCTTCAGCTGCTACGTGCACCCCGAGATCGAGTTCTTCCTGCTGGAGAACGGCACGCGTGACGGCGTCCCGGTCCCCGCCGACACCGGCGGCTTCTTCGACCAGGCCGTGCACGATTCGGCGCCGAACTTCCGCCGCCACGCCATCGACGCGCTGGAGTCCATGGGCATCTCCGTGGAATTCAGCCACCACGAGGGCGCTCCGGGCCAGCAGGAGATCGACCTGCGCTACGCCGACGCGTTGTCCATGGCAGACAACGTGATGACCTTCCGCTACCTGATCAAGGAAGTGGCCATCGACGAGGGCGTGCGCGCGACCTTCATGCCCAAGCCGTTCGCCCAGTACCCGGGCTCGGCGATGCACACGCACATGAGCCTGTTCGAGGGCGAGACCAACGCCTTCCACGACCCCGACGACCCGATCAACCTGTCGGAGACGGCGCGCGCGTTCATCGCGGGCATCCTCGAGCACGCCCCGGAGATCAGCGCGGTCACCAACCAGTGGGTCAACTCCTACAAGCGCCTCATCCACGGCGGCGAGGCGCCCACGGCGGCCTCGTGGGGCCGGTCCAACCGCTCCGCCCTGGTCCGTGTGCCGATGTACACACCGAACAAGTCCTCCTCGCGGCGCGTCGAGATCCGCAGCCCCGATTCCGCGTGCAACCCCTACCTGGCCTTCGCCGTGCTGCTCGCGGCCGGTCTGCGTGGCATCGAGAAGGGCTACACGCTGCCGCCGGAGGCCGAGGACGACGTGTGGTCGCTGACCGTCGCCGAGCGGCGCGCGATGGGCTTCCGCGAGCTGCCCGGCACGCTGGACGAGGCGCTGCAAGCGATGGAGCGCTCCGAGTTGGTCGCCGAGACCCTGGGCGAGCACGTGTTCGACTTCTTCTTGCGCAACAAGCGCCGGGAGTGGGCGGACTACCGCAGCCAGGTCACGCCGTTCGAGCTCAAGGAATACCTGGGGTTGTAATCCGAGCGATGCCCGGGGGCGGCGTGCCCCCGATCGCGGCCAGGTAATTTGAGAACCATGGTCCGGCCCCCCTCTGCGCGCTCCGCTGTCCCCGGTGTCGGTCGGCTCGGATTGCTCGAGCCGTCCGCCGCCGCGTCGCTGCGCGAATTGGGCTGGGACAACGTCGAGAGCATTCCCGTGCTGTGGTCGCTGTCCCGCGCGCCGGACGCCGACCTCGCGTTGAGCACGCTCATGCGATTGCGCGAGAGCATCGGGGACGGTTGGGACGCGGTCGATTCGGCCATCCGTACGGATACGTCGCTGCGGGGCAGGCTGTTCGCGCTGCTCGGCTCCTCCAGCGCGTTCGGCGATCATCTCGTCGCGGCGCCGGAGTCGTGGGAAGGCTTGCGCCGCAAGGAGTTACCTGGACGCGACGAGCTGATCGCCGATCTGCTCGCCGTGGTCGACGCGGCACCGGAGGAGGGGCCGAACGCGACCCCGATGCTGTTCCGCGCCGCGATCTCGGGCCCCGAAGTGGCGGCGTCGCTGCGCAAGCGGTACCGCGATCACTTGATGCTGCTGGCCGCGCTGGATCTGGCGGCCACGGTGGAGAACGAGCCCGTGCTGCCCTACCAGGTGGTCGGCAGGCAGCTCACCGACCTGGCCGACGCCGCGTTGACCGCTGCGCTGGCGGTGGCGGTGGCGCGGGTCTGCAAGGACGAGCCGGTGCCGGTGCGGCTGGGCGTGATCGCGATGGGCAAGTGCGGCGCGCGCGAATTGAACTATGTCAGCGACGTCGACGTGGTGTTCGTCGCCGAGCCCGCCGACGCCACCGCCACGCGTCTGGCCGCGGAGATGATGAGCGTGGCGAGCCAGGCGTTCTTCGAGGTAGATGCGGCGCTGCGACCGGAGGGTAAGGCCGGTGCGCTGGTGCGGACGCTGGATTCGCACATCGCCTACTACAAGCGCTGGGCACGCACCTGGGAGTTCCAGGCGCTGCTGAAGAATCGTCCGGCGACCGGTGACATCGCGCTCGGCGAGCAGTACCGAGCCGCGCTCATGCCGATGGTGTGGTCGGCGTCGGAGCGTCCCGATTTCGTCGCCGACGTGCAGGCGATGCGCCGCCGCGTGGAGGATCTGGTGCCCGCCGACCTGCGCGAACGCGAACTCAAGTTGGGGCGCGGCAGCCTCCGGGACGTCGAATTCGCCGTGCAGCTCCTGCAATTGGTGCACGGGCGGGTGGACGAGACGCTGCACGTGCAGGGCACCGTGGAGGCGCTGACCGCGCTGGCCGCGGGCGGCTACGTCGGTCGCGACGACGCGGCCAATCTCACGGCTTCCTACGAGTTCCTGCGGTTGCTGGAACACCGGCTCCAGTTACAGCGGTTGCGTCGCACCCACACCCTGCCCGCCGACGACGACGAGGAGGGCATGCGCTGGCTGGCCCGCGCGGCGCACATCCGGCCCGACGGCAGGCAGGACGCGGTGGGTGTGCTGGGCAGCGAGATCCGCCGGAACGCGGTGCGCGTGCGGCGCTTGCACGCCAAGCTGTTCTACCGGCCGCTGCTGGATTCGGTGGTGCGGCTGGAACCCGACGCGCTGCGCCTGAGCCCCGAAGCCGCCATCCGGCAGCTGGCCGCTCTCGGCTACGCGGCGCCGGAACACGCCCTCGGCCACCTGAAGGCCCTCACCGGCGGCGTGTCCCGCAAAGGGCGCATCCAAGCCCTGCTGCTGCCGACGCTGCTCGAATGGCTCGGTGAGACACCGAATCCCGACGCGGGCCTGCTGGCCTATCGCCGCGTGTCGGAGGGGCTCGCCGACCAGATCTGGTTCCTGCGCGAACTACGCGACGAGGGGGCGATCGCCCAGCGGCTGATGATCGTGCTCGGCTCCTCCGAGTACCTGCCCGATCTGCTGATCAACGCGCCGGAGACGATCCGGATGTACGCCGACGGCCCGAGCGGCCCGCTGCTGCTCGGACCGCAGCCCGACGAGGTGGCCCGCGGCATCCTCACCGCCGCCGCGCGCTACGAGGATCCGAAACGCGCCGTGGCCGCGGCCCGTTCGCTGCGAAGGCACGAACTCGCGCGGGTGGCGTCGGCCGATCTGCTGGGCATGCTCGAAGTGCCGCAGGTGTGCCGGGCGTTGTCGTCGGTGTGGGTGGCGGTGCTCGAGGCGTCGTTGCGTGCGGTGATCCGGGCGGGCGAAGCGGAGCGGGGGGCGCCCGCGCCTGCCGACATCGCGGTGATCGGCATGGGCCGACTCGGTGGCATGGAGCTCGGGTACGGCTCGGACGCGGACGTGCTGTTCGTCTGCGACCCGCGGCCGGGCGAGGACGAGACCAAGGCGGTGAAGTGGGCGATCGGGGTGGCCGACCGGGTGCAGCAGCTGCTCGGCGCGCCGAGCACCGACCCGCCGCTGCACGTGGACGCCGGGTTGCGCCCGGAGGGGCGCAACGGCGCGCTGGTGCGCACGTTGGCCGCCTACGAGGCGTACTACCAGCAGTGGGCGCAACCCTGGGAGGTGCAGGCGTTGCTGCGCGCGCACCAAGTGGCCGGTGACCAGGAACTCGGGGTGCGTTTCCTGCACGTCATCGACAAGGTGCGGTACCCGGAGGGCGGTGTGTCCGCCGAGGCGGTGCGCGAGATCCGGCGGATCAAGGCCAGAGTGGACGCCGAGCGGTTGCCCCGCGGCGCCGATCCGGCCACGCACACCAAACTGGGGCGTGGGGGCCTAGCCGACATCGAGTGGACGGTTCAGCTGGTGCAGTTGCGGCACGCCCACGAGGTGCCCGGCTTGCACAACACCTCCACACTCGAGGCGCTGGACGTGATCGAGCGAACCGAGCTGCTGGACGCGCAGGACGTCGCGCTGCTGCGTGACGCGTGGCTGACCGCCACCAATGCCCGCAACGCCTTGGTCCTGGTACGCGGCAAACCCAGCGATCAGCTACCGGGTCCGGGGCGGCTGCTTTCCGCCGTCGCCCGCGTCGCGGGGTGGCCCAACGACGACGGCAGCGAATTCCTCGACCACTACATGCGCGTCACCCGGCGCGCCAAAGCGGTCGTCGAACGAGTCTTCGGCGCGTGAGGTTCCTGTCCGTGCGCACGTCCCTTTCGGCCTGACGAAATCGAGCCCGCGGCCGGGCTCAAGGACCGACGGTCAGACCCGCGCGGGCGGCGCGCTGTTCGCCCCAGTCGTAGAGCGCGGTGAGGACCGGGACGAGTGTGCGGCCCTCGTCGGTGAGGGTGTATTCGACCTGCGGAGGCACCGTGTCGAAGGTGGTGCGCCGGACCAAGCCGTCGGACTCCAGTTCGCGCAACTGCTGAACCAGCATCTTCTCGCTGGTGGTCGGCATCCGCCTGCGCAACTCGCCGTAACGGTGCACACCCTCCTTCAAGTGGGCCAGGATCACCGGCTTCCACTTGCCGCCGATCAGGTCGACGGTCACCTCCACGGCGCAGTTGTAGCGCTTGTCGGGCACCTGTCCTCCGGGTACTCACTGAAAAGTGCGTTCTTGTAACACTGTAATCATCGCGATTCCATGAATGCCGTTGGTATCGACCACCGCAATCATGGAGCGAAACATCGTGAAGGTCATCGTTTTCGACCGCTTCAAGCCAGGCGTCACCCTGGAGACGATCAACCCGTACCTGCCCGAGGAGGTCGCCAACGTGTGGCGGCTGTGGAAGGCGGGCATCGTCCGCGAGAACTACGCCCGCGCCGACGAGCCCGGCGTGGTGATCGTATTCGAGGTCGACAGCGTCGAGGAGGCGCGGAAGTACGTCGCGGACTTCCCGCTCACCAAGGCCGGATACCTGGAATGGACGTTCGTCCCGGTGCAGGCGCCGTTGCCGCTGGAGGCGCTGATGGATCCCGCCGTCGACGTCGCCGAGCCCTACGACCGGACCGCGTGAGCATGCGCCACGCCTTCGGCCTGAGCATCCCGCAGACCGTGCCGGAGGCCTGCGATCCCGCGCGGATGGCGCTGCTCATCTACGACATGCAGGTCGGCATCGTGCGGCAGATTCCCGGCGGCGAGGAGATCGTGCGCGCGTGCGTGCGGCTGCGCGACGCCGCCCGGGCGGGGGGTTTCCGGGTGTTCTACACCCGGCACATGTCCTTGCCGGTGGCGGCGTCGGGCGTCGCCCAGTTGCGCACCGCGATGTCCTGGCAGCGGGTGGACGACCCGGCGGACGTGCGTTCGAGCTTCCCGCAGGGTTCGCCGCAATTCCACTTGGTGCCCGAGTTGACGCCGGGTCCGGACGAGGTGGTGTTCGACAAGATCACCATGTCGGCGTTCGCGGCCACCCCGCTGGACTTCGCGCTGCGCGACTGCGGCATCGACACCTACGCCGTGGCGGGCATCGCCATGGAGGTGGGCATCGAGCCGACGGTTCGGCACAGCCTGGACCTGGGTTATCTGCCGATCATCGTCACCGACGCGTGCGGCGCCGGTCATCCGGCGGCGGCCGAAAGGTCGCATGCCACACTCGAATTCACCGGCGGATCGCTCACCACGGACACCGCCGCGCTGACCGAGGCCATGAGTCGGCACGCCCACTGACGCTGCGGTCCGCCGAACCGGTGTGCGTCGCGCGCCGGTTCCGTGGCCATCGGCTCGTTCGCCCGGCCGAATGTGCTGCTATATCTCGGCAGGGAGCGAATCGGCCGATCCACGTTCCTGCGCGCGGTCTCCATGCGGCGCCCAAGTCGACCACCGGCCGGACGAGGCGCTGCTCGGTGTGGGATCACCACCAGGCCCGCGCGGTGATCTCCACTGCGCGGGCCGGGTCACGGACTCCCGCACGCCAGGTCGTCCTGCGGTGGGGTGTTCGCGGCGCCGGTCAAGATCTGGAAGCGATCGACGAACCGGCGCAAGGCGAGCCGGTCTTCGTCGCCGAGCCCGTTCGCGGTAGTGACGGTGACCTGGGTGCCGGAGCGGATTCGCAGGACGTCCCAGGCCACCGGCAGGACGGGCGCGTGCACGCTGCGGCCGTTGCCGCTGATCGTGATGGACGAACGATACGAGCCCGGAATGAATGCCAGCTCTTCCGCGATCTCGGCGGTGAGCGGTCCCTGTGCGCGAAATTGCTCGACGTACATTTCTCCCCCTCGTCACGTCGCCATCAGTTCTGGGCCAAGGGTAGACCGGCCGACCTCGTCATGGACGACGATCCGCCGCCCAGCCCCACGGTCCGGTCTCGATCAGTGACGTGTCGAGCGGTGCGGGAGATCTCGCCCAGCCCCGGTGTCATCCCGCCCGTCGAGCGGATCGAGCGCGTCGTGGGCGAGGGTCCCCGACATCGGACAGGTGCACTGATATTCGTTTGCTATGACGACGCCAGAGGATTTCGATTTCGATGCCATCTATAGGGGCACCGGCGGCCCGTTCGGTCCGGGTGTCAAAGCACCGTGGAGTATCGGCGAACCCCAACCCGAACTCGCCGCCCTGATCGACGAAGGGAAATTCCACGGTGACGTGCTCGACGTCGGCTGCGGGGAGGCGGCGATCTCGCTGTATCTGGCCGAGCGGGGTTACACCATCGTGGGATTGGATCTGTCGCCGACCGCGGTCGAGCTGGCCCGTGCCGAGGCAACCCGGCGCGGCCTGACGAGCGCTTCGTTCGAGGTCGCCGACATCACTTCTTTCACCGGCTACGACGGCCGCTTCGGCACCATCGTCGACAGCACGCTGTTCCATTCGATCCCGGTCGAGTCGCGGGATGGTTACCAGCAGGCGATCGCACGCGCCGCCGCGCCGGGTGCGTCCTACTTCGCGCTCGTGTTCGACCGGGCGGGCCTGCCCGAAGTGCCCCAGCCGGGGCCGTCGCCGGTCACCGCCGATGAGCTTCGGGAGGCGGTGTCGAAGTATTGGACGATCGATGAGATCAGGCCGGCGCGAATTCACGCCAACTTGCCCGCGGAGTTGCCCGAGGGCGCGCCTGTCCGGTTCGAAGGGATACGCGACGAGCCCGGCGGCCGCAAGTCGGTTCCGGCCTGGCTGCTGTCGGCCCACCTGGGCTGATTCTCCGACAGCGAAGTCGCGGGGTGCGTCGCCCGGGCGAGGGACATCGCCAGGCATCGAAGTGGCCGGGTTTCCTATGTGCCGGTCTCGAGCTGCACCAGATCAACAGCTTCACCGGCATTGCCTAGGCTCGACCGCATGCGTAGATGGATGGACCGGGCATTGTTCGGTGTGGGGTGGTGCGCAGTAGCCGCAGGCGCCATCGGGATAGCGCTGCACTTCGGGGCGTGGCAGCGGCGAGTGCTGGTGTTGCTCGCGTCGGGGGCGTCGTACTTCATGATCGGCGCGATCGTCGGCCTGGTGCTCTTGCTGATCGCGCACGGATGGCGCAGCGCCGCTGTCGCCGGGGTGCTGGCGGCGGCGACGCTGTGGACGCTGGTGCCCGCGTTCGTGCCGCAGGGCCGGGCAGCCGACGGTCCGAAGCTGACCGTCATGCAGTCGAATCTGCTGTTCGGCGGCGCCGACCCGGCCGCCGTTGTGCGCGCGGTGCGGGACGACCGGGTCGACGTGCTGACCGTGGACGAACTGACCGACGCCGCGCTGGAGCGGTTGGCGGGCGCGGGCCTGGTCGGTGAACTGCCCTACTACTACACCGAGCCCACCCGCGACGGCGGTGGCGGCACCGGCATCTACAGCCGATATCCGCTGCGCGACACCAAGAAATACGACGGATACATCCTCAACAACATCTCCGCGACGATGGATCACCCCGAACGGGGACCGATCACCGTCTTCGCGTTCCATCCGGTCCCGCCGCCGTTCGATTTTCCCGCGTGGCAGACGGAGATGCGCAAGACCAGGGAAATCCTCGACGCGCAACGGGGCCCGGCCATCGTGGGCGCGGATTTCAACGCGACCCGTGACCACACCGCCTTCCGCGACCTGCTACGCGGAAGCTTCGCCTCGGCGGCCGACCAGGCAGGCGCAGGCTTGCTGCCCACCTTCCCCGCCGACCGCGCGTGGGGACCGGTGATCGGCATCGACCACATCCTGCTCGCCGACGCCACCGCCGAAGAGGTGCGCACCCTCTCGGTCCCCGGCTCCGATCATCGAGCGCTGCTCTCCCACATCCACCTTCAGTGACCCCACACTGTCGGGCGCGCACAGACCCCGCGCGACGGCCGCCACATCGAACTTCGCCGCCAGCAGGGTCGCGATGCGCCCCGGTCGGCTTCTGGTGATCTTCGATTGTCGCGCTGAGGCCGCTCCCATCATCGACCGCACCGGATTCCCTGCTGCGCGCCTGACCAGGCGTGAAAGTGCTGCGCGCCTTGCCGATCCGGAGACGATCGTGGCGCTGTGATGCGCGCAGCGCGCTCGCGGCGATTACGATGTGAGCGCTCGGCGAGCCCGAGACGCGGTACTCGGGGAGGCGAGTTCGATGAGGAAGTACAGGCGATTCGGTGTGGCCGTGCTCGCGGTGGTGGCGCTGGTGTCGGCCGGATGCGCGCAGGGCACGAACGACCGTGCCGCACGGCAGGTCTCGCCGCCCGCCGACACCTGGGAACTGGCCGGGTCGATGACGGCTTCGGGCCCGAACGGTCCCCGCAAGGGTGTGCCGGACGCGCCGCTCACGGCGGAGAACGGCGATGGCGGCGCCATCGACAAGCTCGCCCTCAATACGATCGCCGACGTGCAGGACTTCTGGACCAAGGAGTACCCCGCGCACTTCCCCGGCACGTTCAAGCCGGTGACCAGGTTCATCTCCTGGGACGCCAAGGCGCCCAGAACGCAGTCGGTCAAGTTCTGTAAGTCCGACACCTACCAGGTGGTGAACGCGGCCTACTGCGGCGGTGACCACACCATCGGCTGGGACCGGGGTGTCCTGCTGCCGAAACTGGTGCAGAAGTACGGCGAGATGGCGGTGGTGATGGTGCTCGCCCATGAGTACGGGCACGCCATCCAAGGGCAGGCCAGACTCGCGGGCCTGCTGACCCCGCCGCTCGTGCAGGAACAGCAGGCGGACTGCCTCGGCGGTGTATTCCTGCGCCATGTGGCCGAAGGGAATTCGGCGCACTTCACGCTCAACACCACCGACGGCCTCAACGCCGTGCTCGGCGCCACGGTGGCGGTGCGCGACCGGGACCCCAACGATCCGGACAACGTGCACGGCTCGGCCTTCGAGCGGGTGACGGCGGTGCAGATCGGTTACACCGACGGCGCCGACGGGTGCAAGAAGATCACCAGGAAGGAGATCGCCCAGCGCCGCGGCAATCTCCCCACCACCTTCGAGCCCGGGGAGGAGCAGGCGCAACTTCCGGTGGACGCCGCCGCGCTGACCAGCCTGAGCCAGGCGCTGACCAAGATCTTCCCGGTCACGCGGACGCCGCAGTTCGACTACTCCGGGGTCGGCCGCGGTTGCTCGGACGGCACCGTCACCCGGCCGGTGTCGTACTGCCCGAGCGCGAACCGGATCGGCACGGACGTGCCCGCTCTGGCCCGCCGCGGCGGAACGATGACCGACGGCGACCCGCTGTCGGCGGTCGTGGACGGCGACTACAACGCGTTCGTCGTCTTCGTCTCGCGCTATGTGCTCGCGCTGCAACAGGATCGCAAGCTGTCGCTGACCGGCGCGGAGACGGCGGGCCTGCGCACCGCATGCCTCAGCGGCGTGGTGACCACCAAGTTGAGCGAGCCGGGCAGCGACCCGCACCTGTCCGCGGGTGATCTGGACGAAGCGGTCTCCGGCCTGCTCGCCGACGGTGCGGCGGCCGCCGACGTGAACGGAAAGGTAGTGCCGAGCGGCTACCAGCGGCTCGAAGCGTTCCGGACCGGCGTCCTGGACGGTGAGAGCGCCTGCCTGGCCAAGTTCCGGTAGTCGCTACACCGGCAGCGATCGCAGCGAGCTGAGCGTGCCCGCCAGTGCGCGGGCCGCCTCGGCGCCCTTGGTGAGGAAATGCTCGGTGAAGTACGTGACGTGCTCGCTGTGCTCGTGGAAGTGGTGCGGGGTGAGCACGACCGAGAACACCGGCACGTCCGTGTCCAGCTGGACCCGCATCAGCCCGTCGATCACCGCCGAGGCCACGAAATCGTGCCGGTAGATGCCGCCGTCCACCACCAGCGCGGACGCGACGATCGCGGCGTACCGGCCGGAATGCGCCAGGCGCTTGGCGTGCAGCGGGATCTCGAAGGCGCCCGGCACCTCGTAGACGTCGATGCCCGCGGGATCGAAACCGAGGTCGGCGTATTCGGCGCGGAAGCCCTCGTACGCCTTCTCGACGATCGAGCTGTGCCAGCTGGCGCGGATGAACGCGATGGATCCGGTAGTACTCATGGAGAAATACTACTGTTCGGTAAGGTGCGCTTCCAGCCAGCCGACGACGTCGTCGAGCACCTTCTGCTGCTCGGGCTCGTTGAACACCTCGTGGTAGAGGCCCTCGTAGCGGATCACCGTGAGGTCCTCCGACCCGGCGCCCCGCTCGATGAGATCGGAGCTGGACGGCGCGGCGATCGCGTCGGCGGTGCCGTGCAGCACCAGCAGCGGCACGGTGACCTTCGCCAACCGCTGCTTGACCGTATTCGTCGCGCTCAGCATCTCGGCGCCGGTGCGCGCGGGCAGCATGCCGCGATAGACCAGCGGATCGTTGTCGTAGGCCGTGACGACCGCCGGGTCCCGGCTGATCTGCGACGAATCCAGTTTCAGCACACCCAGATTCGGGGTGAGCCTGCTCAACACCGGTGCGAGCATGCGCTGCACCGGATTGCCCACCGGGATGTCCAGCGGCGGGGCGGACAACACGATGCCCGCCACGTCGATCGGCGCGCGGGTGGCCAGATACAGGGTGATCAGGCTGCCCATCGAGTGCGCGACCAGGAAGCGCGGCACGCCGGGCTGCTCTCGGGTCGCGATGTCCAGCATGGCGGCGACGTTGTCCGCGGCGCCCGCCATGGAGCCGATGTTGGCCTTGCTGCCCGCGGACTTCCCGTGCCCGATGTGATCGAGCGCGTAGACCGCGAAACCGGCGGCGACCAGACGCTGTCCCACATGGGCATAGCGGCCGGAATGCTCCGCCACGCCGTGCACCAGGACGATCACGCCCCGCGCCGCGCCCTCCGGCAGCCACGCCCGCCAGGCGACTCCGCTGCCGACACCGTCGAACTCGCCGGACTCGGTGCGGATCGCGGGCTGCTCGGTGGACGCGGTGTCGCCCGCCGTCGGCTCGGTCGTCATCCCTGCGCTCCTGACGTCGATGGCGCGCCGACCGTAGCGAAATGCTCGATCAGCCGCCGGTTGAACTCGATGAGTCGAGCGTAGTTGACTCGCGAGATGCGCTCGTCGGTTCCGTGGATCGAGGCCAGGTCGCGCTCGTCCAGCACGATCGGGGCGAAATTGCACCGGGTGCCCGCCAGGTCGTCGTAGTGCCTGGAGTCGGTGGCGCCGGGAACGATGCCGGTGGTCACCGCGATGCCGGGGACGACGGCGCGGGCGAGATCGGCGATCAGATCGAATGCGGGGCCGGGCCGCGTTATCCGCGACGGCTCCGACGACATGCCTACCAGATCGAATCGAATCCCCTTGTCGCGCACGACTTTCCGGCAGTGCGCCAGCACCGAGGCGACGGTGTCGCCGGGCAGGATGCGGAAGTTCACCATGGCCTCGGCCCGCTGGGGCAACACGTTCGCCCGCACTCCGCCGCGGATCACCGTCGGCGCCGTGGTGGTGCGCACCATCGCTTCGGTCTGCGGCTGGGCCGCCATCACCCGGGTGACCACCGGTGCGGCGAGATTCGCCAGGCCCAGCAGCAGTCGCCGCGGCGCGGGCATGACCTCGCGCACCCTGGTCAGCATGTCCGCGATCACCGGGGTCAGGCGCAGCGGCATCGGATGGTCCTGGATGCGGCCCACCGCCCGCGCGATCCGGCCGACCGCCGTCTGCCTGCCCGGCATGGACGAGTGCCCGCCGACCTCGGTGACCGACAACCGAACCGTCGCGTAGCCCTTCTCGCCGAGCATGATCGTCGCCACCGGCTGCCGCACGCCCTCGACGACGCCAGCGGTGATCACCCCGCCCTCGTCGAGCAGCAGCTCGGCGCGCACGCCCGCCTGCCGCAGATGCTCGGCCATGCGCTCGGCGCCCTCGCCGCCGAAGACCTCCTCGTCATGCCCGAAAGCCAGGTACACGGTGTGCCGGGGGCGCAGGCCCGCGGCGAGCGCCGATTCGGCCGCCTCCAGGATGGCGAGCACGCGGCTCTTGTCGTCGATCGCCCCGCGGCCCCAGATGAACTCGTCGTCCACCACTCCCGCGAACGGCGGGTGCGTCCAGCGCTTGGCGTCGTCCACCGGGACCACGTCCTGATGCGCGAGCAGGATCGCGGCCACCCGGTCCTGGTCGGCGCCCGGCCAGCGGTAGAGCCTGCTGTGCGCGAACTTCCGCAGTTCGAGTTCGGCGTGCACCCGGGGGAACGACGTCCGCAGGTGCGCGTCGAGGCGGTCGAACGCCGCGCTGTCGGTGTCGCGCGGGTCGTCGGTGGACACCGTCACGCACCGCAGCGCGGTGGCGAGGCGTTCGGCGGTCACGTCGTCGACCGGCTCCGTCATCGGTCACCGGTGCGGTCGAGCAGATTCATGGACACCGTTGCATTGTTCAACATGCTCGGGTCGAGGGCGATGGTCTTCTCGTTTCGCCACTTCACGATGCCTTCGGTGAGCTCGCCCGGCAGATCGGGGCGGCGCGTCGCCGTCAACAAGGGCAACTCGATGCTCGCGGAGGCCACCGTGACCGCGGCGAGGGCGGGGGAGTGCGACCACACGTCGTCGACCACGTCGGTGATCCGCACGCCGATCCGGTGGCCCGCGGCGATCGGCCAGTCCTGCGCGAGCAGCCTGACCTCGGCGGTGTCGCGGACCGGGGCAATCCCTCGGGTGATGACGGTCGCGCGCAGGTCGGGCGCGATGTCGTAGAGCTCGACCGCGACCGTCGCGTTCGGCGGGCCGCTGAGCCGGAGGATGGCGGTGGGAATGCCGGACAGATGCTGCTCGCCGGTAAGCGGCGCGGAGACCGACCAGATCTCGCGATCGGGTCCGGGAATCAACCCGCGATCGGTGTAATCGCCGGTCCGCAGCTCGACCGGAACCCGCCGGGCGTCGGCGGGCGGCCAGGCGCTCTCCGCGCGCCAGCGGCCGTCGAACTGGCCGACGGTGATCGGCGGGCCGGGCACCCGCACGTCGCGGGCGGCGACGTGCTGGTCGAAGAACGCGAGCAACTCGGTGTCGAAGTGGGGCGTGCCGCATTTGTCGTGGCAGGTGCGGTGTCCCCACTGGCCGAACCAGGCGCGGTGCTCGCCGGGCCCGAGGCCGTTCCACAGATCGAACACACGGTAGGCACGGGTGTTGTAGTCGACGAAGCCTTGACCGAGGAACAGCGGAATCGTGGCGCCTCGCAGCCGCGCGACGAGGTCGCGATCGCGCCAGAAGGCGGTGTCGGGATCGTGGTCGCCGATCTGGGTCAGGTACTGCTGGTAGCACTGCCACGGCAACTGCGTCGCGTTCGCCTGGTATTCGCCGGAGTCTTCCGGACGCGGTGGCGTCGAGGCGATCAGCAGGTGCTCGAGTCCCGCGAAGTCGGCGGGACGCACGCCGCTCTCGGTGATCGGTTTGCCGGAGAACTTCCACGAGACGCCCTGCATGTACAGGTAGGAGTACGGGTCGACGACCGGCTCGAACGCGCCCACCGCCGCGAGGCCCTTCGGGGCGGCGGCCAGGCCCATCAGGCCGGTCCAGGCTTCGTACGACGTGCCGAACAGCCCGACCCTGCCGGTGGACCACGGCTGGCTCGCCGCCCACTCCACGGCCGTGGCGACGTCGGCTCGTTCCCCCGGCCCGCCGAAGTCCGGGCAACCGTCGGAGCCGCCGAACCCACGCAGGTCGACGATGACGTAGGTGTAGCCCGCGTTCATGAAGAGGTCGGCGGTGAGGTTGTCGGTGGACGGGCCGCCGGTCAGGCGCGGCTCGCTCAGATAGGCCAGGTGCGCGCGATACGGACTGACGGTCAGGATGACGGGTGTGCGGGTGTCGTCGGAGACACCGGCCGGGCGCAGGACGTCCGCGTGCAGCCGGGTGCCGTCCGTGCCGTCGATGAACGCTTGCTTCCACTGATAGGGCACCGCCAGCGGTTCGGCGGCCGCTCGCATCGGGGTGAACGCGGCCAACAGCAACAACAGGCCGCACAGGGCACGAGACAGGACGGCTCGTTCGATCACCATAGGACTATCGAGTCTGCCCGGACGGCCGTCCAGCCCCCGGAACCGGGGTGGTCGTCCAGTAGCCGGGCGAACGCCATCCGGTGTTCATCCGGACCGGTCAGCATCGAGGCCATGCCGGAGCGCGGTTTCGGGTCCGTCGACTCGGTAGGGACGGTCGGTTTGGCGTTGTCGGCCGCGTTCCTGTTCGCGGTGTCGGCGTTCCTGCAACAAGGCGCTGCCAGGCAGGCGGCCACCGCGTCCGGGCAGGGACGATTCCTGGTGATCGCCGCGATCGCTCGTCGTCTGATCACCGACCGCCGCTGGCTGGCCGGACAGGGCGCGAACGTGGCCGGATTCGTCGTGCACGCCGTCGCGCTGCGCTTCGGCGCCATCGCGGTGGTGCAGGCGCTGCTGGTCGTGCAGTTGTTGTTCGCGCTGCCGTTCGCGGCATTGCGGCGTGGTCGCGCGCTGCTCGCCAGAGACTGGGCGGGGACGTCGGCGGTGTGCGCGGGGCTGATGCTGCTCGTCGGGCCGGGGATTCCCGAGCATTCGGCGGTGCGCACGCAGCTGCTCCCGGGGGCGTGCGCGGGGGTGTTCGGCACGGTCGTCGTGTTGTTCGGTCTGTCCAGGACGGTCCGCTCCACCCAGGTGCGGTCCGCGCTGGTGGCGGTGGCGGCGGGCTGCTGTTTCGCCACTACGGCGGTCCTCGTCGTGGTGGCGACGAGGACGCTGCCGGACCCGAGCTGGGCACTGCTGGGCATTCCGGTGTCCACCGTCCTCGGCGGCATCCTGACCCAGGAGGCGTACGCACGCGGGTCACTGCCCACGGCGCTGACCGCGATGACGATCACCGACCCGGTGCTGAGCTACCTGGCCGGTCTCACGCTGTTCACGGCGACGATCCACCCGCGCCCGACGCTGCTTGCCTGCGCGGCCACCGCGGTGATCGTCGGTGTCGCACTGCTGGCGAATTCGCCGACGCTGCACGACGAGCGGGAGATGTCGGCGGAAGCGACCCGCCCGGCGGTACGGGCGAAGGCCGGGTGAACTCCGGCGCAATGCGGGGGCGCGCTGACCGGAGGAAGGGGATCCGACGGGCACGAGCGGGGCGAACCACCGGGCCGATGCGAGCATCCGGCGCGATAGCGGTCGCTGGGCATCCTGCGCGGTTGGAAACGGCGAATCATTCGCCGTGAGCGGCATTCGCACGCCGAGGCGCGGTGACCCGCACTTGCCCCATCGAGGCCAGCGCACGTGCCTTTGCCCGGCTCGTCGACGCCGGGAGTCCTGCGCGGAATCGGCGGCACGCAGGTCGACGCCCCGGGTGGGCGACTTCAGCGGTTGGATCAACGCGATAGTGATAAACGCCGGGGTTGTTCCTCAGGCCGAGCGGGCCGGAGTCTCGTAATCGGCGTAGAGCGCGAGCATGCTCTGCACCGTCGCCGACCACGGAAAGCGTTCCGCCGCGGCACGGGCCGCGCGACGACGCTGGGCCGCGGGCAGGGCGAGCAGTTCACGCACGCCGTCGGCGAGGCCGCGCGGAGTCCCGTCGCAGACGAGGCCGGAGCCGGGGTCGCCGACGAGTTCGCGAGCCGCGCCCGCCGCGGGAACGACGACCGGAGTCCCGCAGGCGAGCGCCTCCAGCACGGCGAGGCCGAAAGTCTCGGCAGGGGAGGGAAACACTGCGACGTCGGCCGCGGCGACCAGGGCGGCCATCGCGGTCCGGTCGGTGAGATGGCCGTGGAAGACGACCGGAAGCCCTGCCGCCAGCTGCTCCAGGCGAGAACGCAGCGGGCCGTCCCCGATGACCGACAGCACGCAGCGCACACCGGATTCGACCAGGACGCGGACCGCCTGGATGGCGCGTTCGGCTCGTTTCTCCCGGGACAACCTGCTCACCAGGACCAGCCGCACCGGATCGTCGGAGCGGTCGTCGCGCCGGTTCTCGGTCGACGGGCGAAAGGTCGTGAGGTCGACGCCGAGCGGGATCCTGCGCACGTTGCGCGCGCCGACCCGGGCGAACTCGGCGGTGGCGAAACGCGAAGTGACCACGACCTTCTCGGCGCGCACCCAAAGCCGCCGGTTGGCCAGGTCGGCCGCGGCGGTGAGCGGGAAGCCGCGCGGCACCCGCGAGCGCAGGATGGCGTCGATACGTTCGTGGGAGAACAACACCAGCGGAACGCCCGCCCCGCGCGCCCACGGCGCCAGCCAGCGGACGCTGAGTTTGTCGCTGCACTCGAGCACGTCCGGGGCCAGCCGATCGAGCACGGCACGGGTGCGCCGGGCGGTGAGCACGTGATAGCCGGCATCGCCGAACTTGGGGCTGCGCACGGTGATCCGATGCCCGGACGCGGTGTGCTCGTCGGCGTCGCGCGGACCGGGCACGACGAGGACCCGGTCGTGCCCCGCCGCCGAATAGCCGCGTCCGATTTCGTCGAGGCACGTGCGCAAACCGCCGGAGGCGGGAGTGTAGAAGTTGGCGATCTGCACGATCCGCACTAGTCGACCGCCGATCCGACCAGCTGGCGATAGGTGATCGCGTGCGCGCCGGTGCGCAGCACCGCGTCGATGGCGCGCAACGTGGTGTCGCGCAGGCCCGGTCTGCTCAGATCGTCGGGATGCAGCGCCAGACGGACCAGCCCGCCGCGTTCGGCCGTGCGGCGCGCCGCCGTCTCCAGCAGCGCCGCGCCGAACCGCTCGGACCAGCCGCCGCCCGGCCGGTGCGAGAGCGCGAACCCGTGGAACCGGCGTCCGGTGCGCAATTGCTCGGCGCCGAAGTGGGAGGTGGTGTAGGTGAAACCCGCCGCGCGCAACGCCTGTTTCGCGCCGGGCGAGGCGAGCCAGCCCGGCGGCGTGAAACCGGTAGTCGGCAGACCGGCTTCGATCATCACTTCGGTGGCGGCGCGCAGTTTCACGGTGGCCGTGCCGACATCGATGGCGGCGAACTCGGCCGCGCCGCGCGCCACCGCATGCGCTACCGCGCGGCGCGGCCGATCACCCTCGGGCCCCGCCCGGTGCGACCACCCGTGCACCAAGACGTCGTCACCGGCCTGCCTGCGCTCCCGCAAGAACGCCGCGTAATCGGGTTCGTCGGCCAACCGCCTGCCCCGCCACGGCCCCGGTATCACCAACAACGACACGGGAATTCCGAACCGATCGGCATCGGCGCACCAGCGCTCCGTCTCCGCCGCACTCGCCGGTGCGACGTCATGGACGCTCACCACCAACCGCGCACACACGTCGGGGAAGCTAACACCGCCCGGTGGCCGTCAGCTGAACAGCGCGGTGCACTCGGCTGAAAGATGCGTACCGCCGATCACCAGATGTCCGTCCAGGCGGGCCGCACCGGCAGATCGAAGGCGACGGAACGCTCGCACCAGCAGGGGCGCCTATGCGTTTTCCGGAACCCGGGCATGCGACGACTCGGCCCGTGGTCGAGGTGAACAGGTACTGGGTTCCCACCCGATACCGCTCCTACTCGTCCCACGCCGGACTCCATGCCGCCGAGACGAAATCCATAGCGCGATTCCAAGCGCGAACCCGAACGCTACGGTCTCCCATCGAAAGCATTCCGCCGGACCCATTCCTGCGTCGGCGGAAAACGCCGGGGCGGAAACGAAAACCTCAATTGCGCTCCGGGGTTTCCGCTGCCTGGTCCGTGCGCGCCGCACCGGCCCGACTCGGTGTCGCCGGTGGAGACGCCGCAGGTCCGGCTGGTGCTCGGCCGAGAGCCGATATGGGATATGGCAAACGGCTATAGCCCGAACGAACTACGCAACGTCGCAACGAGTTTCGTCTGGTGTCCCGGCCGGGTCGGCGTATGATCAGGCCAGTGCGAATACCCGGGGGAAGAATGAGCGAGCCGGCGACAGCGGACTGGGAACGGTTCGTGCAATCGCTGGCGCACTGCCTCTCGGAGCTGCCCTCGCGGGCAACCCTGATCATCGCCGCCCCCGGAAATCGCTATGTCCAATTTGTCCAATACGACATCAAATTGTCCGCCGAACTGGCCGGGAACAATTACCTGAGCGACCCGATCCCGGAGACCGCCGCACAGGAGTTGCGCGCACTGGGCTGGCACGAGCCCGCGGATCGGCACGACGCGGACAACTGGACAAGGATCCTCTTCTGGCCCATCGCGCCGAGCAGCTTGCTCGAGTTCGCGCGCTCGGTCGCCGTCGGCCTGCGCGACGCCCTGGGTGTGGCGGCGCCGGTCGAGTTGCGCGCGATGGGCTGGACCGAGGCCTCGGGTGACCTGGATCTCACCGTGCTCGGATCGATCGCGCGCCGCGGGTAGCGCCCGGTCGGGCCGCTGTCCCACGGCGAAGCCGCGACTACCTGGGCACTATCCTGAGTGTCATGGCAGCAGGTAAGCCCACCAAGGAAGCGAAGGCCGCGGCGAAGGCGGCCCGCAAGCAGCAGTCGAGAGAACGCCGCAAGCAGTTGTGGCAGGCGTTCCAGATGCAGCGCAAGGAAGACAAGCTGCTGCTGCCGCTGATGATCGGCGCCCTGGTCGGCATCACCGCCGTCTTCGCCGTCATCGGCCTGATCTTCGGGCTGACCTGGTTCCTGATCCCGCTTGGCGTGGTGCTCGGCGCGCTGGTGGCGTTCATCATCTTCGGCAGGCGGGTGCAGAAGAGCGTCTACCGCAAGGCCGAGGGGCAGGCGGGCGCCGCGGCCTGGGTGCTGGACAACCTCCAGGGCAAATGGCGGGTGAGCAACGGCATCGCCGCCACCACGCAGTTGGACGCGGTGCACCGGGTGATCGGCCTGCCCGGCGTGGTGCTGGTCGCCGAGGGCTCACCGCAACGGGTCAAGTCGCTGCTCGCCCAGGAGAAGAAGCGCACGGCTCGGCTGATCGGCGACACCCCGATCTACGACGTCGTCATCGGCAACGACGAAGGTCAGATTCCGCTCAAGGACCTGCAGCGTTACCTCACCAAGCTGCCGCGCAACATCGACACCAAGCGGATGGACCTCATCGAAGGCAGGCTGGCCGCCCTCAGTGCGCGCAGCGGGCCCGCCCTGCCGAAGGGGCCGATGCCCGCGGGCGCCAAGATGCGCGGCGTGCAGCGCACCATCCGCCGCCGCTGACCTGCTCGCTCGAAAGGCCCGCCGCCCCGCCCGGGGCGCGGGCCTTTCCGGTCGTCACCGCGCGGGTCGGAAGATCAGCGTGAACGCACCAGCGCCGTTCCGGTCGCGCGGTCGTGCATGCCGCGCCCGTCGGCGTCGGTGAACAGCGCGGGCACCACGAACACCAGCAGTACCTGCCTGGCCAGCGCCCGGACGAAGCCGACCGGCGCAGCCGCGTCGATGCGCACCGTACGCAGCCGCAGGAAATACTGCCCCGGCGTGAACCCGAAGAGCGTGACGGCGCCGACGCCGATGACGAACCAGATCAGCAGCGTCAAGCTCGACGCCGAACCGCTGCGCGTGATCAGCGCCGCGATGCCGAGGGCGATCAGCCAGTCCACGAACAGGGCGGCGATGCGGCGGCCCATACCGGCCAGCGAGCCCGCTCCGGCCTTCGGCAGGCCGAGTTGCGCCCCGGGGAACTCGGTGGTTGCCGGGCCACCGGAGTCGGCAGGAGGTCCGGAGAGCCAGGAGCCGGTGATGCGTGCCATGCACCCCAGAATAGGCGCGCCCGGACCGGCGCCCGGTACCGCATAAGCGGAGTTCAGCCTCCCCGCGCACCGCGGCGCGGGCAGGACTACCATGCATTTCGAGTCATGGTGGTCAGTACCACGCTGCCGGACGCACGTGTAACACCGGCGAAACAAATCCTTGACTGCCGGGAAACACGGCATCCATAGCGTCTGGTCGCGACGAACCCATGCAAGCGACACTGGCTGGGAACCGATCCGTAAGGAGAACAAGTGACGTTCAGCACGGCCGACGAGGTCATCAAATTCATCGCTGACGAGGACATCGAGTACGTCGACATCCGGTTCAGCGACCTGCCCGGTGTGCAGCAGCACTTCTCGATCCCCGGGAAGGCCTTCACCACCGACCTCGCCGAAGAAGGGCTAGCGTTCGACGGCTCCTCAGTCCGTGGGTTCCAGTCCATCGACGAGTCGGACATGCTGCTGCTGCCTGACTTCTCCACCGCGCGTGTCGACCCGTTCCGCGCCGCCAAGACGCTGAACCTCAACTTCTTCGTGCACGACCCGTTCACCCGGGAGGCCTACAGCCGCGACCCGCGTAACGTCGCGCGCAAGGCGGAGGAGTACCTGCGTTCCACCGGCATCGCCGACACCGCGTACTTCGGCCCCGAGGCGGAGTTCTACATCTTCGACTCGATCCGCTACGACTCGGCCATGAACGGCGCCTTCTACGAGATCGAGTCGGTCTCGGGTTCCTGGAACACCGGCGCGGAGTTCAACCCGGACGGCACCCGCAACCGCGGCTACAAGGTCCGCAACAAGGGCGGCTACTTCCCGGTCGCGCCCTACGACCACTACGTCGACCTGCGCGACAAGATCTCGACCAACCTGCAGAACTCCGGCTTCGAGCTGGAGCGCGGCCACCACGAGGTCGGCACCGCCGGTCAGGCCGAGATCAACTACAAGTTCAACACCCTGCTCGCCGCGGCCGACGACCTGCAGCTGTTCAAGTACATCGTCAAGAACACCGCGTGGCAGGAAGGCAAGACCGTCACCTTCATGCCGAAGCCGCTCTTCGGTGACAACGGCTCGGGCATGCACGTGCACCAGTCGCTGTGGAAGGACGGCAAGCCGCTGTTCCACGACGAGGCCGGCTACGGCGGCCTGTCCGACCTGGCCCGCCACTACATCGGCGGCATCCTGCACCACGCGCCGTCGCTGCTGGCGTTCACCAACCCGACGGTGAACTCCTACCACCGCCTGGTCCCCGGCTACGAGGCCCCGATCAACCTGGTGTACTCGCAGCGCAACCGCTCCGCCGCGGTCCGCATCCCGGTCACCGGCAACAACCCGAAGGCCAAGCGCCTCGAGTTCCGCGCGCCGGACTCCTCGGGCAACCCGTACCTGGCCTTCGCCGCCATGATGATGGCCGGCCTGGACGGCATCAAGAAGAAGATCGAGCCGCTGGCCCCGGTCGACAAGGACCTCTACGAGCTCCCGCCGGAGGAGGCCAAGAACATCCCGCAGGCCCCCACCAGCCTCTCGTCGGTCATCGACCGCCTCGAGCAGGACCACGACTACCTCACCGAAGGCAACGTCTTCACCGAGGACCTGATCGAGACCTGGATCACCCTCAAGCGCGAGGGCGAGATCGCCCCGGTGAACCTGCGGCCGCACCCGTACGAGTTCGAGCTGTACTTCGACGTGTAAGCCCTTCCGGGCTTCTGACCTGTGGCGGAGCGCTAACCAAGGGTCCTCCGTCCGCAGTTCGTCCGCAGTAGGTTCCCGCGAGTCCACCTGTTCCGTGATCACTTCACTGGTTGCCGAACGGGTGGACTCGTCTGCGTCCGGGAACGAACGCCGATTCCCAGATATGGGAAGTCTTTGGCGGAGTGGCAAGAATAGGCCAGTAAACTTTGCGGGTGGAGGTGGCATGCGTAGAGAGTTGAGCGCCGATCCGAGTTCGCGTCCGACGCCTTCGCTGCCGGACGCGCCTGTTCGGGCGGTCTCCGAGCCATTCATTGTTGGCGAGAAGACGGCTGGTCACCTGTCCGAGGGGGTGTGATCGTGGCGGACATCTGGCCCCGCGATATGCACCCGGAAACGATATCGGCGGTGGAAAGCGGTCGTGCGGTGGTGAACACCATCGATGACATGCTGGAACGGGTCGATCGCATCCGCGCCCGGCGCCCTTCGCCCAGTTCTCGAGTGATTCCGGAAGTGGACGGGATGGGCAGGCTGACCGCTCTGTACATCGCGCCCGGGACGGTCGCCAGCGCCGCGAGCGGCCAGGAGATCGCCGCCGACCTTATGGCTGCGATCCGGGACAGTACTGTCGATGCCCTACGGCAGCACAAGATCGCCGTCAAGGAAACGACCCTGCCGAAGGTACCGTGGCCGCAGCCCTGACTCGCCGGTGCGGTCGACGCTACCCAGGAGTGATGCCGTGACAGAGCTGGATACGTCGGACGTCGCGGGAGCGGAAGCCGCGCCCGATTGGCGTAATTTGATCTACGAGGTGTTCAACCCGGACTATTCGGTCGGGGTGGCCTGCGACCGCAGCGGCATGATCGTCGGTCTGCATCTCGGCGATGAAGTGCTCGAGCATCCCGACAGCTGGCTCGCCGAGGAGGTCCTGCGCGTCGCTCGGCTGGCTCACCAGAAATCTCGGGTGGGCCGACGCGCCGAGCTGCTGTACCGGGGCGGATTGCCCCATTTCGCGGACTCGTTGGAGTTGCCGACCGAGGCCGACTACAACCTCATGGAGAAGACGGAGTTCGCTCGAGACCTCTGATCGCGAACTCGGCGGAACTGGACTTTCGCGGTTGCGTCGGTGTCCAGCCTCAACCCTCCGGCCCTGGAGTCCCCAGTGATGGGGATGCCCGAGAATGGGGGGAGCCGGTGGGAATGGAGAGTTCGTCGATATGGTCAAGGAATTTGCTCAAGATCCGCATGAGCTGCGCAGGCTGGGTAACGCCAACCGCGCTGCCAGCGCTCCCGCCTACGAACGGGCCGATAGAGATCCCGATTTCGCGGCCGGCGAGATCGAGCGGATCTTCGGTAAGGCAGCCAATGCGTACAAAGTGTTCACCCAGAAGTACGTCACTGAGAGTAGCAACGGTTATACCGCTCTGGGCGATGGGCGATACGCTACCGGTGACCACTCGACGACGGCCGGGGACACCTTCGAGATCTCGGATATCGATGGCGGCGCGTACGTGCGCAGGACCAACCCGAATGTATGAGGCGTAGGTATCCGGGTAGGAGGATGTGGAATGGCTGTTCCCGGCTCGCGAACAGTTCGGTGTCACGTGGGTGATCGGGGGTTGAACTGATGGGTGATATCGACGGTGGCATCCTCAATCGGGAACAGAGAATCAAAGAGGGGGAATGGCTCTATTCCCAGAACAAGCAATACCGGATGGGTATGCGCGATGGCCAGATGGTCATCGAACATGTTCCCACCGGCAATGTCATTCATACATCCGGCGAAAAAGGTAGCGACGCCAACCAGATCAGATTCGAGGATCAGGAGGGATCCGGCAGCGAGACCAGGCTCGAGCTCCACGACAAGGATGACAATGAAATCCATGCGGTATCGGAGCCCGGCGACAAAAAACACGAAGGTGGCGCAGCCACCGATGACTGGGATGATGAAGACGACGGGGTCGGGCAATATGTTCTGACGAACGACGGACAGTTGATCGCCGTCAAAGACAAAGTCGGCGACAATTGGGACGGCAATCGCCCGGCGGACGGCAACATCGTCTGGTTCGATGAGCTTCCTGCCGATGTCGCCAAACGAAAGTTCCTGGGGCAGGACGCCGACGAGAACGACATCACCGACGGCAAGAAGATTTCAGATTTCAAACTGGAAATCAGAACGCCGCCGGGAAAAGTCTCCCCCGAACTCAAGGCGTTCATCGACGTAGCCAATTCTCAGCTGCTCTATCTCATGGCTCAGATGGGCAGTGGGAAGCCCGAGAAACCCAAATTCCTGATTTCCCCCGAAAAAGGCAAGGACGACAACTGGCGCGACGACAATCTCGCCGACTCCTTCATTCAGCAACTCGAGCATCGTGGTCACGGCTCGGGCTACACCGAAGACGCCTACAATTCAGCTGTTTTCTACCTCAACGGCCTGGCGGACCAGTGGCAGAGTGGGGACCTCAAGTTCGAGCAGGCGACCGAGGAGCTTTCTCGCACCAATTACTCGTACTACCGCAGTATGTACAACAAGATCCAGGACACCCACGACAAGATCTGGGACAAGCTCAACGACGGTGTCGCGGGAAATCATCCGGGTGGGTCGAAAATTTACACGGATGACGGCATACAAAATGTTGCCGAGGAGGCGCCGCTTTACGGTCTGATCCGAGATGCGGTGAAATTCTGCACCGATCAGGTGATCGCATACGCGGATAGGGCCGCGCAGCTTCCGTTCCCGATCGGCTCCGGTTCCGGGTCGGGCTCGGGATCCGGGTCGGGCTCGGGGTCCGGGTCCGGTTCGGGCTCGGGGTCCGGGTCCGGTTCGGGCTCTGGTTCGAGCTCTGGCTCGGGTTCGGCGTCCAGCCCCGCTAACAGCCCAGCTACCCAGCACACCAGCGCCGGCCAGACGGCCGCCCCCCCGTACACCCCTCCGTATACGCCTCCCGCGTCGTCCCAGGGCACCACCACTCAGCCGGTCAGCACGAGCCAGGACTTCAGCTCCACGTACGACGACCTGCTCGGGTCGACCACGGACCCTACCGGTTCGGTCGACAGCACCCAGCCCACCCTGGGCAGCGGTACGGGTGGCACCGCTTCGAGCTCGGATCTCGGTTCGCCGGTCTACGCGTCGATGCCGACCGGCACCGGGACCGGCACGGGCACCGGCACGGCCACACCCGCCGCCTACACCACGCCGGCTGCCAATACGGGTAACAACATGAACGACATGATGGGCCAGATGGCGCTCATGAATGCCTTGGGACAAATGAACCAGCCCCGTACTCAGCAGGCCGGAGACGATAGGTACAACGACGACCGGGACTCGCGTGAGGAACGGCAACGAGAACGGGAACACGCAAGGGAGGAGCGCCGCGCCGCTCAAACGGCCAACGCCCAACAGGCTGCTCAGACATCGCCTACCGGTGTGACGGCCCCGGCCTATGCGGGCAGTCCGCCGCCGGTGACGACGCCGGGCACAATGGCGGATGTCCAGATCGGCGATAAGACTGTGCATGCATCGCAGCCGGTGGCGAAGGCTTTGACCGAGCAGGGGCAGAATGTCGCGATAGATGCCGTATCCGCGTATAAGGGAACTGCGGGGGAGTTGTCGGCGGAACATCCGCCTCGGGTGGTGAATAATCTTGAGGCGCTCAATACGGGTGATATTCTTCAATGGGAGAGACACAGTGCGCTGATTGTCAGGGAACAAAATCAATTCTTTGTCCTGGATAACGGCAATCTCATTCCTTTCGATCCCAAGCATCCACCGCTGGAAGACAAGTACGGTGTCTCCACGGGCTACATCCACCCGACCGGTTTGGACACCGGCAATGCAGACCTCGGTGCTACGGCTGCGGCACCGCCGCCGACCACGAGCCAGGCGCCGCCCACCTCGCCGCCGCCCGTGCCGCCACCACCGCAACAGACCTGAGCGACTGGAAGGTATGGCCGCGAAAAAGGACATCGTCATAGGAGCGGCGGCCGGTTACGAGTGGCCGGACGTCGAGCCGTGGGCCAGGAGTCTCGTCGCGAGCGGTTTCGCCGGTGTGGGGGCGGTCATCGTGTACGACCGCGATGACCGCGGCGACGCCATCGCCGAGAACCTGGAAGCGCTGGGGCTGTACGCCGTACGGATGCCGCCTCCGGACAGCGTGTACAACGGGCGATTCCAAGACATCGCTCAGGTGCTGCGTATGTTCGCGCCTTCCCTCCGATTCGCCGTCGTCACCGATGTCCGCGACGTGTATTTCCAGTCTGACCCGATCACGTGGTTGGAAAACCACCTTCGACGCCCCTTTCTTGCAGTCAGCGAGGGGTTGCGGTACTCCGATGAGAAGTGGAACCGGGACAATCTGCAACGAAGTTTCCCGGCACATGTCCAGCGCCTGTGGTCGAAGCCGGTCTGCAATGTCGGAGTGCTCGCGGGGGAGGCGGGTGTGATGGCTGATCTGTGCTTGGCCATCTCCTTGGTCGCGGCGTCGTCCGGGGTCTCGATAGCCGATCAGAGCGGATACAACCTGCTGCTCGATATGGAACCGTATCGGTCCGCGATGCAGTTCGTGCCGTCCGAGGACGGGTTCGCCTGCCAGGCCGGTACCTTCGCGGACCCGGGCAAGATCGGTACTTTGCGTCCGTTCCTCTTGGAGCCCGAGCCGAGCTTGGTCGGGGACTCCGTGCGCACCTCCACCGGCATGCTGTACCCGATCGTGCATCAGTACGACCGGGTGCCGGAATGGCGACAGGCACTGTCGAGCAGGCTGCGGTCGGCCCCTGCGCCTGGCGGGTCCGCTTCCCGGCCCGGGCTGGCTCGCGTTCTCGGTGACGCCGATGGATCGTCCGTTCTGGGTACGGCGCAACGCATCGGGGTGCCGCGGGACGAGTCCTCGATAAGGTTATATCCAGCCGGTCCCGATGAGTTCGCCTTCGCCGACGGGTCACCGACTCCTCGGGATGGCACATCCTGAACTCGACTATTACCGTTAGCGGGCCTGCTCGGCAGTTTTCTCCGCGTCGGTATCCGTGGATCTCTGCCTGAAACTGAATTCGTAACTGCTATAGCGGTTTTTGCCGCTACCCGCGTCCTCCCAAGTGAATCCGTACTTGCCGATGTGCTCCAGCCGGATCCGGGTGTCGGCATAGATGCTGAAGCCGCTGCGCCGAGCGCGTTCGGAGAACGCGTAGTCCTCACCCAGGTACCACTGGTTCTCGCCGTCCGGGACGATCATCGGCAGAAAGTACGGCACATTGGCACGCCCGAACTGCAGGTTGCAGACGGGCAGTTCTTCCTTCTCCACGATCTTCTCGTAGACGTCGCGTCGGGTGAGCAGGAACCCGCCGGCCGCATACCGGATTTCCACTGTGCCGCCGCCGTCGCCGAAAATTATCTTCTCGGTACCGGGCAGAAGACTGCACACCAGTTCGCGTGTCATTTTCTTGGCGTAGATTCCGCAGACAACCGGCAGATCGTGGGACCGCAACGTGTCCACCGCATCCGGGTGGAAGCGCACATCCGCATCGATCCACATCAACTCTTCGAAACCTTGCGCCAACGCATCGGTGGCGATCTGGCTGCGAGCTTGGTCGATCGCGGAGCAACCGTAGATGCGCCAGACCGGGTAGCCGCGCCGTTCGAGTTCCGCCAGGCCCTCTGCGCAACCGGGTTCGATGTAGTCGTGTACCGGCACCAGCACGACGCAGCGCCTGGGGTCCTTTTCCATTTCTCCACCTACCAAGGCTCGAATACGAGCCCAACTGTACCCGGCCAGACCAAGATCAACAGCTGTTGGGAAGTCGGCCGAATGTCGCTATGCGCGTGCCTTTTCGCCCCGCACCGAGGCGGCGACCTGGTTCGGCATCGGTTCGTGGCGCGCGTACCTACGGGTGAAATCGCCGGTGCCGTGGGAGATCGAGCGCAGGTCGATGGCGTAGCGGCTGAGTTCCAGCTCGGGGACTTCGGCGTGGATCCGGGTGCGCCCGGCGCCGTGCGGCTCGGTGCCGAGGACGCGACCGCGGCGGCTGGACAGGTCGCTCAGCACCGGTCCGACGTATTCGTCGGTGACCAGCACCCAGACCTCGGCGAGAGGCTCCAGCACTCTGATTCCCGCGGCCGCCGCTGCCTCACGCAGGGCGAGGGCGCCCGCGGTCTGGAAGGCGGCGTCGGAGGAGTCGACGGAATGGGCCTTGCCGTCGAACAGGGTGACGCGCACGTCCACGAGCGGATATCCGGCGGTCAATCCGCGGTTGGCTTGCGCGCGGACGCCCTTCTCCACCGATGGAATGAACTGGCGCGGGACCACTCCGCCGACCACCTTGTCCACGAACTCGATCCCGGACCCTTCGGGTAGCGGTTCGACTTCGATCTCGCACACGGCGTACTGGCCGTGTCCGCCGGACTGCTTCACATGCCTGCCGCGCCCGGTCGCCTTGCCCGCGAGAGTCTCTCGCAACGCCACCTGGTGATCGGTCACGTCCACCTGTACGCCGAACCGGGTCCGCAATCGTTCCAACGCTACGTCGCGGTGCGCTTCGCCGAGGCACCACAGCACCAGCTGGTGGGTTTGCGCATTGTGCTCCAGCCGCAGCGCCGGGTCCTCGGCGGCGAGCCGGGCGAGGCTCTGCGACAGTTTGTCCTCGTCGGCTTTGCTGTGCGCGCTGATGGCGATGGGCAGCAGGGGATCGGGCATCGGCCACGGCTCGATCCGCAAGGGGCTGTCGGTGGACGAGAGGGTGTCGCCGGTTTCGGCGTGACCGAGTTTGGTGACGTAGGCGATGTCGCCCGCGATGGCCTGGCGTAGCGGGCGTTGCTGTTTGCCGAACGGAGCCGAGATCGCGCCGACCCGCTCGTCCAGCTCGTGGCTCTCGTGGCCGCGATCCTCCAGGCCGTGCCCGCTGACGTGCACCGTGTCGTCGGCGTGCAAGGTGCCGGAGAAGACGCGGACCATGCAGACTCGCCCGACGTACGGGTCGGACGCGGTGCGGATGACCTCGGCGGCCAGCTCGCCGTCCGGGTCGCAGCGCAGCGGATGCGGCTGCGCGCCGTTGGCGGCGGTGATGGGGTGCTCGACCGGCGTCGGAAAGCCGCCGGTGATCAGGTCGAGGAGTTCCACCGTGCCGAGGCCCTGCTTCGCCCCTTCGGGCGCGGGCGCGGCGAACAGCACCGGATGGAAGCTGCCCCGCGCGACCGCGCGCTCCAGGTCGGCGACCAGCGTGGCCAGGCTGATCTCCTCGCCGTCGAGGTAGCGCTCCATCAGGCTCTCGTCTTCGCTTTCCGCGATGATGCCCTCGATGAGGCGATTGCGCGCCTCCTCCAGCGCGGGCGCCTGATCGGGCGAAGGGTCGCCCTGGACCTCCTCGCCGGAGGAGTAGTCGCCCACGCAGTGCGGCAGCAGCTCCACCATGCCGGTGACCGGCCGGTGACCGTCCGGATTCTTCGGGCCGTACACGGGCAGGTGCAGCGGCAGGATGCTCTCCGACGAGCCGCCGCCCAGCACGGTGCGGCAGGCCTCGGTCATCACGTCGTACTCGTCACGCGCCGTGTCCAGATGGGTGATCACGATCGCACGCGGCATCCCGACCGCGGCGCACTCCTCCCACAGCGCCCTGGTCGCTCCGGCGATCCCGTCTACGCCCTCGGCCGCCGAGATGACGAACAGCGCCGCATCCGCCGCGCGCAGCCCTGCCCGCAGTTCGCCGACGAAGTCCGCGTATCCGGGCGTATCGATCAGGTTGATCTTCATGCCGCCCCACGCCACCGGCACCACCGACAGCTGCACGGACCGGTGCTGGCGATGCTCGATCTCGTCGTAGTCCGACAGCGAGGTGCCGTCCTCGACCCGCCCGGCGCGATTGACCGCCCGCGCGGTGAGCGCCATGGCGTCGACCAGCGTGGTCTTTCCCGACCCGCTGTGCCCGACCAGGACCACGTTGCGAATCTGCTCGGGGCGGTCCGCCGTCATCACGCCGCCGTCGCCCGCGGCAGCTCCGTTGGTCTTGTCCACCATGTGTCTCGCTCCTTCGCCCGACACCTGCCGTACATCCACCTTCCCACCGGGCGTTGCGTTCCGTCGACGAATCGGCAGATCAGGGCACGGAGCCGGTCATTCGCAGGCGGGCGAGGGCGGCCCGGTCCCGGCGATGTTCTCGCACGCCCAGTACCGGTCGATACGCCAGGAGCCGTCGCGCGAGACGAACGGCACGATCGTCGGACGGCGGCCGTTCGGTCCGGCGAGAACGACGGTCGCGAGGAGGTAACCGCCCGCGCCGGTCACTTTGCCGACCGTCGTGGTGATCGAGGTGAAGGCCTGAGCGACCCGGGTGATCAACTCCGGGTCCTTGTCGTCGTCCGCGATCCGCAGCGGTTTCCGCTCCGTGGGAACCGCCGGGTCCAGCGTCTGTCGTAGTCGATTGTCGAGATCGGTGACCGTGGGCGCCGGTGGATCGGGCTGGGTGTTCGCCGGGGCGTCGGGCACCGTGCCCGGATACAGCTGACGGGCGATGCCGAACCAGATGACCGAGGCGGTCACCCCGAGCAGGGGTGGAGAAGTGAATTCGTTGACCGCGACGGTGACGCTGACGTCCTGCTCGGGGAGATAGCCCATGTGGGTGGTGTAGCCCAGCACCGCGCCGCTGTGGCCGAGCCAGCGGCCGGACTCCACCATGCCGAGTCCGTAGCGCAGGTTTCCGGCGAACTGGGTCCTGGCCCGGAAGGTCTCCGGTTTCAGCAGATCGCCGCGGCCCAGCATGCGGGCGTAGTCGGCCAGGTCGGAGATAGTGGACACCATCGTGCCCGCCGCACCGAAGAGCGCCGGGGTGGTCCGCGCGGTGACGTCGGTGGGCGCTTCGTCGAAGTAGGAGTACCCGCGACTCTCAGGCGCGGGCATGGTGGCGTCGGTGGGATACGTCGTGGCGCGCAACCCGTGCGCGGCGACGACTTCACCGATGACTTGGGGCACCGGCTTCCCGAAGACCTTCTCGAGCACCAGACCCAGCAGGTAGAACTCGGAGTTCGAGTACTCCACGCGGGTACGCGGTGGCTTCGCCCGCTCCGGCTGAGCGATGATCGCGCGTAACCGGTCGCCCTCGTGCCATTCGGATGCCGTAGGCTCCGCGTCGAACTGTTCGGCGAAGGCCGGATAGTCCCGGAGATCCCAGACGCCGCCCTGCATGCCGAGCAGGTCGCGGAGAGTGATGGTGCCGCCGTTGGGCACTCCCGGCACATATCGTTCCAGCACGTCGTCCAACGAGAGTTTGCCCTCGTCGGCCGCGCGCAGCACCGCGGTCGCGGTGAACGTCTTGGTGATACTCCCGATCCGGACATGATCCGCTACGTCCATCGGACGACCCGTCGCGAGATCCGCTGTGCCGTAAGCCCTGACGAAGGACCCCCGTTTCGGGTCGTGCACCGCGACCAGTACCCCGGGGGCCAGCCGCGCGTCCATTTGCGGCCGCACGATGCGGTCGATCCGCTCGGCTGCCTCGGTTGGAAAGCCTCGTTCCTCGCGCTCGTCCGATGCGCATCCGGCCAGCAGCGCGGCCACCGTCGTCAGCGCCACGGCGACCGCACACAACGATGTGAATCGTCCCCTCATCGAGCCCCCCCCCTGTTCGATAGCGCTTTTGTCAGTGTGCCAGGACCACCGAACAGCCGTGTTCCCATCAGGGACGTCCCTCGCACATCTCGCGCCGACGTGCGAGGAACGCTCCATCGGGAACGTCTGCCGCTCAGGACAACCGGCGGATGTCCCCACGGACGCGGTAGAAGCCGCCGCGCGCCGACTCCGCTATGCCGTCGACCACGTAACGAGCCCCAGCCAGACGAATATCCTTGGGGAACTGCACATTCCACCCCTGGTGATATCCAGGCGAGACGACTCGCACGCGCAGCGAACTGCCCTGGCTCACGCACTCCACGACGATTCCGCTACCCGCTTCGGAGGTGATCTCGACGGTGTCGCTGGGCACCACCGCCGAGATCTCGGGAGCCTTCACCGACACCGTTTCGGGCAGCACACCCTGCTCGGCGTCGCGGATGGCGGCGTCGCCGACATCGAGACAGGCCAGCGTGCCGGTCGTGGTGACCAAGTACAGCTTCTCGTCGTGGTACTGCATGGAATACGCCGAGCCGCAGCCGGTGGCGAGCTTCCACACGCGGTTCCCGGCGGCGTCGAAGCAGTACACCGAGGAGTAGTTGTCGCCGGCGAAGACATACCGGCCGTCGGGCGAGGTGGCGCAGGAGAAGACCGCGGCGTCGCACTGATAGACGCGCTCGGCCCGGCCGCTCTTGGCCACCATGCGGACCTGGTTACGGGCGGTGCCCGCGTAGACGGCGTCGGATTCCTGCCAGCCGAACAGGACGCCGCCGCCGGTGCCCATTTGCCACAGGGTGCTTCCGCTGTCCAGGTCGTACTTGGTGACGCCGGCGGAATGCCCGTGGTAGACGCCGTTCGCGTCGATGCGCACCATCCAGCCCGAATCGCCGGTGCTGCGCCGCGTCCACAGCGACTCCTCCTCGTAGTCGATCACGGTGATCCCGCCTTGGCGGTCGGAGACGCCGAGGATGCCGTCGTGGATGTCGAGCCAGTAGATGTCGACATCGGCCGCGATGTCGTAGGCCGCCCGAGGCACCTTGCCCGACAGGTCGTAGACGCGCCCGTCGTCGCAGCCGGCGTAGATCCAGAAGTCGTCGGCCACGATGCACTTGACCGAATCCGGCAGGCGGTACCGGCCGGTGACCACACCGTCGGGAGTCAGGGTGAACACGTCGCCGCTCTCGTTGCCGACCCAGCAGCGGCGCTCGTCGACGAAGATGCCGAAGGCGGCGGCGCCGGAGTCGAAACTCCACAACACGGGCGCTGCCTTCGCCGTGGAGCGGCCGCTGCTGATCGCGCGCCTGGTCACCGGACGCCTGGCCCGCGCGCCCAGCACGGCGGGCGCGTAGCCCTTGCGCACCTTCTCGCCGATCTTCTTCGACGCGGCCGCCTGCGCCTTCTCCTCGGAGGCGAACGAACTCACCTTCGTCTGCCCTTGTTCCCCGATGCGACCGAAGCGGACGCTCACTTGCGTACCCGCGACGATCACCTCGTAGAACTTGTGCGCGGTACCACTGTCCTCGGACAGTTCGAGATAGGTGGTTCCCCCGATAGTCATAGCGCCTCGCCTGTTTTCGTCAGATCAGAACGAGACGAAAGTTAGCAAGAGGCACCGACATTCGACGGCGCGTGCGAGATCGCCGGCGGCCGGCTCTGGCACAATCGTGCCGGGCTCGTGAGGAGGGGGTACGCCATGGTGTTGACCGCGCGGTTCCAGCCGGGATCGACCAGCCGTCCGTTCGTCGACCGCGCGCCGGTGCTGACACGGTTCGACGAACTGCTCGCCGAGGCCGCCGGGCATCCCCGCGTCATGCTGCTCGGCGGTGTCGGCGGGATCGGCAAGTCCCGGCTGGTCACCGAACTGCGGGCGCGGGTCGGCAAGAAACACCCGGCGGCGGTGCTCGACCTGCAGGTTCCGAGTCATCGCCAGGCCGCGGACGGACTCGCCGTGCTGCGCATGCAGTTCGGCGCGCAGAAGATCAAGTTCCACCGCTTCGACATCGCCCGCGCGGTGTTGTGGCAGCGCATGCACCCGCATCTGCGCCTGACCTCGGACGCGCTCGCGCTCGCCGAGCACAGCGAGATCCTGACCGAGATCCTCAACGACGCCACCGGCATCCCGGTCTTCGGCACCGCGACCCGGTTGCTCGAACTCGGCGCTCGCAAGGTGATCCGCACCCACCGGATCCGCCACGATCCGGTCCTCGGGGAACTCGACCGGTTGAGTCTCGCGGGCCTGGAAGAAGCCGTCTCCTACCTGTTCGCGGAGGATCTGAAGAGCGGGACGGAGGGGAAACCGTATGTGGTCTTCCTGGACGCCTACGAAGCGCTGATAGGCGGCGCCGATCGTGAAGGCCGCGCGGCGGCGTCCGATGCCTGGCTACGCGATGTGGTCGCGCAGCTGGACACCGGGTTGGTGGTGATCGCCAGCCGCGAGCCGCTGGGCTGGGAGCGGCACGACTCGGAGTGGTCGGCCCGCATCCGGGCCGTGCCCGTCGACGACCTGCCGATGGACGCCCGCTTCGAATTGCTCGACTCCTCCGGCATCGAGGATCCCGACGAGCGCGCGGCGATCGCCGCTTCGAGCGCGGGTGTCCCGTTCTATCTGCATCTGGCCATCGATGCCCGTACCCGCGCGGGCTGGGTGACGCCCGCCGAATTGGTGTCTCCGGAAACGATTCTCGAGCGTTTCCTCCAGCACGTGCGCCCCGACGAAGTTCGCATGCTGGAACTGCTGGGCCTGCCGCGCACCTTCGATCGGGAGATCTTCACCGCGGTCGCCCGGCAGTTCGAGCTACCGCACCACATCGCCGCGTGGAAGTCCCTGGTCGCGTACTCGTTCGTGTACGCGGCGGACGAGAACGACGAGGGTGAGCGCTTCCAGCTGCACCAATTGATGGTGGACGCGTTGCAGTGGCGTTTGGACCCGGACGTCCGGCGCACTCTGCACGGGGTGCTGCACGACCTGTGGTTCGCACGCGCCGAACGGTCGCTCGGCCGGGTCGCGGCCTTGCGGGAGGCGGGATATCACGGTGTCCGGTCCGGGCTGCTGTCCGCGGTGACGTTGCTGGGATACGTCGACCGGATCGAGGCGGCGGGTGGCAGCCAGGGCATCGGCGGAGTGATCAGCGATCTGGACCGCTATCTGAGCGATCCGCATGAGAACCTGACAGGTATGGCGGAACTGTCGGAACTCACGCGGTGCCTGGAAGCGGAAGCGGCGGTGCTGCTCGGCGACGCCAAACAAGCCGATCGGCTCACCCGGGAGGTCGCTTTGGACCGGACCGGCCCGATCGCGGAGCGGTTGGCAGTCGCCGCGGCGAACGCACGCCGCATACTCGGCGACACCGACGACGCGTTGGCCATCTATCACGACGTGTGGTCGCGCGGATCGGGGCGGGCCCGGCTCGTCGCGGGGCAGTGGGCGGCCGATTTGCACATGTGCCAGGGCCGATTCGGTCAGGCGCTGAGCATGTGCGAGGAACTCGTCGCGATGGCGGAGGACGACCACGAGTTCCTCGGCGACATCGCCCGGTTGCGTCATCTCGCCTACCGATTGGCGTTCGACACCGAACGCGCCGCCCGGTATCTGACGGAGGCCGACACCCATTATCGAGCCGCGGGCAGCGTTGTCGGACAGGCGAATGTCGCGACGAACCTGGCGGAACTCTTGGCGCTCACGGACCCGGCCCGGGCGATCGAGGCCGCCGGAGCGGCGATCGTGCGGCAGCGTGAACTCGGCGCGTTGCACGAACTCGGAAAGGCCTACACCGCATTGGGTCTGGCGCGGTTGTCGCTCGGGGAGCTGGATGCCGCCGAGCACGCGCTCGCCGAAGCGTGCGAGATTCTCGAGCAGGCCGGGTACCGCTCCGGTCGGGCCAGGGCCGAACTGTTCCGCGCGGGGGTCTTCGCGCGCCGCGGGAGGCGCGACGATGCCGTCCGCAGTGCCCGCTGGGCCATCGCGGAATTCCAGGGGGCGAACGTCTATCCGGGGCTGGTCCTCGTCGCGCGAGCGGTCCTGGCGCTGTACGGCTGGACCGAACCCGACATCTCCGAAGCCGCGGCGGCCGCGCGGTCGCGCATTCAGCCGCCGACGCCCGGATCGGGATTGGACCGCGACGCCGCACGCGTGATCGCCCGGGTGATCGGTGTCGACGCCGAGGCGATGTACGTCGAAGCGCTGTCCCGATCGCAGTCGGCCGCGGGGTACTACAACCACAACGTCCGCGTCGACGGCGTCGCCGGTGCGGTGAACGTGCGGATTCCGGTAGCCGGCGCCGATGTGATGGACCTGCGGCAATGGCCCGAACCCGCGGTGCTGATCGCGATCGAGCCCTTCGTCGCCGCGGCGCCGAGACTGCGCTGGGAATCGGTTCACCCCGCCTATCAGATCCACGACTACATCGACGGCGACCTGCTGGATCACATCGCGCCGCGCGGGGTCCGAGTTCCGGCTCATGTACCGGCTGATGTGGCGGCGCTGTTCGGGGAACTTCGGCGCATCCCCCGAGATCTACTGCCGCCGGTCGAGCCGGACTGGGGTGACGAACCCGCTGGGTTCGCGCGCCGATTGTCCGCCGTCACCGCCCGCGTGCACCGTGACAGCAGTGCGGAGTTCGGCGAGCTGTACCGCCGCTTGGGTGTGCCCGATCAGCCGCTCGAGCACATCCTCGCGGCGTGGGACACGCTCGAGGCCAGGCCTTTTCGAATGCTGCATGCCGACGTGCACCGGAAGAACATGATCGTGCGAAACGATCGGGTCGTATTCCTGGATTGGGAATTCGCGTTGTACGGCGATCCGGTCTACGACGTGGCCACGCATCTGCACAAGATGGGCTACCTGCCGGAAGAGCAAGAGGCGTTCCTCGCCGCGTGGGTCGCCGCCGAGCCCGAGGCCGCGATCGGGCAGTGGCGTCGCGACCTGCGGACCTACCTCGCACACGAGCGGGTCAAATCGGTCGTCGTCGATGCGGTTCGCTACCGCAAAGCAATCGGGCAGGGCGGGGCCGACGCGGCGGCTGAGGCGGCGTTGGTGGCCAGCATGTGCGGAAAGCTGCGGCTGGCGCGAGACGTGTGGGGACAGACCGAGCCGGTCGACGACGCGGCGGTGGAAGCGGCGTTGCGCGGGCGTGATTGACGCGGCGATCCGCGTACGCCCGTGCTCACCGGGTCGGGGCCCCGATCGAAATGCCGGTGATGAACTCCGCGACGATCGTGTGATCGGGATACTGCCGTCCGTAGACGGCGACGATAGCGCCGACGCGGATGTCCGTCGCCTGTTTGGCAACCAGGACGTTCACCTTGGTGTTGGCGTCGGCGCGGACTTTGACGCTGCTGCTGGTGAACGCGTTTCTGACCACCAATGTCGTGCCGTCATTGGCCACGACCTTTCCGAAGGTGACACCGATGCCCGTCCGGACGGGCGGGGGAGCGGCTACCGGCGCGGTCGTTCGCACGGTGGACGTAGGTGCCGGAGTGCTCGGTGCGCTGGTGCGCAGCGCCGTGGATGACGCCGACGTCCCCGTCGGGTGATTCACCAGCAGACACCCCGACACCAGCAGGAGCACCACGCCGACGCAGAGTCCGACGAAAGCGGCCGCGCCCGAATGATGCAGCCGGTGCGGCTCGTCGTCCTGACGTGGTTGTGGCAGCGGAGGCATAGCCATTGCCGTGGTCTGCGAATCGGATTCACTCTTCGGCGCGAGTGCGCCCGGATGTACTCGCGGCTGCGGCGGTGCTTGGTTGTGCGCGTTCGACGATGCGCCGGGCCCACTCGCGGCGGCAGTGATCGATCTGGTTATCGATCTGGAAAGTGTTGCTGCCGAGAATGATTCGGGATCCCCGCCGACTCGTGCCAGCCGTCCCACCTCCGCCGGCTTCCGTCGGTGCGTACTCCAGCGAGGCATAGGGCAAGGTTATGTTCACCCGGCGCTGTGTTTGTTGTCACTGGCGGGAGTAGCGGTGTGACCTGCATCGATGGGCCGTTGTCGGGCTGATGGGCCGTTCGCGTGGCGACTACGTGGCGCAACAGGCACTGCGGTTGATGCCGAAATCGTCTGTGGGGCAGCGTACGTCGCTCATCGACCACAGCACCCCGCCACCTCTCGCCAGGCGCGAGTGCCCCGCAAGCTCCGGACCCAGCTGGACTCGCACCGGTGGGTCGTCTTCGGCTTGCTTCGCCCGAGTGATCGCGGCGGTAATGGTGAACATTCTCGGCCGAGTCATCGAAGCGCCTGCCGCTGTGGTGGCCCTTTCCCGCATCCTGGACGAACTTGCTCCGAGCGATGGCGTCGTTGCGGCGGGCGATCCCTCGCTGGGGCCACACGCGAAGTCACGGTCACCGTGGCGGGTTGATTCGGCGGCCGTTGTGGAGCCGGGCGCGTTCTTCCGGGGGTGAGTACATACGTGGCGTGAGTAATGCCCGCGTCATCGGATTGAACTACAGTTCCGCGGGGGCTGGTCGACGTGCAGTGGTTGCAGCAGCTCTTGTGTCCGGTGCGCGGGCTGTAGAGTGAAGCAGCCCGCTGTCCCCGCTCGGCGGCGTGGTCCCGATCGACTTGTGCAGGACCTCTCGGCCTCTGGTCGTCTCCCCGCTCAGCCGGGTTCGACGATCCGGTCGTCGCTGAGCCGGTACACCACACGTAGGCCATCGAACAAGGCCTGCCACCGAAATCAAGGTCTTGTCCGGAGAATCGGGCTGGTGGACTCCGGTGCGTTTGCGGCGCTGGATCGTTGGCTACTTTCTCTGGCGCGCCTGGTCCCGGCTAGGTGGGTCAGGTGTAGCTGGGATCGTTTTCCTCGCGGAAGGCCGCGACCGTTGCGTGTACGACCCGGTCGAGTTGGGTTCGCACTTCCGTGGTGTCGGCGGGGACGGCCTTGATGGTGGTTCCGCTGCGGACGAGGTAGCGGCCGTCGGGGTAGTCCATCACGTGGAAGCCGCGGGCGGGCGCCGGGCGGTTGTCCCAGGCCGGGCCCGCGTAGACCGCGACGTGGGCGATGGTGGTGCGGGGGCGTTCGAAGAACTGCTCGGCTCGGGCGCGGGGCGGGGCCGGTGCGCCCACGCGGTACGGTTCCTCGTCCTCGGCGTCGAGTTCGTGCCGGGAGATCTCGATGCCGGGGCCGCTGCCGCGTGCGGCGTCGGGTAGGTGGTCGATGACCCGACGGCTCACGCTCTCCGCAGCGATCAGTGACATGTGCACGGCTCCACCGCGATCCGGCGATGCGGTGGGCTCCTGTACCAGCAGCACGGCATGCCGATAATGGACGGCCGCGTGGACGCGCAGTTTGTCCTCCCCGCTGAATCCCGCCATCTCGATGCGTGCCTCGGGTTCGGCCAGCACACGCAGAGCGCTGTACAGGGACTCGTCGAGGCGGCGGTGCAGTCCGGCGGCTTCGGACTTCCACTCCGACTCGTAATCGGCGACGGTCTCCGCCGTGGATCGGTACTGCAAGGGGTATGGCAGCACGTCGCGCTCGACGGCCCGCCACAGCACCGTGAAGCCGAGCGCGGTGAACGACCAGTCCCGTCGGCTCATGCAACCGGCTCCTTCGTCATGGACCGCGCGCGTGGTGGCGTGGCGTCGAGACCGGTCCGGCTCATTCGCCGATCACCGGTGGCACCGACTTCACACTGTTCTCCGCACCGAGACCGGTGAGTTCCTCACCGTTGCGCTGGTTCACCAGGTAGTCCTTCGTCTGGTGCTCCTTGTCGTCGTCGCCCTTGCCGCGAGCGCCCGGCGCCATCATGCCCGGCATGCCGCTCGCTCCCGGCCGACCGGTGCCGGGCCGCGCGGAAGCGGCGGCGGGAACGCCGCCCGGGACACCGTTGATGCTGCGACCCGGTGCGGGAGCGCCGAGGCCGGGAGCGTTCGGGTTGAGTGTGCCCGGGCTGTGCGTGCCGGGAGATCCGGGACTCGGTGTTCCGGGGCGGGTCAGCGATGGATCGGTTCCGGGATTGGTGCTCGCCGGTTGGGTCGACGGGTTCGTGCTCGCGGGTGTGGTCGCGCTCTGTTCGGTCGTGCTTTCCTGCTCGGCAACAGGATTCGTGCTGGACGGGACGGTGGTCTCCGGCGTGTTCTCGGTGCCTGGTTGCTGTGCTGGGTCCGCCGTGGTGGCTTTGCCGGCGGTGCCGGTGCCGGTGCCGGACGACGACGGCTGCCAGCCGTTGTTCGGCGTGTACGGCTGATCGCTCGAATTGTGCACCGGGTTGTACGGCTTGGGCACCAGTGGAACGCCGGTATCGGCTTCCCGGACGGCAGGGTAGAAGACGTTCTTGACGACGTTCACGGACGCGTCGTGCGCGGCGTCCTCGCGATGTTGGTTCAGCTTCCAGGTCGGGCCCGGCACCCAACTCGCGACGTCGCTGGTCCACGTATGGGCGGGTGCTTCTTGCACGGCGGGCCGGGTGACCTCGATACCCGACCGGATGATCTTCACCTTCTCGGCGACGATCTGCACCGAACTGATCAGTCCGCCGGACTTGTCGACATATTCCTTGATCCCGTCCGCCGCGGCCTTCGCCGCCGCCCCCTCCCATTTGCCTTCCATGGCCTTGCCGATCTCCGGGGCGAAACCTTGCAAACCCTGCTCGAGCCGGTTGCGAATGGACTCCCACCGCTGGTGCAGCGCGACGACTCCATCGATCGACATCGCCTGCACGCGTTGATAGAGATCGTCCATGCCGTCCGGGTTCTTGTACGCGCTCTCCGGAACTTTCGGCGACTGGGTCTGCAAATCACTACCGGCGCGCATGATTTCGGTGATGCGGTTCCGCGCGATGGCCGCGTCGGGGCTCTCATCGCGCGAACCGCTGTCCGGCGGGCCGGATTTCGACTGCTCGTACAGCGCGGCGCCAATCGCTACCAAGAACGGCAGGCCCATGATTATCCCCCGGTCAGTTCAGCAGATTGCTCGTGTCTTGCGCATTGGAGTCGTCCGTCGCGCCGATGCGGTCCACGGAAATCTGGATCGTATCACGCATCAGGGTCAGTACTTCGATGTGCTCTTTGAGTGCGGAGTCCACATCCCCGTCGCCGCCGATTGCCTTGGCCCCCAGCATGTTCGCTAGATCGATGGAGCAGTCGAACTTGCCGAGGCCCGTGACCATCTCGACATCCTTCAGGTTCGTGCGGAGAGAGTTGTAGAGCTGGATCTGACGATCGCAGGCATCCCAGCATGCTTTCGCAACCGAGCGGTCCAGGTAGAGGCGGCCAGCCTTCGCTTCGTCAGCGAGGTATCGCCAGCGCGATACCTCCTCTTCCATAGCCATAGATGATCTCCTTGGTCAGCGCGGAAATATCGGGACTAGAGTCTCAGCGGCTTTCATCGCCCTGGTGCATGGCGCGATCACATTCTTCGATGAGGCATGGTTGTAAATCGTGATACTCAGTGCGCCATGGCTTGCGGGAAAGACCAGGTCGCAGTCTTCATCGAACTTGTCCTTCGCTCGACGGTACTGAACGCCGTTTCGGTCGCCGACGGAAATATCGGTGAAGTCGATATTTCCTTCCTTCCTCCTGAAGTCGTCCACGGAATGAATTGTCGACCAGATGCCGAGTGTGAAGTCGGCATTGCTCCAGTTACAGTGCTTCCAACCGGGCTCTTCGACGCCGCCCACCCCGGACTCTCTCGTCGACGGGCCCACGCCGATTTTCTGAAGTACCTGATCCGATACTTGCGTGCACGGATCCCACAGGGCGGCCGTGGCCGCCGAGGTATCGATCGTGCTGGGCGTGGCAGTCCCGTTCGTGCCCGAATCACACCCCGAAGCGACCAGCGCCACCCCAGCGAGTGCTACAACTGTCGCCGTCGTCCGTCGTCCCACGAAGCCTCCCGATCCGGGCCGTCAAAGTCGTCCCTGAAGTCTATGACGCATATACAGGGTCTCCGGTTCCACCGGATTCGGTTCGTTCGGATCAGGAGCTTCGGGTCGTTGCGTCATCTGATCGACGGGCGCGCAGGTGAGTGGGTGTTGCTAGGGGTGTTCTCGCGGCTGGTCGGGTTTTTGGAACCCATAGTGGTGGTGTGCAGTTCGGTCCGCGCAGATGATGATCGACTGGACGACGGTGCTGATGTGCGGGCGGAACGCGTCGCGTGGTGCGACGACCCACCGGCGGTATCCAGTTCGTTCGTCGGCGGGGGAGGGCAGCAGGATCTCGCCGCCGTCGGGGACGATCGTCGCGGAGGCGCGCAGCAGTGCGACGAAGATGTCGGTGTCGTTGGCGAGCTGGTGGGTGTCGTCGGGGCGGACGAGGATCGTCCAGCGTCCGGAGCCGTGTGCGATGACGGGGCCGAGCAAGTATTGCCCGGCGAGGTCGGAGTGGACCATTCTGCCGAGCTGTTCGGGCACGGTGACCGCGCCTACGTCTCCCGCGCGCAGGGTGATTCGCCGAGTTTCCTGGTGTACGTAGCACGGCAGGCCGTAGACGTGCCGGTAGCGCTGGCAGCGGGTGAGTGTGGGATCGGAGGCGGGATCGGTATTCATGGCCGCTCCGTCAGCACGAACCGGGGTGGAGTCGGCCTTGTTCGAGTTGGGCAGATCGCATCGTTGCAGTCTCCGTTCGCATTTCGAGGATGAAGGGGTGGCGGCGCGGAGCGATCAGTCCCACAGCTGTGCGCAAGGAAGGTGCGGGAGATCGTCGTCCAGGTCGTCGTCCACAGTCACCGTGATTTCCGGGAACCGTTGCGCCAGTGCGCGTGCGACGCTTTCGGCCTGTTCGGCGCTCGCCTGGTAGTCCAGGCGCAGCGGACCGGTTTCGATTTGGATGTGGCGGCGCCGGTTCGGCGGCCCGGGAGCAGCTGCCGTCACTGCGGCCTGCTCGGGTCCGGCACCATCCGTCCGCTGTCGACCAGCACCTGTCGCGCCGCCGCTTTGCGTGCGCAGTGTTTCGCGCGGCAAGCCACATGGATCTGCATCACCTCATGGGCGGCCTGGCGGATGCTGAGCGGCCGCATCGGCGCTTGGTGGGCGGCCGCGTCACACAGGGCGATGAGCTGGTACATGGCGAGGGAATGCGTGGACACGGGAAACCTCTCTGTCTCGCGGATCGACCGATGCCCGGTACCGGGGGCTGTCGCCACCGGCCCGCCACTCTGGCGAGCTGGTGCGCCGCGCAGAGTGCGGCGTCACCCCGGTACCGGGCACCCGCGACCGAACGTAGGTCGCGCGAACACCGAGGTGGGAGCACGGATCGCGGTTTCCGTTCCGGCTATGCGAAGAGCCGTATATCCTGCCGGTGCAATCGCTTTCGGGGTAAAAGCTGTAGGGAAATTCGACCAACGATCGGGGGGCTCGGCCATGTACATGACCACGGGCGAAGTGATTCGGCGCATCAGGAAATCCGTCGGCATGACGCAGACGGAATTGGGCGCGCGCATCAACTTCTCGCAGCCCGCCGTCTCGGGTCTGGAGCGCGGCGGCCCGGCCTCGCACGACGTCCGGGTCCTGCGGCTCGTAGCCCGTGCACTGGACGTTCCGCTTGCCATACTGGTAGTGGAGTCGGACCGGGAGGCAGATGTGGACCGTCGCAACTTCTTCAAAGCAGGGGCATCAGTAAGCGCGGGGGCCGCCATGATGTCGGTTTCCGCCGCCGCGAACGCCGCGTCGGCGTCCGCAGGGAAAGTCGGCGCGAGCGATGTCGAAGCGATCATCGACAGCGTGAATCAGATCCACGAACTGGATCTGGTGGTCGGCGGCGACCGTTTGTGCCGGGTGGCGGCCAATCAGGTCCGCTATGTCGAGCAGCTTCTCGACCAGGGGAGTTACACCGAGGCGGTTGGTCGGGCGCTCACCAGCGCCGCCGCCGAGATGATGACCGCCGCCGGGTGGGTGCACTACGACGCCGGGCGTCTCGACGATGCTCGGCGGTATTACGCGGACGCCGCGAACGCCGCCAATGCGGCCGGTGACGGGATCGCTGCGGCGCATGCGCTGGGGAACGCCAGCTTTCTGATGGCGAGTCGTCCCGGAGACGACGCGAAGGGCAATCCTCTTGCCGTGCAATACGCACAGGCCGGGGTGCGGGCATCGCTCCGCGAGGGTGGTCCGAAACTGCGTGCGTTGATGGCGATCAGGGAGGCCGAAGCTCACGGGGTACGCGGTGACAAGTCCGCGATGACGGCGGCGATCAGCCGGGCGCACCGTGCATTCGAATCGACTCGTGGGCACGACCCGGATTGGGTCTACCTGCCGGAAGGCGAATTCGTCGGTGGCATCGGCTGGGCGCAGATGCGGCTCGGCGAGCACTCGCAGGCGACATCCAACCTGCAAGCCGCGATCGAAAGTTCATCGGCATGGCCCAGGGAGCGCGCCGCGTGGCAGGTCCATCTCGCGGAGAACTTCACCACGTCCGGTGACGTCGCACGAGCATGCTCACTGCTCGCCGAAAACTACGACACCATCGCCGGACTCGCGTCCACCCGCCTGCATCAACGCATCGATGCCATCGCGAATAAGGTTCGCGGTCATTCCCGGGTTCCAGAGGTTCGAGATTTCTTGGCCCGGCGCGCGGCACAAGTCTGATACCTCGTATCCATTAGTCGGCATCGACCAGCTCGTGGGAAGCGCGAACCAGGACTCGCCGCATCGAGGTCTAGCTCGAAGGTGGGTCTTGGCGCGGTGCGCCGTCCCTGGTGCCGCGTCCGGAATTTGATGCGGTACCCACGGTCCGGGGTGGCAGCCGCAAGCTGGCCCATATCCCGCTGCGCGGCAAGCGGCTGGTCCGGATTCAGCGGGCGGTGGTGATGGCGTCGGCACAAGCATCAGCCGGTCGGATTCGTTGCCGGGCTGACGTGAGTATTCGGAATCGTATGGACGGTAGGCGGCCCGCGACTTCAACGGGCACGGGTTCGAGGCTCTGGACTCCTCTCCCGGCCTGCCCTCTGCTGCCAGCTCGTCGGCGCGGCGTAGCTTCGCCCGGGACCTTCTTCGCGGAATGTCGCGACAGATCCAAGGACTCGGCGACGAGTTGAAACAACCAAGTCTCACAATGCCCCCGGATGAGCTTCGAGGCGCTACCTTCTGTCTGCTCGCAGTGCAGCGAGCAGATCGGAGTCAAGTCATGCGCATCACATCGATCACGCGCCGCCTACGAATGGCCGCAATCACCCTGGTCACGACGGCTACGGCCGCACTCGGCATCGCCACGCCACAGGCGGCTGCGGCGCCGGCGCGAGATCCGATCCTTTTCGTCCACGGCTGGCACGGATCGGCGGCGGACTGGGATTACATGTGGAGCAGATTCCGCGACGCGGGATACTCCGCAGAAGAGATGGCACGATTCAGCTACGACACCACCCAGTCGAACAAGGACATCGCACTACAGGTGAAAGCGCAGGCCGATGCGCTGCGCGCGAAAACCGGTGCCGCCAAGGTCGACATCATCTCCCACTCGATGGGCGGCCTCAACAGTCGCTGGTACCTGAAGAAGCTGGACGGCCTGAATTTCGTCGACGACTGGGTCTCCATCGCCGGCCCCAATCACGGCACCGACGTCGCCAACGGATGCTTCGACGCCTCCTGCGCGGAGATGCGGCCCGGCTCAGCCTTCCTCGCCGAACTCAACAGCACCGACGAAACCCCCGGCCGGGTGAACTACGGCACCTGGTGGTCGCCGTGCGATGAGATCATCAACCCCGATCAGAGCACGATTCTCAGCGGTGCCACCAACACCCAGACGGCGTGCCTCGGCCATATCGCGCTGCTGTCCTCGTCGACGGTTTTCGAGGGCGTGCGCGACTTCGTGAAGTAGTCGGCTGAGCCCGGCCCCGCAAAGCTGTCCGCAAGCGTCGACGGCCTCCGCGTCGAGGAAGTCCAGCCCGAGTCGTGGGGACAGGGCTGAAACAGCGGTGCCGCGGTGGTGCGGTCGCACCCGGAAACGGCAGCGCCTCCGCGTCGAGGAGACGAGGAGGCGCTTGCCGGATCCGAGTTCGAGGCTCAGTAGGCCCCGTTGACGTTGTCCATCGAGCCGTACCGATGAGCCGCGTAGTTGCAGGCGGCGGTGATGTTGGCGACCGGGTCCCAGATGTCGAAGGCGGTGCCGTCGACGTGGTAGGCGTTGAAGGTCGGGTCGATCACCTGGAGCAGGCCCTTGGAGGGGGTGCCTTTGGCGGCGTTGGAGTCCGACAGGTTGATGGCCTTGGGGTTGCCGCCGGATTCGCGCATGATGTTGCGGTGGATGCCCTCGTAGCTCCCCGGAATGCCGTGCAGGCGCATGACGTCGAGGGACTGGCGGATCCAGCCGTCGAGGTTGTTCTCGTAGACCTGCGGCGGCGCGGGCGCGAGACCCTCGGGCGCGGGCGCGGGCAGCCCCGGCAACGCGGGCAGTTCGGGCAGCGCGGGCAGTCCCGGCAGAGCCGGGAGGTCGAACGGCGCGGCGACCGGCGTAACGGGCGCCGGAGCGCTGTCGTCGGCCACCGCCACACCGGCGGAGAAGCCGACGGCGATCACGCCGACGGTGGCGGCGAGGGCAGCGCCCTTACGAAGGGACGGGCGGCGGAGAAAAGAAAGGCGTGCGTCAGACATCGAGAAATCAGTTCCTTGTTCGTGCGGCGATCCGGCCGGGAAAACCCAGCGCGGATCCACGGCGGGCACCAGGTAAGGTGTTCGCCATCTCGGCTCGTGTGCGGTTTTCGGATTTCGTTGTGAAGGCCAGGGTTCGAATTCCTGGCGGCGCGACGCGGTGCACGACTCGGGGGCGATGCCCGTCGGTGCCGCTGCCGTACCCGAAGAGAAACAAGCCGTGGGCTGTGGAGCTGTTTCCCAGGTCCCTCTCAGACCTGATCTCAGCTTGATCACGGCTGGTTAACGCACGGCAAACAGTCAGTTAATGATCCGGATAAGCGATCTTGTAAGCGCCGATCGGCTATACCTATCAACGCCACTACCAGGCATTTTGCTAACAAACGTGATTTGGACCACAAATTAGTATTTTGCAGTAACGAGACCAACTTGGTCTCGATCCGATTACCGGAACTCTGTATCCACGCTTGTGCCCCTGACAACTCGGAGCGGGCATGGGCAATTACCTCGCGACTACCTCGCAACCACTCCTACCGGCTTGCAAGATCGCGCTCCGCGAAAAGTTCCGCCCGTCCGTTGAGTCGATTCCGTTCGCACCGCTCGGCATCCTCGAGTCGTGGACGCAGATTATCCGGGCGTCCGCTCGGCTCAACAGACCGATTCGGATCGAGATTCACTCCCATGCTCGAACGAGATCCTCTGGCCCCCAATGCAATGCGAGCGGCAGTTCTTCGCAAGATCGAACAGAAGCGGATCGGAGCCGACATCGCTGTAGCGTCAGCCAGTTACTTGGCTTCGCCTTCCGATGGCTGCGCTGAGCGCGTCCAGCTCGGCCAATACATCGGATGCGGCCCAGATCCGGTGACGTTTGTTCTCCGACAAGACCTCCAGGATGCCGACGTCGGTCAATCTGCCAAGGGCGCGGTAGACGCTGGCTTCGGTGGTTCCGGTAATCGCCTGTGCGGCATCGGCATTGAGAATCGGCGTGTCGAGCAACGCGGCGAGTACCGCTTCATCCGCCGAGTTGGCTCGGGGCTTGGCGATGGCGCGCCACCGCGTGGGAAGCTCGGCGAGGGCGCGGGCGGATTCGTGTGCTGCCTCGCACGAATGAATCGTCGCGATCGCCATATACTCCACGAATTGGTCGACACCGCCTTCGCGGTAACCGTTGAGCTGTCCGAAGTAGCGCTCTGTATTCGCAAGCATTGCCGACGCCAACGGGACGGTGACCCGCTGGGTGAGGCCGCGCCGCCTCAGGGCGGCGCTGATGAGAGCGCGTCCGATCCGGCCGTTGCCGTCGGTGAACGGATGAATCGATTCGAATTGCGCGTGCGCGATGGCGGCCTGCGCGAGAATCGGCAAGTCACTGCGGTCTAGGAAGAGGATGAGGTCGTCCATCAGTTCGACGACCAGTTCTGGTGGGGGTGGCACGAACATCGCGTCGATCGGGGTGTAGTCGCTGCCGCCGATCCAGTTCTGGACGGTCCGGAGCGTGCCCGAGTCTCGGGCCGTGTAGTAGTCGGGAGCCATCAGCAGTCGGTGTGCTTCGAGGATGGACTCGAGGCGGATCGGCCCCTCAGAGGCTGCGGCGACAAGTGCTGCCAGCGTGCGGACCGCAGCCAGTTGTGCCTTGGCCTCGTCGCTGGCCTTCCCGCCGGCAACCGCTTTGCCGAAGGCTCGCCAGCCCGCATCAATGTGCTCGATCTTCGAAGAAGCCACGGACTCGCTTCGCATCAGGAAGTCCGCCAGCGGTGCCAAGTGCTGACCGAAGCCCGCCTCGAGTCGCACTATCGCGATGATCGCGTCTTCGTGTGCTCGTGCGACGCGGCCTGCGGGTGCGTATGGAAGGTCGGCGATCCGAGGCGGAATCGAAACTTCGATCTCAGCTAGAGTGCGGTCGGCCCGTGAGCCCTGCCGGTGTCGTGGGTTCCACGCGCGGGTCTCGAAGCGATGGGGTGGCCAGCCCATGAAACCTCCATTCGCCGGAGAAACGTACACAGTCTGCGAGATTATTATACTTTAGCGTAGTGAAAGTATAATAAAGATGCCGCTGTTGTACTTTTCAGCTGCGTTGGGCATCAAGCGACTTGCAGAGGGGGATCCTGCGTCCATCCGGCACCGGAACGCGCGGGCCGCTGCACGTCAAAACGTGCTTCAACCCGCGCGTACGGCTAAGACGTGCGTGAGACAAAATTGCCAGAATCGGTCAGTTGCCGAAGCGGGCCAGCACCGAGCTGGCCTCCTGGGAGGCGGTGCCTTCTTCGGCGAGGTGCGCCATTTCCGGGGCGATCTCGCGGCCATGGTGGGCCATCGCCTGGGCGTAGAGCCGCCCGGCCCGGTAGGAGGAGCGGACCAGGGGGCCCGCCATGACGCCCGCGAAGCCGATTTCCTCGGCCGCCTCGGAGTGCTCGACGAATTCCTCCGGCTTCACCCAGCGGTCCACAGGGTGGTGGCGGGGGGAGGGGCGCAGGTACTGGGTGATGGTGAGGATGTCGCAGCCTGCCTCGTGCAGGTCGCGCATGGCCTGGGTGACTTCCTCGGGGGTTTCGCCCATGCCGAGGATGAGATTCGACTTGGTGACCAGACCGGCTTCGCGGGCGGCGGTCAGGACCGCGAGGGAGCGCTCGTAACGGAAGGCCGGGCGGATGCGCTTGAAGATGCGCGGAACCGTTTCGAGGTTGTGCGCCAGCACTTCCGGGCGCGCGGAGAAGACCTCGGCGAGCTGGTCGGGGTTCGCGTTGAAGTCGGGGATCAGCAGTTCCACGCCCGTGTGCGGATTCAGACGCTTGATGGCGCGGACGGTTTCGGCGTAGAGCCAGGCGCCGCCGTCTTCCAGGTCGTCGCGGGCGACGCCGGTGATGGTCGAGTAGCGCAAGCCCATGGCCTGGACGCTTTCGGCGACGCGGCGGGGCTCGTCGCGATCCAGGGCGGCGGGCTTGCCGGTGTCGATCTGGCAGAAATCGCAACGGCGCGTGCACTGTTCGCCGCCGATCAGGAAGGTGGCCTCGCGGTCTTCCCAGCATTCGAAGATGTTGGGGCAGCCCGCTTCCTCGCAAACAGTGTGCAGGCCTTCGCGCTTCACCAAACCCTTGAGTTCGGAGTACTCGGGCCCCATGGTGGCGCGGGTGCGAATCCACTTGGGTTTGCGCTCGATGGGGGTTTCCGCGTTGCGGGCTTCGATGCGCAAGAGCTTGCGGCCGTTGGGTGCGGACGCGTTGTGTGGTGTCGGGGTATCGACTGAGGTCACTTGATCGACCTTACGCCGTCGCGTTCGTGGTACGCGGGGGTGGTGTCACCAGGAGTGACGCGGGAGATATCGTGCTCGCCGACCGGCAGGTCGCCGTCGAGCGCGCGGATGATGGCGTCGGCCACCAGCGGCTTGATCTCGGCGACGGTCACTTCTCGACCGAGTTCGCGGGTCAACGTGGTGACGCCCGCGTCGCGGATGCCGCAGGGGACGATGGCCTGGAACCCGTCCATGGCGGCGTTGCAGTTGAACGAGACGCCGTGCAGGGCCACGCCGCGCTGCACGCGCACCCCGATCGCGGCGATCTTGCGTTCGGCGTACAACTCGGTGGCGGGCAGCCAGACGCCCGAGCGGCCCTCGACGCGGCCACAGACCAGACCGAGGCCGGTGCACACGGTGATCAACGCCTCCTCGAGGCGGCGCACGTAGTCGACGACGTCGACCGGCTCGGCGAGCCGCACGATGGGGTAGCCGACCAGTTGGCCCGGACCGTGCCAGGTGATCTTGCCACCGCGGTCGACCTGCACCACCGGACTGCCGTCGATGGGCAGGTCGTCGGCCTCGGTGCGGCGGCCCGCGGTGTACACCGACGGATGTTCGAGCAGCAGCAGATGATCGGATCCGTTGCTGTCGGCGCGCTGCTCGGCGATGCCGCGTTGCAGGTCCCAGGCGGCGTGATAGTCGATGAGTCCGAGATCCTCGACCACGATCGGGGTCGTATCGAATCGGGCGGACCGGGTGGTGCGCGGGTTGATCACAGCGACGACGGTACGCCCACGGGGACGGCCGGTTCCAGCACCTGGATGTGGGAACCCCCACAGTCGTGGCGGGGTTGCCAGGTGGAGAGCTGGAGGGTTGCCCTTACGCTGACCGGAGAAGGTTCCCGGTCCTTGTTCGGCCTGATCTCAGACAGGCGATCTCGCATCCTGGAGGCTGTCGCCAGGTCCATGCGATGGGGTCTCGCGGGCAGGTGCCGAGACCGCAGTATCTGACGGACACGCTCGCAGCGACGCCGAGGCTCGACTACGGCCCGGCTGCCTGCGTAGACGAGCGCATTGCCGCGCGAACAACTGGTACTCCGCGCGAGATTCGGCAGGTGAGGTGCGAAGATGCGGGTCAGTCGACCTCGACCGGCAAGGTCAGCTGCATGAGGGTCAGATCCATCCAGCGGCCGAATTTGTGGCCCACCTCGGGTAGCACGCCGACGGTGCGGAAGCCGAAGCGTTCGTGCAGCACGATCGAACCGGTGTTGGAGGATTCGATGGCGGCGATCATGGCGTGCACGGCGCCCGCGCGGCGCGCACGGTCGATCAACTCGGTGAGCAGGGCGGTGGCGATGCCGCGACGCTGGAAGCGTTCGTCGACGTACACGGAGTTCTCGACCGTGTAGCGGTATCCCGATTTGGCTCGCCAAGGCCCGTAGCTCGCGTAACCGGCCAGCTCCCCGCCGATCTCGGCGACCAGCACGGGCAGGCTCGCGCCGGTGCGGGCCTGGAACCAGCCGAGCCGTTCGTCCAAGCCGACGCGCTCGGTGTCCCAGATCGCGGTGGACGTGGCGATATTCGCGTTGTGGATGTCGAGGATCGCCGGAAGATCGTCGGTGGTGGCGTCGCGGATGACGGTGGCGGGCCTGGTGTCGAGTCGGTCGGTCATCGAACATCTCCGGGTCGTCCCACCGCGGCCGCGAGCGCGGCGCCGATGGTGGGATGGTGGAACTGGTAGCCCGCTTCCTCGAGCGCGGTGGGAATGGCCCTCGGGCCGTGCAGGATCGCCTCCCGCGCCATCTCGCCGACCAGCGCGTGCAGCGCGAATGCCGGGATGACGAGCGGAGTCGGGCGATGCAGCGCCCGGCCCAGCGCGCGGCTGAACTCGGCGTTGGTGACCGGTGCGGGACCGACCACGTTGATCGGACCGGACATCGTGTCATGGGTGAGCGCGAAGACGATCGCGCCGATCTCGTCGGCCATCGAGATCCACGGCGTGTACTGGCGACCGTTGCCCAGCCGCCCGCCCAAGCCGACCGCGTACAGCGGATGCAGCATGCCGAGCAGGCCACCGGCCCGGGACAGCACCACGGCGCTGCGCAACAGCACGGTGCGCACCCCGGCCGCCGTGGCGGGTTCGGTCGCCTTCTCCCAGTCACGGCACAGCGCGGCCAGGAATCCGGAACCGGCGGGCGATGACTCGTCCACCACCCGATCGCCGGTCGCGCCGCCGTAGTAGTGCACGCCGCTGGCGTTGAGCAGCACGGGGACACCCGCGTCGGCCACCGCCCCGGCCAGCACGTCGGTGGGCGTGATCCGGCTGTCCCGCAGCTCTTGTTTGAAACTGCCGTTCCAGCGGCGCCGTCCCACGCCCGCGCCGCACAGGTTGACCACGGCGTCGGCGCCGCGAAGCGCCCGCTCGTCCAGGTGGGCGCGGGCCGGGTTCCAGGCGAATTCGTCCGGACCCGCGGTTTTCCTGCGCACCAGCCTGGCGACCTCGTGCCCGTCGCGGCGCAGAGCCGCGACGAGCGCCGTCCCGATCAACCCGGACGAGCCGGCGATCACGACCTTCATACGTGCCGCGGGACCTTCCTCACAGGCCGAGATCGGCCTCGAACGCCGCTTCCTCGAGCCGGTGACGGATCGTGGTCAGGAAGCGCCCGGCGTCGGCGCCGTCGATCAGGCGGTGGTCGTAGGTGAGCGGCAGGTAGCACATCGAGCGGACGCCGATGGACTCGTTGCCGGTCTCGTCGGTCACGACGACCGGACGCTTGACGATCGCGCCCGTGCCCAGCATGGCCGCCTGCGGCGGAACCAGGATCGGGGTGTCGAACAGCGCGCCCTGGCTGCCGATGTTGGTGATGGTGAAGGTGCCGCCGGCCAGCTCGTCGGGCTTGAGTCCGCCGTTGCGGGCCCGGTTGGCGATGTCGGCGATGGCCCGCGCCAGCCCGGCCAGCGACAGGTCGCTGGCGTTGTGGATCACCGGGGACAGCAGGCCCTGCTCGGTGTCGACGGCGATGCCGAGGTGCACCGAGGCGTGGTAGGTGATCTCCTTGCTGGACTCGTCGTAGCTGGCGTTGACGTTCGGGTGCACGCCCAGCGCCTCGACCACGGCCTTGGCGAAGAAGGGCAGGAACGTCAGGTTGACGCCTTCGCGCTCCTTGAACGCCGCCTTGGCCTGATTGCGCAGCGCCGCGATCTTGGTGACGTCGGCCTCGTGCACCTGGGTCAGCTGCGCGGTGGTCTGCAGCGACTCGCGGGTCTTGGTCGCGGTGATCTGGCGGATGCGGTTGGCCTTCTGCACCGTGCCGACCAGGTGGGCCAGCTGGGAACGGGCGGCGGCGGGCGCGGCGGGCGCCTGTGCGGCGGGCGCGGCCGCGGCGGGAGCAGCCGCCGGAGCAGGAGCCTTCTTGGCCTCGGCGGCGGCGAGCACATCCTGCTTGCGAATGCGGCCCCCGACACCGGAACCGGTGATCGCGGCGAGGTCGACGTTGTGCTCGTCGGCCAGCTTGCGGACCAGCGGAGTGACGTACGGGGTTGCGCCGTTGGAGGATTCGGCGGCCGCCGCGGCGGCGGGCGCGGGAGCCGGTTCGGGCTTGGGAGCCGGAGCCGGAGCCGGAGCCTGGGCGGGCGCGGGAGCCGGGGCGGCGGCGACCGGGGCCGGTTCGGGCTTCGGGGCCGGTTCGGGCTTCGGAGCAGGTGCCGGAGCAGGTGCCGGGGCGGGCGCGGGAGCCGGGGCGGCGGCCGCCGGTGCTCCGCTGCCGATGACGCCGAGCTGCCCACCGACGGCCACGATGTCGTCTTCCTGGGCGGAGATCTCCAGCAGGGTGCCCGCGACGGGCGAGGGGATCTCGGTGTCGACCTTGTCGGTGGAGACCTCGAGCAACGGCTCGTCGACGGCGACCTCGTCACCGACCGCCTTCAGCCAGCGGGTGACGGTGCCCTCGGTGACCGATTCGCCGAGTTCCGGCATCTTCACCGGCGTGCCGTCACCCGACGACGCGGGAGCGGCCTGGGCGGCGGGCGCGGGCTGCTCGGCGGGAGCGGGCTGGGGCTCGGCGGCAGGCGCTTCCTCCGAAGGGACCGGGGTCTCCTGCGCGGGCGCTGCGGCTTCGGGAGCGGGCGCGGGAGCGGAAGAAGCCGCCTCACCGGGCTCGCTGATCACGCCGAGCTCGCCGCCGACCTCGACCACGTCGTCTTCGTTCGCGACGATCTTCGACAGCACACCCGCCGCGGGGGACGGGATTTCGGTGTCGACCTTGTCGGTGGAGACTTCGAGCAGCGGCTCGTCGACCTCGACCGTGTCTCCTTCCTGCTTCAGCCACCTGGTCACCGTTCCCTCGGTGACGCTCTCACCAAGAGCGGGCATCTGGACGGAGAAGGCCATGTCCGTTGACTCCTCTGACTGCTCGACGGGGTTCTACAACAGTTGATCTCACTGCGGACGCCCGGCGCGGGTCGCGACGGGAGTCCGGAAGCCACCGATCATTGTGCGTGGCACCGGAGATCCGTGTGGTTCTTGTACCGCGGTCCATCCTTGCACTCGCGCGCAAGCGATGTAGCACAGGGCGGCGTACTGCGCGGAGCTGGCAGTATGGGAAGACCGGCGGTGAACATTCTCCGGTGCAGGAAAGGAGGTCGGCGTCGTTGGGTTTGCTGGATCGTTTCCGCGGCGGCGCCGCCTGGGGTGGCGGCACTTCACGTGGGGGTTCGGTGTCCGGGCCGGACGCTCGTTATCTGGCCGATTGGGTGCGCACGCACGTGGGCGTCGAGGGCTACATCGAACCGAAGACCACGGTGACAGATGTCACAGTCGTCCTTATTGCCGCGGATGGTGAATGGACACGCCGGATCGTCGGCGAGCGCGGGGCGCAACGGCTTGCCAAGGATTTGCACATCCCCGTCTACGACGTCCGCAAGACCGGGTATCCGCAACGCATGCGCGACTACGACGCGCGTAAGCGGGTGGAGCGGCAGCGCGAGATGGAGCGGGATCTGTACGACCTCTGAGCCGTCGGATTGTCCGTTGCGCCCGATTCCCGCCGGACCCGTGGGGGTGCCGGGGAGCCGTCTCGCTTGCCGTCAGTGACGCGAGCCGGCCGCGCCGGAATGTCGGTCCGGAGTCCGGCCAGGAGCATGGAACACGTGATGCGGTCGGGCGGGGTGGCCTGTGCGCGTCGTCCGGGAGTCGTCCCGGACGACGCGCGTCGCGCTCACTCCCCGGCGATGTCCTGGAGCACGGCGATCAGCGTGCGAACGGGGACGCCGGTGCCGCCCTTGCCGATGTAGCCGAACGGACCGCCGGTGTTATAGGCCGGGCCCGCCACGTCGAGGTGGGCCCACTGCACGTTCTCCGGGACGAACTCCTTGAGGAACAGCCCGGCCGAGAGCATGCCGCCCCAGCGGTGCGGCGCGACATTGGCCAGGTCGGCGATCTTGGAGTTCAGGTCGCCGCGCAGTTCGGCGGGAAGCGGCATGGCCCAGCCGTTCTCCCCGACCTCGCGGGAGATGCGGGCGACCCGGTCGCGGAAGTCGTCGGTGCCCATCACGCCGGGCGTGCGGGTGCCGAGCGCGACCATCTGCGCCCCGGTCAGGGTGGCCACGTCGATCAGGTACTCCGGGTCGTCCTCGCTCGCGCGCACGATCGCGTCGGCGAGGATCAACCGGCCCTCGGCGTCGGTGTTGAGCACCTCGACGGTGATGCCGCCGTACTGGGTGAGCACGTCGCCGGGGCGCTGCGCGGTGGCCGACGGCATGTTCTCCGCCATCGGCACGGTCGCGGTGACGGTGATGGGCAGGCTCAGCCGCGCGGCCAGCAGCGTCGTGGCGATCACGGCGGCGGCGCCCGCCATGTCGGAGGTCATGTTCTCCATGTTCTGCGCGGGCTTGATGGAGATGCCGCCGGTGTCGAAGGTGATGCCCTTGCCGACCAGGGCGACCTTCTTCGGGCCGCCCGCGTAGGTGATCCGGATCAGGCGCGGCGGGCGCGAGGAACCCTTGCCCACGCCGAGCACGCCGCCGTAACCGCCCGCTTCCAGCGCTTTCTCATCGAGCACCTCCACGGTGAGGCCCGCGGCCTCGGCGAGTTCCTGAGCACGCGACGCGAACTCGGCCGGGAACAGGTGGCTGGGCGGGGTGTTCACGAAATCCCGTGCGGTGGCGACGGCCTCGGCGGTGACCTGCGCACGGAACAAGGCTTCTTCGCCGAATCCCGGCTCGGGCACGAGCAACTCGACGCGGGCCACCGGCCGCTCGTCCGGCTTGGGCGCCGACTTGTCCGAGCGGAACGGCGTGAACGAGTAGGCGCCCAGGTAGAAGCCCTCGGCGGCGGCGCCGATATCCAGCCCGGACAGCGTGGTCACCACCAGTTCGGTGCCGGACAGCGAGCGGGCGGCCACACCCGCCGAACGGCGGATCTGCTCGGCGTCGAGCTTCTCGGCGGAGCCGAGGCCGACGGCCAGGACGCTGCTCACGCCGTCCAGCCCGACCGGCGCCGGGATGCGGGTCAGCTCCTCGGCTTTGCCCTTGGCGCCCACCACGCCGAGCTGATCGAGCAGTTCCGTGCGCACGTCGGCGGTGAGCACGTCGCCGAACAGGTCCTCGGGCACGATGGCGGGACCGTCCTCCGAGGAGGTCAACCCGATGACGAGCACATCGGTGTCCGCGCCGATGGTCTCGGTGCGTGCCAGTTCCGGTCCGAGCGAGCGATCTGCAACAGCGGTCATTGGCACAGGCTATTCGCTTCGTTCCGGATGGCGCACCGCGACGCCGTCGAGCAGGAGTTCCACCGAGGTCGCGAGCAGGTCGTCGAAGTCCATCTCGAAGGTGGAGTCGAGGCCGGTGAAGTAACGGTGCAGGACGGGACGCAGCGCCGGGTCGAGCAGTTCGGCGAGTTCGCGTGGCGCGGCCGTCTCGGCGGCGTCGCGCGGATCGCCGAGGCGGTCGGCGCGCTCGGAACTCCACAACAGCGCGAGCCCTTGGACCAGGCCCGACAGTGCGAGGTAGATCGCGAATCCGGTCTGCCGGGTCAGGCCGGGATGGTCGAGGGCGGCGAAGTTGCGCTCCAGGACGTCCAGCAGCGCCGGGCCCAGCGGCGGACGGACGCGCGCCAGCAGCGGCAGCATCCACGGATGCCTGCGGTAGAGGCGCCACTCCTCGCGCGCTTCGTGCCGTAGCCGGGGACGCCAGCCGCCGCACTCCGTCCCGGGCGGCGGGATCTCGTCGAGCGCCAGCTCCGCCATGCTCGCCAGGAGCGCTTCGCGGTCGGGGAAGTGGCGGTAGAGGGTGGCGGTCGCGACGCCGAGCGCGCCGGCCAGGCGGCGCATGGTGAGACCGTCGAGCCCGTCGCGGTCGGCCAGCTCCACCGCCGCGCGTGCGATGCCGACGGTGGTGAGCCGCGCCGGACGGGTGGGGCGGCGCACCGGAATCGCCGCGCGGCGGGCGCGATAGGCGCGGGCCTGGCAGGAGCGCGAGCAGTACTTGCGCCGTCGGCCCCGGCTGGGCTGGGCGAGGTCGCCGTGGCAGATAGCGCAGGTCATCCGGATTCCGTTTCGACACACGAACAGGTGTGACGAAATGGTAGTGATACGGCTTCGACCTGCCTAGATTCATGCGTGAATACGGTGTTCGCAGGGAAAGGGGAGGCGGATGGAGATCACCGCTCGCCAGGCGGGTGTCCAGGACCGTGACGCGCTGATCGAGGCGTTCGGCATCGCCAGCGCGGACGAGGTGGTGACCGCGTGGGTGCTCGAAGGACAGCCCGACACGGGTTTCCGTACCGCGTTCGTGCCCGGTCTGGTCGATCGAGCGTTGCGCGACGACGAGATCTGGGTCGCGGGCGCGGGCGAGGAGATCTGGTCGATGTCGATCTGGCAGCACGTCACCTCGGTCGAACGATTCGCCGACGAAGCCGCCGAGGCGCGGACCATGCTCGAGCAGGCTCCCGATCTGCGCGTGGCGCAGCGGCTGGTGATCGTCACCGACCTGCTCGCCCGCGAACACCCCCGGGAGTTCCCGCATCGGTACCTGCAGGTGATCGTCACGGTGCCGGAGCATCGCGGAAAGGGGGCCGGTGCGGCGATTCTCGCCGATCGGTTGAAGGCGGCATCCCAAGCGGACGTCCCGGCGTTCCTGGAAGCCAGCACCGAACGATCCGCCCGGCTCTACAGCCGCTGCGGATTCGCGCCGACCGGAACGACGCACACTTTGCCGCAGAACGGCCCGACGCTCATCCCGATGTGGTTCCGGCCTCAGTGCGTGCGAGCGTCGGACGCCCTGGTCCCGGATAAGCTCGGCTGGTGACCGAGACGAACCTGCTGCAAGGACCCATCCACGCCGTGCACGTCGAGCTGGGGGCGACCTTCGCGCCGTTCGGCGGCTGGGAGATGCCGGTGTCCTATGCGGGCACGGTGACCGAGCACCAGGCGGTTCGCACGACGGTGGGGCTGTTCGACGTCAGCCATCTCGGCAAGGCGACGGTGCGCGGCCAGGGCGCCGCGGCGTTCGTGAACTCGGCCCTGACCAACGATCTCGGCCGGATCCGGGCGGGCAAGGCGCAGTACACACTGTGCTGCGCCCCGGACGGCGGAGTGATCGACGACCTGATCGCCTACTACGTCGGCGACGAGGAGATCTTCCTGGTGCCGAACGCCGCCAACACCGCGGCGGTCGTCGCGGAACTGAGCAAGGTCGCGCCCGAGGGCGTCACGGTGACCGACGAGCATCGCGACTACGCCGTGTTCGCCGTGCAGGGCCCGCGCTCCGGCGAGGTGCTGAGCGCGCTCGGGCTGCCCACCGACCTCGAGTACATGGCCTACGCCGACGCCGAGTGGGACGGCCGTCCCGTCCGGGTCTGCCGCACCGGATACACCGGCGAGCACGGCTACGAATTGCTGCCGCGCTGGGCCGACGCCGAATCGCTGTTCCGCGCCTTGGTCGAGCGGGTGCGCGCCGCCGCGGGCCAGGTGGCCGGGCTCGGGGCCCGCGACACCCTGCGTACGGAGATGGGCTATCCGCTGCACGGGCACGAACTCTCCCTGGACATCTCCCCGGTGCAGGCGCGCTGCGGGTGGGCGGTCGGCTGGCAGAAGCCGGAGTTCTGGGGGAAGGCCGCTCTGGAACAGGAGAAGTCGGCCGGTCCGCGTCGAATCCTGCTGGGGCTGAAAGCACTCGACCGGGGTGTGCTCCGGCAAGGGCAGACCGTGCTGCGTGATGGCGAGCCCGTCGGCGAAACCACTTCCGGCACCTTCTCGCCCACCCTCAAGGTCGGCATCGCGCTGGCATTGCTCGACACCGCGGCGGACATCCAACCCGGCGCCGAGGTCGAGGTCGACGTGCGCGGCCGCCGCGTGCGCTGCGAAATCGTGCGCCCGCCGTTCGTGCGGACCAGCACCAAGTGACCCGTCCTTCTCCCGGACGCATGGGCGATCGGCTGCGGGCGGCGCTGCGCTGAGGGGTGTGGACCAAGGCGAAATGGCCGGAATCGGGCCGGATAGGATCGTCGCCATGACCGCTGCCGCACAGTTCACCCGTATTCCGCACCCCGCGCCGCTTCCGGCGCAGCGGCGACAGGAGGTACTGGCGGAGCCGGGGTTCGGGCGGTACTTCACCGATCACATGGTCTCGATCGATTACGTCGGTGGCACGTGGACGAACGCGCGGGTGGAGCCGTACGGGCCGCTGGCGCTGGACCCCGCCACCATGGTGTTCCACTACGGCCAGGCCATCTTCGAGGGACTCAAGGCCTACCGGCACGGTGACGGCAGCGTCTCCTGCTTCCGCATCGACGCCAACGCCGCGCGTTTCCGCCGGTCGTCTCGCCGGATGGCGATGGCCGAGCTGCCCGACGAGCTGTTCATCGAGTCGGTGCGCCAACTGCTCGAGGTGGACCGCGAGTGGGTGCCCGCGGCGGGCGGCGAGGAATCGCTGTACCTGCGGCCGTTCATGTTCGCGACCGAGGCCGGACTCGGCGTGAAGCCCGCCGCGGCGTACAAGTACCTGCTGCTCGGTTCCCCGGCGGGGGCGTACTTCCCGCGTGGCGTCAAGCCGGTGCGGGTCTGGCTGTCCACCGAATACGTGCGCGCCGCGCCGGGCGGCACCGGCGAGGCGAAGGTCGCCGGCAACTACGCGGCTTCGCTGCTGGCCCAGGCCGAGGCGTCGGCCAAGGGCTGCGACCAGGTGGTGTGGCTGGACGCGTGTGAGCGCCGCTACGTCGAGGAGATGGGTACCAACAACCTGTTCTTCGTCTTCGGTTCCGGCTCCGACGCGCGCCTGGTCACCCCGGAACTGTCCGGCTCGCTGTTGCCCGGCATCACCCGCGACTCGCTGCTCACCCTCGCCGCCGATTCCGGCTTCCCGGTCGAGGAGCGCAAGATCTCGGTCGAGGAATGGCGCAAGGGCGCCGAATCCGGTGAGATCACAGAGGTTTTCGCGTGCGGCACCGCCGCGGTGATCACGCCGGTCGGCTGGGTTCGCTCCGGTGAGGGCGAATTCACCATCGGCGGTGGCGAGCCCGGCGCGGTCACCATGGCCCTGCGCGACACCCTCACCGGCATCCAGCGCGGCACCTTCGCCGACAAGCACGGGTGGATGCGGCGGATGTGACTCAGCCCGGCATCAGCATGTGCCACTGCTCCAGCGTCTGCGGACGCATGACGTAGTTTTTGTCCCGGACAGTGGACAGAGCGGCGCTGGGTTCCTGCGAGTACCAGTGGCCCGGATAGACGACCGGGTCGCCGGCGAGTCCGGCCAGGTAGCGCAGGCTGCGGAACATTTCGTCCGAATCGCCGCCGGGGAAATCGGTGCGGCCACAGCCGTCGACGAACAGGGTGTCGCCCGCGATGAGGCGGTTGTCGAACAGGAAGCACTGACTGCCCGGCGTGTGGCCGGGCGTGTGTAGTAACTCGATGTCGAAAGCTCCGACGGTGACCTTGTCGCCGTGCTCGTGGCCGGTGAACTCGCTCTCGGCGATCCCGGTGACGTTGGCCACCCACGGCAGTTCTTTGGCGTTGACATGCACTGGGACGCTTGTCTTTTCGAGCAGCTCGCGCACACCGCGCAGGGTGAAGCCGAGCATCGTGCCGCCCACGTGATCGGGGTGGTGGTGGGTGGCGAGCACCCCGCTCAGCCGCAGGCCGTCGCCCTCGGCGATGTCCACCAGATCACCCGCGGCGTAGGCCGGATCGATCACCACGCAGTCGCCCGTTTCCCGATCGCCGATCAGATACGCGAAGTTGCGCATCTGCGTCGCGATCGGATCGCCCACGGCGTAGTCGCGTCCCGACAACAGCTGGCGAAAGTACAGGCGCTCAGAAGACATACCGCCCACCTTATTGCCCGACCCAGACGATCCGCGCGCCACCGCCGGAAAAATTCCAGTGACCCAGACTCTCGCCCCCAAGGCCCGCCGGAGACGGTCAGCCGGGCTGGATCGTGAGGGACAGCACGGCCGCGGTGAGGGCCACCGTGGTCTCGATCGCGGCGCCGAGGACGTCACCGGAGAGCCCGCCGAAACGGCGCGCGCAGTGCCGGACCAGAACCGTCGACGCGGCCAGTCCGAGCGTCACGGCCAGCGGGCCGAGCCACGGGCGGCCCGGCACGGCGAACACGGCGAGACCCGCCGTGGTCACCGGCCACATGACCGCGGCGGCGGCCGATTGCGTGCCTGCCACCAGAACACCGAACCCGGTGCCCGGCGCGGCCGGGACGCCCCGGCAAGCGAGGATCACCGCGACACGGCCGGTCACCACGGCGAGAGCGGCGGCGAACCACCGGCCCGAATCGGCCAAGGACGCGAACGAGAACGCCTGTATGCCGATGACGAACGCCAGCCCGGCGACGCCGAATGGTCCGGCCCCGCCGCTTTTCATGATCTGCCTTGCCCGCTCCGGCGGCCCATAGCTGCCGAGCCCGTCCAAGGTGTCGGCCAGGCCGTCGAGATGCATACCCCTGGTGATCAACGCCAGCGCGCCGACCACCAGCAGCCCGGCCAGCGCGGCGCTCGCCCCGGCCTCGGTCAGCGCCCAGAGCAGGCCCGCCGCCCCGGCCCCGAGCAGGGCGCCGACCAGCGGCGCCAGCAGGATCGCCCGCCCCGCCGCCGCGCGGTCCACGGCATCCGGCCCGCGCACCGGGAGCACCGTGAGCCAGGAGATCGCCAGCCGAACCCCGTTCACGCCGGTCCTCCGCGGACGGGCGGCGCTTCCCTGGGGGCCGGGTGCCGCGGGCGGACTGCCGACGCCTGCGGATCACCGCTCGAAGCCCTGAACTGTCCCGCAGGAACCAGGTCACGGCAGACGCGCCGAGTCGGAGGCAGGCGGCGGCCTCGCGGCAGGGCGGACTTCACTTGCGCAGGTTCGGCGAGGCGCTCGCCGGTTCGGCGTCGGACGTGCTGACGCCCGCTTCGGCGAAGGTGGACATCTCCGCGAGCGCGGCCACCGCCGAGCGGAGGATCGGAAGGGCGGTCAGGGCGCCGGAGCCTTCGCCGAGGCGCATGGTCAGGTCGAGCAGCGGATCCAGGCGCAGGTGCCGCAGCGCGAGTTCGTGTGCCGGTTCGGTGGAGCGGTGACCGGCCAGCCACCAGGCGCTCGCGCCCGCGGCGAGATCCTCGGCGACCATCGCCGCGGCCGTGACGACGACGCCGTCCAGGACGACGGGCGTACGACGGGTGGCGGCCTGGGCGAGGAACGCCGCCATCGCGGCGAAGTCGGCGCCCGCGGCCACGCGGAGAAGTTCGACCGGGTCCTTCACCACCGGGCGGGCACGGCGCATCGCGTCGCGGATCGCGGCGACCTTGCGGATCCATCCGGCGTCGTCGACGCCGGTGCCGCGGCCGACCGCCGCGACCGGCTCGGTATCGGTCAGGCTCGCGACGAGCACGGTGGCCGGAGTGGTGTTGCCGATGCCCATGTCACCCGCGATCAGCAGGTCGGCGCCCGCGTCGATCTCCTCGTCGGCGATGGCACGGCCTGCTTCGATCGCCGCTCGGACCTCTTCGGCGGTGAGCGCGTCCTCGCGATCGATCGCCCCGCTGGAGCGGCGCACCTTGTGCTCGGACACCCGCGGATCGGTGTCGGCGTCGACGGAGATGTCCGCCACCCGAACCGTCGCGCCCGCCACCGCCGCCAGCGCGTTCACCGCGGCGCCGCCACCCAGGAAGTTCGCGACCATCTGCGCGGTGACCTCACTCGGATACGCCGACACCCCGTGCCGCGCGACGCCGTGATCCCCGGCGAAGACCACGACCCTGGCGCGCTCGAACTGCTTCGGCGGGCACGTGCCCTGGCAGGCCGCCACCCAATTGCCGAGTTGCTCCAATCGGCCCAGTGCGCCAGCGGGTTTGGTCAGCTGCGCCTGCCGTTGCTCGGCCGCCGCACGAAACTGTGTGTCCGGAGGCGCTACCGGTCCGAATCCGTGCGTCACTATCGAGCCTTTCGGTCATGGCGGTTCCGCCGACTACGCCGCCCAATCTTGCCATTGCCCCTTCGCGCCGTGGGTTCGTGACCTGATCTCCGGCGGTGGGCGGTGCGACCGATCAGCGCGGTTCACCGCCGGTCGTCGCTCGTAGTCGCGCGGGCTACTTGAGACGGAGGGGAAGGCCCGCTACGACCAAGAAGGCCTCGTCGCAGACCTGGGCCAAGCGCTGGTTGAGGGTGCCGATCTCGTCGCGGAAGAGGCGGCCCGAACGCGTGGCCGGGATGACGCCCATGCCTACCTCCGGGCTGACGATCACGAGATCACCGGTGTAGGCGGCGACGGCCGCGACCAGTGCGTCGGTGTCGGGGGAGACCGTGCCGCGCGGAGCCTCCCAAGCCTCGCGCGCGTCGATGCGGGCCGTCAGCCAGGTGCCGATGTCGTCGATCAGGGTCACGTCGGGCGGCGTGGGCATGAACGCGGTGAGAATCGCTGTCGGGTCCGCGCTTTCGATGGTCGACCAGCCCGCCGGGCGTCGGCCGCGATGTTTGGCGATGCGCTCGGCGAAATCATGGTCGGCGGGATCGGGCACGGCGGTCGCGAGATAGCGCACCGGGCCGCCGGCCCGGAGCGCGAGATCCTCCGCGAACGCCGACTTCCCGGACCGCGCGCCACCCAGGACGAGGATGCTGCGCGCCGCGGGCGAGGGACTTTCCGACACGAGTGCACGGTATCAATCGAACGGCGGATTGCCGCGTGACTGCCGATGCCCGCCCGGCGTGTGCCGTGCTCCGGCGAACTTCGGAATGCGGCCTGCGGCGAGACGTGCCGAGCGGGCGCGGGGTCCCCTCGCCGTTCCGCGATCAGGCGGGTGTGTCCGAGCTGCGTCCGAAGCGGCGGCGGTACTCGGTGGGGGCGATGCCGACGAGGCGCTGGAAGTGGTGGCGCAGGAGGGCGCCGGAGCCGAAGCCGGAGCGGTCGGCGATGTGCTCCAGTCCGAGGTCGGTTTCCTCGAGCAGTTGCTTGGCCAGCAGCACGCGCTGGTTGGTGAGCCATTTCACGGGGGTGGTTCCGGTCTCGGCGGCGAATCGGCGCGCGAAGGTGCGGGTGGACATGTTGGCGCGGGCGGCCAGGTCTTCCACCGTGTGCGGCAGGTCGAGGTGTTCGTTCATCCACTCCAAGGTGGGGATCAGGCTGTCGGAGGTGCAGGCCGCGACGGGGCGTTCGATGAACTGGCGCTGCCCGCCGTCGCGCTGCGGGGGGACCACCATCCGCCGCGCGATCGCGTTGGCCACGCCGCTGCCGAGTTCGCGCCGCACCAGGTGCAGGCAGGCATCGATGCCCGCGGCGGTGCCTGCGCTGGTGATCAGGTCACCCTCGTCGACGAACAGCACGTCCGGATCGACAGTTGCCTCGGGGTACTCGGCCGCGAGTTTCTCCACGTAGCGCCAGTGCGTGGTGCATTTGCGGCCGTCGAGCAACCCGGCCGCCCCGGCCAGGAACGCTCCGGAACACACGGTGAGCACGGTCGCCCCGGCGGCAGCAGCGTCGCGGATGGCCGTGACGACCCGCGGATCGAATCCATGGTCGGCCGCGGCGGCGGGAATGGCCACCAGATCGGCCGCCGCCAGTTCCTCCAGCCCGTACTCCGGTGTGACTGTGATGCCAGGGCTGGTCGAGTGCAGCGGGACACCCGGCTCGGCCCCGCACACCCGGAAATCGAAGGCGGGCAGTCCGTCGGCCGTGCGGTCGAGGCCGAAAACCTCGCAGATGACCCCGAATTCGAACATGGCCATGCGTTCGGACAGCACCACGGCGACCTTCGACAGCATGCGCCCAGTCTAGTGGCCGTATTTTTGCGAACTATGTCAGTACCGCCACTTTCGGCGGTAAATCACTGACCGCAAAATTACTGCCATGGTTACTTTTCTCATCACCCTGGCGGTCATCGTGGCTTTCGCCACACTCATCACCCGCGGCACCGACCGCGCGGGATCCGCGCAAGTGATCGACCGCGACGTACAGCGGCTGCACTCCGAGCTGACGGCGATGCTCGGCCGCAACACCCACCACCGCTGACCAACCAGCGCCGCAGGCGCTGGCAAAACTACACAGCTTCGCCGGGGGTTACTCGCGGCTTCGGGGCGCGCATCTTGCGGATCTGCGAGGCGCGGACGAAGGCGTACCAGCCGAGGCGGTAGCCGCCGTCGGTGGTCTCCGGGAAACGCTCCCTGACCCGGTTGTTCACCACGCGGCCGAGCAGGACGCCCTCGATGCCCATGAACAGCATCATCACCAGCATGGCCAGGGTGACGACGGTCTGCAGCGCGGGCGCGAGGAACATCGAGAAGATCAGCACCAGCGCCATCGGCATGAACAGGCCGACCAGGTTGCGCCGGGCGTCGACGATGTCGCGGACGAAGGCCCGGACCGGGCCCTGGTCGCGGGGCGGCAGGTATTTGTCCTCGCCCGCGAGCATGCGCTCCCGTCGATCCGCGGCGGCCTCGCGCCGCTTCGCGGACGCCGCCTTGCGCTCCGCTCTGGTGCCCCGCGCGGCCTTGCGCCGGGCGCGGGCCTCCTTCGCGGTGAGCGGAGCGGGTGCTATCGGGCCGCGGCGCTTGCCTTGCGCGTCACGGCGTTTCGGGGTGGGACGGCCCTTGCCCGCGGTGGCCGTGGCCGCCGCGCGGGTGCTGCTTGCGGCCGAGTCGCCGTTCGTGACCACCGTCGATGCGGCGGTCGCGTCGGTGGTGCTGGACTCGCCGCGACGGAACAATTTCACACCGACCAGGCTATTCGATGGGTGGCGCGGCGAGAAATGCGGTCCGATTCGCCCGGAGTGTGCGGGCTCACGGAGGTTGCGTGTCACCGCGGACCGGCTGGTGGCAAGATGGAGGAATAGCAGCCCGCCGAGTGGTGTTTACCGACACGACCCGTGCGCTGTTCCACGGGTTCGACCACAGGTTCCTCGAGGAGAGTTCATGACTGTGCAGAACGAGACCGCCACCCACGGTGTGACTCTGACCGACGCCGCCGCCACGAAGGCGAAGGCCCTGCTCGACCAGGAGGGCCGCGACGACCTGGCGCTGCGGATCGCGGTGCAGCCGGGTGGTTGCGCCGGCCTGCGTTACCAGCTGTTCTTCGACGACCGCTCGCTCGACGGCGACCTCACCGTCGACTTCGGTGGCGTCACGCTGGCCGTCGACCGGATGAGCGCGCCGTACGTGCAGGGCGCCTCGATCGACTTCGTCGACACCATCGAGAAGCAGGGCTTCACCATCGACAACCCGAACGCCACCGGCTCCTGCGCCTGCGGCGACTCCTTCAACTGAGGGAATAGCGTCCCGGCGCGGTCGCGGAGATCGGCCGCGTTCGATCGGAACAACTGATCTCGTAAGGACATGGGTAACTCGTCGGGAACGCCCAGGACCCGAGCGGCACTTGCGCAAGACCTGAACGCAAATCCGGTGCCGCTCAACTAGTACGGCCTGAAGACCCGGAGAGGCGGCATCAGCTACGGTGAGATCGGGACTCGCGTCCCGGTCTGCACCGCCTGCCGCCTACCGTTGAAGGGGCTCAGCCACGTGTCCATCGCCGTTTCCGCGTCCATTGCGACCGACCACCTCATGCGTTTTCCCGGACGGTTCGCCGACGTACTGCTGGCCGATCAGCTCGACCACGTGTCGCTGAGCTTCCTCGTCGACGATCTGCAGATCCGTCGCGGAGGCGTCGGTGGCAACATCGCCTATGCCATGGGCCTGCTCAATCGGACGCCCCTGCTGATCGGAGCCGTCGGCGCCGACTTCGGCGAGTACCGCGCCTGGTTGGAGAAGCACGGGGTCGACTGCTCCACCGTGCTGGTGTCCGACCGCGCGCACACCGCGCGTTTCGTCTGCACCACCGACGACGACATGGCCCAGCTCGCGTCGTTCTACCCCGGCGCGATGAGCGAGGCCCGCGACATCTCCATCGCCGAACTCGCCGAGACGCGGGACCTCGACCTCGTCCTGATCGGCGCCAACGACCCGGAGGCGATGCTGCGGCACACCGCCGAGTGCCGCGAATTGGGGATCCCGTTCGCCGCCGATCCCTCGCAGCAGCTGGCCCGCTTGGACGGCGACCAGTCCGTGCAGCTGATCGACGGCGCCGCATACCTTTTCACGAACAAGTACGAGTGGGGCCTGCTGCTGCAGAAAACCGGCCTGACCGAGGAAGAGGTCGCCCAGAAGGTCGGCGTCCGCGTCACCACCCTGGGCGCGGACGGCGTGCGGATCGTCGATCGCGACGGCACCGACGTGACCGTCGGCGTCGTGCCCGAGATCGAGAAGGTCGAGCCGACCGGCGTCGGTGACGCCTTCCGCGCCGGCTTCCTCACCGCGCACACCGCCGGGCTGAGCCTGGAGCGTTCCGCGCAGCTGGGCTCGCTGATCGCCGTGCTCGTGCTGGAGACCATGGGCACCCAGGAGTGGACGCTGACCAAGGAGTCCGCGCTCGAGCGCCTCAGCCAGGCCTACGGTCCCGAAGCCGCGGCGGACATCAAGACGCTGCTGTAGACCGTGCGGACGAAAGGCGCGCACCCGGCCGGGTGCGCGCCTTTCCCGCGTTTCGGGGTCAGAGCGAGACCGGGTAGACCGGCTCCTGGATCTCCGGCTTGATCCGGTCCTCGACGAAGATGCCGTGCCACACCATGAACACCAGCAGTGTCCACAGCCTGCGGCTGTGATCGGCGGTCCCGGCCCGGTGCGCGACCAGCATCTCGCTGATCGCGGCCTTGTTCAGCAGGTGCTCGGTCTGCGACTCCGCGATCTGCTGCTGCGCCCAGTCGTAGAGTTCCGTGCCGCGCAGCCAGTGCCGCAGCGGGACCGGGAAGCCGAGTTTGGCGCGGTGCAGCACGTGCGGCGGCACGATGCCCTCCAGCGCCTGACGCAGCGCGTACTTCGTGGTCTCCTTGGTGATCTTCTGGTCGAACGGCAATCCCTCGGCCGCCTTCAACACCTCGGAGTCCAGGAACGGCACGCGCAGTTCCAGCGAGTTGGCCATGGTCATCTTGTCGGCCTTGACCAGGATGTCGCCGCGCAACCAGGTGAACAGGTCCAGGTGCTGCATCCGGGCCACCGGATCCCAGCCGCGCGACTGCGCGTAGAGCGGCGCGGTGACGTCCTGGTGGGTCCATTCCGGCCGGAACTCGCGCAGCACGGCGCGCAGCTGGGCGTCGTTGAAGCTGCGCGCGTTGCCGTAGTAGCGCTCCTCCAGCGTGAGCGAGCCGCGGTGCAACAGGCTCTTGCCCCTCGTGCCGTCCGGAATCCGGTCCGACAGCTTGCCCGCCAGCCTGCGCAGGCCGCGGGGCAGCTTCTCGAACGGCTTCAACGACAGCGGCTCGCGGTAGATGGTGTACCCGCCGAACAGCTCGTCGGCGCCCTCACCCGAGAGCACCACCTTGACGTGCTTGCGGGCCTCCTTGGCGACGAAGTACAGCGGGACCAGCGCCGGGTCGGCCACCGGGTCGTCGAGGTACCAGACGATCTCCGGGATCGCCGCGGCGAACTCGGCGGGGGAGACCACCTTCACCACGTGCCGCGCGCCGATCGCTTCGGCGCTCTCGGCGGCCACGTCCACCTCCGAGTAGCCCTCGCGCTCGAACCCGGTGGTGAACGTGATCAGCTTCGGGTTGTGCCGCATGGCCAGCGCCGCGACCGCGGTGGAGTCGATGCCGCCGGACAGGAACGAGCCGACCGTCACGTCGGCGCGCATGTGCTTGGCGACGGAGTCCTCGAGCGCAGCGGCGATCTCCCGGTAGCGGGACGCCGCCGAGCCGGGGGTGAACGGGCGCACCGGGAACTTCGGGGTGAAGTACCGGGTGACGACCGGCGCCGCGCCGGGCCGCACGGTGGCGTAGCTGCCCGATTCCAGCCTGCGGACGTCCTTGTGCAGCGTCTCCGGCTCGGGCACGTACTGCAGCACCGTGTAGTGCTCCAGCGCGCGCGGGTCCAGCTCGTCGCTCAGCCGCAGCACGGGCAGCAGTTCGAGCAGGCTCTTCTTCTCACTGCCGAACGCGGTTCCGCCCGGCCCGGTGGCCAGGAACAGCGGTTTGATGCCGAACGGGTCGCGGGCCAGGAACAGCTCGTTGGTCTCGGTGTCCCAGATCGCGAAGGCGAACATGCCGCGCAGCCGCCGCACCGCCTCCGGACCCCAGTAGTGGAACGCCGCGACGATGGCCTCGCTGTCGCCCTCGGTCTGGAAGATCTTGCCGTCCGGGAACTCGGCGGCGTGCGCCTCGGCGAGTTCCGCGCGCAGCTCGAGATAGTTGTAGATCTCGCCGTTGAAGGTGAGCGCGTAGCGGTCGGGCCGCTCGGGCGGGCCCCAGCGCAGCGGCTGGTGCGAGTGCTCGATGTCGATGATCGACAGGCGGTTGAAGCCGAAGATCACATGGTCGTCGTGCCAGGTGCCGCGCTCGTCCGGGCCGCGGTGGCGCACGCAGTGCAAGGCCTCGTAGACCTGCTCCACCGTGCCAGGTGCCGCCTCGTCAGATGCCAGGAATCCGAGCAGTCCACACACGGCGTCGGCAACCTCATTTCTCACAGTCGGGATACGCGCGCACCGGATGGGGCGCAAGGGGACGAAATCTAGTGTCCGAGTATGCCGCACCTAGGGCGTCCGCGCGTCGCGCGCGTCACGTCAGGGCGGAATCGCTGGTGACGATGATCCCGGCGGGCCCGGTGAGGTGTCGAAGCCGACCCGACGACAAAGGGGGGGTGCGTTTGGTCTACGCTGCGTAGTACTCAGGTCTCTCTCAGGCGACCCGCGCGCGAATGCGCCGGCCCGGGGAGTGCCCTGATACGAGCTTAGGACGTATCGTCGGGGCCCATCGCAGCCCGGACGATGCACTGTCGGAATGTGTGGCGACCAGGAAGGCGTGAGCGTGGCGCACAAGGCGAGCGAAGAGATCGGGGCACGACCCGCCCGGGGTCGGCAGGGCCGTATCCTTCGGCGGGCCGGGCTGGCGGTGTCCTTGGGGATCACCGCGCTGCTCGTCTCGGGCTGCTCGATCGACACTGTTTGGCTGCGGTTCGGCTGGCCGTCCGGCATCACGCCGCAGGCCACCCGGATGCGGGAGTTGTGGACCTGGTCGGTCATCGCCGCGCTGGCGATGGGCGTGCTGGTCTGGGGTCTGACCTTCTGGACCATCGCGTTCCACCGCAAGAAGGCCGACTCTCCGGAGTTCCCGCGCCAGACCGGCTACAACGTGCCGCTGGAGCTGACCTACACGGCGATTCCGTTCGTCATCATCGCCGTGCTGTTCTACTTCACCGTGGTCGTGCAGAACTACGTGCACGAGAAGGTGGACAACCCCGACGTCACCGTCGACGTGACCGCCTTCCAGTGGAACTGGAAGTTCGGCTACCGCAACGTCGACTTCAAGGACGGCTACCGGTTCGACGGCATCGACACCGCGCGTGAGGCGCTGAACCAGGAGCAGCTCGAGGGGTACAAGGAACGGACCAAGGACGGTCACCCGCAGCCGGGCCCGGTACACGGCAAGCCGGAGAACGACATCCTCTCCTACCTGCACTACGACAAGGTCGAGACGATCGGCTCGAGCAACGAGATCCCGGTCCTGGTGCTGCCGACCGGCAAGGTCATCGAGTTCCAGCTCGCCGCCGCCGACGTGATCCACGCCTTCTGGGTGCCGGAGTTCCTGTTCAAGCGCGACGTGATGCCCAACCCGAAGGAAAACCACTCCGACAACGTCTTCCAGATCTCCAAGATCGAGAAGGAAGGCGCGTTCGTCGGCCGCTGCGCCGAGATGTGCGGCACCTTCCACTCGATGATGAACTTCGAGGTCCGCGCGGTCACGCCGGAGAAGTTCACCAAGTACCTGGACGCGCGCCAGGCGGGCAAGACCAACGCCGAGGCGCTCGCGTCCATCGGGGAGTCTCCGGTCGCCACGTCCACCGCGCCGTTCAACACCAGGCGCGACACCAAGAGCGCGGCCTCGGCCGAGAGCAAGTGAGGATTGATCTGACATGAAGATCGAAGCGCGGATTTTCGAACTGCTCACGGTGTTCTTCATCATCATCGCGGGCGTCTACGGCTTCTTCACCGGTCAGTCGCGTACGGGTGTCGAGTGGGCGGGCACCACGGCCATGGTGTTGACCGCGGGTCTGTCGCTGATCATCGGGACCTACTTCCGGTTCGTCGCCCGTCGTCTCGACCTGCGCCCGGAGGACTACGAGGACGCCGAGATCGTCGACGGTGCGGGCGACCTGGGCTTCTTCTCGCCCGGCAGCTTCTGGCCGATCACGCTGGCCGCCGCCGGTTCGGTGACCGCGCTCGGCCTGGCGTTCTTCCAGTTCTGGCTGATCGGCATCGGCGTCGTGTGCGTCCTGACCGCCGCCGCCGGGCTGGTGTTCGAGTACTACCTCGGTCCCGAGAAGCACTGAGCCGAAGATCTGCCGAAACGGCCCCACCGGAAAAAATCCGGTGGGGCCGTTTCGCGTGTGCGACGAGCTGCCGAAGCGGCGGAGTCCGGGGTAGCTCCGGGCCCCACCTGCTATGAAGGTGCGGGTGGGAGAGAAGTTGCTGGAACCGACCTTGAAGGCGTTACCACACGGACCGCACGGCCTCGCTCGCGACCTGGTGACGGGCTCGCAACGGCAGCGCCTGCTGTACGGGGTCACGGTCGTCGTCGCCGACCGGGGCTACCTCGATGCGACGATCGCGGATATCGCCGCTGCCGCGAAGGTTTCGCGTCGGACGTTCTATCAGCACTTTCCGGACAAGGAAGCCTGCTTCCTCGCGGCGGCCGAGACCGGCCGCGATCTGATGATCGATCATCTCCGGCAGGTCATGAGGCAGATCTCGTCCGAGCCGGTGACGCCACTCGAAGCGCTCCGCCGCGGCATCCGTGAGTACCTCACGCTGCTGCGCGACGAGCCTTCGTTCGCCCGCGCCTTCTACCTGGAAACCGCTGTGGCCGGGTCGCGCGCGATCGAGTCGTTCGAACGATGCCAGCAGTGGTTCGCGGGATTCATCCGATCGTGGCGTGCGGCAGCGGGCCCCGTCGACTCCACCGTTCCCGATTGCGCGTACCTGGCGGTCACCGACGCGACCAACGAGGCCATCCGCCGAACCCTCCGTGCCGGAGGAGACTTGCTCGAGCTCGAGGAAGCCGTCGTGTACATCCACCGCGCCTTGCTCGGGCCGCCGACGCCCGCCGACTAGGACAGAACTCTGTCGCCGGCCCCGGTGAGGTTGCAGGATGCGTCGTCGCTGGTGTTGCCACCTTCCGAGGCAATTCTCGCGAACACCTCGGCGCAGTTGACCACAGCTGTCCCGGACCTGTTGCCGAGAATCGTGGAGTCCCGCAGGAGGACGGTGCCGAGAGGGACGTCCACCAGGTCGGTCAACCGGCGTGGAAGGGTGTCGAGGTAGGCCGGCGCGACGTTGATGCCACTGCCGCCGTCGGATGCGGTGTTCCCGGTGATCGTCGCGCGATCGAAGGTCACCACGCCCCTTCCCCGAACGTCGACGCCGCCGCCGCGTCCGGCGAATCCGCCAGGGCGGTACCAGACTCCGGGGTCGACCACGTGGTTGTCCGCGATCGTGGTATCGGTGAAGGTGCAGGTGTTGTCGCACCGCACACCGCCCGCCTCGCCCGCTGAATTGCCGGAGATGACCGTATTCCTCGTCTTCAAGTCCGAGCCGGGCACGTTGAAGATGCCGCCGCCGTATCCGGCGCTGTTGCCCTGGACCACGACGTCGTCGAGAACGAGATCCGACGAATTCGCGATGCCGCCCCCGCCGGTGTCGTAGAACGGGATCTCGTGCTGGGCGGCGACTCCGCCGGTCACCGTCAATCCCGCCAACGTCACCGGCGCGGCGACACTGAGCACCCGGTCGATCCCGTCGGCGTCCAGCACTGTTCGATCGCGACCGGCGCCGCGCAGCGTCGTGGGGGCGGTCAGGTTCAGGTCGCCCGTGGTCGGATCAGGGTTGCGACCCTGTACTTTCCGCTGATCGGGGGCGATCGTCAACACGTATCGACCGGCGGGAACCACGATTGTGCTGCCTGGACGGGCATTGGCCGTCTGCACCGCGGCGCGCAGCGTGCAGGCGCCGGAGATCGTGCGGCATTGCCCGCTGCCTGGGTCGGCCGCTACGTCGTCCGTCGTGGAGTCCACCGTTATCACACCCGGCGCACCCGCGGTGGGTGATGCGTCGGCGTCGGCCGCTGCGGGAAAACCGGCCACGGTTCCCGCGACCAGGGCTGAGATGGCGAATGCGCTGATCGCCGCGGCAGATGTGCTCGTCCTCATGAGGTCTCTGATCCGATCACGAACATGGAGTAAGGTACGCTCGCGTATAAGTAGGGAACGTGAGCGTTTACCACTATGTCGCATCAGAACCCGCTACCGGTGGCGTTTTCCGGAATTCGGTCCGCAGTCGCTGATCGGCATCGGCGTCGTCCGCATCCTGACAGCCGCGGCAGGATGGTGTTCGAGAACTACCTCGGGCCCGAGAAGCGCTCAGTCGGAGTTTCACCGAGTGTGAGTGGCGAATTCGGCGGTGCGTGCTCGCGAATCAGACCCGCTGTGTCCGGCTCACCTCAGGCTCCGTTGCGGTCGGAGGCCGCGATCACCTCGGGCGCGCCGAGTAGTGGCGTGAACTCCACGACCTCGTGCGTCGCGACGCCGTGGAGCAGGTACGGATCGGTGGCGAGGATCGAGTCGAGCCGATCGCCCGGCATATCGGTGGTCAGGTAGACGCCGCCCACCAGTGGAACGCGGCGTCCCGCCAGCACGAGGCGCCGGTCGGTGATGAGCTGCTCCAGCCAGCGACCGTGAGCGGGGCGCAGGGGGTCCACTTCGGCGAGCGGAACGGTGTAGCTGACGGTCACGACGAACATGAACGCAACGCTAGCGCTGGCCCTGATCGGTAGTCATGGCGATTTCCGGCGGCACGCGCACCAGCGGCCCTCGACCGAGGGACGGTACGGGCCGAACCGCTACTCGGCTTCGTACCGCAGCGAGTTCTCCGAACGGCAGATCTCCTCGATGCCGGAGACGATGTCGCGCAACTGTTCCGACGGGAGCGCGGCAGGGCGCAGGCGGCAGGTGAAGGTGATCAGGCCGTGGTCTTCGGCGGGCAGGCCGCGGGCGGCGGATTCGGCGCGCAGGTAGCGCGAGCGGACGCCGTAGGTCATCGCGGAGATGACCGTGAAGCAGCCGGTGCGTTCCCGGTGTCCCGAGAACAGATCGTGAAGGCGGTAGAACACCGACGTATAGCTCGACAGGGGCGCGAAAATGCCCACCCGGTAGGCGGGACCACGCTCGGACGAGCTGAGCGCCGTATCGGCCAGATACTCCGCATCGCGGAGGGTTTGCACCTTCGGCGCGAACAGCACCGCGCCCGCGGCCGCGTTGCGCACAGGCATGCCCGCCTTGCCGGGCGCGGCGGAGGCGATGGCGCCCAGCGATTTCCGCGCGCGCGACCCGACCTCGCGCCGGGCGCGCAGTCCCCTGGTGGGCGCGGTGGGGTACAGGCTCGACCACTGCCCGAAGCGCACGGTGCCCAGCTGTACGTGACCGGTGCCGACCGGGCGCGCCACCTTCAGCGGCGCGGTATCGACCCAGCGGCCGACCTGCAGTTCGGCGTTGCCGGGCCGCAAGATCTCCGCATAGGCGTGCTCGACGAAGGAGTCGAAGTCCAGGAACCGGTCGGCGTCGGTGGTCAGCCAGGTGTGTTCCTTGTCGATCTCGATCGCGTCCAGGGTGAGCGCGGTGATGATGCCAGCCCGGCCGCCCGCGCCCAGGATGCGCTGGAACCGCTCGGTGTGGTGGGTGCGCCCGCAGGTGCCGATGCGCCCGTCGGTGTCCACGTACTCCAGATCGACGATCTGGTCGATGAACAGGCCGTGTTTGTGCGAGGCCGCGCTGACGCCGCCGACCGAGGCGAAGCCGCCCGCGGTGATGTCGCGGTGATCGCCGACGACGGGCAGGCCGAGGCCGTGCGCGCCGAGCCTGCGGTCGATATCGGAGAGTTTGGCGCCCGCCTGCACCCGGACGGTGCGCCGGCCCAGGTTGATGTCCAGCACCTGATTCATCCGGCGCAGCGACACCACGGTCGGCTGAGCGGGCAGCGCGAGGCCCTCGTCGAGCAGCTCGCCGCCGCGCACCATCAGCCGTTCCGATCGCCCGCGTGAATCCCGCACCGTGCGAACGACATCGGCGGTATCGCGGGGGAGGTATTCCTCGGCGTTGGAGACAATGTGCGGCGTGCTCATGGCAGAAGAGCTAACCACAGCGCGGCCCGCGCCGCTCCCCCGAAGCGGGGTGTCACCGCGACGCCGGCGCAAGGCTCTTGCTGAACAGGACGGATCCGGCGGCGTCGCACAGATCTACGGTCAGTTCCCTTGACCTTCCGTCGATGCGCACCTCGCCGAAATGCTGGAAGGCGTCCAGTGGCGAGCTGTTCTGCACCGGCGGAGCGTGCACGTAGATCGCCTCCGGACCGAACGTGCCGTCGAGCTGGTTCGGGCCGAACGCGCCCGCGTTGAGCGGACCGGAGACGAACTCCCAGAACTCGTCGAAGTCGGTGAAGGCCGCCCGCTCGGGCGAATAACGGTGCGCCGCCGTGTAGTGCACGTCGGCGGTGAGCCAGACGACGTTGGCCACCTTGTTCGCCTTGATCGACGACAGCACCTGGGCGATCTCGCGTTCCCGGCCCGACGGCGCGCCGGGATCGCCGTTGGCGGGTCCCTCGAAGGCGGTGGTGTTCTTCTGTTCGCCGTCCGGGACGACCAAGCCGAGCGGCAGGTCGTTGGCGATGATCTTCCAGGTGGCGGTGGACTCGCGCAGGCTGTCGACGAGCCACTTCGTCTGCGCCGGACCGAAGATGCGGCCGTCGGGGCCGTTGTTCGCGTTGTTGGCGTCCTTGTTCGCGCGCATGTCCAGCACGAAGACGTCGAGCAGCGGACCGTAGGAGATCTTGCGATACAGGCGGCCGTCCACCGCTTCCCTCGGCTCCAGCGGCATCCACTCGTGGAAGGCCTGCCAGGAACGGGTTGCCAGGGTGTCCATGGCCCGTTCGGTGTAGCCCTTGGACTCGCCGACCAGTCCGCCCGGGTACCAGTTGTTCACCGTCTCGTGGTCGTCCCACTGGACCACTTGGGCGACCGAACTGTTGAAGCGGCGGTAATTCTCGTCGGTCAGGTTGTAGGCGTAGTTGCCGCGGAACTGGTCGAGAGTCTGCGCGACAGCGCTTTTCGCCTCGCTCACCACATTGCGCCAGATCCGCCCGTCGGGCAGGGCGACCGATTCCCGCAGCGGTCCGTCGGCGTAGATCGAGTCGCCGGAGTGCAGGAACAGATGCGGGTCGCGGGCGGCCATGACGGCGAAGATCCTCATGCCGCCCAGCTCCGGGTTGATGCCGTAGCCCTGGCCCGCGACGTCGCCGGACCACTGGAGCCGGATGTCCGACGCGGCGGTGGGCGCGGTGCGGAAGACGCCGGTGACCGGTTCGGAGGTGGCGCCGTCCTCGCCGCGCAGCGTCACCCGGTAGTGCACCTGCGTTCCGGCGGGCAGGCCGTTGACCCGCACCCGGCCGGTGCCGTCGGAATCGGATGTGAGCAGCGGTCCGGTGAAACGCTTGGGATCGGTGAACGATTCCGTGGCGGCGGTTTCCACCAGCAAGGTGGCGGGGCGATCGGCGCGGGCCCAGATCAGTGCGCCGTCCGCGCGCGGATCACCCACCGCGACACCGTGTGTGAGCACCGGCCGCCCGCGGACCAGCGCGGGGCCGTTGTCCGGCGAGCATGCCGCCAGTGCAGGGGCCGCCACCAGTCCGAGCGCGGAGGCGCGCAATACGGTGCGCCGGGATGGTCTCGAGTCCGAGCCGGTCATGAGGCAACCCTGACGCAACTACGTCAACGGCGCGTGAACGGGCCGGGTCCGTGTGGACAACAAGCGAGAGTCAGTGCGCCAGGCGCGCTATACGGTGGTGCAGTTCGCCCGCCCAGTCCACGCCGCCCAGGTGCTGGTAGTCCACCCACAGCGCGTCGAACACGTCGCGGCCCTCGGAGAGCCAACCGCCGCGCTTGTCCGCCTCCAGGACCACGCTCATGCCGGTCTCGGTCGGAACGAAAGTCACCTCGAGCTGGTTCAGGCCCGGGTAGTGCGGTGAGCCCGCGAACTCGATCTCCTGGTAGAACGGCAGCGTCTGGGGCGTGTCGTGCACCCGGCCGGATTCCACGTCCGCGCTACGCAAATGGAATCCCAAGCGTTCCACCGCTTCCAGCAGCACGTGCTGAGCGGGCAGGGCGCCGACGCCGATCGGGTCGGTGTCGGCGGCGTCCACCGCGCCGTGGATCTCCACGATCGTGCGCAGCGAGACCACCGTGCCGGGCAGGTGTCGTCCGTTGTAGAACGTGATCGGTGTTTCCATCGGCGCGCGGGCCGCGAACCGGAACTCCAGCGGCGCCCCCTCGGGCAGATGCAACGGTCCGTGCACTCCGGTACGTCCGAACGCGACGTCGCGCACGCCCTCGTGATCCTCGTACTCCTGCTCGGCCCTGGTCACGAACTCGACGGCCACCTGGGTGATCTCCTGCGCGACCGCACCGCCCCGCAAACGGATCACGCCCTCCACCGTGCCCCCGGGCTGCACACCCGGAGTGAACAACTCGGTCTCCACTTCCGCCCCACCGACCCCGGCCACCGCCAACAACTTCTTGAACATGCCCGTACTTTCGCCGCGCCGTCTTACCGAAGGCTTGTCATTACCTTGTCGCTGTGGACGACTCGGCCGAGTCTAGGGCAGCGCCGATCGAGCGGCGGCGACGAAGGCGTCGCAAGCAGCGGGATCCTTGTCGCCGCCGGGGTATTCGACGCCGCTGTTGACGTCGACGGCGTACGGGTGGACCTGCCCGACGGCCGCGGCGACCGTCGCGGGCGTGAGGCCGCCTGCCAGTACGACGGGACGGTCGAACTCGGCCATCGTGCCGACGATGGTGGCGCTGACCGACCAATCGTGTGCGCGTCCGGTGCCGCCCAGCCGGTCGGGAGTGCGCGAATCGAGCAGCACCGCATCGCAATACGGAGCCACGGCGCGTGCGGCGCCGACGGCCTCCGGACCGGTCACGTGTACGGCGGCGAGAACCGGCCGCCCGGCCGCGCGTTCGTGTACCCGGGCGACCACATCGGCGGAGACCAGCCCGTGGACCTGGATCGCGTCCACACCCACCCGGTCGGCCAGTGCGATGATCGCCGCCGGGTCCTCCAGATGTGTGACCAGCACGCGGGTGACGAACGGCGGGGTGGCCGCCGCCAGCGTGGCAGCGCGACGCCGGTCGAGCGCGTCTTCACTGACATGCGTTACGCCCGAGATGAATCCGACCGCGTCGGCGCCCGCGGCGACGGCCGCGCGCAGGTCGGCCTCCGATCGGATGCCACAGATCTTCGTCCGTACGGTCGACGGGCGCACGTCAGCCGGCTCGAGGGGACCCTGATCGTCCTGCGATGGAGTGATCAGCCTGCGGCGGTGTCCGGGATGCGGACGGGGACGGCGGCGGGGTGGCTGCCGCTGGGGACGCCCTTCTTCAGGCTGTGGGCGTAGACGTCGACGTACTCCTGGCCGGTGAGCTGCATGAGCTCGTACATGACCTCGTCGGTGACGGCGCGCTCGACGAAGCGGTTGCCGCCCATGCCGTCGTAGCGGGAGAAGTCGATGGGCTCGCCGAACTTGACTGTCACCTTCCTGCGGCGCCAGCGGAACGGTCCGGGCGGGCTCACCTCGTCGGTGCCGATGACGGCGACCGGGATGACGGGGACGCCGGTCTCCAGCGCCAGGCGGGCCAAGCCGGTCTTGCCCTTGTACAGGCGGCCGTCGGGGGAGCGGGTGCCCTCGGGGTAGAGGCCGACCAGACGGCCCTGGTCGAGCAGCTTGCGGGCGGCGTTGAGCGCGTCCTCGGCGGCGTCGGCGCCGCTGCGATCGATCGGGTACTGGCCCGAGGCGCTGAAGAAGAACTTCTGGAGCCGGCCCTTGATGCCCGGGGTGTTGAAGTACTCGGCCTTGGCGAGGTAGCTGATCCGCCGCGGGCTGAGCAACGGAGCGAACAGCCAGTCGGCGAAGGAGAGATGGTTACCCGCCATGATGGCCGGCCCGTCCGCCGGAATGTTCTCTACGCCTTCGACCGTAGGCCGGTTGTAGAGATGAATGAACGGTCCCAGCAGCACGAACTTCAGCAGCCAGTAGAACATGACGTCCTTCCCCCGGGACCGGGATAGTTGCGGGCACCTGCTTCAATTGCCGACTTTACCGCCGGTGCAAGATCACATCCAACCGCAGCGGCGAATCTCACCACACTTCGGCCCCGACGCCGAGCGATGACGACGACCGGCGTGTCGCGGCAGGCCACGAGGGGTCGTGGCGGCGTGGTCAACGACTGGTCCGCGCGACGCGCGCGGACTTACGCGCGCCCGAGGGCAGTGCCGCCCTCGCGAGGTCGGCCGCGCCGATCATGCCCGCGGCCTCACCCAGTTGGGTGGTTCGTATGCGGGCCAGCGGCCGGTGTCCCGCGCCCGTGATCGCGCGCGCGTACTCTTCGCGCGCCTCGTCCAGGAACAACGGCGCCGAACTGCTCACGCCGCCCGCGATGACCACCAGGTCCGGATCGAAGATGTCGCTGACGAACGCCAGCCCGAGCCCGAGCCAGCGCGCGAAGTCGGCCATCACCCGCACGGCGAGCGGGTCGCCGTCCTGCGCGGCGCCCGCGACCCGCCGTCCGGTCAGCGAGCCGGGATCGCGTGCCACATCCCTGGCCAGCACGGAGCGCAGGGTATCGCTGGCCAGCATCTCGATCGCGGTCTCCGCCAAAGCGGTTCCGCTGCAGTAGCGCTCCCAGCACCCGCGTTTGCCGCACGGACAGGGCCGCCCCTGCGGAACGACTTGCAGATGACCCAGTTCAGGTGCGACGCCGTGCGTGCCCCGATACAGCTGGCCGTCGATCAGCAGGGCGGCGCCGATGCCGGTGCCGATCGCGATGAGCACCACGTTGTGCCCGCCCGCGGCGGCGCCGAACCGATACTCGGCCCACATCGCCGCGTTGGCGTCGTGTTCCAGGATCACCGGCAGTTCCAGCCGTTCGGTGAGACGCTGGGCGACCGGGGCGTCCTGCCAGGGTAGATGCGGGGCGAACCGGACGGTGGAGCGATCGCCGTTGATGAACCCGGCGACCGCGAGGCCGACCGCGCCGATGGGATGTCTGCCGGACAGGTCGCGCACGGCCCGGTCCAGCGCGTCCTCCAGCGCTCGCGCGGAATGCGGCGTCGGCGCCTGGACCGTGTCCAGCACCTCGCCGCTGTCATCGATCACCGACGCCCGAATGTTGGTGCCGCCGACGTCTATTCCGACGGTCAGCGGTCGCGTACCGGCCATCTGGTGCGTCATACCTTGATCGTCACGGGAATGTCGACGTAACGGGGACCGTCGTCGTCCCCGGGCCGGCCATGGCGATGCGGCGCGCCGGTCTCCGGGTCGGCTTCGGTGGGCATGACGGGTTCGACCGGCGCTCCGGCCAGCGCCTCGCGCAGCACGGTGACGATCGCGGTGCCGTGATCGGCGACCGCGGCCAGCACGTCGTGGTGCTCCCCGCGCACCAGCGCCGCGGCCGCGCACACCGGGCACCAGCTGCAGCTGGACCACTCGACCTGTCCGTCGGCCGCGCGCCGCAACACCGGCTCGACCCGTTCCAGCACCGCCTCGGCCAGCAGCTTCAGTTCCTCGGCGAATTCGGCTACACCGTCCGGCGCGGTGTGGCCGCCGACCTCCTCGCCCCTGGGCGAGTGCGGATCACCGGTCATGGTCGCGACTTTCGGACGCGTGCGCCCAGACCCGCGGATCGGGCCGGAAGCGGACCACCAGGTATCCGTCATCGAGTTCGGCGCCGTCGACCGTGCACCGCCGCAATACCGGCGCCAGGCGCACCCGGCGCCGGACACCGTCCGCTCCCACGATCAAATCGTCCTCCACTCGGCCAAGGCGCAGTGTGGCGGCGTCGACCACCGGCAGGTGCATGCGCAGCGCGTACACCGACTGCAATCCGGTGCCGGATTCCAGGAGAACCAGCGGTTCGCCGGAACTCGCGTCGACCTCCGTCTGATTGTCGCTCAGCATAAGCGCAGCGTCCCCGGTGTCGCCCGCCGAGTCCATCGCGTACGACAGCGCGGCCAGCGAGTTCAGCCCGATCGGCTCCGGGCCGGTGTGCCGCGCGATCACCACCGGTATACCCGGCATCGTGCTCCGCAACTCGGCGATTACATCGGATTGCTCGCCGCGCCGGTTCGAATACCACTGCACCGCCGGATGTTCGGCTCCGTCGGGCGGCGCGAGATCGGGCAGCACCTTGTTCACCACGACGGCGTTCAGCCGCAGGCCCAGCAGCGCCGCGGCGGAGCGCACCCGCTGCGACTCGGCCACCGCGACGCGCTCGGCGAGGGTGACCAGCCGCGCCCGCGTGCGCCGGTGGTCGGCGAGCAGATCGCGAACTTCAGTGACCGCCCGTACGATTCGTTCGACCGTGGCCGCGAGCACGGCGCGCCGCAGGTCGGTGCCGACGGCGCTCATCGCCCGTGCGTGCGGCGGCCATATCCGTTCCACGTAACCCAGCAGCGTGCCCGGCGCGGTGACGATGCGCAGCATGTCCGCCGAGGGCGGGCAGTCGACGACGATCAGATCCCAGTCGTCCTCGGCGGCGAACTGGGCGATCTCCACCAGCATCAGTAGTTCCTGCACGCCGGGCAATCCGGTCAGTTCCGCCGGGTCCAGCGCGGCGAGGTCGAAACCGTGCTCGTGCCCGCGGCCGGCCGAGATCACCCGCACCACGTCGCGGAACCGGTCCTCGAGCAGCGCGAGCGAATCGATCTCGATCACGTCCAGTCCGGGCAGCACGGTGGCGACGCCGGTGACGGTGCCCGGATCGTGCGGAAAACGGAAGCCGAGCGCGTCGCCGAGCGAATGCGCCTGATCCAGCGAGGCGATCAGCACGCGACGGCCCGACCTGGCCTCGGCCATGGCGGTGGCGCACGCGAGCGTGGTCTTGCCCACCCCACCCTTGCCGATGAACAGCTCGACCCGGGTCTTGTGCGCGGTCAGCCTTCGACCCGTTTCTTCAGTTCCTTCAGCGCGGTATCGGTGATCACTTTCTCGGCCTTGCGCTTGAACATGCCGATCATCGGGATGTTCAGATCGACGGTGAGCGTGTAGACGACCTCGGTGCCGCCGGGCCGATCGATCAGCTCGTAGGTGCCGTTCTGCGCCTTCTGCAACTCGCCGCTGAGCAGCCGCCAGCTGACCGCCTTACGGTCGGCGCGCCACTCGTAGGACAGGACGTAGGTGTCCTTGACCACCCCGGCGTCCAACACGAACCGCGCGGTCTTGGCCAGACCGTCCGGCCCCACCTCCAGCACCTCGACCGACTTCGCCGCGGATACCCACTCGGGATAGGACTCCAGGTCGGCGATGACGGACATCACCTGCTGCGACGGGGCCTCGATGACGATCGATCTCTGGGTCCGGTCGGCCATGCGGACAGCGGTTCCTTTCAGCGTCGGTGCTGGTAGATCAAGGCTGGGGCGCGGGACTGACACCGGCGGGGCGGCCCGCCTCCAGGCGGGACTTCACCTCGAACGACATGTTCTTGCCCGCGACCCGGCGCGCCCGGTTGGCGGCGGCGAGCTTGCCCGCGGGCAGCGCGGGCTCCGGCTCGGCGTGCAGGAAGTAGTGCAGGATCACCCCGTCGAGCGCGGGCTCCAGCCATACCTCCATGGTCCCCGTCAGGCCACCGGACACCGACCAGCGGATACCCTTCTCGGCTCGATCCTCACGGACATCCAGGGCCAGGTCGGGCCACCAACGGCGCCAATTGTTCGGTCCCGCCAGCAGCTCGGCCACGGCGGCCCCCGGTGCGGCGACGAAGGTCTGATCTGCGACCTGGATACTGCTCACTCCGCTGAGCGTAGTAGATGCGACGCGGATCACCGCAGCAGCTGTCGCAGGCGCGCGCCCAAGCTGTCCCAGCGCCACTGCTGCTCGACGAATGAGCGGCCAGCCGCGCCCATCCGCGCGGCGGCATCCCGGTCGGACAGAATGTCCACCAGGGCGTCGGCGATCTGCTGCACGGAACGCCCGTCCACCACGCGACCGGTCTTGCCCTCGATCACCGTCTCCGGCGCGCCGCCGGAGTTACCCGCCACCACCGGGACACCGGACGCCGACGCCTCCAGGTACACGATGCCGAGCCCCTCCACATCCAGCCCCGCGCCCCTGGTCCGGCACGGCATCGCGAAGACGTCCGCCAGCGTGTGATGCGCGGCCAACTCACCGGACGGGACGCGGCCTGTGAACACCACGTCCTCGGTGACGCCCGCGGCGACCGCCAGGGCGCGCAGCTTGTCCTCGAAAGGGCCGCCGCCCGCGATCACCAGGACCGCGCCCGGCACACGCTCGCGGATATCGCGCATCGCCAGGATCAGCGCGTCCTGCCCCTTGCGCGGCACCAGCCGGGACAGGCACAGAATGGTCGGCCGGTCGCCGAGGCCGTATCGTTCGCGCAGCTCGGCCCGCGCGGCCGGATCCGGGCGGAAGACCTCGGAGTCCACCCCGGGCGGCAGATACTCGAGCGCCGCGTTCGAGCCGAACGCGGACGCGAACCGGCGGCGGGTATAGCGGCTGACATAGGTGACCACATCGGTGTGCTCGCCGATGGCACGCAGCGCCTGCCTGGCCCCCGGCAGCATCGACCAGCCGACCTCGTGGCCGTGGGTACTGGCCAGAATCCGTTCGGCGCCCGCGCGACGCAGAGCGGGCGACAGCAGCGCCAGCGGCGCCGCGGCCCCGAACCACACCGTGTCGCACTGCTCGCTGCGCAACAGGCGCGCGGCTCTGCGCAGCACCAGCGGAGTCGGCAGCATCAGCGTGGTGGGATGGCGAATGACCTGGAACTTCTGCCGGGCATCGAACTTCAGATGGCTGTCGCCACGCCAGCGCGGAGCGTAGACCACCAGGTCGTCCGGCGGCAGCTCACCGGCCAACGCCTGCAGATACGACTGGATACCGCCCGGCCGCGGCGGGAAATCATTGGTAACCAGCAGAGTTCGAGCCATGCGCAACAAAATACTGTGTTTGTTTGGCCGCGACTTCGTCGCGGCGTGTTCGCGGCCCCTTTGTGGCTCGCGTTTGCGCGGCCGCCGCTTGCTCCTTCGTCGCGTACGCGGCGGGGCTGCCTTGGATGAGGTCCATCCGGTTGGTGTTGATGTTG
>NZ_JBSGIB010000010.1:0-264880 GCF_053604885.1 Nocardia sp. NPDC003999
CGGGATCCGGCGGTGTTCGAGGACGGTGACAGTTTCCGGATCGAGCGTGCCGACCGGTCCGGGCTGGTGAGTTTCGGTGCGGGTGTGCATTTCTGCTTGGGGGCGCACCTGGCCCGTGTGGAAGCGACGGTGGCGCTGACGGAGTTCGCGTCGCGTGTGCGGTCCTACGACGTCCTCGAATCCGGGATCGCCCGGGTTCATTCGTCCAATGTGCGTGGCTTCGCGCACCTACCCATCACCGTGGAGACCCGATAATGCCAAGATTCGCACCCCATCCGGAGCGCAGGCCCGCGCTCGTCGCCGGCGCCTCCTCCGGGATCGGCGCGGCCACCGCCGTCGCCCTGGCCGAACTCGGCCATCCGGTCGCGCTCGGCGCGCGTCGCGTCGAGCAGTGCGCCGAACTGGCGGACAAGATCCGGGCCAACGGCGGTGCGGCGTTCGCCCATCGGTTGGACGTCACCGAGCCGGATTCGGTGGAGGAATTCGTGCGTGCCGCCGAAGAAGCGCTCGGCCCTACCGAGATCCTGGTCTCCAGTGCGGGCGACATCGAGTTCGGGCAGGCGTACGCGATGGATCCGGAACGATTCGTGCGCCAGGTGCAGGTCCATCTGGTCGGCGCGCAGCGTCTCGTGCACCGGGTGCTGCCCGGCATGCTGCGCAGGCAGCGCGGCGACATCGTATTGATCAGTTCGGATTGCGCCTCCGAGCCGCGTCCGCGCACGGGTGCCTACAGCGCAGCCAAGGCGGGGCTGGAAGCGATGGCCGCGCAGATGCGTATGGAGCTCGAGGGTAGCGGCGTCCGCCTGTCCCAAGTGCGCCCCGGACCGACCTTGACCGGCATGGGCATGGACTCCACGCCCGAGATCGTCGGCCCGGTGCTGGAGGACTGGAAAGCGTGGGGGTTCGCCAGGCATCCGTACATGTTGCGCGCGAGCGACTTGGCCGCCGCGGTGGTCGCGGTGGTATCCACCCCGCGCGGTTCGCACTTGGTGCTGGTCGAAGTGCAACCCGAGGCGCCGATACGTCCCCTCCCGGACGGCGCGGGACCGAACGAACAGTAAGGAGTCACGATGCGAGTGCTCGCCGATCTGGATCTGTGTCAGGGGCATGCCGTGTGCCAGGACGAGGCGCCGGAAGCGTTCCACGTCCCCAAACGCGGCAAAGTCGAGATCCTCGACGCCGCCGCGGACCCGCGGGCCCGCGACGACGTACAGCGCGCGGTCCGATACTGCCCGACCCAAGCGCTGTCGATCGCCACGGACGAATGAGCGGAATTCGTCCCTCGCGGCAGGTAGGCAGGGCGCGGCCGGGCGAATACGATGAATCCAAAATCGGAACGTGTTCTAATTCAGTCGCGCGGTCCGGCCCGGCACCTGCGGCGATGCCCGACGTCATGGAGAAGATCCGATGAGCACAGCACACACCGACAAGGCCGAGAGCACCTTGCCCGCCAGGATCACCGGGGAACTGCTCGCCCGGCTGACCGGCCTGGTCGCGGCCGACGGTGGCGCGGCGCCATATGAGATGACCGAGGTCTACACCGGCGCGCCGGTCGGTGCGCTTCCGCAGTCGTCCCCGCAGGACGTGCTGACGGCGTGCGCCGCCGCCCGGGCGGCGCAGACGGAGTGGGCCGCACTGCCGCTGCGCCAGCGGCTTCGGGTGTTCGAGCGGCTGCACGAGCTGATCCTCGGCGAGGTGGAGACCATCGCCGACCTCATCCAGATCGGGTGCGGCAAGACCCGTCGCATGGCAGTCGAGGAATCCTGCGACGTGCCCATGGTGATCAGCCATTACCTCAAGACCGCGCGCCGGGTGCTGCGGCCGAAGCGGCGCGGCGGCGCGATGCCGCTGATCACCTCCTCGATCGAGCAGCACCGGCCCAAAGGCCTCGTCGCCGTGATCGCGCCGTGGAATTTCCCCTTCGCCATCGCCCTGTCCGACGCCATGCCCGCGCTGATGGCAGGCAACGGCGTAGTCCTGAAGCCGGACAACAAGACCGCGCTGTGCGTGCTCTTCGGCGTCGAACTGCTGCACCGCGCCGGGCTGCCCCGCGGCCTGGTCCAGGTGGTGTGCGGTGAAGGGCCCGACATCGGGCCGACCCTGATCGACAACGTCGACTTCGTCATGTTCACCGGCTCGACCGCCACCGGCCGGATCGTCGGCGAGCAGGCCGGTCGCAACCTCATCGGATGCAGCCTGGAACTGGGCGGCAAGAACCCGATGATCGTGCTCGCCGACGCGAACCTGGACGAGGTGGTTCCCGGCGCGGTGTTCGCCGCGTTCGCCAACTCGGGGCAGGCGTGCATGCACATCGAACGGATCTACGTGCACCGGTCCCTCCACGAGGAATTCCTGCGCCGGTTGGTCGCCGCGGCGGCGGAATTGAACGGAAAGATCGGCGGGGCCTACGACTACACGCCGGAGTTCGGTTCGCTGGTCTCCCCGCAGCATCTGGAACGGGTCGCCGCGCACGTCGACGACGCGCGGGCCAAAGGCGCCACCGTGCACGTCGGCGGGCAAGCGCGCCCGGATGTCGGTCCCGCTTTCTACGAGGCCACCGTGCTGACCGGCGTGACACCCGAGATGACCCACGCGACGCTGGAGACCTTCGGCCCGGTCGTCACCGTGTACCCGTTCGACGACGAGCAGGAAGCGGTGCGCCTGGCCAACGCGACCGACTACGGTCTCAACGCCAGCGTGTGGACCCGGGATGCGGCACACGGCGAGCGGATCGCCGCACAGCTGCAAGCGGGCAACATCAACATCAACGACGGCTTCGTCGCGACCTACGCCGCCAAAGGCACGCCGTCGGGTGGAGTGAAGCAGTCCGGAGTCGGCACCCGGCACGGTGACCAGGGCCTGTTGAAGTACACCGATACGGTGAACGTCGGCGTGCTCAAGAAGCAGGTGCTCGCCGCGCGGGCCGGTCAGCCTTACGACAAGCAGCTGAAGATGACCTTGATGTCGCTGCGGCTGATGCGCCGGACCCGGTTGCGCTGAAAGCTCGTAGGCCGATGCGCCCGCGGCGGTCGGAAACCCGGTGATCCGGTAGCGTGGCCGTCGGGGTGGATCTACGGAATCGAGAACGGATACCTATGAGCCTTCGAGAAGTCCCGCTACGCACGCTGTCCGGCGAGTCGACGACCTTGGCCGACTTGGTCGGCGACCGCGCCGTGCTGCTGGTGAACGTGGCCTCGAAATGCGGGCTGACACCGCAGTACTCCGGCCTGGTCGAACTGCACGAGTCCTACGGCCCGCGCGGTTTCAGCGTGGTCGGCGTGCCGTGCAACCAGTTCATGGGCCAGGAGCCCGGCACCGCGGAGGAGATCCAGCAGTTCTGTTCCACCACCTACGGCGTCGACTTCCCCTTGCTGGAGAAGACCGACGTCAACGGCGATGAGCGCCACGCCCTCTACCAGACCCTGGCCGAGACCCCCGACGCCGAAGGCAACGCCGGCGACATCCAATGGAACTTCGAGAAGTTCCTCATCGACCGCGACGGCAAGGTAGCGGGCCGCTTCCGCCCCCGGACCACCCCCGACGCACCAGAATTGGTCGCCGCCATCGAATCCGTGCTCTGACCGAACGCGAAACCGGAGCCGCCGCCCATCCAGGACGGCGGCTCCGGTCGTATCCCTTCACGAATGGCGCATCGCTGCGGCGAATCGCGAGTAGAACTCTCGATGGTGTGCCACTCCACAACTTCGGTCGCGATCCGTCGCGCGGCCACCAGGCACAGGCGTGCGGAGTGAGTGCCGAGCCGTCGCACAGTTGGGACGACAGTTCGGCTGTCGTGCGATCAGGAGCGGCGGGTGAGGGGTTCGCGTAGGCCGAGGTGGGCGCGGAGGGTGGTTCCGGTGTATTCCGTGCGGTAGACGCCGCGGTCTTGGAGTTCGGGAACGAGCCAGTTCACGATTTCGTCGAGGCCGGTCGGGACCAGGTAAGGGGAGATGTTGAAGCCGTCGGTCGCGCCGTGGCGGACCCAGCGGGCCAGTTCGTCCGCGACCTGGGTGGGGGTGCCCGCGAAGCCGGAACGTTCGGTGGAGGCGATCACGACTTCGCGCAGGGAGAGGTTTTCCGCCTCTGCCCTGGCCCGCCATTCGCGGGCGATGGCGATCGGGTCCTGTCCGGAACGCGGTGCGCCTCGGGTCTCCGAGATCGGGCGGGGCTGCGGATCATCCACGGGCAGAGGGCCGTCGGGGTCGAGGCCGGACAGGTCGCGGCCCCAGATCTGGCCGGCCAGCGACAGCGCGGTCTGACCGGTGTACTGGCCGCTCTTCACCCAGCGCACTTTCTCCTCGACCTCGGATTCCTTCTCCGCGAGGATGATCTGCGTGCCGGGCAGGATCCGGATGTCGTCCTCGGGGCGGCCCGCCGCGCGCAGGCGTGTACGGATGTCGTTCGCGAAAGCCAGCGCGTCGTCGAAATGCGTTCCGTGCCTGGAGAAGATGACATCGGCGTGCGCAGCGGCGAAATCGCGGCCGGTGGGTGAATCACCCGCCTGGAAGATCACCGGATGCCCTTGCGCGCTGCGCGGCAGCGTGGGGGTGATCGTCACGTCGAAGTGCGGGCCGGTCCGCACCACCGGATGGATCGCCTCGGCACGCGCCCACGACGGGCTCTGCTGCGAGGTCGCGATCGCGCCGTCGTCCCAGGCGTCCCAGATCGCCCGCACCGTGGCGACGAACTCCCCGGCGCGCTCGTAACGCAGCGCGTGGTCCAGGAACCCGCCGCGCCGGAAGTTCGCGCCGGTCCAGGCGTTGTCCGTGGTGACCGTGTTCCAGCCCGCCCGGCCACCGGACAGCAGGTCCAGGCCGCCGAGTTTGCGCGCCAGGTCGGCGGGCTCGTTGTAGGTGGTGTTCTGGGTGGCCACCAGGCCGATGTGGCGGGTGACGCCCGCCAGCGCGGCGAGCTGGGTGATCGCGTCGGGGCGGCCCGCGATGTCCAGTTCCAGGATCGCGCCGTCCTGCTCGCGCAGGCGCAGGCCCTCACCGAGGAAGAACGCGTCGAACAAGCCGCGCTCGGCGGTCTGCGCGACTCGGCGGAAGGTTTCGAAGTCGATCTGCGAGCCGCTGGACGGGTCGGACCAGATGGTGGTGTGGTTCACGCCCTGGAAGAAGACGCCGAAATGGACTTGGGCGTCGGGACGCGGGAAGTCGGTCACGGAAACGATCTCCTGACGATCAGCGGGTGGCCGCGTAGCGGTTGGCGGGGCGGTTCAGGCCGAGGTTGGCGCGCAAGGTCGAACCGGGGATCGGGCGGTGCGCGACGCCGGTGCGCAACAGCGCGGGGACGACCTCGCGCGCGAGCACGGGCAGATCCTCGTCGATCACGGCGAGGTGCAGCCGCACACCGTCCAGGTGCGCGCTGAGTTCGGTCAGCAGATCGGTCAATTCCCCGGCCGATCCGGAGAACGCCAGGCGGCCCGGCGAACCGGAGGATTCGCCGAATCGCTGTGCTGCGTGCGTGCCCGGAACGTCCAAGGTCACTTCGACTTCGGCGAACGCGAGCGCGGCACCGCCGGAGTCCGCCGCCACGGCCGCCGCGACGGAATCGGCGGCGACGAGCCGGACATCGACCTCGCCTTCGGTGCCGAACACCACGGGCTGACCCTGTGGCGGCCGCGGCACGATCGCGGGTCCCTTCACCGAGAAGGTCTCGCCCTGGAAGTCGATGTAGTGCAGCTTGTTCCGGTCCAGGAATCGGCCGCTGGCGTAGTCGCGGATCACGGCGTCGTCTTCCCAGGAGTCCCACAGGCGACGGGCCACCTCGATCGAATCCCTTTGCTCGCGGGCAAGATCGGCGTCTTCCGACACCGGTCGACGTCCCCAGGTGGCGGCGGCGCGTGAATCGTCGGCGCGCTCGGCGATCCAGCCCGCCCGCCCCCGCGAGGCGTAGTCCAGCGACGCCACCTGCGATGCCGTGTGGAACGGTTCGGCGTAGGTGCTGGCCACGGTGGGAACCAGGCCGATCGTGCTGGTCGTCGCCGCGACGAAGGCCGCCCGCGTCACCGCGTCGATGCGGCCGGGAATCTCGTGCCCCGGCAGGATGGAGTCGGCGAACGTGGCCAGGGTGAACCCGGCGTTCTCCGCGGCGGCCACCCGCCTGCGCACGGTCTCCGGGCTGAGCAGACGGTCCGGCGCGTGTGCCGCCCGCCGCCACGCCTCGGGGCGGAAGCCCTCTCCGTCGAGTTCTACACCGAGCGCGAAAACGCCCATCCCGCACCTTCTTTCATCCCGCGAACGATGACGCGACGATCGGTGGCCCGAGCCGGGCACGATGCGGCTCGGGCCACCTTCGGCGCACCCCTTGCGAGCATGCGCGCAAGGGGCGGCGGATCGCGATGGTTTGCGTCGCGATGATTCGAAGGTTGTCGAACGGAGGGTCGGCTACCGTGCCGCACGAGCCGCGAAAGCGGCCGCCAGCAGGACCGTGACGCCCTCGGCGATCGCGGTGCCGCCGAGCGCGTGGGCCGCACTGCTCACCGTGCTGCCCGCCAGGCCCAGGAACAGCGATCCGAACCCTGCGATCCCGACCACGATGCCGAGTTGCACGTTGGTCACCAGGATGCCGCTCGCGTCGGCCGCCAGGCTCATCGGGACCTTGGCCAGCGTGCGGGTCATGAGCGGACTGAAGGCGATTCCGTTGCCCGCGCCGCACAGGCCGAGCAGGGTCAGCGCGAGCGGTCCGACGTCGCCGCCGTCACGTAGCAGCACGCCGAGGGCGACCATGCTCACCGCCCCGACGACCAGGCCGAGCGGGATCATCACCGGATGGAACCGGGCCGGGACGCGTTCCCAGTTCAGGCTGGCGACGGCGAAGGTCACGCCGAGGGGGACGAACAGCAGACCCGCGTGCAGCGCGCTGTAGCCCAGCGTGCTCTGTAGGTGGATCGCCATGACGAACATCCAGCCGCCGAAGGTCGCCATGGTCACGAACAGCGCGACCGCGGCGGGCACGAGGCCGGGCGCGGTGAGTACCGCCCGCGCGAACAGGGGCTCGCCGCCACGGGTGGCGACGACCCGCTCGATCGCCACGAACGAGGCGAAGCCGAGCACGCTGGCGGTCAGGGCGATCCACGACCACAACGGCCAATCCAGCTCCCGCCCCAGGACGAGCGGCAACACCAGCAGCAGCACCGACGCGGTGAGCGTGGCCAGTCCCGGCAGATCGAGCTTGCGCTCGAGCCGCTGGGCCGAGGGCGGCAGGATGCGCGGCGCCGCCGCGAGCAATACGAGGCCGATCGGCACGTTCACCAGGAACACGCCGCGCCAGCTGCTGCCGAAGAGATCGGCGTTGACGATCAGCCCGCCGAGGACCTGTCCGGCGACCATGCCGCCGGAGATGATTGCCGAGTAGACGCTCAGCGCCCGCGCGCGGGCATCGCCGGTGAAGGTGCGCTGGATGAGCGTCATGATCTGCGGCACCATGGCCGCCGCGCCGACGCCCTGGGCGAACCGGAAGACGATCAGCGATGCCTCGTTCCAGGCCAGACCACAGGCCAGTGAGGAGAGGGTGAACAGCGCGAGTCCGGCGATGAACGCGCGGCGCTGGGTGAATCGGTCGCCGAGGCGCGCCCCGGTGACCAGCAGGACGGCGTAGGCGATGACGTACCCGGCGACGATCAGCTGCAGCGCCGCGCCGCTGGTGTGCAGGGAATTGCGGATGGAGGGAATGGCGACGTTGACGATGGAGGCATCGAGCACCGCCATGAACTGCCCGGTGAGAATGACGGCGAGGAGGGCAAGCGAACGCCGCGCTCCCAGCACGGCCGGTGCGGCCGCGGCGGCCGTCGTCGCCGCGGGCCCCGGCGATATGGTCTGTGTCATGCACCGAGCATGCGGTGCGGCGGGCACCGGTAACAGGAGCCCGATAACACTGGTACCGGCAGCACCAGGCTGAGTGTGCGGCACAACGCAATACCGAGTAGTTTCCGGACCTTCCCGGCGCCGTGTCCAGTGTCACAGACGTGCGCGGCGGCTATTGCCTGACCAAAGTACTTAGTCGAGCTAACGTGTTTAGGAAGGCGCGTTCAAGGACCGAAGGAGGTCGTCGTGGCACCCGAAACACGCGGGGAGCGGCTCATGCGCCGCATCACCCGGCTATATGCCGAATACGACGACATCCGCAACGCCACACCGCGTGCGGACGTCGCCGAGAAGATTCGCGACCCCGGAGCGGGGCTCGCTCAGATCGTCGAGACGGTGATGGTCGGCTACGCCGACCGGCCCGCCGTCGCCCAGCGCGCGACCGAGCTGCGCACCGACGAGACCGGACGCACCACGCTGACGCTGCTGCCGCGGTTCGACACCATCACCTACGGCGAGCTGTGGGAGCGCGTGCGCGCGGTCGCCGCCGCATGGCACGGTGACGCGGACACACCGCTGCGGGCAGGCGACTTCGTGGGCATCCTGGGCTTCACCAGCAGTGACTACACCACGCTCGACCTGGCCTGCGTCCACCTCGGCCTGGTCGCGGTACCCATGCAATCCAGCGCCCCGGTCGCCCAGCTCACCGCGATCGTGGCGGAGACCGAGCCGCGGGTGCTGGCGGCGACACCGGAACTGCTCGACACCGCGGTGACGTGCGCGCTGTCGGAGTCCGGGCCACAACGGCTGGTCGTCTTCGACTACCACCCGGAGGACGACGACCAGCGGGCGGCGTTCGACGCGGCCCGCGCGCGGCTGGCCGACGCGGGCAGCGCGGTGCGCGTCGAATCGCTCGACGAGGTGCTGGCGCGCGGCCGGACGCTGCCGCCGGCGCCGCTGTTCGTCGCCGAGCCCGGCGAGGACCCGCTGGCGCTGCTGATCTACACCTCGGGCAGTACCGGAACCCCGAAAGGCGCGATGTACAGTCAGCGGCTGGTCGCCAGGGGATGGGTGAACCGGCCCGACGTCGCCGCGATCAACTTCAACTACATGCCGATGAGCCATGTGGCCGGTCGCGGGTCGCTGACCGGCGTGCTGGCGCGCGGCGGCACCGCGTACTTCGCGGCCGAGAGCGATATGTCGACGCTGTTCGACGACATCGCGCTCGCCCGGCCGACCGAGCTGTTCTTCGTTCCGCGCGTGTGCGACATGGTCTTCCAGCGCTACCAGAGCGAGGTGGACCGGCGCTACGGACCCGGTGTGGACCGCGTCGCGCTGGAAGCGGAGGTGAAAACCGAACTGCGCGAACATTTCCTGGGTGGACGACTGGTCATGGCGATCTGCGGGAGCGCCCCGGTGTCGGCCGAGATGAAATCGTTCGTCGAGTCGGTGCTCGATCTGGAGTTGCACGACGGCTACGGATCCACCGAGGCGGGCGGCGTGGTCGTCATCGACGAACGGGTGCAGCGACCGCCGGTACTGGACTACAAACTCGTCGACGTCCCCGAGCTGGGCTACTTCCGGACCGACAAGCCGCATCCGCGCGGCGAGCTGCTGTTGAAGAGCAGCACCCTGATCTCCGGGTACTACAAGCGGCCCGAGGTCACGGCCGAGGTCTTCGACTCCGACGGCTTCTACAAAACCGGCGACATCGTCGCCGAACTCGGCCCGGATCACCTGGTGTACGTCGATCGGCGCAACAACGTGCTGAAACTCTCCCAGGGCGAATTCGTCGCGGTCTCGCGTCTGGAGTCGGTCTATGCGACCAGTCCGCTGATCCGGCAGATCTTCGTGTACGGCAGCAGCGAACGTGCCTATCTGCTCGCCGTGATCGTGCCCACTGAGGACGTGCTGGCCTGGGGAGATCCGGAGAAGATGAGGACGGCGCTGAGCGATTCGTTGCGACAGCTGGCCAAGGACGCCGAGCTGCAGTCCTACGAGGTCCCGCGCGAGTTCCTGATCGAGCCGGAACCGTTCACCACCGCCAACGGATTGCTGAGCGGCATCGGAAAGCTGTTGCGGCCCAAGCTCAAAGAACACTACGAGCCGCGTTTGCAGGAGCTCTACGCCGAACAGGCCGCCGGGCAGGCGAACGAACTGCTCGATCTGCGCCGCACCGCGGAGCACCTGCCCGTGCTGGAGACGGTGAGCCGCGCGGCGAAGGCCGTGCTGGGCTGCGCGGACGCCGATCTGCGCCCCGACGCGCACTTCGGCGATCTCGGCGGCGATTCGCTCTCGGCGTTGTCGCTGTCGAATCTGCTGCACGAGATCTTCGAGGTCGAGGTGCCGGTGTCGATGGTGACCAGCCCGGCCAACGGGTTGCGCGAGGTGGCGGCTTACATCGCGGCCGAGCGCGCCTCGGGTACGCGGGGCGCCACCTACTCCTCTGTGCATGGCGCCGAGTCGCAGGTCCGCGCCGCCGATCTGACCCTCGACAAGTTCCTCGACGCCCGCACACTCGCCGAGGCGCCGAATCTGGCGCGCCCCTCCGCAACCGTGCGCACGGTGCTGCTGACCGGCGCGAACGGCTACCTCGGCCGTTTCCTGTGCCTGGAATGGCTGCGGCGGATGCACGACAGCGGAGGCACGCTGGTCTGCCTGGTCCGGGGTTCCGACGCCGCCGCGGCGCGCAAGCGACTCGACAGCGCCTTCGACACCGGAGATCCCGGCCTGGTCCAGGAGTTCCGGGAGCTGGCCGCCGCGCATCTGGAGGTGATCCCCGGCGACATCGGTGATCCGAACCTGGGGCTCGACGATCGGACCTGGCGACGGCTGGCCGAACAGGTCGACGTGATCGTGCATCCCGCCGCACTGGTCAACCACGTGCTGCCGTATCGGCAACTGTTCGGCCCCAACGTGGTCGGCACCGCCGAGTTGGTCCGTCTCGCCCTGACCACGCGGCTCAAGCCGTTCACCTATCTGTCCACGGTCGCCGTGGCCACGCAGATCGACCCGGCCGTCTTCGCCGAGGACGGCGACATCCGCGAGCTCAGCGCGGTGCGCGCGGTGGACGACAGTTACGCCAACGGCTACGGCAACAGCAAGTGGGCAGGCGAGGTGCTGCTGCGCGAGGCCAATGACCTGTGCGGGCTTCCGGTGGCGGTGTTCCGGTCGGACATGATCCTCGCCGACCGGCGTTACACCGGTCAGCTCAACGTGCCCGACATCTTCACCCGGCTGCTGCTGAGCCTGCTCGTCACGGGGATCGCGCCGTTCTCCTTCTACCGCACCGACGCGAACGGCCAACGCTCGCGCGCCCACTACGACGGCCTGCCCGCCGATTTCACCGCCGAGGCGATCACCATTCTCGGCGCGACGGCGGGGACGGGTTTCCACAGTTTCGACGTGCTCAACCCGCACGACGACGGCCACTCGCTCGACGAGTTCGTCGACTGGCTGATCGAGGCGGGCCATCGCATCGAGCGGATCGCCGATTACGGCGAGTGGGTCATCCGATTCGAGACCTCCCTGCGGGCGTTGCCGGAAGCTCAGCGCCAGGCCTCCGTGCTGCCGTTGTTGCACGCCTATCGACGACCGGCCCCGGCCGTTCGTGGCTCGGCATTGCCCGCGGAGAAATTCCGTGCTGCCGTCCGAGCCGCGAAAATCGGCGCCGATCAGGATATTCCGCAGATCTCCCGGGAGCTGATCGAGAAATACGTCAGCGACCTGGGCGTGCGGGGCTTGCTGTAGGAGCTAGGACGGCTTCGGCACGGCATCGAGCAAGGCGTTGCCGATGCGTTCGGCTTGGATCAACACGTTCGTCTGCGCCGAGAGGTAGTCGCCGATGCCTTCGTCCTGCGCGGCCCGCAGATACGGCGGCAGCGGTTGCTGGATCTCGGTGCGAATGACGTTGTCCAGCAGCGACTCCATCTCGCCGCGCAACGGATTCCCGGTGGCGGCTTGGTTGTCGAGCTCGAGCCTGCCGCCGTCGGTGCTGTAGTCGTAGAGCTCGAATTCCTGTGCGGCCGCCGGGTCGATCTGGATCCGGTCGTGCACCCAATGGGAATAGGAGGCGAATTTCGCGTCCGGGGTGCGCACCATCGCGACGTGGCCCGGGGCGTTCTGATCGAACAGCATCGCGGCTTCCTCGATCGAAGCCTCGTCGGTGGTATGGGCGACCCATGGCCTGCCCGCGGCTCCCGGGTTGCGGCACAGCGCGGCGATGTCGAGACGCCCGCTGAGATGTTCGTAGCGTCCGTCGCCGCGCCATTCGTCGCCGCCGGTGCCGATGGTGAGCAGCAGGGGAGTGAAATCGACACTGGAAGTGAGCTGGTCCCTGGTGCTCGTCCCGTTCACCGGGCTCAAGTGGCCGCGCGGATCGTGGACGTAGAGCGGGACGCGCAGCGCCTCGTCGTAGGCGGCGCCGCCTTTGCCGTGCAGGCCGTGGGAGCCCGCGTAATCCCCGTGGTCGGAGGTGAAGACGACGACGGTGTTGGCGGCGACGTCCGGACGCGACTGCAAGGTGTCCAGCACGCGGCCGATCTGGATATCGACCTGCTGCTGCGCCCACAGATACAGATTGCGCATCTCGATCCAGGCCTGCATGGCTTCCGGCGTTCCGTAGGGCGCCGCTCCGAACGCCACCGCCGAGACCTCCACCAGCGCCATCTGCAGGCGCGGTTTGCGCGAAAGTTGTTCGAGCGACTCGAAATTGGGCGGCAGCTCGTTCATCCAGCGTGGGATGTCGGCGTTGAACTGGTCGCGACGGGTCCAGCGCGGCCACCATTGGATGTCGTGCGGGTTGACCAGCGACACCGTCGTGCACCAGGGCGCATTGCCGGAATCGTTGTGGAACCAGTCGACGAATTGGTCGACGATCTTCGGATCCATTTGCAGCCCTTGACCCGGCGCGCCGTTGGGTGAGGGATAGGTGCCGCCGTGGAATCCGTAGGCTTCGAGCGCGCCCGGTGTGCGATCCGGGTAGCTGCCGAGATGCCACTTGCCCCAGTAGGTGGTGTCGTAACCGTGGTCGCGCAGCATGGACCCCCACGTCGGGAACAGCGGCGACAACGTCGACTCCGACACGACCATGACCCCGGTCTGCTGCGCGTAGAGGCCGGTCAGCAGGCAACCCCGGGCGGGTGTGCAGTCGTTGGCCGCCGTGTAGTGATTCTCGAACGACACGCTGCCCCGGCGGATCCGTGCGATGTTCGGCAGCACGGCGTCCAGCGTCTGCTGGTCGGGGAACCACACGGGTGTCCGCATCTCGTCCACGATGATCACCAGGATGTTCGGCTTGTCCGGATCGGTGTCCGCTCGGGCCTTGCCCGGCGCGGCTCCGGTCGTGACGGCGGCCGCGGCCGTGGCCGAAGTGGCCGCACTGGACAGAAATCCCCTGCGAGTGAACGAGCTCGGCAATGTTCCTCCACGAATGAGTCGTGTTCGGTCGAATGGAACGCGGAGAATCTCGGTGCTGTGTACCGTAGCGCCGCCCGGCGTGCGCTACCCGCACGCCGGTGCGGACACGCCGCCATGTCGTCGTACAGATGAACTGGTCGGACCGGATCGAGGCCGGGCTGCGAAGAAGGCGGCGAGGAGACCGCCGGCCGGGTTACGGCAGGCCGACCAGGTCGGCCATCACGTTCATGTGGTGACCGAAGTATTCGTCGCGGGCGTCGATGGTTCCGTTCAGGCGGCCGAAGATCTCGAAGCTGATCAGGCCGAACAGCTGGGTCCAGCCGACGAAGACCCGGTCGAGTACGTCTTCGGGCATGTCGGCGGGCGGCTTCTGCTCGATGAGTCGGCGCAGGTCGGTGCGGACGGGCGCGGGCAGCGGGGCCGGAAGCGGTGGCGGTGTCAGTTTTCCCGCCCCCTCCTGCGCGATGGCGACCAGCCGGAAGACAACGGCCGTGGCGGGGGCCACGGTGTCCTCGGGTGCGAAGTATCCGGGTACCGGGCTGCCGTAGAGCAGTCCGTATTCGGCCGGATGGGCCAGCGCCCAGTCTCGCACCGCCGAGCACACCGCCAGCCACCGGCCGCGTAGATCGGCGGTGGGAACCTTCGCGTCGGCGGTTTCGGCTTCGGCGGCCAGGGCGCGGTAGGCGTCGAGAATCAAGGCGGTCAACAGGTCGTCCCGGCTCGGGAAGTAGCGGTAGAGCGCGGACGGAACGATGTCCATATCCCGTGCGACCCCGCGTAAGGACAGGTTCGCGCCGTCAACGGCCAACCGTCTGCGCGCGACCTCTTTGATCTCCTCGGTCATCTCGGAGCGGATGCGGGCGCGTAGGGATCGGGCGGACATCTCCCCAGTGTAGAGAACAAGCAACCGATAACAGAACATATGTTGGTTCGGTGAACAGTGCTCTTGACTTCACGCATTGTTCTGACTTACGGTGAAGCCGCATTGAGAACACTGTTCTCTAAACGGAACGCTCGACAGGATGGATTGCCATGGTTCTGCACGTTGTCATCGGAGCCGGCCCGGTGGGCGCGACCACCGCCGCGTTGCTCGCCGCACGCGGCGCCCAGGTGCGCGTGATAACCCGGCGCGGCGTCGGCCCGGATCATCCGCTGATCGAGCGCGTCGCCGCCGACGCCACCGACTCGGCGGCATTGATCGGGCATTGTGCGGGCGCGGAGGTGATCTTCCAGTGCGCGCAGCCTCCGTATCACCGCTGGGCGAGCGACTTTCCGCCCCTGGCCGCCGCCGTGTTGCAGGCGGCGGAGGCTACCGGCGCCGCGCTGCTGAGCGTCGGAAACCTCTACGGCTACGGTCAGGTCGACGGTCCGATCAGCGAACAGCACCCGCTGCGTCCCAACAGCGTGAAAGGGCGCGTGCGCGCGGAGCTCTGGACCGAGGCGCTGGCGGCGCACGAAGCGGGCCGCGTCCGCACCGCCGAAGTACGCGGATCGGACTACCTCGGCGCCGGAGCGACGTCGGCGTTCACCGTCGCGGCGCTGCCCGCCGTGCTGGCCGGCCGCCGGGTGCTGTTCCCCGCCGATCCGGACGCCGCGCACAGCTGGACCGATGTCACCGACACCGCACGTACTCTCGTCGCGGTCGCCCACGACGAAAACGCTTGGGGCCGCGCTTGGCACACGCCCACCGCGCCGCCGATGTCCCTTCGCGAACTCGCCGGGCTCGCGGCGACGGTCGCGGACGCGCCGCCCGCGCGGGTGAGCCGGATGCCCGCCGCGGTGCTCTGGGTCGGAGGGCTCTTCGATCCCAACGCCCGCGAGATGCGCGAACTGCGGTATCAGTTCGATCGTCCGTTCATGATCGACTCCTCGGCCGCGACCGCGGCCTTCGGCATCGAGCCGACGCCCACCGCGGAATCACTGCGCGCCACGATCGCCGCCCTTCGCGACGAGGCGTCCGCATCCATCGACTGACGTCCGGCGGACGATTCGTGGGGAGGGGGCCCCGAACGCGTCGTGGCGGACGAAGGCCAGGCGCTCGCTCGGATCCGAGGAGTCATGAGCGGACCGGGCGCCGCGCCGCTACCGGCTGTCGGGAAGCGACCTCGTGCGACCCACAGGATGATTTCGACCTAGCTGCCGGGAACCACGGCCGTCACTCAGGGTCGCGGCCGCCGCGCGAAAGTAGATCTCGGTAGTCGCGCTCGCCGTCGGCGTGCTCATGCCCACTCCTCGGGTAGTCCCTCGATCAGCCGCGATGGGGTGTCCGACGCTACCCGGACGGCGTCGGCCGGGTAGCGTCGACAACCTCGCCTATGACGAGAGACACCGGGGGAGAGGTAACACAACCGATCCCCGGTCTATCATGATGGCTGATTCCCGCCAGCGCGGGCGGGGTGGCGGTGACGAGGATCGTGCGCATGACAGCTGATGTGATGAGCACCCTGAGGGCCTTCTACGCGTCGGAGGCGGCGTATCTGACCGACGGGTCCGGGTTCGAGGAAATGGCCCGGCATCTGGCGCCGGATGTGGTCATGCGCCAGGCGTCGAGCCTGCCCTATGGCGGCGATTGGCATGGACACGACGGATTCCGGAGATTCCTCGCCGCGATGCGAGAGAGCTGGGACGGCTTGTGGTTCGACGAGCAGCATTTCCTCGACGACGAGGCCAGCGTCGTGGTCTACAGCCGGGGTCGTCTACGTGCGCGGCGCACCGGACGGATACTGGAAACCTCACTGCTGCAATGGATCAGCTTTCGAGACGGCCTGATCACCGAATTCCGGCCCTACTATCACGACACTTCGGCGGTCCTGGCCGCCCTGACCGAAGGGCCGTCGGCCGCGCAGCCTCCGTCGGCCGATTGACCGATCCCCTGGCCGAACGGCTAATACCACTTACCCGGATAAGAACCATTCGGGCTGTGGTACAGGACTCCGGTCTCGTAGCAGATGAATTCACCGCGGGTGTCGAAGCAGGTCGCATAGTTGTTCGAGACTTTGCCCGAGATCACCAGGATCCAGTCGCCGATGACATCCATCGGGCGCTGATGCCATCCGCTCGCGACTTTGTTCAGTGTCGTGAGGTCTATGACGGGGCTGTCATCGGCGTTTTGGATGTAGAGATACTTGCCGGCGAGGTAGACGTGCTGGAACCCGAGGCCGGCGGCGTCGTTACCTGACTTCTGGACGACGAACGTCTTCTTGTTCATGTCGTAGACGTTCAGATAGGCGCTGTCGCTGCCTCCCCGCCCATACGCGAGCAATAGGTTTCCGCTGCGTTGGAACGACTGCGCGAAGGGCGCGATCGGTCCGACGAGCGCGGCGGCAGCCGAATCGAAGTAGAAGAGGTGGTAGTCGGGCCGACCGGCCTGTGCGACGAAAAAGCCGTTGTCCGCTGTCGTATGCGGTGAATCGATGGCCGTTCCGCCCGCGAGGCCGATGCCATCGAACCGCGCGATCTCGGAGCCGTCCTTCGCGCTGTTGAATACGATTCTCTGGCCGCTCTGCGTCCCCAACTCCCTTGCGAGACTCCGACCGTTGTAGCGGTCGCTGTAGAGCTGGCCTTCGTCGAGCTGCCAGGCAACGGCGAGCGTATCGAGGTCGAATCCGACGACGCGCGAACGAACTCGGACGATGAAACCGTATTCTGTCGGGGCCAGCACCGAGAACTTGTCGAGTGCGAGGTCTGCGGGCCAAGGCGCCTGAGCGACAGGTGCTCGATCGTTCACTCCGAACGCTTCGATCCTGGTCGAGTACTTTTCGGCATCCAGACCCGAAGCAGGTGTGCGAACCGAGACTATGTACACGACGCGCACATTTCGAGGCGTACCCATCACCGTGCAGAAGTGGTTGACGAGTTGCTCGGGCGCTTTGAGAATCGGTTGGGGGATCGGCTTGTTCGTGCCGGTCAGCGGATCGAACACCTGGCCGCCGCGGGTGAATTTGTCACCGGCATCGGGAGTGCAGCCCGAGAACACCGTCCCCGGACCGCGCATGCGGTTGTCGCCTTGCAGGAGTGGCACCGTCTCCGGTGGCGGCGCGGCGCTCGACGCCGGTGCGCCGGGGGTTCTGGCGGTTGCGGTCGTTGTCGCGGCGGCCGCCGATCTGGTTGCCGGACCCGGCGAATCGTCGGATGTGGCGCAACCGGCGATCACGACCGCGGCGGCCAGGACGACAGCACCCAAGATTCGTTGCACACACTGACCCATTTCCAACCCCAGACCGTGGACGCACCCGTTCGACCGGGCGTCGGCGGTAGCCTTCACGATCGGTCGATTCGACACCGACCCGAATGTAGAGCATGCGCACCGCATCTGAATGTCAGCTGTTCGACCGATATTCCGGAACCGGAGGCGGGAGAAACGCTGTATTCGGGTCGCTACTGCGATGCCGAAGTTCGCTCGACCCGCGTGCTGGTCACACTGCTGGGATCAGATGGGACGGAATCCGGCGCCGACGTCGTCGCGGGAGTCGATGTCGGCGAGGATGGCGTTGATGTCGGTTCCCACCTCGGGCCCGAGACACCCCATGCCCCAGTAGGCGTTGACCATGCCGACCAGGGTCGAACCGATCACCACCGGCGCGCCGGAATCGCCCTTGAGCACACACATTTGGGTCCAGGTGTCGCTGCCGCGGCCCATCATGTCGCCCCAGGCGACACCGCAGGTTCGGCCGGTCGTGCGGCCCTTCTTGCACACCACGTCGGGAAATCGCGCGGGTGCGCCGAGGCCGTCGATGGCGAAACCACCGACGTCGCGGGCTGGAGCGACCCGCGTGTCATCGAATTGGATGATCGCGTAGTCCAGTTCGTGATCGGCGTAGACGAACCGCCCCAGCACCCCATAGCTGGGATAGGTCACCGACGCCACCTGCGCCCCGGGCTCGCCGCAATGCCCCGCCGTCAAACCGACCAGCCTGCCGGCCGCGTCGTAGCCGATGGCGGTGAGCGTGCACTCGGCCAGGTCATCGATCACGATCCCCGATCCACCGCCGATCGGCGGCAACGGCAACTGCGGTACACCGGCCGCCGCACCGGCTCCGACGGAAACCGGGCCGCACACCAGCGCGGCCGCGGAAATCACCTTCATCAGCGAACGAGACACCGTTCCTCCCACCGAGCCGAGCGAACCTCACCACCACCGAGCTACCCACACCTACCACGCGGAAACGGAGGATCGGTCGCAACGCTGTCGCTCCCGAGGTTCGGTCAGCCGTTTCACGGCGAGGCACTTTGTCGTTGATGCTCGCGATCGGGTATCCATGCGGGTTCCGCGGCGGAATGTGAGCGTCGGGCCGCGGCTCGGTAGTACGTTGTCGTCAGGTTCCCATGGACGTTCCGGCTGCCCGCGCGGCAGTCGGTCGTCGAGTCCAATGCTTACTCGAACGCGGCGTCAGGGAGGAAATGTGGACATTACCGAGCTGATTCTCGATGACCATCACGAGCAGCGGCGGCTGTTCGCGATCCTGGAGCAGATCGATCGCGGGGAAACCGCCGCGCTGTCCGCGATCTGGGACAGACTGGCGGCCTTCCTCGAGCTGCACGCGCAGGCCGAGGAGGAGATCTTCTATCCCGAGCTGCTCCAGGCAGGGATCGCGGCCCGGCGCGCGAGCGGGACGGAGGACGAGACACTCGACGCCATCCACGACCACAACGAGATCAGGGACGCGGTCGCCGAAGTAGCGCGACACCAGGTCGGCACCGACGATTGGTACGCGGCCGTAGCTGCGGCGAACCTGGCCAACAGCGACCATATGGCCGAGGAAGAACGTGAGGGGCTCACCGACTTCCGCCGCCTGGCCGGGTTGGCGCGCCGCCACCAACTCGCCGTCGCCTTCGCCGCCTACGAAGCGAGCAATTACGCCGGCGTCGAGCCCGTAGACAAAGACCCTCTCGGCTATGTCCGCGCGGCGGAGGCGACACTGCGCACCGGGGCGAGTGGATCGCTCAGTGTCGGCAGCCTGAAGCGAATTCCACCGAGCTGAGCACCGTCGATGCGATGGGGGAGCGCATGTGTCGACCCGTGCCCACTCGGATTCTGTTGCCACGAAGAGCTTTTGGACTGGGTGGCCCGCTCTGCCATCGTGAGACGTGCTCTGCGGAGGCGCCATCCCGCGCTCGGTCGATCAGTCCTCGGCGAAGGTTCGGCCGAGCATGGCAATCTGGATGAGTGCCCCTCCCAGCGGGTGGCCGTCGGCACGACAACGCTAGGAGATCGCAGTTACATGGTCAGTGTTATCGGTGGTGGGATCGCGGGTAGTTGCCTGGCCGGTGGTCTCGCGCGGAAAGGTCGTCAGGTAACGGTCTACGAGCAGCAGCGCCCCGGTCCCGGAGCCGGGGCGTTTCTGTTCATCGATGGGCGCGGGCACGACGCGATGGAGGCGATGGGCGTCGATCGTTCGGCGCTGCACGCGGTTTCGTATCCGCTGGCGGGGCTCGACTATGAAGACAGTCGCGGTCGGCGCAGCGAAATGCCCAGTCGCGGTCATCGCTTCTGGTTGCGCCGCAACCTCATGGGTGTGTTGTCGGAGTTCGTCGCCGGCTCCGGCGCGGAGCTGCGCTACGGCGAGCCGATCACCGAGGTGACCTCGGGTGACGACGGCCACGAGATCCGGCGCGGCGCGGACGTCGTCGCCGCCGAGGGACTGGTGGTCGGCGCCGACGGTATCGACTCCGTGGTCCGCGCGGGCCTGGAACCCGGCCGCATCCCGGTCTACGCCGGTGACGTCGTGCTGTACGGGATGACCGGCACGCCATTGGATTCCCCGCCGGCCACCGCACCCGCGGTCCTGCACTTCTTCGCCGAGGTCGCCGAAGACGGCAGTGCCGGCAGTACTTTCGGGCACATCTGGCGCCCAGAGGATCCGGCGGCTCTGTGGTTCGTGCGGATCCCGCGCGAACCCCTCCCCGCTTCCCGCGACGATATCGGGATGCGGCCGACCGGTGAATGGGCCGAAACCATCTTGGCCGCAACGCCTTCCATCGAGGCGCTGGTGTCGGATTTACTGTCGCACACGGAACTGTTGCACGTCAGCAACGCCCGCGACGTTCCCCTGGACGGAGCGCGCGCGCCTCAGGATTCGGTGCTCCTGATCGGTGACGCCGACCACGCCATCACTCCGGCCGCCGGAGTCGGCGCACGTGACGCGCTCGAGGACGCACGCGCGGTGTTCGAGGCGATCGTCGGCGCCGGCTCACCCGCCGAAGCGATGACGCAGCGCCGCAAGCAGATCATCACCGATCGCGAGGCAGCCCAGCGGGCCCGACGGCGATGATCCGGCATTCGGTCCGCCGCGGTGCGGTCGCTCAGCAGCCTTGCCCACAGTGGCGCTGCACTCAGCGACCGAGATTCGCCGCCAGTATCGCGTCGAGGAGCGCGGGGAGTCGCCGCCCGGGGCCCGCGCTGGAGAACAGGCCCGAGGTGGTGAATGTGCCGACGATCCCCAACTGGAGCTGGTCGGCGAAGGAATCGGGGTCGGGCACGGCAAGGCGTCGACCAAGCCTGCGAAGGCGCATGCCCAGTTCCCGCTCGTGCTGGAGACAGCGGTCACGGATCTCGTCATGGCTCTCGGAGAATTCGGCCGCCGTGTTGACGAAGGCGCAGCCTCGGTATCCAGGTGATGCCGCCATGTCGGTCATCCACGTGATCTGGGTCCGCAGCTCTGCCTCGGCATCGTCGGCGAACTGCTTCGCCACCTCGTCCCACCGTGCCCACAGTTGCTGGTCGATTCGGTCGAGAACCGCGAGGATGAGCGCGTCTTTGGTGGGGAACCACCGGTAGAGGCTGGCTTTGGCGATGCCGGCGCGGCGCACGACCTCATCCACACCGACGGCATGCACACCGTTGTCGTAGAAGAGTTGACAGGCGATGTCGAGCACCGCTTCTCGAAGCGCCGGCCCACGCAGCCGGGGGGCGCGTGAACCGGCGGTGCCCTGTTGCCGGGGCGGGGCTGCCGGCGTCCCGGTTCGCTGGGTGGTCATTCCGCCGAGTCCGGCATCACGATGACGGCCTTGCCGATGCCGGATCGGCTGGTCACCCACTGCTGTGCCCGACTCGCCTCCGCGAGGCCGAAGGTCGCTCCGATGTGCACGCGCAAGGAACCGGCTTCCGCGAGTTCGGATAAGGCTCTCAGGCCTACGGGATCCGGGTCGACCAAGCAGGACACCGCGTCGATCCCACGCGCATCAGCCTCAGCCCGGTAGTCCGGGACTGCCCAACCCAAGGCGAGCGCAGCGCAGCCGCCCGGGGCGATCCGGTCGAACAGCCGTAGGGCCAGATCGCCGCCTACGACATCGCACAAGGCGTCGGCCATGTCGATGGCGGCCACCGCCGCGGCGTCCCGATAGTCCACGCAGTCGTCGGCGCCCCATGAGGTGACCAGCGAGTGGTGCTCGGGCCGAGCGAGCGCGATCACTTCCGCATCGAGCGCGCGAGCGATCTGCACGGCGAGGTGTCCGACACCGCCGGAGGCGCCGTCGATCAGGACACGCTTGCCCCGCTCCACCTTCGCCGCTCGGAGCATCTGCCAGGCGGTCAGCCCGCACAACGGCAGCGCGGCCGCCTCCATCATGGTGAGGCCTGCCGGAGCGCGCACCACGTGGTGTGCGGGCGCCGTCACGTACTCCGCGTAAGCCCCGGCCGGATGGGGGAACCGGGCCAAGCCGAAGACCGGGTCGCCGACTCGGTGCCGCGCCACGCCGTACCCGACCGCATCGACGGTTCCCGCCACGTCCCAGCCCGGGATGAGCGGAAGTGTCATCGACTGGACGTAGCCGTTCCCGCGACCGGTGTGCATGTCGACGGGGTTGACGCTCGTCGCCGCGACCTTGATCCGTACCTCCCCGGGGAGCGGAACCGGCCGGGGCAGTTCGCCCACGGCGAGCGGCGCGCCGAATTCGATGTGATGGGCGGCCAGCATCGTGGCAGGCGCCTCTTCGGCGGCTCCGATGATCATGCGCCCGCTCCGCGCCCGAGCAGGTCCTCTGCCGTCGATTCCGTAGCCATGAAGGACTCCCATCCGCCGTGCTTAAAGAGACAGATCTGTCTCGTTAAAAGATAGAGACAGATCTGTCTTGTTGGCAATGGGCACGGCCCAATCCACCCACACGGGAGCGGGGGCCGATGATCCGTTCGGCAGCGACCGGACCCCGCACACCGGTCGGTCAGTCCGAGACGGAATCCGTGGACGTGACCCGTCGGTGCAGGGTCAGCAGGAGATGATCGAAGCGGGTGCGCTGCTGAACCAGCGCACCACCCATCGCGACGACGTCGGCGACGAGCTGCTCGGCCAGCGCGCGGATCTTGATGTTGGTCTCCTGCGAGCGCCACCGCAGGACCCGGAACGCCTGATCGGCGTTGACGCCGTAGACGAACATCACGACGCCCTTGGCCTGTTCGATCACCGCGCGCGCGTCGATCACGTCCGGCAGCAGGTCGTCGAGGGCTTCCTGCCGGTTGTCTTCGAGCGTCTCGGTGACATCGATGAGGTAACCGGAGGAACCCACCACGGCGCCCTGCTCGTCGAACAGCTGGTCGCCGATGACGATCACGTCGTGCGTCTCGTTCTCGGTGTCGATGATCCGGTGACGCGTGCAGAACGGCGACGCGGTCTCGATGGCCTCGGCGAGCGTCTGGGCGACGCGCTCGCGGTCGTCGGGGTGCAGGTGGCGTTGCAGAAGTTCGGTGGACGGCTCGGCTTCTCCCGGTGCGTACCCGTAAATCGTGGCGGCGTCGTCCGACCATTCCCACCGCTGGTCGGCGAACCAGAAACTAAAGCTGCCGATATCGGGGCAACCACCGAGCATCTTGCGTGCAGTCTCCTGCTCGCACTGACCTATCTCCGTCACCGGTCCAGTATGGCGCGTAAACAAGTCCAGGTCAGGCGGGAGGGGCGGTGCTGCGTGACCGACCGGTGACCGGCTCGTGACTGCGCATCGCCCGGCCCAAGGAAAAAGTGAAACGGGAACGGCCGCGAATCGAAGTCGTCTGCGAAGATCCATTGAGAAACCGATGTCTGAAATCGGTCTTCTTATTGGTATTCCATGGTTGCCGAAGGCTAGCGTCGACAGTGTCGTCGCTGACGATCCAGACGCGTGGGATCGATACCTCCAGGTGCCACGTGGACCAGCGCGACGGGACTCGATGACGCGAACCCCGACCGAGCGGGTTCCGGACGACGGAGACAACACACCATGTCGAAGATCCTTTTCGTGATGACGGGAGTCGACCACTGGACGCTGGCCGACGGGACGAAGCACCCGACCGGCTTCTGGGCCGAGGAATTCGTGGTGCCCTTCGAAAGGCTGAAAGGGGCGGGACACGAGATCGTGGTGGCCACGCCCGGCGGCGTCGTACCGAGCGTGGACAAAGGCAGCCTCGCGCCCGAGGCCAACGACGGTCAGGAGACCGCAGACCATCGAGCGCGGGTGATCGCCACGAGCGCCGAGCTGAACAACCCCGTCGACCTGGCGAAGGTGGACCTCGCCGACTACGCGGCGGTGTTCTACCCCGGCGGGCACGGGCCGATGGAAGATCTCGCGGTCGACGCCGACTCCGGTCGGCTGCTCGCCACCATCCTGACCTCCGGCAAGCCGCTGGCGGTCGTGTGCCATGCGCCCGCGGCTCTGCTCGCCGCCAAGGGTGAAGATGGCGCGAACCTGTTCGCGGGCTATGCCTTGACCGGGTTCACCAATGCCGAAGAGGCCCAAGCGGGCTTCGCGGACAAGGCCCGATGGTTGTTGCAGGACCGGCTCGTCGAGATCGGCGCCGACTTCCGGGAGGCCGATCCGTGGGCGCCGAATGTGGTGGTGGACCGCACGCTGATCACCGGCCAGAATCCGGCTTCCTCCGCAGGAGTGGCGGACGAACTGCTGAGAACTCTCGGTTGATCACGGGACCCGTCTACCCGATCGCGGAAAGGTGAGCGGTGGCCGCGTCGCCGTCCCGATCGGGGCAGTCCGCATGCCAGGTCGGCCGCGCGGGATCGCTCAGGATCGGTGGTATGCCGGTGGTAGGCGGTACCCGCGGTCGGACAGCAGTGTGCGGAGTACGTCCGGGCGATTCGTGATGAGACCGTCCACCCCGAGGTCGAGCAGAGCGGTCATGGTGGGCTGGTCATCGACCGTCCATGGCACCACCCGCATGCCGCGGCGATGTGCGGCGCGGACGAGTTCGGGCGTGGTGAACGGCCGGTAGCCGGGGTCGGTGACGGTGCCGTCCTGCGGAGTGCCGTGCACCGGCGAGATCGCGGCCGCGCCGATGGCCGCCGCGGCCGCGACGTACTTCTCCTGCAACGATCCCGGAAAGTCGTCGATATCCATACCACCCAGCCACGGTGAGCCACCGGGCTCTCCGGCTTGCAATTTCGGCCGGCCGTCGGTCAACGCGACGGTCGGCAGCTCGGGGGCCACCTCCCGCAGGCGCGTCAAGGCGCCGAAGTCGAAACTCTAGACAGTGACCTGCCGCCCGATGCCCGCCCGGCGGATCTCCGCCACGACGACGTCCACGAACTGCTCGCGCGGCGCGGTCTGTTCCGGGGCGGCGGCCTCGACCTTGGTCTCGATGTTCAGCATCACCTGATCGGCGCCATACGCGCGCACCAGATCGAATACCTCGGCCAGCAACGGCATTCGCGCTCCCGGCGTCCTGCGCTGCTCCGGGTGATCCGCGGACGGCACCGAACCGCAATCGATCGTCCGCACCTGAGCCAGCGTCAGGTCCCGGATGTAGGTGGTCCCCGGCACATACGGGAACTTCGGGTCGCCCGCGACGGCCGGCGCCGTGTCCACGCACTTCGCCGGACTCGGATCGCGATCGTGGGTGACCACCGCGTATCCGTCCGCGGTGATCTGCACGTCCAGCTCCAGCGTGCTCACCCCGAGTTCCAACGCGTTCGCGAACGCGGGCAGCGTATTCTCCGCCACCAGCCCCGCCCCACCTCGATGGGCTTGCAGATCGAACGCGGCCGGACCATCGGCCGCCACCGGTCCCGCCGCCGTCAGCGCACCGCCCGCCACGAGCCCCGCTACCACACCGGCTGCGCACATCCGCCGCATCACTTCATCGTGCCGCTCTGCGACCGCTCCGGGGGTGAAGAAGCGATGAACGGACAGGCAACCGCCGAGGCGCACTCGGCCTCGACGAGACCGGGCCTGCGCACGTTGCCGCCCCAGAGTGGATAGGGCAGCGCGGTCGGGATCGGCCTCATGCGGACGTATTGACAAGGCTGAGGCATCTTCTCTAATCTCTTCTCTAACGAAGAAACTGCACCAAAGATGAAACATCTTGTAAGCAGTAAATGCTGTGGGAAGGATTTCACCATGACGTCGGCTATCGCAGGGACCGAACCGACTACCTCGCGCAGTCCGCGACGACGCACCGTGGTCCGAGCCGTGGGGGTCGCCGCGCTGACGCTCGGCGTCGTCGGCGGAGGCGGGTACCTGTGGCTGGACCGGACCTCGGATGTCCGCAGTGCCGGCGTCATGGAGTGCACGCGGGTCGTCGCCGATGGTGGCAACGCCGACGAACTGCGGGCTGTGTGCGGGACCATCGCCGCCATGACGGCGGCCTGGGGCCGCAACGACGCCGACGCGTTCGGCGCGACCTTCACCGAAAATGCCACCTACACCACCTTTCTGGGCACCCACTACGTGGGCCGCCGCGATCTGACCGAGGCGCACCGGGCCCTGTTCTCGGGATTCCTGAAGGGCACCGAACTCGCCGACTCCTTTCTCGGAGTGCGCTTCTACGGTGCCGACGTGGCGATCGTCACCAGCCGAGGTGACCGCTACGAAGGCGATCGCCCGGCGGAGTTGTCCAAGACGCAGACTTACACGTTGGTGCGCGAAGCCGACAGCCAGTGGCGGATCGCCAGTTTCCACAACACCAAGCGGCAGCCGGTCATGGAGCGCATCTCGTTCCTGTTCGACCCGGCGACGAAGCCGGAGGCCGAACGGTGAGAGCGTTGGTGACCGGCGCCAGTGCCGGGATCGGACGCGCATTCGCGAAATCGCTGGCAGCGCAGGGCTATTCGGTGACCGTCGTGGCGCGCGGGATCGAAGCGCTGGAGATGTTGCTCGCCGAACTCGGTGACGGACACGACTATCTCGCCGCCGACCTCGGCACCGAAGAGGGACTGCGGGCGGTCGCGGAACGGCTTCGCGGCGGTGGTTACACGCTGCTGGTCAACAATGCCGGGACCGCCGCGCACGGCGATTTCACCGAGGTTGCGCTCGAAGCGTCGATCGCCACGTTGGAGGTGAACTGCCGGGCGGTGGTCGTGCTGGCCCACGCCTTCCTCGGTGCGGCCGCTCCCGGCGGCGTCCTGGTGAACGTGTCCTCCACGCTCGGGCACATACCGAAGCCGGGCCTCGCCGTCTACAGCGCTACCAAGGCGTTCGTCACGGCCTTGTCCGAAACGCTGTGGCACGAACAGCGAGCACGCGGCGTACGGGTGCTGGCTCTGTGCCCCGGCGTCACCGCCACCGCCTCGCAAACCGCCACCGACGTACCGCCCTGGCTGGTCCAGACACCCGAGCAGGTGGTGGACCGTGCGCGAAAAGCTCTGTCCCGCGGGTCCGGTTCCGTCGTACTCACCAGCCCGTTCAACCAGGCACTCATCGCCGTATCGCGGCTGTTCCCCCGCCGGGCCGCCCTGGCCCTGCTGGCCGACTGAAGGAGATCGAAATGACCACCAGCACCGACACCGCCGCCATCCGCGCCCTCATCGAGCGCAGCAGGCAAGCGTGGGATCGCGGCGACGGCGCCGCCTACGGCGCCTGCTTCACCGACGACGCCACGGACATCACCTACGTCGGCACCGTCTACCACGGCGGTGCGGAGATCGGCCGGGTCCACCAAGCGCTGTTCGACAGCTTCCTGAAGGGCACGCGTCTGACCGTGGACATCGTCGAAATCCGTTGCTACGGACCGGATGCCGCCGTGGTCGTGACCCGCGGCGAATCCTCGAAGCGGCAGCCGGGCAAGCTCGGCAAACTCGCGACCTACACCGTCGTCCGCGACACCGACGGACAGTGGCGCATCGCGGCCGTGCAGAAGACCCAGCGCAAGCCGCTGATGGAGGCCGTGTCCTTCTTGACCCAGTCCGCCACCCGGCCCGCGGCGCGCTGATGGCGGCCATCGCGGTCCTGGGCGCCACCGGCCGAACGGGGCGGATGGTGGTCGACCGGGCGCTGGCACGAGGACATCGCGTCACCGCGATCGTCCGCCCGGCCACTACCGCGGCGCCCACGCTCGGGTCGACCGTGGTGACGGCCGACCCGTGTGCCGCGGGAGCGTTGACCGGCTTGCTCGACGGGTACGACGCGGTGATCTCCGCGCTCGGCGCGACCGGGCGCGGCCCCGCCACCGTCTACTCCGCAGCCACCGCCGAGATCATCGCCGCCATGCGTCCGGGCGGGCGACTGCTGGTGATCTCCTCGGCGGCGCTGGACGTCCCGGCGGACGCGGGGCCGGGCGCCAGAGTCCTCGCCGCCGTCCTGGGAGGGTTATGCGGCACACTTACTCGGATATGGCGCGCATGGAACACCTACTCGCGCAGAGTGATCTGCGCTGGACCTCCGTCCGCCCCACGGGATTGACCGATGCGCAGGCCGACGGCAGCCCGCGAGTCTCGGTGGGAGCGAAAGGTAAGGTCGGTCCCCGCACTTCGCGCGCCGACCTCGCCGACTATCTCCTCGACGCCATCGACGACCCGCACACCTACCGGTCCGTTGTCGCTGTCTCGTCCTGATCGCGACCAACGCGGCGAGCTGTTGGTCGAGGCTTGAGCGTCGTGGTTGGCACCACCCCCGTCGAGCGCACTCCCAACGGTGTGGCGTGCAGACTGGCCCGGGAAGTCCACGACGACATCCTGTCCCGCAGTGGAAAGATCTGGCCCGCCGACCCCGCGGGTGGGGACCAACCGTTGCTCCCCACTCTCGACGGATGGCGTGGCGCAGGCGGCTTGGTACCGTACGGGCAGGTCGACGCGGCGAAGGATCCTGATCCGAGCCTCGACGGTGTGGTCCGATGGTGGCTGCCCGACACCCCGGTGATCGACCGGCGCACGGTGGTAGGGAGAGTGGAGCGATGGCGGGAGGCGAGCTGCGTCACGGGGTCGAATTGTCCAATCTCGATCAGCCGTTGTTCGACGAGGCCGAGGCGAGCAAAAGGGATCTGGTGGACTATCTGGAGTTCGCCGGGGAACGGTTACTGGGAGTGTTGCGCGGACGGCCGCTGTCGGTGGTACGGGTGCGGCCGGGGCAGGAGCCGTTCATGCAGAAAAACCTCCCGAAGTACACGCCGGAGTGGGTGGCGCGGACGAAGGTCTGGGCGGAGAGTTCGCGGCGGGAGATCACCTACGCGCTTTGTGACCACCTGCGGACCCTGATCTGGTTCGGTAATCAGCGGGCGGTCGAATACCACCCGACCCTGTTCCTCGCGGAATCCGCACCGGAACCCACACATCTTGTGCTCGATCTCGATCCCGCACCGGGACAGACTTTCGCCGACGCCGTGGCAGGCGCCCGGCTGATCCGGGAAGCGCTGACTGCGGACGGGCTGTCCGGAGCAGTGAAGACGAGCGGTTCCAGAGGATTGCACGTGTTCGTGCCGGTGGTCCCGGGGACCGATGTCGAGGACGCGGCCGCGGCGACGCGGGCCGTGGCGGCGCGAGCCGAGCGGATCGATCCTTCGGTCGGCACGACAGCGTTCATCCGGGAAGACCGCCACGGCAAGGTCTTTCTCGACGCCACCCGTGCGGGTGGCGCCACCGTGGCCGCCGCCTACAGTCCGCGTATCCGTCCGGGTGTCACCGTGTCGTTCCCGCTGCGCTGGTCGGACCTCGACGAGGTGACGCCATCCGATTTCACTGTGCGGACCGTGCCGGACCTGCTCGGTGACGACGATCCGTGGCAGGCGGAGATGCCTGCCCCGCAGCATCTTCCTCCGGATCTGATCGAGGAGGGACACACGATTCCAGTGGCCCGGGTTCAGGCCATGCACGAGGGTAAGCGACGTGCCAGGGCGCGGCGGGGCCAGTGATCGGTGCGGGATCGCCCGTGCCCGCCCACATCGTGCGGCGGATGTGCCGCCGACCAGCTGATCCCGCCGAATGAACCGGATGTGACCACGTCGGTGTGTCGGGGTGTACGGACTCCGTCCATTGTCAGAGATGCAAGCTATTCTCGAATCAAGAGAATCTCGATCTCGGAGAGGTTCAGGCGGAGGAGTGGCCGTGTCGGCACCGAACGTGCGCGAGGAAGCCCTGGGCCTATTGCGCGAAGAGTTGCGCAAGCATGCCACCCAGACGGTGGTGTTCCATTCGGCGGTCGCAGCACGTCTCGGCATCACGGTCACCGATCTCAGCGCACTGAACTTGCTGAGCATGCTGGGGCCGCTCACCCCGGGGCAACTGGCCGACCGGCTCGGCGTCACGCGCGGCGGCGCGATCACCACGGTCGTCGACCGGCTGGAGCGGGCGGGATACGTGCGACGGCGTCGCGATGTGGAAGACCGGCGGCGAGTGCGGGTCGAACTCGTCGCGGTGCGGGCCGAGGTGGCGGTGGCCCCGCTCTCCGGGGAACTCGCCGCGCTCGACGGTGGTCTGCCGCAAGATGACGCGACACTGCTGGCGCTGCTGACGTTCGTCCGCGACGTCAACGCGGCGCTTGTTCGCGCGACCGGCCGAGTCTCCGACGCGCACGCCGTCTGAACCTGGACCGAATTGCCACTTTCCAAAATGAGAATGCTATTCTCAGATCGGTGCACGCGATGCTGTGACCGGGAAAGAGGGCTGAGATGCTGTTCGAGTTCGACGCCGACCAGCGACTATTGCGCGAGACGGCGCGTGAGGTCACGGCGAAGCAGTGCCCACCCGCCCTGATCCGTGACATCGTCGACAAGGACCTCGAACCCGGCTCGCTGTGGCAGACCTACGTCGACATCGGCTGGACGGAACTGACGGATCCGGCGCTGAGCGTCGAATTGGCCATCGTGCTCGAAGAGCTGGGCCACGCCACCGATCCGACTCCTTTCCTGGCGTCGATGTCGCAATTCGCGCCCTTGGTCCCGGATGTGGATCGGATCGAACAGCCTTGCACCGCAGTGCATTCCGGTGTGCTAGCCAGACGGGACGGCTCGGGATGGCGGTTGGATGGCACCGCGCGCAACGTGCTCGACGGCGACCGCGCGGAGCGTTTCGCCGTGGTCACCGATGCCGGTGTGTTCGTCGTGCCCGCCGCGGCGGTGACCGCGCGCCGTACACCGGTCTTCGATCCGGTGCTGCACGTCGCGGAGGTCCGGTTCGCCGATGCGCGGGTCACCGACGCCGACCGCAGCGAGGTCGATCCGGCGCGGGCTCGTCAGCACGCGCTCACCGGGCTCGCGCTGACCACCGTCGGCGCCTGTCAGCGCGTTCTCGATCTGGCTTTGGACCATGTGCGCGGCCGCCGTCAATTCGACGCGATCATCGGATCGTTCCAAGCGGTGCAGCACAAGGCGGCCGATATGCACATCGCGATCGAGCGCGCCCGCGCGCTGGGATACTTCGCCGCGCTGTGTCTGGCCGCGGACGACCCGCGGCGGCGGATGGCGGCGGCCATGGCCAAGGCCGCCGCGGGGGAGTGTCAGGCGCTGGTCTTCCGGCACGGTCTCCAGCTGTTCGGCGCCATGGGTTTCACCTGGGAGAACGACCTACAGTTCGCGCTCAAGCGGGCCAAGGCCGGCGAGCTGATGCTCGGCGGCGCGGCCGAGCACCGGGCGCTGATCGCCGAGGAGTACCGTGCAGCTCACCTTTGATCCGGACGTCGAAGCGTTCCGCGCCGAGTTCGTCGCCTTTCTCACCGAACATCTGCCGACCGAAGCCGAGGCAGCGGAGCGCTCCCGCTCCAGCGCGCACGTGCCGGAATGGGCACGGCGCTGGCAGCGCCTGCTGTTCGACAACGGCTGGTTGCTCCCGGCGAATCCGCCGGAGTTCGGTGGGCGCAACGCGACGGTGTTGCAGCAGTACGTGCATCTGGAGGAGTTGTCCAAGCGGCGGATCTACCACAGCTTCAATCCGCAGGGCGTCGGGATCGTCGCGGCCTCGCTGTTGTCGTTCGGCACCGAGGAACAGAAGGGCCGCTGGGCGGTGCCGATCCTGCGGGCCGAGATCACCGCGGCGCTCGGCATGAGCGAGCCGGGCGCGGGATCGGACCTGGCCTCGCTGCGCACCAGGGCGGTGCGCGACGGGGACGAATTCGTGGTGGACGGCCAGAAGGTGTGGACTTCCGGTGCGCACGACGCCGACGTCCTGCTGACCTTCGTCCGCACCGATCCCACGGCCCCGAAGCACCGGGGAATCAGTGTCCTGCTGATCCCGACCGATACACCCGGGGTGACGCGACGGCCGTTCCCTTCGGTGTGCTCGCCGGAGGACCTGGATTTCAACGAGGTCTACTTCGAAGGCGTCCGCGTGCCCGCGGAGAACCTGGTCGGTGCGCCGAACCGCGGCTGGTCGGTGGCCACCGGCTCGCTCGGCCACGAACGCACGCTGTTGTGGCTGGGATACGCCGATCGGCTGGAAGATCTACTCGGGGACTTCCGGCCCCGGACGGTGCTCGACCGCGACGCCTACGCGAAGCTCGTCATGGACGCGCACGCGCTGCGGTTGCTCGGGTCGGCCGCCTTGGCGCGGGAGGCGCGGGGCGAGCAGGACGTGCCAGCCCTTTCGATTCTCAAGGTGCTCGGTTCGGAGGCGGTGCAATCGGCGTCGGAACAGGCGCTGAACGCCGTGGGGGTGGACGGGCTCGCCCACCCCGTGATGAGTTCGCGCCCGAATCCCCTGAATCTGGACCACTTCTCCGCGGGCTGGTTCGAGCGCTACATCCGGAGTTTCGCGGGCACCATCGCCGGTGGCACCTCGGAGATCCAGCGCACGATCATCGCCGAGCGAGTGCTCGGCCTGCCCCGCGGTTGAGGCGCGAAGACGTTGCCGCGCCGGTGCTTCCGGTTCGGAAAGCGCCGGTGCGACGACGGTTGGTCAGTGTTCGACCTGCACGCCGAAGGTGTTGAAGGCCATCGCCAGCGTCGTGTAACCGCCGACGGTGAAGACGAGATCCATGCGTTGCCGTTCGTCGAGACATTCGCCCAGTGCGGCCCAGGTCTCTTCGGACAGTGCCGACTTCTCACCGAGTTCGTCCACGGCCCGCAGCAACAGACGGTCGAAGTCGTCGGTGGCGCTCGCCTCGCCCCGTGCGGCGGCGATGTCGTCATCGGTGAGCCCGGCCTCGGCGCCCATCTGGACATGGTGATGCCATTCGTACGCGCAGCCCCGCTGGTGGGCTACCCGCAGGATCGCGAGTTCGCGCAGCCGTGGCGCCAGCGTGGACCCGAAGAGCAGATGGACGTTGAAGCCGAGGAATGCCTTGGTCAGCGCTGGATGGCGGACCATGGTCGCGAGTGCGTTTCCGGCCGCTCGCGGATTGCGGCGGTGCGCGGGCAGCATGCGGGACAGCGCGGCATCCACCGCGTCGTCCCACTGGTCCTCCGGAAGTGGGCTCACCGTCATCGGCCTGCTCCTGTCGTTGAGAGAATGTTCTTCTCGTATATGACTATCACATTTACAAACCTGTCGACGGTAGTCAATCCGGCTGGTTGAATGGGCGATCCATGGTTGGAGCGACAAGGGCGTGCGGCGCTCGGATCGGCCTACTCCTGCTGCCCGATCCGGCGTACGAAGCGACGCAAACTATTGATTCTCCTATTTGGAGAAGCTACCTTTCATCTTGCGAGAGTGTGTTACCGACTATGCTCGGTCACCTCCGCGGGGCGTAGCCCCACCGCTCGAGATCGGCCGATGGGCCCAATGCAGGGAGGGTGAGCATGACTGCTCGAGACTTCGAATCCGTCGACCGGGATCTCGGTGGAGCGCACTCGGCCGCCGGGTGGCGCGCGCACGCGCGCAAGCATCTGCTGCGCTATCGGCTCGCGGTCGTCGCCGCCACCGCCGTCGACGTGGTGCGGCACGCGGGCGGCTGGCTGTGCGACCGGACGATGGCGGGCTGGGAGGTGACCGTGCTGCTCGCCGACTGCTCGGGCGCGCGGGCGCTGCAGATCCTCGGCGCCACGGTTTTGGATCTCGAGGGATCGCTGGCGACCCCGGTGCACGACACCTGGCCGCATGCCGTCGCGGTGGCGCCGGAGTTGTTCGCCGCCGATGCCCGGGTCCGGCACGGCGTGCTGGACTGTCTGGACCACGGTTTGATCGAAGTCGCGTTGTGGGGCGAGGAACTGCCCGATGAACTCGACCGCAGGCTCGGCGCGGTGCATCACCGGCTCAGTGTCGCCGCGCAGGCGTTCAAGGGTTGTGCGCTGACGGCGGCGGGTGCGTCCGCTCCGCACGTCGGCGACGCGGAGGTGTTCCGCAGCGGTGAGCTGTTGCTGACCGGATTGTGGGGCGGTACCGATCTCGTCGCGGTGGGCTGAACGCGAAAAATCGGATCCGGCCGTGCCATGCGGCCGGATACCCCCGTGTTTCGCGACGAGGGCCTACGGTCATGCCGGTGCGGAACCGGCTGCGCTCGTGGAAATCTGCGGGATTCCCTGCCATCCGCAGGGAAGTCCGCAACTGGGCCGGACTTCGGTTTCGACCCGCCCGTCCCGCAGCTCCCGCACCGTCGCCGACGCTTGTGCCGGGTATCCGCAGTCGGGGCATTTCGCGAAGTAGTCGAGCACGTCCCGTACGGTCACCCGCAGCGGGCGGTCGGCGTCCGTCGCGACATGCCGCGACGGACGGCTGTGCTTCCAGAGGCTCGCGCGAAGGTCGCGAGTTCGCGGCGCGCCCGCGCGTGTGGTCCCGGACGAGTGCGCGGGGACCGGCGTGGGGTCGCGTTGCTCGGTGTGCTCGAAGCGCGCGAGACCGTCTCGTGTGCTGCCTGTTTCGCTGCGCATGATCGGCGCGCCTCCTGTCTCCACAGGTATGAGAATATCACTCTCAAATTCGAATATTGTCATTCCGGAGTGACTGGCGTTGCGAATCACCCGAGATTCGCGGTCAGTGGGGGCAGGTCGAGGGTGGTGCGGATCCCCGGCGGTGCGGCGCACAGGTACGTGACGGCGTTGACGGCGCGGTTGGCCGCGTATCGCGGTGACATGGCACTCATCCCGCCCGAGTCGACGGGATAGCGTACATCCAGCTCGATCGGGGTCTCGCCGTCGATCGCCACATGCCATCCGGTCTCGCGCACCGGCCAGGCCGGCCGGAGTGCGGCCGTGCAGTACCAGGTGGATCGCAATCGCAGCAGGACGCGGCCTCCACCACGCCCGGAGATTGTGATGCGCTGTGCGGCAACAGTTCCCGCGGCGAGCGTGGTGAACTCCAGTGGCACGTCGTGCTCGGCGAGCGCGACCTCGCCGACGACGTCGAACGCGTCGAGTGGCAATCGGACGGCGTCGGCGACCAGTCGCAACGACGGACCGAAGGTCCGGGTGGCGTGGGCGAGGCGCTGTTCGTCGAACGGTGCCGGGGCAGCGCCGAAACCCATTGTCTCCACCAGCAATCGCGGCGTTCCCGGATGGGTGAGGTCGACGCTCTCCTCGATCGACATCCGGTCGATCCTGCGCTGGATCGAGCTGAGCGCGACGGGAAGGGTTTCGGTGACGAAGCCCGGCGCGATTCCGGTGCTCAGGATCGAGGCCCCGCCGAACCAGCACGCGGCTTCGATGCGCGCGCACAGCGCAGGGTCCACGGTGTCGGGGTGGCGGAGATCGCCGTGGGTGGTGACCACGTTGACACCGGCCACCAGTAGGCGGCAGACGTCGTCGACGTCGAACAGGCGCGGCATGTACAGCACGCAGTCGGCGCCGAGTGCCAGGATCTCGTCGATGTCCGTGGTCGCGGTGACACCGGTGACGCTGCCCGGCCCACACAGAGCGCCCGCGTCGAGGCCCGCCTTGGCGGGATCGTGCACCCGCACGCCGGCGAGCACGAGGTCGGGATGATCGAGCACGGCTCGCAACGCGTGCGCTCCGACGCCACCGGTCGCCCACTGGACGACCCGGTAGCGGCCGTGTGTCGGGTTGTGCCCGTGTGACTGTGGGTTCGGATCCATGGCGGGGGTCCATTCCGTGCGTCGGGGAGTCGCAGAGGCTGGTCACGGCCGAAACCGCAGCAGGCCCTCCTGGGCGAACGAGGCGATGAGAGCGCCGTCGCGGGAGAGGATGTCGCCTCTGCCGAAACAGCGGCCGTGTGCGACGAGCGAGCTGTGGTGGCGCAACAGCAACCAGTCACGTTTCTGCCGTGCGGTGACGGTGAGCGCCGCGAAAGAGCGGCCTTCGTGCTGCCGCTGCAATGTCATTTCTGCACCTGGTGGTGGAGCGGGTCAGACGGGGTCGAATGCCGAGATTCGCCACGCGCCATCGGCTTTGCGCAGTGTGACCCGCACGCTGCTGGCGGCCGAGGCGGGGTCGGGTTTCTCCGCGCTGGTGGTGGTCTGGTTGATGAACACCAGGACCACCGCATCGTCGGTCCGCAGTTCCGACACCGCCGCCCGGACGACGGTCGCGCTCGTGCGGACCTGCTTCTGCTTGGCGGCCGGCGCCACAACCTGTTGGGTGAACTGACTGTAGTACGCCAGGAAGTCGCCGGTCAGCATGGACTTCGCAGCGTCGAGATCGTGGTCGAGGGTTTCCGGTGTGTAGGACAACAGCGCGACCGTGCCGCGGGAGGCGGCATCGAGCGCTGCCGCGGCGTCGCCGTCGGTTCGGTTGTCCGGCCGGTACTGCAGGAAGAACAAACTCGCCGCGGTGGCGACCGAGGTGACGACGAGCACGGCGAGCAGGAGTAGGGCGTACTCGGCGCTTAGTGCGCGGGACAAGCGGCGCGCCTTCGGCTTCCGGCTGCCCATATCGGGCGTGTCGGGCGGCGTATTCGCCGACTCGGGAGCGTCCTGCGTCGATCCGGCGTCGCGCTCGGCGACCGACGCGCTGTCGGCGGTCATGGAACGAACTCGACTTTCGACATCCTGAGTTGATCTCCGTCCCGCGTCACGGTCACGCTCAGCCGCCAGGCGCGCGGTTCTTGCCGTGCCCCGGCCGAATTGGTGACCTGTGAGGTCGCGGCGACGAGGACGACCGCGGAATCCTCGGTCATCGACTCGATCGCCGTGGCGTTCACCTTGCCGTCGGTGGCGACCCGAGACTGCTGGATCACGGTCGTGAAATCCGTGGCCCGGGCCTGGAAGTCGGCCCGAAAGGATCCGGTGGAGTTGTCCAGAACCCGCTGCACGTCCTCTTTCGCCCGGTTGAAGTCGAGCGTCGTCAAGGCGACCACTCCTTGTCGCGCGGCGGCGGTGAATTCCGCTGCGCGCCGGTCGTTCTCGGTGACGTCCTGATGGTGCCGGACAATGTATCCGCTGCTCGCCAGCGCGAGGAGGATCACGACGAGGGCGCCGACGGTCATCGTGGAGCGACGGCGAAGGCGTCGGATGAGTTCGTTACGGAGACGGGTGCGACGAGGGAGGGGATCGGCTGCGGTCGCGTGCCCGGTGTCGTCGTCCGCCGACCTGTCCGCAGCGGCGGGATGGGCTGGGAGCGTGTCCGGAGGGTCGATCGGAGCGTGCTGGCCGCGAGGTTCGCCCGCTGTGGCTACTCGGGTTGTCCGTGGCGAGGTGCGCGCTCGGCGGCGTAGCTCGGCGGCGCGAACACGGGCGCGAGCCGCTTCCGCGCGCGCCTCGGCCGCCAGCGCCTCCGCCTCGGCCGCCTCGGCCGCCAGCGTGAGTTCCTCGGCATCGGCTTCGTCGAGCGGACCGCCGCCCGGGTCCTGTTCCGCACCGTCGGAGACGGATGGCGATTTCAGGGTGTGTCCGGTGCTCGGGCTCATCACCACCTCCGCGATAGCGCGACGGATCGGTCGGGCAGAGCGTGGCGTCGCGCGACCCGATTGCGTCAACTTTGACGAGAATGACGTTATCACATGCTGATGTATCAGTACCCGCAAATGCCTTACGCCATGGCTACGTCTTGCTGGTCAACTGCGTAAATATGATTTCCGTCCGATGAGAGAGAGGCTGCGCCGTACGGATGCGCTGCCGCGGGCATTCCGCCGCGATCGTTCTCGGTGTCCGACGACCGAACGCGGCATCTCGGGCGGTCTCGCCGAGCGTGCGCTCATTCGCTCCGTGATCGCCGCGCGGCGATGATCCGGTGGACCGCGGAAGCGTCCGCGCCGAGCGCGGAGGCGCGCGGCCGGGGGCCGGGCGGTGGCGTCGGCGCGACAGCGGCGTATACCCGGTCCGCCGGGCCCGGTGGCGCCGCAGCGTACGTCGCGGCGACGGCCGCCATGGACAACTCGATCAATTCGCCACCGCCGCGCGCGACCGCCTCGGCGACCGCGCGGGCGGCCTCGAGCCCGGTGAGCGGATCGGCGATCGCGTCGGCGCAGAAGACGGGGTCCGCTGCCGTGCCGCCGACCAGTCCGCCCGCCACCGCGGTGTCGTCGCCGAACCCCGGGCGATGGGCGTTCGCGCCGTCGACCCCGTGCGCGGTGATGCGCAGCCACACCCGGCCCGGGCGGCTCGCGATCCGATCGGGACCGATCCCCCGGCGGATCAGGGCGGCCGGACGCGAACCCTCCAGCACCACGTCCGCCGCCTCGAGCAGCGCTCGCAATGCCGCGACATCGGCATCGAAATCCGCGGCGTAAGACAGCTTTCCGGCGTTCATCCAGTCGAAGAACGCGGGGGAGCCCCGGCGTGGCCCGTCGGGTCGCCGCGGGCTCTCGACCTTGACCACCGTGGCGCCCGCCGCGGCGAGCAGCCGCCCGCACAACGGACCCGCCCACATGGAGGTGAGGTCGACCACGAGGCATCCGGTCATCGGCCGCGGCCGTCGTCGTGGACCCAGCGGGCGGACATGCGGTGTCGCGGCATGGGTCTCGCCCAGTATCGCGGCCGGTATGTCGAGCAGCTTCGCGCGTTCGGTCACCGCCGCCGCGGAACGACGCGCGGCCCACGCCGTCACCGCGGCCCACGGATCTTCCGGCGGCGCCGCCGTCTCCAGCAGAGCCGGGACGGCTTCGAGGTCGGCGAGGCGAGACAAGGTGAGCGCGCACCAGTCGTCCCGGGTCGCGAGCAGGCGGGTCGCGCCACCCACGGAAACGCGTCCGCGCCGTGCCGCGCCCGACAGCGCGGCGCGCCCGCTCAGTTCCAATGGGACGTCGATTCGGATCCCGGTGTGCGCGGTGAACCCGGCGGCGACGGCGTCTGCCCTGGCCAGGATCGCGGCGCGGGTGAAATCTGGTGGGCCGTCCGGCATGCCGGTCAGCCATGCCGGTCCGCCTGCCGCCCACGCGGCTTCGGGAGACGGCCTCGTGGTCACGATCATCGAGTCTGCCTGCGCGGTGCGATGGCGTCGATCAAACCCCACGCGAGCGCGGTCGACGCCGGGACGGTGCGGCCGCTGAGTACGAGGTAGCCGGTCCGCCAGCGGCCGATCCGCCGAGTGACGCTCACCGTACCGCCCGCACCTGGGATGAGTCCGAGGCCCAGTTCGGGCAGGCCGAATTCCGCACCGGGGTCGGCGAGGACGGTGCCGCAGGCGGCGGCCATCTCCAGTCCGCTGCCCAGCACGCGCCCGTGCACGACAGCGCGGCAGCCGCGTCCGAGGCGTTCGGCCACCTCGTGCAACGCGAGCGCCGGGCTGTGGCGGGTGCGCGCCAGATGCGCGGCGGCCACGTCGGTGAAGGCGCCGAATTCGGCGAGATCGCCACCGCTGCAGAACGAGGGGCCGTTGCCGCCGAGTTCCACCACCCGCACCGACGGATCGAGCCGGGCGATCGCGAGTGCGTCGAGCAAGGCGGCGCGGGTGCGATTGTCGAACGCGTTGTGCCGATGCGGCCGATCGAAACGGATCGTCAGGGTGTGTCCGGTGCGGACGACTTCCAGCGGCTCGGCATCCTCCGGCCGGATCGCCGCCGGTCCGCGCTCCCGCAGCCAGGCGCCGAACTCCGGGCCGCCCTGCAGTGTCGAGTACGCGAGAGACTCGGTGAGCAGACCGGCCCGCACGTCCGCGGTCTGTGCGGCGCGCAGGACGTCATCACAGATCGTGGCGGCCGTGGGGTGGCGCTCGAAGCGCTCGCGCAGCGCGGCGACGGTCGCATCGACGGTGGCGACGGTGACGACACGCGGATCGTCGCTCTCCGCGTCGGTGAGCGTGAAACTGGCGTGCTCCAACCAGTACTCGGCCGCGGGACCGATCGGATCGGTGGCGACCGCCACGACGACGCCGGGCGGTGCCGCGTCGGCTGCCGCATCCGGCTCGGCGGTCACCTCGATCACCCGGAACACCGGTCTGTGGCCTTCCTTCTGCGTCGCGATCCCTGCGGTCGGCGCGACGAAGCCGACCTCGTCGCACTTCATGAATATGATATTCTCCACTACAGAGAATAACAATATCGCAGCGTCGCGAGGCGCTCGCGGAGAGGGTGCGGAATGAGCGTTTCGCTCTTGCTGGACATGGCTGTCTCGGGCAACCCGGACCGGCTCGCGGTGGTGTGCGACGAGGTGCGCTGGACCGCGTCGGAGCTGAGCGCGCGCGCGGAGGGTGGCGCCGCGGTGATCGCGAACTCCGGCGCCCGGACCGTGGCCTACGTGGGTACCGGCGGACATCTGCTGCCGCTGCTGGTCTTCGCTTCGGCGGGCGCCGGAATCCCGTTCACGCCCTTGAACTATCGTCTCGCTCCCGACTCCCTTGGTGAACTCATCGCTCGGCTCGCGGATCCGCTGGTGGTCTGCGACGACGAGTACCACGACATCGTGGCCGCGTTCGGCGGCAGGGTCCTGCGCTCATCGGCATTCATCGAGGCGGCGTCCACCGTCGGTGCGGGCGCGGGCGCCGAGCCGCCCGATCCCGACCAGGTGGCTGTCGTGCTGTTCACCTCCGGTACGACTTCCAAGCCCAAAGCGGTCGAGCTCTCGCACAACAATTTGGTCGGCTACATCACCGGGACAGTCGAATTCGACTCGGCCGAGCCCGCGGACGCGGCGCTGATCTGCGTGCCGCCCTACCACATCGCCGGTATCAGCGCGGCGCTGTCCAACCTGTACGCCGGGCGGACCATGGTGTATCTGCGCAACTTCGACGCCGCGCGCTGGGTCGAGCTGGCGGGCAGCGCGTCCGTCACCACCGCGACCGTGGTGCCGACCATGCTCGATCGCATCGTGACCGAACTGGAGCGGTCAGGGGCGAAGCTGCCTGCCCTGCGCAACCTCGCCTATGGCGGATCCAAGGTCGCGTTGCCGCTGGTCCGCAAGGCGCTCGACCTGCTGCCGGAAGTCGGTTTCGTGAACGCCTACGGCCTGACCGAAACGAGTTCCACCATCGCGGTGCTGGGACCGGAGGATCACCGGGCAGCGCACCGGTCCACCGACCCGGCGGTCGCGCGTCGGCTCGGTTCCGTCGGACAGCCGGTGCCCGGCATCGAGGTACAGATCCGCGACGACGACGGCCGCGTGCTGCCCGCGGGCGCGTCGGGCGAGTTGTTCGTCCGCGGGCCGCAGGTGTCCGGCCGGTACACCGGGATCGGGTCGGTGCTGGACGAGGAAGGGTGGTTCCCGACCAAGGACGTGGCGACGCTCGACGCCGACGGCTATCTGTTCATCGGCGGCCGCTCCGACGACACGATCATCCGCGGCGGGGAGAACATCGCGCCGGCCGAGATCGAGGATGTGCTGGTGGAGCACCCGGCGGTGCGTGAGGTGGCGGTCGTCGGTGTGGAGGACGCGCAGTGGGGCCAGATCATCGTGGCGGTGGTGGTGCCCGCGAACGGCGCGACGCCGGACCCCGGTGCACTGCGCGACTACGTCCGGGCCGGTCTGCGCGGCTCGCGCACGCCCGACCGGGTGGTCTTCCGGGATTCGCTGCCCACGACACCGACCGGGAAGGTGCTGCGCCGCGAACTCGTCGACGAGTACGGCCCGCAGCTCGCGGCCGATGTCGCCGCCGATACGTAGTCGCCGTCAGGAAAGGATGACAATGGTCAAGAACGGCACTCGCCTGCGCAGCCAGGTGTGCGACACCGAGGTGATCGTGGTGAAAGCCGCGGACAGTCTCGACGACCTTCGCGCCGGGGGTGTTCCGATGATTCCGATCGGCGCGGAACGGACTCCGGGCGCCGAGCCTGCCGCCGACTACGCCGACGGCAATCTGATGGGCAAGCGCTATGTCGACGACTTCGGCGCGGAGATCCTCGTGACGAAGGCCGGTATCGGCACGCTCAGCGTCGGCGGCACACCGCTGGCGCTGAAGGAAGCCAAGCCGCTTCCGGCCAGCGACTGACCCTGGTCGAAAGCACAACTCGCACAAGCACACAATGGCCCGGCGTGCGGACCGGGCGGGGAGCGGAAGGACCCGAACATGGCGGAATCGAAGATGCTGGTGTTCTCCAATGCCGTAGCGGGGCAGGACGACGCGTTCAACGAGTGGTACGACAATCAGCATCTGGCCGAGGTGGTCGAGGTACCGGGCGTGTCGAGCGGGCAGCGATTCGAGATCGTGCCCGCCGCCCTGCCCGGCGGCAACGCCGAAGCGCCCGCGCACCGGTATCTCGCGATGTACGAGCTGAGCGACGATCCGGACACGGTCGTGCAAGCGTTCCTGGCCCGGGCGGGCAACGGGCAGATCGAACTCAGCAAGGCACTGGATGTCTCGACGCTCGCCGTGTCGGTGTGGCGCGCGCGGTGAGAGGCAGTCGGTGACCGACAAATTGAGTGGTAGGTACTGATCGGCGCGGGGATCATTGCGTTGTAGTAAGTGTCCACGGGAGGAAATCGCGTATGCCCACGGTGCGGCGGTTCTGGATCGAATTCGACGGGGAGCGCGAATCGAACTTCTGGGTGGAGCTCTGCCAGGGCGTTGGTGTGACCGGATTCGATGAGCGGGACTGCTTGTCGATGGTGGCGGATCTGCTCCCCCTCGACGCGGAGTTACCCCCTGTGCGCCGCATCACGGTCGACATTTCATTGGCCCAGCGACTTCGGGTGAACCCTCCGACTCTCGGAGTCCCGGTGTGGCGAGGCGTGTGGTATCCGCCCAGGAACCTTCGGACCGGGCCGACGTGGCGCCCCCGCGGCGTCGACCGAACGATCGCCCCCGACTACCCGAAACCCGTCACGGATTCGCCCGCACAAATGCGGGCCGGTGACACTCTCGGCCCACGGCCCGTGTGGTGGGACGAAATACCGCATGCCGACAGTTTGCTGTGGCCCGTCGGTAATTTGCCCTACACCCACTTAGGTGAGCAAATGTGGCGTTATGCCCCGGTTCTGCGCGCCGCTATCGCCAACGAGCCGAGCTACGGGGACATGGTGCGCGAAGCCCTCGACTATGTGATCGCGCGCGGCGCGGCGCCGAGCGATTGGTTCGACCCGAACACGACCAGGTTTCTCGATCAACAGGAACAAGACGAATATCTGCGGGCCTTCCGCGACTACTTGTTCGGACATCGCCCGCAGCCGATCTACCCTCCCGGCCCCGGACGGCTTCCACTCGACGCGGGACAACACGATCCGGGGAACGAGCAAGAGCCTTCAAGGCCAAGAACATCCGGCAACGCCGGATAGTGCGCGATCATGGGAACTGCGCAGCGAAATCCGGGAGTTCCTGCGAACCCGCCGCGCGCGGCTGACCCCGCAGCAGGCCGGGCTGCCCGCCTACGGCGGCCACCGCCACGTGGCCGGGTTGCGCCGCGAAGATATCGCCCCACTCGCCGGGGTCTCGGTGGACTACAACGTGCGCATGGACCGCGGCAGCCTCGCAGGGGCCTCCGAATCCGTCCACGACGCCCTGGCCACCGCGCTGAACGCCACGCGAGGGTCAGATGGTGACGACGATTTTGCCGACGTGATGTCCCTGTTCCAGGTGGTGGTGTGCGGCGACGATGTCGTCGAGAGTGAACACGCTGTCGACGGTGGGGTGCAGGGCACCGGTGTGGATGCCCGCGGTCAGGAATGCCGCGATGCGGCGCACCGCCACAGGGTCGAGGGTGTGCTCGAAGCTCATGTACCGGATCATCGTGATCGGGCTCGCCGGGAACGGCGCGGGCCGGGGATCGAGCCAGCCCACCGTGACCAGGGTGCCGCTGAACGGCTTTGCCGCGTCGGCAAGTTCGGCCAGGCCGGGACCCATGACGGAGTCCAGAACGATGTCGGCGCCGGCCCCGGCGGTGTGCCGGTGCGTTGCCTCGACGACATCGTCGTGGTCGGTGACGATGACAGCGGCGGCGCCGGTGGCCAGCAAGATGTCCCGCTTCGCGGCGTGCCGGGTGACGGCTAGGGGAACGGCGCCGATCTGGTTGGCGATCTGGATGGCGGCGAGGCCGACAGAACTGGAGGCGGCGGTGATCAGGACATGGTGACCGGGTTCCATCGCGGCCTTCTCGACGAGCGCGCCGTAGGCGGTGGAGTAGGCCACCCATAGCGCTGCGGCGCTCGTGGCGTCCAATCCGGCGGGTCGAGCGATGACCCGATCGGCGGGCAGGACGATGTGTTCGGCGTAGGTGCCGTTGACGTCCATGTCGGGCACGGCGGTGACGACGACCGCATCGCCGATCGCCCATCCCTCGACCCCGGCGCCGAGGGCATCGATCGTTCCGGTTGCTTCGACTCCGAGACGGGCGTGTGGCATTCGGATCGGCCGCGGGGACATGCCCGCACGCACCATCTGGTCCAGTCGGTTGATGCCGATGGCTTCGACCTTGATTCGCACCTCGTCGATGCCTGGGTCGCCGACCGGCTCGTCGATGATGCGCAGGACTTCGGGGGCGCCGGTCTCGTCGAAGACGACGACTCGTGACATGGAAGGCTCCTGACTCAAATTTCTTGTACAGTCGTTCTAGGAATAATTTCTAGTACAGTCGTTTTAGGAATGTCAATCCGCGAACGAGGGAGCGCAACGATGGCAGGGCGGCCGGTCGACCATCGACACCGGGAAGAGCTGCTCGAGGCGGTGGTCGACTACACGATCGAGCACGGGCTCTCCGAATTGTCGTGGCGGCCGGTCGCGGCAGGCCTCGGGGTCTCACCGACCACCCTGGTGCACCACTTCGGCACCAAAGAACAAATGCTTCAGGCCATCCTCGAGCGGTTGCGGCGGCGCATGTTCGCTGCCACCGGTGATGCGGCGGGCGCGCATCCCGACCTTGCGACGGCAGCCCGCGCGGTCTGGACCCGCAGCTCCGACCCGCGGCGGTGGGCGGAGTTCAAACTGTTCTTCGCCGTCTACGGGCGCGCTCTGCAAGCTCCGCGCCAATTCGCCGACTTCCTCGACCATGTCGTCACCGACTGGAAGATCGCACTGTGCGAAGCCCAGGCGTCCGACACCGACCCCGAGACCGCGGCTCGCACAGCCACATTGGTGATCGCCACGATCCGCGGCCTGCTGCTCGACCTGCTCGCCACCGGCGACCGCGACCGGGTCCAGGACGCCGCCGAGAGCTTTCTGGGAACTCTCGAGCGCCGGGCGTGACCTCCGGAGATCTCGCTCGGCTAGACGTGGCGGCCGGTGATGCCATGGGCGCAGAAGTTCCACAGCTCTTCGGGTGTCAGTGGCTTCGCGCCGGGGTCGGCGTTCGCGGGCTGCGACGTGAACATCACCGTGTGCATGATCATCGCGGCGAGGCGGCGTGGATTGGCGGCGGCGGTCAGTCTGCCCGCCGCCTGCGCCTCCGTCATCAACTCGGTGAACAGCCCGAACAGTGACGCGTGCGCCATGCGGACCTCCGCGGGATGCGAGCTCAGCAGCTGCGGCGAGAACTCGGTGAACAGCGGTCTGCGCGCGTCGGGATCCGGTCGGCACAACTGGAACAGCAGCTCCACCGCGGTCCGTAAACGGTCCAGCGGTTCGCCGCTGTTTACCGTGGCCGCGCGAATCTGTTCCACCGTGCGGCTCAGCGCGTCCTCGTACAGGGCGAGCAGCAACTCGTGTTTGCCGTCGAACTGCAGATAGAAGCTGCGCAGCGACTGCCGTGACCGGTCGACGACCTCCTGCACCGTGAAATCCGTACTGCCCTTCTCGGTGATGATCGCCTGCGCGGCGTCCAGGAACCGTTGTACCCGCTGGCCCGCTCGCAACTTGGCCGTGCGCAACGACCGCTCCACGGCGCGTTGCTTCCACGCGGGCTCGCGCCGCCCCTCCACGTCAGTCATGGCGGCCGCGCCCTGCGCGCCGGCTCGCACGCACTCGCCGCGCACCGCGCATCGCCGCGTGATACCCGCTCGCAACCATCGTTCTTCCTCTTACCTGATTGGCATCTAAGAAATGAAACTACTATTATCGTGAAAGAAGAACCATATTCTCAACGCGGTTCGAGAAAAGCGGTTCCCGGCAGTCGTCGAGGAGGGCGATCGGATGTTGCTGGAGTTCGACTCCGATCAGCGGTTGTGGCAGGACACTGTGCGGGAGGTGCTCGCACGGCACTGTCCCGTCGCACTGGTCAGGGACATCGCCGATCGCGGAGCGGATCCAGGACCTCTGTGGAAGGTCTATCGAGACCAGGGGTGGACCGCGCTGACCGATCCCGGCGAGACGGTCGAGCTGACGATCGTGCTGGAGGAACTGGGGCGGGCCACCGATCCCACTCCGTACCTGGCCACGATGACCCAGTACGCGCCGCTGTCCGGTGAGGCCGACCCAGCCGTGGCGGGAACCGCGGTGTTCGAGGGCATTTCGGCGCGCCGCGAGGGCGAGGAGTGGGTTCTCGGCGGCACCGCTCAGGTGCTCGACGGCGATCGGGCCGAACGATTGGCAGTCGCCACCCGGGCCGGGGTCTTCGTGCTTCCCGCCGAACGGGTCACCGCACGCCGGATCACCGTCTTCGACCCACTGCTGCACGTCGCGCAGGTCACGCTGGACCAGGTGCGCGTCGGCGCCGGTGACCGGGTGGACCGCGATGTGGGGCAAGCCAGGGAGGTCGCGCTGACCGGTCTCGCGGCCACCATGGTCGGGGCGTGTCAGCGCGTGCTGGACCTGGTCGTCGAACACGTCGGCGTGCGCCGCCAGTTCGGGGTGCCGATCGGCGCGTTCCAGGCGGTCGCGCACAAGGCCGCCGACATGCACGTGGCCGTCCAGCGCGCCCGCGCGCTGACCTACTGGGCCGCGCTGACCATCGCCGCGGGCGACCCGCGACGGCATCTGGCCGCCGTCATGGCCAAGGCGGCCGCGGGCGAGTGCCAGGCGGTGGTCTTCCGCCACGGTCTGCAGCTCTTCGGCGCCATGGGCTACACCTGGGAGAACGATGTGCAGTTCGCGTTGAAACGGGCGAAGGCCGGGGAACTGCTCCTCGGCGGCGCCGACGAGCATCGCGCGACGATCGCGAGGGAGTACCGTGCAGCTGACCTTCGATGACGACGTGAAAGCGTTCCGCGCCGAGTTCGCGGAGTTCCTGGACCGGAACCTGCCGCCGGAGGCCGCAGCGGGCGAACGCCCTCGGTCGACCTCGCATGTCCCCGGATGGGCGCGGCAGTGGCAGCGGCTGCTGTTCGAACACGGCTGGCTGGTGCCGGGCTATCCGCCGGAGTTCGGCGGCCGCGACGCCGGGATACTGCAGCAATACGTGCATCGCGAGGAACTGGCCCGGCGCGGCATCTACGAGACCTTCAATCCGCAGGGCGTCGGTATCGTCGCCGCGTCGCTGATCACCTTCGGGACACCCGAGCAGCAGCGGCGCTGGGCGGTGCCCATCCTGCGTGGAGACCTGACCGCATCCCTCGGGATGAGCGAGCCGGAAGCGGGCTCGGATCTGGCCGGTCTGCGCACCCGGGCGGTGCTGCGCGGTGACCGTTTCGTCGTGGACGGGCACAAGATCTGGACCTCGGGCGCGCACGACGCCGACGTCCTGCTCGCGTTCGTGCGGACCGATCCCGCCGCGCCGAAGCACCGGGGGATCTCGGCCCTGCTCATCCCGACCGATCTGCCCGGAGTGCGCCGCCGCCCGTTCGCCTCGGTCTGCGATCCGGACGACCTGGACTTCAACGAGGTGTTCTTCACCGAGGTGGAGGTGCCAGCGGAAAACTTGGTCGGCGAGCTGAACAAGGGCTGGCGGGTGGCCAACGGTTCGCTGGGGCACGAGCGCACACTGCTGTGGCTCAGCTTCGCCGACCGGCTGGACGGCCTGCTGGCCGACTTCCGGCCGGAAACCGCCGTGGCCGCCGATCGCTACGCGAGTCTGGTCCTCGACGCGCACGCGTTGCGCCTGCTCGGATCGGACGCGCTGGCCAAGGCCGCGCGCGGCGAGGACGCCGGTCCCGGACTCTCGGTGCTCAAACTGCTGGGCTCCGAAGCGGTGCAACGCGGAGCCGAGCACGCTTTGGCGGCCGCGGGAGCGAAGGGGCTACCGCACCCGGATGTCACCGCACGGCACAGCGTGTTCAACCTGGAGGAGACCGCGCCGGGCTGGTTCGAGCGCTTCGTGCGCAGTTTCGCGGGCACCATCGCGGGGGGCACGTCGGAGATCCAGCGCAACATCATCGCCGAGCGCATCCTGGGCCTGCCCAGACAGTGACGGCCCAGTCGGCCGCCGACCGCTCGCCCGGATCACTCGACGAGCGAGATGGCAGCGCGCGGGCATTGCGCCACCGCGTCCCGCACGCGCGACTCGACCTCCTGGGTCACGTCCGGCCGCAGCACGCGCAGTTCGTCCCGGTCGTCGAGGTCGAACACCTCGGGGACGATGCCCATGCAGATGCCGTTGCTCTCGCAGGCCCGGTAGTCGACCTCGATCCTCATCGCGCCGCCTTCGTCTCGCAGGGTGCCCGGCCCGCCGTGCGAGCCGCGGATGTGGTGGAAGCCGTGGAGCCGCGGCGCACCGACAGCGTACGGTGGCCGTTCATCGCGGCGGCGCTTGCTCTGTCGTCGGCGCAGGCGCGGAAGCCGTTGTAGAAGGGCCGGTTTCGGGTTCCGGCATGGCGATGATGGCGTGCACGGGGCAATCCAGCAGGGCGCGCGACACCGCGTCCCGGTCGGCCGCCGCCACCACGCCGGTCCCCTCCAGCGACGCGTAACCCCATTCGTCGAGAGAGAAATGCGCGGGCGCGTGTTCGGCGCACAGGCCGAATCCGTCGCAGAGCGTCCGGTCGAGACGAATCCTCATGAGGCGGGCACCGCTTCCGCGTCGAAGGGCCGGTCGGCCAAGCGGACGCCGTGAGCGCAGGTGGGGCATCGGCCTTCCAGATGCGCGGTGACTTCCGCGGAGAACCGCGCCAGCAAGGTGGCGGCCGCGTTGGCCGCGCCGTCCAGCGTTCCGCAGGCGCCGCGGCCGCGCAGCACCACCGACCAGCGCTCCAGCCGCTCGACATCCGCGGCGCCGGCCGATCCGTCGCGCAGCGCGATGGCCGCCGCCGCCATCGCCGCGGTGCCGTTGAAGCAGGATCCGCATTGGCCTGCGTTCTCGCGGTCGAAGTAACTCAGCACCGCCGCGGCGACCGCGACGGGGCATTCGGCGGTGATCAGGGAGATCGCGCCGCAGCCGAGCCCGCTGCCGAGCGCGCGCAGCGATTCGTGGTCCAGGGTGGCCGCCAGCACCGCACGGTCGACCATGCCCGCGAAATAGCCGCCCAGCAGAGCGCCGCGCACCTGCGCGGGCGGCACACCGTGCAGGGCGAGCACATCGGCGAATCTCGTGCCGTGCGGCAGCTCGTAGAGCGCGGGCGGACGCCCGCCACCGGTGACGGTGGCCAAGAAGGTGCCAGGGGAAGACGCCGTCCCCACACTGCGGAACGCCGCACCGCCGTATCGCTGGACGAACGGCAGATGCGCCAAGGTCTCCACATTGCCGACCACCGTTGGCAGTCCGTCCACACCCTGCTCGAACGGGCGCGGCGGCTTATCGGACGGTTTCGCGGGACCACCGTTGATCGCACGAATCGCGGCGGTCTCCTCTCCGGCGACATACGCCGGGTCCACGGTGACCAGTTCGACGGCGACCTCCCCGATCCCGGCCGCGTCGAGTTCGGTCAGAGCGGCGTCGACGCGGCGCGCGGATTCCGGATCCGAGAGGTAGACATAGGCGCGTCGCGCGCCGACGATCCCGGCCGCCAGGCGCAACCCGTCCAGTACCAAGTGCGGCCGGTGCCGCATCAGCCACTTGTCCTTGACCGAGGCGGGCTCGCCCTCCTCGCCGTTGGCGACGACGACGGTCTCGTGTCCGCGCAGACCAGCGTCCCGGACGCCGGTCAGTTTGATCGCGATCGGGAACGCCGCGCCGCCGCGGCCCAGCAGCCCGCTATGGCGCACCTGCTCGAGCACCGCGGTCGCGGAGCTCAACGGCCGATAGCCACCGGCTTCCCGATAGGCGGCGAGATCTTCGCGGCCGTCGCTCATCCGCAGCAGGCGCGGCACGCAGCCGGGCGCGGGGGCCACGGTGAGTCCCGCGCCCGGCTCGACAGTTTCTTGCATGGCAACCTCTTCCGGCTGAATCTCGAGCGAGAGACGCGGCGTCGTCTCCTGGCGGCGGTTAGGCTTTCCGCCATGAGGACCGCGGTGCTGCGTATCAATGTCGACCCCGCCGGGCAGCTCACCGCGGCGCAGCTGACGGACGGGATGACCGAGTTGCGCGCACACGCCGCCTCGATCGCGGCGCAGCTTCCGGACGACGACCTGTCGGCGAAGCCGGCGGCGCAACGTGAAGTCCAATTGCTGGTCGAGACGGACGATTCCGGCGCCGCGATGGACGCGGCGGTCCAGGTGTGCGCCGCAGCGTTCGGCACCGCGCCCGTGCCGCGTGTGGTGACCTTCGTCAGCCGCGGCACCGATGACGACGCGCACGGCGTACTCGCCGGTTTCGGGGTGACCGGCGAGATCAGCCGGGTGCCGGACGCCGACGGCTTCGACGTGGTGTCGGTGACGCTGCGCGAGTCCGACCTGGAACGGGTGCCAGAGAGCCGGATCCACACCGCCTTGGAGGCGTCGTTGAACTGTGAGGTCCGGATCCGCACTCGGTGAGCGGCGTGGGCGGGCGCCGGGCATCGATCGCGCGGGCATCAGCCGTCCAGGAACTTCAGGATCGCGGGCGCCGCCAGTACCCAGGTGTCGAACATGTTGTAGTGCGTCACTTTTCCGCTCGCGCGATCCTCCATCGCGCGTTCCCAGGCATCCTCCGGCCACGGCGGATCGATCAGCGTCGAGCCCTCGATCAGGCAGCTCACTTCGAGTGAGGTGCGCTTGGGGTGGTCCAGATCGCCCGCACCGCCACGGATGATCAACGTCGGGACGCGGATGCGGTCGAACATCTCGTCGTCGACGCCTGCGATCGTCTGTCCCGGCTTGGGGACGTATGCGCCGAGCCAGCGCAACGACAACTTGACGAACTCGTCGCGGTCCAGGCTCAGCAGGCGTTGCTCGTTCGCGGGGTTCTGGGCGATGCGCTCGCGCCACTCTCGCAGTCGCGGCAGGCCCGCGACGCCGCTGCCGCGCACGACCTGCAAGCTGGGCAGCACGTAATACGCGCCGAGATTGAACATTCCGTAGATGCCGCCCACGATGTTCCAGAGCACCAATTCGGTCACCCGCTCGGGGTAGAGCATCGCCGTCAGCATCGAGTCGCGGGCGCCGCCGGAGCCACCCGCGAGCACACAGGGGCCCGCGTCCAGCGCGGTGAGCAGGCCGTCGAGCGTCCGCGCCCGCATGTGCGACTCCGTCTGCCCGTAGAACTGCACGTCGGAGGCGCCGCAGTTGGGGCGGTCCCACAGCAGCACCGAGTAGCCGCCCGCGACGATCGCTTCGGCCAGCGGGCGTAATCCGGGCACGTCCATGCCGAACCGGCCACCCGGCGTCAGGACGACGAGATCGCCACCGTCGCCGAGGATCTCGTACACCACATTGCCGCCGTAGATCTCCACCGAGGACACGCGGCCCGCGCCGCTCTCGCTGTGCATCGGTCCCGCCTCAGGCCATGACCACGACGTCGTCGCCGACGATTCGGACGGGGTAGGTGCGAATGCTCCACTCGGGTTTCACCGTGGTGGTGCCGGTCGCGAGTTCGAAACCCCACTGATGCCAGGGGCAGTAGATGAATTCCTTGTCCCGCACCATCACCGCGTCGCCGGGGACCGATTCGTCGACGACGGTGCGTCCGCGGGCGCGGCCCGCGCACAGCGGGCCGCCCTCGTGCGGGCAGTAGTTCGCGATGGCGTAGAACGTCCCGCCGACGTTGTAGACGCCGACACCGTGCCGGCCGATCGGCACCACCTTCGACGAGCCAGGCGGGATCTCGTCCACGGTCGCGACGACGTGTTCGCGCCCCTGCGCCAGCCGTGGCGTCTCGTATTCCTCGGGCACTAGAACACCCGCCTCTGGCCGTCGATGGCGGGCACCGTCTCCGGCAGGTGGTAGGTCTCGATGCCGTTGCGGTACATCACGCGATCGCGGGCGTACTCCGGAAGGTGCTTGACCAGCCAGCGGGGATCGTCGAAGGTCCAGTGCGGGTAGTCCGAGGAGTACAGCAGGATCTTGTCCGCCTCCATCCATTCGAACGCCCGGGTGAGTTCGGTCTTGTCCTCCGGATAGTCCAGTGGCTGGGTGGTGAACTTGATGTGCTCCCTGACGTATTCCGACGGCTTGCGCCGAATCCCGGTCCACGACTTGCGCGCTTCGTAGATCGCGTCCATCCGCCACATCAGGGGCAGGATCCAGGTGAAGGCGTGTTCCACGAACACGATCCGCAACGCCGGGAAGCGGTCGAACACCCCGTCGAAGATCAGGCTCATGATCTGGTTCGCCGCCAGCAGCGAGTAGGTGACCATGAAATCGTGGTTGTAGCTGGGAAATCCGACCGGCGGCATGGGCATCGTCTCGTAGGCGCCACGGCCGAGGTGGCAGCTGACCACCAGATCGTGCTGGGTCGCGGCCGCCCAGATCGGGTCGTATCTCGGATCGCCCCAGGCCGGGCGCGGTTCGGCCTTGATGAGAATCTGCGCCATGTACGGGTGCCCGGCCCAGTGCTCGATCTCGCGCACCGCGCCCTGCGGGTCGTCGATCGCCGCGCAGATCGAACCGCGCCACCGCTGGTGCCAGTTGTTCTTCGAATCCAGCCAGTGGTCGGCCAGCCAGTGGTTGACGCCCGTCGCCAGCGCCTGGGTGGCCTCGGGCAGGCGGGTGGCCTTGACCGTTGGCTCCAGAATCGCGATATCGGAACCAGCTTCGACGATCAACTGGCGGAAGGCCAGTTCCGGGTCGCTGCCGGGGAATTCGCCGTCGGCGGGGAAGGTGTCCACCCGCATCGCGTAGGAATGCGCGTAGTCAGGGGCGTCGTAGATGATCGTCTCGCCGACCCGGTGACTGAGAAAGTACGAGCTGCGGTAGGGCTCGGGGATGTACTCGACGAGTTCCCGGCGGCGTGGCACGGGGTGCACGTCCGAGTCGACGACCCGGACGGCGACCTGCTCGGGCGCCGGGGCGCGGTGCTGGTGGTGGGCCAGCGTCATGGTCGTCTCCCTTCGTTCGCGGCTATTCGGTGACCAGCTCGGCCGGGATATCGATGCCGTAGAGCTGGGAGGCGTTGCGCCAGAGCAGCTTTTCGCGCTGCTGCGCGGTGAGCGTGGACGGTAGCCCGTCGACGTCTCCGCAGTGCCAATGCGGATAGCTGGAACCGAACATCACCATGTCCTCCTTGCCGGTGAAACCCAGCCATTCGGAGGCGAATTCGGTGTCGCCGGGCCCGTCGAGGCTGCCGTGGACGAAGAACACGTGACCGGGCAGATAGTCGCTTGGCATCCGCGGCGCCCATGGCGTCTGCTCCAGATGCGGCCTGCCGAAGGTGTCCATGCGCCAGGTGAAGGGAGTGAGCAGGTCCGCCGCGCCGTCGGCCCAGACGAACCGCAATCGCGGCAGCCGCTCGAAGACGCCCTCGGCGATCATGTTCATCAAGTGGTAGACGTAGTTCAGCGACATGAACCCGAGGTACTGCTCATAGGTCCGGGTGTGCCCCGACGGCGTGGGCGGGAAGCCGATGCTCTCGCCGGTCTCGATGTGCGCGGCCACCGGCAGCCCCGCCTCGGCCGCCGCCTCCCACAACGGCCAGAACTGCGGCTTGCCGTACAGCTCGCGTGACTGCAACGGGACGCCGACCTGGACGACACCGGGATGGCCGGCCCACTTGCGGATCTCGCGCAGCGCGCCCGGGATGTCCTCGGGGTTCACCCGGATGGTGCCGCGATACCGGGACGCGTACGCGCCGGAATCCAGCCACCGCGACACCATCATCTCGTTGTGCGCCGCCAGCATCGCCGTGGTCAGGTGCCGGTCCGGCAGGATGCCCCTGGTCATGGGATGCAGGATCGCGACGTCCACGCCACGTGTCCCGAACAGCTGCTCGCCGACGATGTCCGGATCGGATCCCGGGTACCCGCGACCGGGCCCGCGTGTCCCCTTGGCGTACTCCCCTCCGGGTGCGCCGTACCAGTCCATCTCGGCATCCGGGATGCCACGGCTCTTGAACGGCTCGCGCAGGAAGCCACGCATGTCGTCGTTCGAGGCGAAGAAGATGTGCACACTGGCGTCGATGACGGGGGTGCCGGTGCCGTCGGAAAGCGTTCTCATGGTCGGTCGATCCGCGCGACGTCGGGGCGCTCGGTCACCGGCGCCGCCAGCTGCTGCTCGTCGCAGATGCGCTGCAACTTCGCCAAGGTATCCGCCAGCCCGGGACCGAGGCGCGGTCCCGGCGTGAAGGCGGCGGGCAGATGCCGCATGCCCTGGATGACGCCGATGGTCTCGTAGTGCACGGTGCCCTCGGGGTCGCAGCGGTAGTCGGGCATCCGGTCGAGCACGGCGGTGAGCATCGACTTGAACACCGTGCGGGCGACGTTCGACCCGATGCAGCGATGCACGCCGAGACCGAAGCTGAAGTGCCGGTTGCCCTTACGATCCAGCACCACCTCGTTCGGGTCAGGGAAGATCGCCGGGTCCCGGTTGGCCATCGCCCACGAGAGCCACAGGCGCTCGCCTTCTTCGAACCGGGTGTCGTCCACGACGCAGTCGGCCGAGAAGGTGCGCCCGTCGCCCGGCGCGGGCGTGAAGTAGCGCAGGAACTCCTCGGTGGCCGAGTCGAGCAGGACGTCGCGCTCCCGGCTCAGCATTTCGCGCTGGTCGGGATGTTCCGACAGCCACTCCAGGGAGTGCGCGGTGAGCGCGGTGGTGGTGTCGAATCCGCCGCCGATGATCAGGCCGAGCATGCCGAGCAGTTCGATGTCCGGCGCGGGTTCGCCGTCGATCCGCAGTTCGGTCAGCGCCTGCACCAGGCCGGGCCGGGGGTTCTGCTTGATCTCGGCCAGGTTGGTCAGCAGGTCGATCCCCATCGCCCGGTGCATCTCGGCCACGCGCGCCGCGTCGGGTGAGTCCTCGGGCGTGTACACGGAGGCGTGCACCGGCTCGCTGTAGATGGACCACTGCCGCAACGGTATTCCGAGCATGGCCAGGGTCAGCACGGCCGGGACGACATTGGCGAGATCGTCGACGAAGTCGATGTGCCCGGTTTCGATCTTCTCGTCCAGGGCGGCGCGCACGATCTCGTCGATGACCGGCTCCCAGCGCCGGACGGCGGCGGGGGAGAGGTAGGGATTGAGCACCTGGCGGTAGAGCCGGTGCTCGGGATCGTCCATTTCGAGCATGCCGCCGCGCACCACCTGCGCGCGCCGGGCGGACGGGATGGAGATGCCCTTGTAACCCTTGCGTTCTCCGTGCAGATCGTGGTCGTTGGAGACGTGCGGGCAGCGGGCGAGTTCGAAGACCGCGTTGCCGCCGCTGGCCACCCAGTGACCGTCGTAGGTGTCGCTCCACGCGATCGGGCATTTCGCGTGCAGTTCCTCGGTGATCTCCTGGAACCGGTGCCGGTATTCCGGCGTGTGCCGGTCGAACCGATACCGGTTCTTCTTGCGATCCTCGTCGGCGACCAGGTCGTCAATGCTCACAATGGTTCCTCTGCTGCTCACGGAATCCGGTGCGCCCGCTCGGCGGCGACGGGAGCGGTCCGGACAGCGATATGGCGCGTTCCGGGATCACGGGTGTCGCGGGTTCGGCGCGTCGATCAGATGTGGTAGTCGTACCACTTCAGATAGCCGCCGCCATCCACCCGCAGTTGCAGGCCGGTGACGTATCTGGCCTCCTCGGAGGCGAGATAGACGATGGCGTTGCTGATGTCCTCGGGTTCCACGTACGGGATGCGCATGGCCTGCTGCACGCCGAAGGCCGGCTCGGCGTCGGCGCGGGTGGGATGCTCGAGGTCGGGACGGAACGAGCGATACATCGGCTCGCTCTGCAGCATCGGGGTGTTGCAGTTGGTGGGATGCACCACGTTGGCGCGGATGCCGCGCGGGGCCAAGTGACGGGACAGCTCGTAGACGTAGGCCGTGAGCGCCCGCTTCGAGTGCACGTAGGCCATGCCGCCAAGATCCTTGCCCGGCTGGTCGATCTTCGAGATGTCGATGAGCGAGGCGGTGGAGCCGGTGGCGATGATCGACGCGCCCTCGGTGAGATGGGGCAGGGCGACCTGGATGGCGTTGATGGTGCCGACCAGGTTCGTGTTGATCACATCGGTCCAAGCTTGCAGTTGCGGCTCGCCCTTCATGCCCGCGACACCGGCTTGGGCGACGACGATGTCGAGGCGGCCCAGCTCGCGGATGCCGTTCTCCAGCGCGGCCTGCAACTGTTCGGCATTGCGCACGTCGGCCTTCGCGGCGACGACCCGCCGACCGGTCTTGCCGACCAGGTTCGCGGTCTCCTCGAGGTCTTCCGGCGTCGCCAGCGGATAACCGATGGTCGCGATGTCCTCGCACAGATCGACCGCGATGATGTCGGCGCCCTCCTCGGCCAGGCGCACCGCGTGACTGCGGCCCTGTCCGCGTGCGGCGCCGGTGATGAACGCGACCTTGCCCTCGACACGTGCCACAGCTGAACCTTTCGTTCTCTTCGATGGCCAGGACGGCCACGCGGTGACGACGGATCGCGCGTCTGCCGGAACGCATGTGCTGCGGTGCGCCGGGAATGGGCAGGCGGTCCGTCTGCCGGGGAACGGCCGACGTTCGCGTGGCCGGGCTGATTCCGGGCGCACGGCGCACTCGCCGGATCGGGGATCGACCCGCCGTCTCATCTGCAAGAATTATCCTTGCCGATAAGGAGAACGGTACTCTACTGAAAGTTCGACCGCAACCTTGCGGTGCACCGGCGTAACTCGCTCGTTGTGGGGTGTCGAGCCGCTGGCTTCCAGCTCGTTCCCTCTCCTTTCCGTCACTCTGTAGCTAGTTGGCGGCCCTAATATTCTTCTTTTGAGAGAACATAATTTCCGTCAACGTGGCGACGTGCTGTGTCCGAGAAGGGTGAGAGGCGAGATGCGAACGGTCCCCGAGGAATTGAGAGTCTGCTATGAGCGGGAAGGCTGGTGGCGCCGAGAGACCCTGGGCGACTTGCTGTCCCGCGGTCTCGCGGCCGCGCCCGGCGCCGAGTTCCGGGTGCATTCCGATGTCCGTCCGTGGTCGGGCACTTTCGCCGATGTCGAGCAGGTCGCCCGCAGGCTGGCGGCGGGTCTGCGGGCGCGTGGCGTCGGTCCGGGTGACGCGATCGCGTTCCAGCTGCCCAACTGGATGGAGGCCGCCGCCACCTTCTGGGCTTCCGCGCTGCTCGGTGCGGTGGTGGTGCCGATCGTGCATTTCTACGGGCGCAAGGAAGTCGCGCACATCCTCGACGTCGTGCGGCCCGCCGTGTTCATCACGGTGCACCGGTTCGGCAGGCTGAGTTTCGATCCGGAGGTGAGCCGCGGGGTGCCCCTGGTCGGGCTCGTGGAGATCGACTTCGACCGGCTGCTCGCCGACGAGCCGATGACCGGGGTGGTCGCCGTGGATCCGGCGAGTCCCGCCCTGATCGCGTTCACCTCGGGCACCACCAGCGCGCCGAAAGGCGTCGTGCACAGCCATCAGACGCTGGGCTGTGAAGCCAGGCAGCTCGCCGAGCGGAACGAACTGGATCGGAGCAAGCAACTCACGGCGACCCCGGTCGGGCATTTCATCGGCATGGTCGGCGCGTTCCTGATTCCGGTGCTGCATGCCAAACCGGTTCATCTGGCCGATATCTGGGACCCGGGACGCGTGCTGGCGCTGATGCGCAGCGACGGCCTTTCGGTCGGTGGCGGTCCGCCGTATTTCGTCACCAGCTTGCTCGATCACCCGGACTTCACGCCGGGCCATCTGCGACACGTCCGATACGTCGGACTCGGTGGATCCGCGGTCCCGGTCTCGGTGACCCGCAGGCTCGCCGATCTCGGCCTCGTGCCCTTTCGCGCCTACGGCAGCACCGAACATCCGTCTATCACCGCGTCGCGGTACACCGCGCCCGAGCACGAGCGGCTGTACACCGACGGCAGGCCGATGCCGGGTGTGGAGATCCGGCTGGCCGAAGACGGCGAAATCATCAGTCGCGGACCGGATCTGTGCCTCGGTTACACCGACGACTCGCTCACCGCCCGCGTCTTCGACCAGGACGGCTGGTATCGCACCGGCGACATCGGCGTCCTGGATGAGAGCGGCTGCCTGACGGTCACCGATCGCAAGTCCGACGTGATCATCCGCGGTGGCGAGAACATCAGCGCGCTGGCGGTGGAGGAGGTGCTCGCCGAATTGGCCGCGGTCGCCGAAGCGGTGGTCGTCGCCGTGCCCGACGAGCGCTTCGGGGAGACGGTCGGCGCGGTGCTGCGGATCCGGCCGGGGTGCGAGCTGCCGTCCATGGACGAAGTGCGTGCGCATTTCGCGGCGGCCGGTGTCGCGCGCCAGCAGTGGCCGGAGTGGTTGTTCGAGGTCGAGGACTATCCGCGCACCGCGAGCGGCAAGGTGCGAAAGCATCTCGTCCGGGCGGGGATTGCCACATCTGTGCAATGAGAATACCATTCTTCTCAGTTGCAAATGAAGGTCTCGCAAGTATGCGAGCCGAGGCTTCGGATCCGATCACGCGGCGCCCGTCCGGGGCCGCCGTGGTCGCGGCTTCGAATCCGTCGGCTCGGTGCGGGCTTCGAGGCGCCAGCCGTATTCGGCTCTGCCGAGTGGATCCGGCAGCTCAGAGGCTCATCCCGTTCAGCCGAAAGGACATCGCGCAGTGGTTTCGCAGCAGCAGGAACGATCCGACCCGACGTCTGATACCGAGGTCGACGTCGTGGTCCTCGGCAGCGGCGCGGCCGGCCTGACCGCCGCGCTCACCGCGGCTGTGCACGGAGCGTCGGTGGCGGTCTTCGAGAAGGCGGCGACCGTCGGTGGGACGAGTGCGGTGTCGGGCGGCATCGCGTGGATTCCCGCCCACGACCGCTGCGCGGACGGGCCGCTGAGTGTGGCCGACGCGCTGAGCTATCTGCACGCCCAGTCGCTGGACTCGATGGACGACGAGCTGGTCGAGGTCTTCGTGCGTACCGGCGCCGCGATGGTGGACTTCGTCGAGGCGCACAGCGGGCTTCGCTTCGACATCGCCGAAGGATTCCCGGACTACAAGCCCGAACTGCCCGGCGGCAGGCCGGGCGGCGGCCGATCCTTGAGCCCGGCTCCTTTCGACCTGGCCCGGCTCGGCGTGTGGCGCGACCGCATCACCTCCTTCCCGGCGGACTGGAGCAACGTCGGATTCGACGCCGAGACGCGGGCCCGGCTGCACGCGACGGTCGGCGAAGAGTCGGCCGATCTCTGCGTCGCCGGAACCGCGCTCGTCGCGGGGCTGCTCGCAGGCGTGCTCGACGCCGGAGTGGTCCCGCGCACCGCGGCGAGGGCGACGGAGCTGATCGCCGAGAACGGCGCCGTCACCGGAGTCCGGATCACCACGGCCGCAGGCGAATCGACAGTGCGGGCGCGTAATGGTGTCGTCCTGGCGACCGGCGGCTTCGAGTGGGATCCGGACCTCGTGCGGTCCTATCTGCGCGGGCCGATGCACGGCGCGGTGTCGCCGCCGAACAACACCGGCGACGGGCTGCGCATGGCGATGGCGCACGGCGCCGACCTCGGCACGATGAGCGAGGCATGGTGGGTGCCGATCGTCCGGATACCGGGCGACACCATCGACGGCAGGCCGCGCAGCCGCAGTGTGCGCCTGGAACGGACGCGCCCGCGCAGCATCATGGTCAACCGGGCGGGCAGGCGATTCGTCAACGAGGCCTCGGAGTACAACTCGATGGCGGGCGCCTTCCACTGTCTCGATCCGAAGGGTGGCTACGTCAACGATCCAGGGTGGATCGTCTTCGATGCCGTCCACCTGCGGCGATACGGCTTCCTCGGCGTCGCTCCCGGCGATCCGGTTCCCGCATGGTTCTGCGAATCAACAGATCTCGCCGAACTCGGCGCGAAGGCCGGTATCGATCCGGTCGGGCTCGCCGCGACCGTCGCCGCATGGAATCGCGCGGTCGCCGACGAGATCGATCCCGATTTCGGTCGCGGGTCGAGCGCCTACGACGGGTGGTGGGGCGACGAGCGCGCCGCCACCGTCGCCGGTCGCACGCTCGGTCCGATCGACACGCCTCCGTACTACGCCGTGCCCGTCACCGTCGGGGCGATGGGAACGAAGGGCGGCCCACGCACCGACCGGGACGGACGGGTGCGGCACGTCGGCGGGGCGGTCGTTCCCGGGCTGTTCGCCGCGGGCAACGCGATGGCCGGGGTGACCGGCCGCGCCTACGGCGGAGCGGGCGGAACCATCGGCCCCGGGATGGTGTGGGGCTTCCGCGCCGGATACGCCGCGGCGACCGGCAAATCGGTCGAGATCTGAGCACGGAGGTAACGAGTTGCCGGAATTCGAGAGCATCTGGAGCGATCTGCAAGGCGTTCCCTTCACTCAGGGATACCTGGACGTCGGCGGCGTCCGAACCCGCTACCTGCACGCGGGCGATCCGGCCCACCCGGCGCTCGTTCTGCTGCACGGGTCCGGCGGGCACGCCGAAGCCTATGTCCGCAATCTGGAGTCGCACGCCGCGCACTTCTCGACCTGGTCGATCGACATGCTGGGGCACGGCTACACCGACAAGCCGGGGCATCCGCTGGAGATCGCGCACTACGTCGAGCACGTCGTCGGATTCCTCGACGCCGTCGGCGTGCGCCGCGCCCGCGTCAGCGGGGAATCGCTGGGCGGCTGGGTGGCCGCCCGCATGGCGATCGATCATCCGGACCGCGTGGACCGCTTGGTGCTCAACACCGCGGGTGGGTCGCAGGCCGATCCCGAGGTGATGCGGCGCATCGTCACGCTGTCGATGGCGGCGGCCGCCGACCCCACCTGGGAGACGGTGCAGGCCAGGATCAAGTGGCTGATGGCCGACAAGTCGAAGGACTACGACGATGTGGTCGCCAGCAGGCAGCGCATCTACCGCCAACCCGGTTTCGTCGCCGCGATGCGCGACATCATGGCGCTGCAGGATCCGTCGATACGGCAGCGAAACCTGTTGGGGCCCGCGGACTACGGCAAGATCACCGCGCCCACCCTCGTGCTGTGGACCAGTGACGACCCCACCGCCGACGTCGGCGAGGGCAGGCGGATCGCGTCGATGATCCCGGGTGCGCGCTTCGAGGTTCTGCCGGACTGCGGACACTGGCCGCAGTACGAGGACGCCAAGAACTTCAACGCCCTGCACCTCGATTTCCTGCTGGGCGGCTGACCGTGTCCGAGCAGAGCAACTCCACCGCGCCGGGCGCGACCGATGTCGACGTGCTCGTCGTCGGCGCGGGCCCGGTGGGTCTCACGCTGGCCAATATGCTCGGCATGTACGGGGTACGCACCCTGGTGGTCGAGGAACGCCCCACCCTCATCGATTACCCGCGCGGCGTGGGCCTCGACGACGAGTCGCTACGGACGTTCCAGGCGATCGGGCTGGTCGACCGCATCCTGCCGCACACCACCCCGAACCAGATCATGCGCTTCGTCGATGCCCGGCGCAGGCTGCTGGCCGAGATCGCGCCCACCGACGAGCAATTCGGCTGGCCGAAACGCAACGGATTCGTCCAGCCGATGGTCGACGCCGAACTGCTCGCCGGACTGAACCGCTACCCGCAGGTCCAGGTGGCCTGGGGCACGGCCATGACCTCCTGCGCCGACTCCGGCGAGCGGGTGACGGTGGCACTCGACAGCGGTACCGGGCCGTCCACCGTGACCGCCCGGTACGTGGTGGGCTGCGACGGCGGGCGCAGCGCCACGCGCGGGCAGATGGGCGTCTCCTTCGACGGCACCACCTCGCCGACCCGCTGGCTGGTGGTCGATCTCGCCTCGGATCCGTTGGGGCACCCCAATATCGAGGTCGCCGCCGATCCGGCCCGGCCGAACGTGTCGGTGTCGATCGCGCACGGAATCCGGCGCTTCGAGTTCATGATCCACGACGACGAGCCCGACGAATTGGCCGAGGATCCGGCCTTCGTGGCGAAGATGCTCGCGCCGTTCGTGCCGCGTCCCGAGCGGCTCGAGGTCATCCGGCGCCGGGTCTACACCCACCACTCGCGCATCGCGGGCGCCTTCCGGCGCGGGCGGCTGCTGCTGGCCGGTGACGCCGCGCACCTGATGCCGGTGTGGCAGGGCCAGGGCTACAACAGCGGTATCAGGGACGCGGCCAACCTCGGATGGAAACTCGCCGCGGTCGTCCGGGGGCAGGCGGGCGACGCCCTGCTCGACAGCTACGACACCGAACGGCGCAAGCACGCCAGGGCGATGATCGACCTGTCGACGATGGTGGGCCGGGTGATCTCGCCGACCGATCGCAAGGTCGCGGCGGTGCGCGACGCGCTGGTTCGCGCGGCGGCGGCGATCCCGCCGGTGAAACGGTACGTGCTGGGCATGCGGTTCAAACCGATGCCGCGCTACGAGCGCGGGGCGGTGGTGCACGACTGGTCCCGTTCCCCGAACTCGTCGGTCGGCACCCTGTTCGTGCAGCCCCTGGTGGACACCAGGGACCGCGCCGACGTCCTCCTCGACGAGGTGCTCGGGCCGTGGTTCGCCGTGCTGTGCTGGAACAACCAGCCCCGCGACGTCCTCGGTGCGACGGCGTTCGAACAGTGGAAAGCGCTGGGCGCCAAGTTCTTCGAGGCCCGACCGTCCGTCCAGTTGCGCTGGACCGGCCACGACGATCCCGACGTCGTCGTCATCGGCGACCGCACCGGTGCGCTGAAACGCTGGTTCGACGGCCGGCGCGACTCGGTGCTGTTTCTGCGGCCCGACCGCTGCGTCGCGGGCGCGTCCATCGCGCAGTCGGCGCCGGAACTGAGCGCGGACCTGCTCGACACCCTCGACTTGATGCGGGGAGGAAACGATGCCGCTGGCCGTGTGCTGCGTCTCGCACAGCCCTCTGCTTGATCTCCCCGGACCGGAACCGGAGCTGCGCGCGGACATCGAGTCGGCGCTCGACGAGGCGGCGCGATTCGTGCGCGCCTTCGATCCCGAAGTGGTCGTGGTGTTCGCGCCCGACCACTACAACGGGTTCTTCTACAAGCTCATGCCGCCGTTCTGCATCGCAGCGGCGGCCACCGGAGTCGGCGACTACGGCACGCACGCCGGATCACTCGACGTGCCCGCCGAACTGGCGACCGAACTCGCGGAGGCGGTGCTCGCGGCCGGTGTCGACGTCGCCGTCTCGCTGACCATGGATGTCGACCACGGGACGGTCCAGCCGTTGCAGCGGCTGCTCGGCGCCGCGACGGCACGCCCGGTCGTGCCCATCTTCGTCAACTCGGTGGCGGTCCCGCTCGGTCCCCTGCACCGGGCAAAGGCGCTGGGTGCGGCCGTCGGCGCCTACTCGGCGACCCTGGGCAAGCGGGTGCTGGTGATCGGTTCCGGCGGCTTGTCACACGACCCGCCGGTGCCCGCGCTGGCCACGGCCACCGGGCCCGTGCGGGAGCGGATCGTGCACGGCGGCCACATGACCTCCCGGCAGCGAAATGCCCGACAGGAAAAAGTGATCGAAGCCGCTCGTGAGTTCGCCGCGGGGCGTGGCGGGCTCCAGCCGCTCAATCCCGAGTGGGACCGGCGGTTCCTCGACATCCTCGACGACGGACGGCTGGACGAGTTCGACGACTGGTCCGACGCGGAGATCGCCGCCGCGGCGGGCAACTCCGCGCACGAGGTCCGCACCTGGGTCGCCGCCTTCGCGGCGCTCGCGAGCCAGGGACCGTACCGGACCACGGTGCGCTACTACCGATCCGCACCCGCCTTGATCGCCGGGTTCGCGGTGCGCACCGCCCTTCCGGACCAGGACAACGATTCGACCGCCAGGAGGCGAGCGTGACATCCGCAACGACCGAGCTGTCCTCCGGAGCAGACGTTTTCGACTATTCCGTCGACGTCCTTGTCATCGGCTCCGGCGGCGGCGGGCTGACCGCGGCGCTCGCCGCCGAGGCGGCCGGGCTGTCCGTCCTCGTAGTCGAGAAGGCGGCTCACTACGGCGGCTCGACCGCGCTCTCGGGCGGTGGCATCTGGGTGCCCGGCGCACCGGCGCAGAAGCGCGACGGCTACGCGCCCGATCCGGAAGGGGTGGTCGAGTACCTGCGCGCGATCACCGGAGGTTTGGTCGGCGACGCGCGCCTGCGGGCCTATGTCGCGAAGGCTCCGCAGATGATGGAATTCCTCGAGCAGCGCAGTGCGTGGCTGCGATTCGTGTGGAAGCCCGGCTACGCCGACTACTACCCGGAACTCCCCGGCGGTTCCGCGCAGGGCAGCACCATCAACGTGCCGCCGATCGATCTGCGCAGACTCGGCGACGAAGAGCGGAACCTGCTGCGTCCGCTCGCCCTGGCCCCGAAGGGCATCTGGCTGGGGCCCAAGGATCTGCGGCTGTTCTACCAGGTGCGTCAGTCCTGGCGCGGCAAGGCCGTACTCGTGAAGCTGGTGTGGCGGATGTTCCGCGCCAGGATGTTCGGCGACCGGATCGCCGCCATCGGACAGTCCCTGGTCGCCCGGCTGCGACTCGCGCTGCGCGAGCGCGACATTCCGCTCTGGCTGAACGCGCCGATGACGTCCTTGATCACCGGAGCCGACGGCGCCGTGGTGGGCGCGGTGGTCGAAAAAGACGGAAAGCCCTCGCGGATCCGCGCCGAGCGCGGCGTGATCCTGGCGACCGGCGGTTTCGACCACGACATGACCTGGCGCAAGGAACACCAGCCGGTCGTGGAACAGGATTGGAGTTTCGGCAACCCGGAATCCATGGGCGACGGCATCCGCGCGGGGCGGCGGGTGGGCGCGGCCACCGATCTGATGGACGAGGCATGGTGGTTTCCCGCCATCCAATGGCCCGACGGCCGACTGCAATTCATGCTCAACGAGCGCATGATGCCAGCCCAGTTCATCGTCAACGGCGCGGGCGAGCGGTACATCAACGAGGCCGCGCCGTACATGGATTTCGGCCACGCGATGATCGAGGGACAGAAATCGGGGACCACGCACATCCCGAGTTGGCTGATCACCGACGAACGCTCCTGGCGCCGATACGTCGTCGCGGGACATCTGCCGCTGCCGAAGATCCCGTTCGCGCCGGTGCCGACCGGGCGGAAGATCCCGCAGGCCTGGCTGGACTCGGGTGTCGTCGTGGCCGCGAACTCGTGGACGGAGCTGGCCGCGAAGATCGGCGTCCCCGAAGAACGTCTGCGCGCCACCGCGAAGCGATTCGACGAACTCGCGCGCAACGGCCACGACGACGACTTCCAGCGCGGCGACAGCGTCTACGACAACTACTACGGCGATCCCACGTTGCCCAATCCGAATCTGCGTCCGCTGGAAAAGCCGCCGTACTACGCGTTCCGGATGATCCTCGGCGATCTCGGCACCTCGGGCGGCCTGCGCACCGACGAGCACGCGCGGGTGCTGCGATCCGACGACACAGTCGTCCCTGGTCTGTACGCCGTGGGCAACACCTCCGCGGCGGTCATGGGCCGCAGCTACGCGGGCGCGGGCGCCACGATCGGGCCCGCGATGACGTTCGGCTACATCGCGGTCGAGCACCTGGCCGCGAGTGCGGGGACTGCGGAGGACACCGAACCGGCCCGCGACGACTCGACGTTCGATCCCATCGGAGGAAGTAAGTAAATGAAGATATCCCTGTTCTACGAATTCGCGCTGCCCCGGCCGTGGGTCCAGGACGACGAGCGACTGCTGTTCAAGGAAGGTCTCGCGGAGGTGGAGGCCGCCGACAAGGCAGGGTTCTCCACCGTCTGGCTGACCGAGCATCACTTCCTCGAGGAGTACTGCCATTCGACGGCGCCGGAGATCTTCCTCGCTGCCGCCAGCCAGCGGACCGAGAACATCCGGCTCGGCTTCGGCGTCATGCACCTGCCTCCGGCGATCAACCACCCGGCACGTGTCGCCGAACGCGTCGCCACCCTCGACCTGATTTCCGACGGGCGGGTGGAATTCGGCACCGGTGAGTCGTCGTCGGTGGGTGAACTCGGCGGGTTCAACATCGATCCGGCCGACAAGCGCACGCAGTGGGAAGAGGCCCTGGAGGTGTCCATCCGCTGCATGATCGAGGAGCCGTTCACCGGCTTCAAGGGTGAGCACATCCAGATGCCGGCGCGCAATGTGATTCCCAAGCCGCACCAGCGCGCGCATCCCCCGGTGTGGGTGGCGTGTACCCGGCCTTCGTCGGTCCAGATGGCGGCGCGGCTGGGCGCGGGTGCGCTGAGCTTCGCCTACACCGGTCCGGGGCCGCTGGCGGACCGGGTGCGCGGGTACTACCAGGAATTCGAGGACAAGGCCGAGCCCTGGCTGCCGGTGCTCAATCCGAACATCCTGGCCATCGGCGGCGATCTGTCGATGATGGTCGCGCCCACCGACGAGCAGGCCCTGCAGCGGCTCGGACTCGGCGGCGGATTCTTTTCCTTCGGAATCATGCACTACTACATGACCGGCCAGCACACCCCCGGCCGCACGGGCGTGTGGGAGCGCTACCTCGAGGCCGTCAAGGAGGACGAGACGCTGGCTTACGGTCCGGGCCGGGGCGCCATCGGATCGCCGGAGACCGTGCGCGAATTCCTGCGCGGCTACGAGGACAGCGGCGTCGACGAGATCATCCTGCTGCTGAACCCGCGCAGCCACGAGGCGACCATGGAGTCGATCGAGCTGATGGGCGAGCACGTGCTGCCGGAGTTCATCGAGCGCGACGAGAAGGCGGTCGCCGCGAAGGCGAAGCGGCTCGAGCCGGTCATCGAGAAGGTCGAGGCGCGGCGTAAGCCGTTGCCTTCGCTCGCGTTCGACGAGAACTACGCCTTCGGCGGCCTGCCCACCGGCCGTGGCGGCAGCTTCACCGCGAGCGAGATTCCCGAAGCCATGGCCGAGATCAACGAGGGCCGGGTGCAGGCCGCGCAACGCGCCAAGGAAGAAGCGCAGTGACCCCCGGCCCGTTCGGTCGCGACGAGTCCCGCGCCGCGACCGCACGGGCGGAGCCGGACGAGATGGGAGACAGACGAGATGCCCGAGGCCGAACGAGCCGATGAGCTGTGGCGTTACGACGGCAAGCGGGTCGTGGTGACCGGTTGCTCCTCCGGAATCGGCGCCTGCGTAAGCCGCCAGGTCACCGAACTCGGCGGGTACGTGACGGGTCTGGATCTGGTGGAGCCGACTGCTGATGTCGAGGAGTTCCACCAGGTGGACATGGCCGACGCCGCGTCGATCGACCGGGCCGTCGCCGCCGTCGGCGGACCCGTCGACGCGCTGTTCAACGTCGCGGGCGTCTCCTCGGGCATCGGTGACCCGATCCGCGTGGTCACGATCAACTTCCTCGGCCTGCGGCAGTTCACCGGAGCGCTCGCGCGGACGATGCGGCGGGGCGCCACGATCGCCAGCGTCTCCTCGCTCGCGGCGGCCGGGTATCTGGAGCATCGCGAACAGGTCGTCGGCCTGCTGGACACCACGGACATGGACGCCGGAATCGCCTGGTGCAAGAGGCATCCGGACGCCGTGGCCGACGGCGGGTACCGGCTGTCCAAGGAAGCGATCATCTACTACACGATGCGGAACGCCGTCGCGCTCGGTGCGCGCGGCATCCGGATCAATTGCACCGGGCCGGGAGTGACGCGGACACCCATCCTGGAGCAGCTGCGTTCGGCGTACGGCCCGGAATATCTCGACACCATCCCCAAGCCGCTGGGCCGGGTCTCCGAACCGGACGAACAGGCGGCCGCCTTGTTGTTCCTCAACAGCCGGGCGGCGAGTTATGTGACCGGCCAGGTGCTCTGGGTCGACGGCGGGAACGTGGGCGCCCGGATCGCCGGTGTGGAGGCCGGCTCATGACCGCCGGAAGGCCGGCGATCAGCGTGAAAGGAAAAGCATCGTGGCCGATCTGACGGAATTCCGGCGCGTCGCCGACGGGGTACGGAACTGGGGTCGCTGGGGCGCCGCCGACGAACTCGGCACGCTCAACTTCATCACCCCGGACAAGGTCGCCCAGGCGGCGGGCCTGGTGCGGCACGGGCGGGTATTCCCGCTCGGCGTCGACTTCGGCTCGTCCGGACCGCAGGGCGCGTTCAAGTTCCGGCACAACCCGGTCCACGTGATGACCGTGGACGGCGGCGACGCGCGCACCCTGACCGAATACGGCCCGAAGTGGTTGCGCAACAGCGTCGGACGCGAACTCAGCGGCTTCTTCGAGGACAACCCGTTCCGCTTCAACGACGACCTGATCATCATGCCGTTGCAGGCGGCGACCCAATGGGACGCGCTGTCCCACGTCTACTACGACGACCAGCTGTACAACGGTTTCCCGGCGAGCTCGGTCACCAGCCTCGGCGCGTACCACTGCGGGATCGACAAGGTCGACGGAAAAGGCATCACCACCCGGGGCGTGCTGCTGGATCTGGTGCGCCATCGAGGCGCGGACACCTTCCTCGTGGCGGGTGACCCGATCACCCCCGACGAGCTGGACGAGGTCGCCGCCGCCCAAGGGGTCGACATCGGCCGTGGCGACATCCTGTTGATCCGCACCGGGTGGTGGGCCCGTTTTCTCGAGGCGGGCGACGGCGCGGAGCCGTACTCGGGCTTGGACTGGCGGTGCGCCGCCTGGCTGCACGAACGTGAGGTCGCCGCCGTGGCGGCGGACAACCTCATGGTCGAGGATCCGGTGTCCGGGGTGGACGGCACCTTCCTGCCGCTGCACATGCTGTGCCTGCGGGACATGGGCCTGATGCTCGGCGAGTACTGGGACCTCACCGCGCTCGCCGCCGACTGCGCCGCGGACGGGGTCTACGAATTCCAGCTGATCGCACCGCCTTTGCGCGTCGTCGGCGCCGTCGGATCCCCCATCAATCCGATCGCCATCAAGTAGGGACACAGAGGAAAGCACGAGGTTACGGTCATGACCGCAGGCACGAGAAGTGCGACCGCCACCGAGGTGGCGAGTGACGGGCGGCCGTTCGTCGTCGGCATCGGCGGCACGTTGCGGGCGGGCTCGTCGACGGAGCAAGCGCTGCGGCACTGCATGGCGGCGGTGGAACGCCACGGCGGGCGCACCGCGCTGTTCTGCGGCGAGGAGATCAACCTGCCGATGTACAACCCGCACGATCCGGCCCGCACCGAGAAGGCGATCGCGCTGGTGGCGGCACTGCGCCGCGCGGACGCGGTGATCATCGGTTCACCCGGCTACCACGGCGGTGTCTCCGGCCTGGTGAAGAACGCCCTCGACTACATCGAGGACCTGCGCGGCGACGCGACGGTATACCTGGACAACAAACCATGGGGCTGCATCACCTGTGCCTTCGGCTGGCAGGCCGCCGTGGGAACGCTCGGCCAGTTGCGGGTGATCGGTCACGCGTTGCGCGCGTGGCCGACCCCGCTGGGCGTCGCGATCAATTCCGCGGAGCCGATCTGGGATGCCGAGGGCAGGCTGACCGACGAGGCAGTCAGCGCCCAGCTCGAGTTGCTCGCCACGCAGGTGCTCACCTTCGCTCCGGCCGGCGGGGCGCGAGCATGACGACCGCGCCCCGGCCGGCCGGATGGACCAGAGTGGCCGAGGCGACGGCCGCCCTGCGGTCCGGGCGGATGATCCTCGTTCTCGGCGAGGCGGGCGACGTGTGCCGGGGGGATCTGGTGATGGCCGCGGAGCGCATGACGGCCGAAGCGGTCAATGCCATGACGACGATCGGATGCGGGCTCGTCCACGTCGCGATGCGCTCGGCGGCCTTGGACGCCCTGGAGATTCCCCCGGCCGACCCGTCCGCCACCGGGCCGGGCCGCGATCTGTTCCGCGTATCGGTGCGACTGGCCGGGGCCGCGGCGGACGGTGTCCGGGCTTCTTTCCGCGCGCGGACGATTCGCGCGCTCGCCGACTCGGCCAGCACACCGAGCACGTTCACCCGGCCCGGATACGTCTTTCCGCTCGGCTGCGCCGCCGGTGGCGTGCTGTCGGTGCCCGCCTGCCCGGAGGCCGCGGTCGACCTGGTCGAGCTGGCCGGAATGGCGCCCGTCGCAGCGCTGTGCGAGGTCTGCGGGGCCGACGGCGAACAGGCAGGGCGGGGCGAACTGTTCGAACTCGGCCGCGCACACGGGTTGCCGGTGGTGTCCATCGATGACCTGATCGCCTACCGCAGGCGGGAGCTGTGCCGGGTGCGGCGTCGGGGCGTCGCGCGAATTCCGCTGCCGATGGGGGAGTTCCGTGCGATCGGCTTCACCGACGGGCTGGACCGCGAGCACGTCGCGTTCGTGCACGGTGACCCGGCCACGGACGTCGCGCCGCTGGTGCGCCTGCATTTCGAATGCCTGGCCGGTGACGTCTTCGGTTCCCGGCGCTGTGGGTGCCGGGACAAGCTGGAGCGCGCGCTGGACCGGATCGCGCGTGCGGGCAGTGGCGTGCTCGTCTACATCCGCGCGCACAGCACCGCCGTGTGCGATACATTGCGCGCTTGCCGCATCGACGGCGAAAGCGGTTGTAGCGATACGCATCCGGTCGATGACGGTGACGTGCAGTCGGCCTTCGACATCCTCGACGAACTGGCCGTGCGCGAGATCCGGTTGCTGAGCGACGCGGGCGAGGCCGCTGTCGAACCGGAACAGGTGCGCGTCGTCGAACGAGTTGTTTTGTCGGACAGCATCTCGCGCTCCAGCGTGAAAGGGCTCGCGGCGCCGCGCGCCGATGATCGGATAGGGAGCCTCTCGTGATCGCGCAGCGCAGAACCGTCGTGGTGGACGGCTCCCTCACCGCGTTCCTGGAAGCGGGAGCGGGCGAACCGGTCGTGCTGCTGCACGGCGGCGAATTCGGCGCTTGCGCGGAACTGGGCTGGGAGCACACCATCGACGTGCTGGCCCGCCACTATCGGGTGCTGGCACCGGACATGCTCGGTTTCGGCGGGTCCGCGAAAGTGATCGACTTCAACGACGGCCGCGGCCTGCGGATCCGGCACATCACGCGCTTCCTCGCGACGCTCGGCATCGAGTCGGCGCACTTCGTCGGCAATTCCATGGGCGCGATCAACCTGCTCGCCGACGCGACTTCGACCGCGCCGAAGCTCCCGATGCGCAGCCTGGTCGCGATCTGCGGTGGTGGTGAGATCCAGCGCAACGAGCATATGCGAGCGCTCTACGACTACGACGCCACGTTCTCCGGAATGCGCGCCATCGTCCGGGCACTGTTCCACGCGGAGTCCTTCCCGGCCGACGAGGGCTACGTGCGGCGGCGATACGAATCGAGCATCGCCCCCGGGGCGTGGGAGGCATTGGCGGCGGCGCGTTTTCGACGCCCGGGTGCCGACGCGCCGCCCACCCCGTCGAGTGAGCGGGCTTACGAGCGCATCGGCGTGCCCGCCCTCGTCGTCGAAGGCGCCCGCGACAAGTTGCTGCCTGCCGGTTGGTCAGCGGAAATCGCGGCCCGCATCCCGGGTGGACGATCCGCCGTGGTGCCGAACGCGGGGCACTGCCCGCAGATCGAGCAACCGGGCGTCGTCAACGACTTGCTGCTGGCGTTCCTCGGCCAGCGGACGGGCCCGGCCGGCGAGTCCGATGGCGCGCGGGTCCGGCCGGACCCGGCCGCGGGTACGGCTCCGGCCGGACCGGTACGAAAGGAAATGAAGGCATGACGGATGAATTGGCGGGCAAGGTCGCCATCGTCACCGGCGGTGCGTCCGGAATCGGCAGCGCGACGGTGGCACGGTTCGTCGCCGAAGGCGCCCGCGTGGTGGTCGCCGACGTCGATCGCGAGCGCGGTGCGGAGTCGGTGGCCCGCTACGGCGCGGCGGCGGTGTTCGAGCAGACCGATGTCGCCGACCCGGAGCAGGTCGAGCGGCTGGTGGACCGGGCGGTGCGCACCTTCGGCGGGCTGGATGTGATGTGCAACAACGCAGGCATCTCCGGCACCATGCACAAGAGCCTGCTGCACGACGATCTCGCGGACTTCCACCGGGTGCTCGGCGTGAACCTGCTGGGGGTCATGGCGGGCACCCGCTTCGCGGCCAGGTACATGGCCGACAACGGCGGCGGATCGATCGTCAACGTGTCCTCGGTCGGCGGTATCCAGGCGGGCGGGGGCGTGCAGAGCTATCGGGCGTCCAAGGCGGCGGTCGTGCACTTCACCAAATCGGCGGCGATCGAGTTGGCGCAGTTCGGCATCCGGGTCAACTGCATCGCGCCCGGCAACATACCGACGCCGTTGCTCGCCTCGTCGGCGACGAAGATGTCCGCCGAGCTCAGCGAGCGGTTCACCAAGGCGGTGCGCGAGTCGATGGAAGCCGATCGTCCGTTGCCGCTGGACGGCACACCCGAGGACGTGGCGGAGGTCGCGCTGTACTTCGCCGGCGACCGGGCCCGGTATGTCACCGGGACCGTCTTGCCCGTGGACGGCGGCACGGTAGCGGGAAAACCGCTGAAATCGCGCAAGAAGCCGTCCGAGCGGTCCGTCGCGGCGGGCCCGCGATGACCCGCCGTACCGGAGTGCTCGTCGTCGGAGCCTCGGCCGCGGGTCTGGCCACGGTGGACGCGCTGCGCCGGGGCGGGTATCGCGACCGCATCACACTGCTCGGCGCCGAACCGCACCTGCCCTACGATCGCCCGCCGCTGTCCAAGCAGATCCTCTCGGGCGCTTGGCGTCCTGAGCGCACCCTGCTGCGCGCGCCGCGCCTGCTGGCCGAACTGGATGCCGACATCGTCTTGGGCTCCCGCGCCGTAGCACTCGACGTCGCCGACCGTACCGTGCACACCGCGACCGGTTCCGTGGCGGCCGAGCACATCGTGATCGCCACCGGGGCCGTACCGCGAACGCTGCCCGCATCGCCCGGATTGCGCGGAGTCCATGTGCTGCGCACGCTCGACGACGCACTCGCGCTGCGCGACGGCCTCGGTACCCGGTCGCGGGTCGTCGTGGTGGGCGAGGGGGTGCTCGGTGCGGAGATCGCCGCTACCGCTGCGCAATGCGGCCACCATGTCACGATGACGGGGCCGCAACGCGCCCCCATGGCGGCGCAACTGGGCGAACTCGCCGCGGGCCTGCTGGCCGACCTGCACACCGGCAACGGAGTGCGCCTGCGCCTCGGCGTCGGCGTCTCCGGCCTCACCGACCGCGACGGCGAGGTCACCGGCGTCGTCTTGGAGACCTCCGAGACACTGCCCGCGGATCTGGTGGTGGTCGCGATCGGCGCGATACCCGTCACCGATTGGCTTGTCGGGAGCGGGCTTTCGCTCGCCGACGGCGTCGTCTGCGATGCGCGCTGCCGGGCCGCTGACGGCGTCTACGCGGTCGGCGACGTGGCCCGGTGGGATCACCCGCTGCTGCGGACGACGCTGCGCCTGGAGAACCGCACGAACGCGACCGAGCAAGCGGGGGTGGTGGCGGCCAACATCCTCGGCGCGGAGCGGGCGTATCAGCCGATCCCGTACTTCTGGACCGATCAATTCACCACCAAGATCCAGGTGTACGGCACCATCACGGCGGGCGCGCAGCCCACGATCGTCGACGGCGACCCGGACGACGGACGGTTCGTGGCGCGCTTCGAGCGAGGCGGGGATGTCACCGCGGTGCTGGGCTGGAACATGCCCAAGCAGGCCAGGATCCAGCGGCAGGAATTGGCGCGAGCGCACGCGCTGCTCGCGTCGCCTCCCACCCCAGCGCACTCCCCGTAGGAAAGAGGTCCCGATGAAAGTGACTGTCGACCAAGTCAAATGCGTCGCGGCCGGGCATTGCGTCATGCACGCGGCCGACGTGTTCGACCAGCGCGACGAGGACGGCATCGTCGTCCTGCTCGACGAGAACCCGCCGGACGAACTCGCCGAGGACGTGCGCCAGGCCGCGGCGGTCTGCCCGGCCATGGCCATCCACATCGAGGAATGAACCGGCGTTCGGTTCTTCCGTCCCGATCACCCCAGGAGTGAACAGTGTCCGAAGCATTGACCGATACGACCGCCTCCGCCACGGAGGTTCCCGACTATCCCATGTCCAGGTCGACCGGATGCCCGTTCGCGCCGCCGCCCGAGGCGTTGCGGCTCGGGCGCGCCAAGCCGCTCAACCGCGTCCGGATCTGGGACGGCAGCACACCCTGGCTGGTCACCGGCTACGCCGAGTTCAAGACCCTGATGTCCGATCCGAGGGTCAGCGTGGACGACCATCGTCCCGGCTTCCCGCACTGGAACGAAGGCATGGCCGCGATCGTGGAGAGCAGGCCGAAGTCCCTGTTCACCACCGACGGTGAGGAGCACAGCCGGTACCGGCGGATGCTGACCAAGCCGTTCACCTTCAAGCGGGTGGAAGCGCTGCGGCCGGTCATCCAGCAGATCACCGACGAGCACATCGACCGGATGCTGGCCGGACCGCAGCCCGCCGACCTGGTCGAGGCGCTGGCGCTGCCGGTGCCGACGCTGATGATCAGCGAGATGCTGGGCGTGCCGTACGAGGACCACGAGTTCTTCCAGAAGCACGCCACGGTCAACGTCGACCGGTACGCGACCAAGGAGCAGGCCGCCGAGGGCAGGGCCGGGCTGGCGCGGTATCTGGTCGACCTGGTGAAGAAGAAGCTGGACAGCCCCGCCGAAGACGTGGTGTCCGACATCGCCGAGCGGGTCCGCGCCGGTGAGATCGATATGAAGGAGGCCGCCCAGCTGGGCACCGGCCTGCTGATCGCGGGGCACGAGACGAGCGCCAACATGATCTCGCTCGGAGCGCTGGCCCTGATGCGGGATCCCGATCAGTTCGCGCTGCTGCGCGATACCGACGATCCGAAGATCGTCGTCAACGCGGTCGAGGAGTTGCTGCGCTATCTCAGCATCATTCAGAACGGCCAGCGCCGCGTCGCGATCGAGGACATCGAGATCGCGGGGGAGACCGTCCGGGCCGGGGACGGCCTGATCTTCGACCTAGCGCCGGCCAATTGGGACGAGAAGGTCTGGGAGCAGCCGGGCCGGCTTGATCTGCGCAGGCCCGCCGCTCAGCATCTCGGGTTCGGCTTCGGCCCGCACCAGTGCGTGGGACAGCAGCTGGCCAGGGCCGAACTGCAGATCGTCTTCCGCACGCTGGTGCGGCGAATCCCTACGCTGCGCTTGGCGATTCCGTTCGAGGACGTCCAGTTCAAGCACGACCGGCTCGCATACGGACTGTACGAGCTGCCGGTGAGCTGGTAGCGCCTCGCGTCGAAAGGCATTCTCCCGAAGGACTTTCGGCTGCCCCGGGCGCATGCACCGGGTAGCGGCGACCATCGGGCAGCCGCTGGATGACCGACGGCTGCCCGGCGGTGGTGTTTCCCAGTCGGGTCGATGGGCGCGGTTACTCGACACACGGCGGTCGGACGGCGGATGTGGCTCCGCTCGAGCGGGCAGATCTGGTACCAAGCGGATTCATATCTCGGTAATCGTGTTACCCTACGGTAGGTCCGCAGGCTGTGACGTGTCTCATGTCGAAAGGCTATTGCGGCCTAGGACACTTCGGCGACGGCGCCGAGTGGAGTTCATGGAGAGTTATCGATGCAACGACAGCAGGGGCAGTCTCGGTCCAGGTCGCGGCGGTGGGCCGCTCCGGTGGCGGCGGCGCTGGCCATGGCTTGTGTCACCGCGGTGGCCGTGGTGGGGGTGGACACGCGGGAGGCGGCGGCCTCCCCGGTCAGTGACTTCTACCTCCCGCCCGCGCAGATTCCGGCGGAGCGGGGCGCGATCGTCAAGACCAAGCCGATGGCCTTGTTCGCGACCCTGCCCACGGATCAGGGATGGCCGGGCAAGGCGCAGCACGTGATGTACACCTCGCGGTTGCAGGACGGGTCGCCCGTCGCGGTGACCGGAACGTTCATCGATGCCACCGGTCCGTGGCAGGGGCCGGGTCCGCGCCCGACCGTCGTCATCGGTCCCGGGACTTCCGGGCAGGGTGACCGCTGTGCGATGTCGGTGGCATTCTCGACCGGATTGGCGTTGTTCAGCGACCCGTCGCCGGGTCTGTCGGCGAATCAGGAACTTCCCGCCTCGGTGCTGTGGAGCGGGCTGGGCGCCCGAGTGCTGGTGACCGACTACATCGGACTGGGCACGCCGGGTATCCACACCTACGCCAACCGGATCGAACAAGCCCATGCCGTGCTCGACGGTGTGCGCGCGGCCCACAATCTGGCGGGCGTCGGGCCCGAGACCCCGGTGGTGTTGTGGGGCTATTCGCAAGGTGGCGGCGCGACCGCGGCCGCGGCGGAGATGCAGCCGGACTACGCGCCGGAACTGAATCTCAAAGGCACCTGGGCGGGTGGGCCGGTCGCGGATCTGGCCGCGATCCTGGAACGCATCGACGGCGCCCTCATCGGCGGCGCCATCGGGTTCGCCATCAACGGCCTGCTCGCGCGCTATCCCGAACTGAACAAGGCCGTCGACCGGGTGACCAGTCCGGCCGGGCGCGCCATGCTGGAAACGCTCAGCGATGAATGCATCGGCGACATCATCACGCGTCATCCCTTCCTGAAGACCAGTTCGCTGACCCTCGACGGCCGCTCGCTCAGCGAGCATCTGGCGGGCATCCCGGAAGCGGCTCCCGCCTTGGCCGAACTGCGCGTCGGCAATCTCACCCCGGCGACGCCGGTGCTGATCACCAGCGGCTTGAACGACGACACCGTTCCCTACGGCCAGGCCCGCCAACTCGCCGAAGACTGGTGTGCGAAAGGCGCCACGGTCACCTTCCGCACCAACGGCCTGCCGCCGATCCTGCCCGGCGCGACCATCCCGAACCATTTCGGACCCGAGATGATCGACGGATTCGGCCCCGACAACGCGGTCACCTATCTGCTCGATCGCCTTGCCGGCAAACCTATCTCGGGCTGCACCGTCGACTGATTCGACCCCTAGCGAGAGCCCGGCGGGCCTCGCATCCGACAGCCATCGGATGCGGGGCCCGTTTTCGTGAGCTCCATTGCCGCCCGCGGGCTGCGAGAATGACGATCTCATATAAAGAGAGGATCAGTTGCGTCACAGTATTGGCAGATTTACACTGGCAGGACTCCCACAACTCGGTCTTCGGCTGAATCTCGTACGCAGCACCGAGGACGATGAAGTTCCCGCGAGAGGCGAAACCCTGTGACGACCAGCGCGGCCAGCGACGTCTATTACGACCCGTACGACGTCGAACTCAACGCCGATCCGTATCCGATGTTCAAGCGGCTCCGTGAGGAGATGCCGCTGTACTACAACGAGAAGCACGACTTCTACGCGATCAGCCGCCACGCGGATGTCAACGCTGCGTTGCTGGACACGGGGACCTACAGTTCGGCGCGCGGCGCGATCATCGAATTGATCAAGGCGGGCATCGAGATTCCCTCGGGCGTACTCATCTTCGAGGACCCGCCGATCCACGACATCCATCGCGGACTGCTGTCGCGCATGTTCACCCCGCGCAAGATCCGCGCGCTCGAGGACAAGATCCGCGAATTCTGCGCGCGCAGCCTCGATCCGCATGTCGGCACCGGGCGGCTGGACTTCATCGCCGACATCGGCGCGCAGATGCCGATGCGCACCATCGGCATGCTGCTGGGCATCCCGGAGCAGGACCAGGAGGCCATCCGCGACTTCGCGAACGCGCAGATGCGGACCGAGGAGGGCAAGCCGATGAAGGCCGCCTCCGAGGGCATGGTCAGCGGCGACATCTTCGCCGCCTACATCGACTGGCGGGCCGAGCATCCCTCCGACGACATCATGACCGAGCTGCTCAACGTCGAATTCGAGGACGAGACCGGCACCGTGCGCCGACTGCGCCGCGAGGAATTGCTGACCTACGTGAACGTCGTGTCCGGCGCGGGCAACGAGACCACCACCCGCCTGATCGGCTGGGCGGGCAAGGTTCTCGCGGAGCATCCGGACCAGCGCCGCGAACTGGTGGACAACCCGCGGTTGATTCCGAACGCGGTCGAGGAGCTGCTGCGATTCGAACCGCCAGCCCCGCATGTGGCGCGGTACGTGACCCGCGACATCGAACTGCACGGCCGGACCGTGCCGGAGGGCAGCGCGATGATGATGCTCGTCGGCGCGGCCAATCGGGACCACCGGCAGTTCCCGCCGGACGGCGACGTCTTCGACATCCACCGCGACACCCGCCAGCACCTCTCGTTCAGCGTGGGCACGCACTACTGCCTCGGATCGGCGCTGGCTCGCCTGGAGGGCCGGATCGCGCTGGAGGAGATCCTCGCGCGGTTCCCCGAGTGGGACATGAACCTGGCCGATGCGAAGCTCTCGCCCACCTCCACCGTGCGGGGCTGGGAAACGATGCCCGCGTTCACCTCCTGAATCGGATTCGTCGCCGCTCGGTCGCCGCCGAGGCCGGGAACCTGGAAACCATCGGTGGCGCCTCTTCACGAGCCATACCGGCGACGGATTTCAGGCGGTGTTTCGTGAGTCGCGTAGCCGTTCCCGGACGGTGGCGGTGATCCGGCGTCGTCCGGAGTCGGGCGTGGATGCCGCATAGGCACTGGCGAGTATCAGCGCGCAGCCGAACGTTCGAAGGATTGTCGGCTGCTCGCCGAGCACGACCGCGGCCAGTGCGAGAGCGCCGACCGGGGTGAGCATGAGCATGGCCGCGCTCACCATGCTGCTCAGGTGGGCGGTTGCGAGGGCGATCAGCAGCCAGCCGCCGATCTGGCCGCATACCGCCGTCAGGGTCAGCCAGCCCAGCGCAGGCCAGCCGGGTGTGAAGGTGACGCCTGGCCACAGCGCCGCGACGGCGGCCGCTGACAGGAGCACCACCCGGTAGGACTGGACCACCTGTCCGCTGTGCCCGCTGCGCCGTAAGAGGAAAAGGAACGCCGAGTAACACAGCGCGGCGAGGATGGCGTGGACGGTTCCCCGTACCGGGTCGCTGCCGGAGGCTCCGGTCTCGAAGACGCCGCCGGTGAGCAGGATGCCCGCCACCAGGAACGGCGAGACGACGAGGAACGCGCGTCGGATCGGCTCGCGGTCGATGAGCAGCGCCAGCAGCGGAACGATGACGACCTGCGCGTTCACCAGCACCGCGGTCAATCCGGCGCCGACCTCGTAGATCGCTTGCGTCCACAACAGGGCGTCCGCGGCGAACAGCACACCGGCCGTCACGGCGACCGCGGCCTGCCGCCGGGACAGCGCACCGTCCCGGCCACGTTCACCACCGGCCAGCGGAAACAGCAACGGCAACGCGAGGGCACAACGGAAGAATGTGGCGGTGGCCGGTGCGGCGCCGGAAAGATCGATGAAGACCCCCGAGGTCGCGACGCCGAGCGCGCCCACGGCCATCGCCGACCGGGGCCGTGCTCGAGCTCCGCGCGACACCGCTCCCAGACATCGCTGCCGCTGCGAACCATTGAGCATCGGCCGACGCTACAACCGGAGGAGCGGGGGAAGCATCCGAATATCGGCACCGCGGCGGTGCGGGCCGACGACCAGGTCCGATCAGCACATCGAACCCGGCGGCGTCGTGCTGAGATGCGGTGTGAATCCTTATCCGATGTCCGGTCCTCTCATAATCGTGCCGGCAATCGGGTCGGCACGGTAACGAGGAGGTCGTTGTGATCATTGCCGCCATTGCCGTCAGCGCCGTACTGATCGGCTGGTGCAGCGTGACCGTGCTTCGCCGCCGGAGCCGCTCTCGTGACTGACCTGACCTGGCCCGACGAGCAATTGGTCCGCGCGGCGCGCGAAGGCGACGCCGCGGCGATCACCACGCTCGTATCGGGCTCCTATCCGCACGTTCGCCGGTTCGCCCACACACTGTGCGCCTCCGCCGAAGACGCGGAGGACGCCGCACAGGAGGCGCTGATCATCCTCTACCGCAAGATCGGGACCTTGCGGGCCTCCGGCGCGTTGGCGTCGTGGATGTTCCGCATCGTCCGCAACGAGTGCCTGCGGCAGTGGCGAACGAAGATCAGGCAGCCCGAGCCGATTCCGGACGCCGCCGTGGCGTCGGCCGAGGAGGAGGCGGTGCGGCGGCTCGAAGCGGGCCGGGTGGCGGCCGTGATCGCGGCGCTGCCCGCCGACCAGCGGCGGGTACTGATCATGCGTGATGTGCAGGGATACAGCGGCCGGACGGTCGCGGGCATGCTCGGGCTCAGCGTCGCGGCGATGAAGTCACGGCTGCATCGCGCCCGCGCGACGGTCCAACAGGAGCTGCGGAACACACCGTGGCCGGACTCCGGAGAGGAGCGAACGAAATGACCGACGAGCGAAGCTTCGCCAGCGCCTCGGTGCCCCGGCACCTGGCCCGCGGTGTCGCGGGCTTCGGCGCGCTGATCGGCGCGATCGCATTGCTGCCGGTATCCGGGGCGTTCAGTTTGCTGCTCGCGCCGGTGGGTCTGCTCGCACTGCGCGGGTGCCCGACCTGCTGGGCGATCGGATTGGTGCAGACGATCTCCCGGGGCCGGTTGCGGCGTTCGTGCGTCGACGGTCAGTGTCGATTGACCGCTGCGGGGCACGGTCGGACAGAGCACACGACAATCGAGCGAGTGCCCGACTCGGCGGTATCGCTCTTCGCCGATCACGGTGTCGTGGTTCGGTCACCGCGGGACTCCTCACGCCGGGACTGACGATGCTGTCGTGCACCGAGCCCGAGCCCGAGCCCGAGCCCGAGCCCGAGCCCGAGCCCGAGCCCGAGCGCGAGCCCGTGATCGCGGGGTGCGCTCGGCTCGGTGCGGGACTGGCGAGGCCGTCGTGCACCGAGCCCGAGCGCGTGATCGCGGGGTGTCCGGGCTCGGTGCGGGCCGGATCGCCGTGCGCCGCCGAGCTGCCGGATTATTTCCGCGACAGGTCGAATGCGGGATGGTCTTCGCGATGGACGGCGCTATCGCGGCGCCGATGCGGGTTGTGCGCTCCGGCGACTCGAGTTCGAGTCCGCGACGATCAGTCGGACTTCACCGGAGGCCGCACGACCTCGGGAAGTCCCCCGATGACACCGTCGGCTTCCAAAGCGTGAATCTCCTTCTCGCTCAACCCGAGTGCGGTGAGCAGCTCCGTGTTGTGCTGGCCGAGCAGGGGAGCGGGCTGCCGGTGATAGCGGCGCGGGCCACCCGAGAACCGGACCGGCACGGTGCTGTGCCTGGCCGTCTCGGCGACGGGATGGGCGACCGGCTCGAAGAATTCCCGGAACCGCAGCTGCGGCAGTTCGCACTGCCGATGCGGTTGCATGACCTTCGCGACCGGCACACCTGCATCCCAGAGGATGCGGACGATCTCGTCGCTGCCGTGCCGCGCACACCATTCGGCGAGCCGTTCGTCGATCAGGTCGTGTCTGCGGCGGCGCCCCGGCTCGGAGGAGAGTTCCGGATCCAACGCCCAGAACGGTGTCCCGAGCGCTTCGCGCAGCCGCCGCCACTGCGCGTCGGTGGCGACCGCGATCGCCACCCAGCAGTCCTCCCTGCCGAATTCGTCCACGCCCGAGGCGCGATAGAGGTTCTGCGGCGCCGCGCAGGGACCACGGTTGCCGTCGCGTTCGAGCAGGACACCGTAGGCCGAGTACTCGATCACCTGCTCGGCGGCCACATTGAGCGCGGCCTCGACCATCGCGGCCTCCACGAGCACCCCCTGTCCGGTGCGCCGTCGGTGTTCCAACGCCAGTAACAGGGCGTTGAGCGCGTGGATGCCCGCGTTGGGGTCACCGATCGAGTAGGGCTCTATGGGATTGCGATCCGGATGACCGGTCAGCCAGGTCAGCCCCGAAGTGTCCTCGATGACGTAGGCGAAGGCGGGATTGTCGCGCCAGGGACCGTCGAGGCCGAAGCCGGGCATCCGGACCATGATCGCGTCGGGACGCAGTTCCCGCACGGACGAGTAGTCCAGGCCGACCTGCTCCAGGACGCGCGGCGTGTAGTTCTCGACGATCACATCACAGGTGGCGGCCAGCCGCCGCAACAGCTCCCGCCCGCGGTCGGAGCGAAGGTCCAGCGTGAGGCTCTTCTTGTTGGTGTTGAGCCCGGAGAAGATCGGGGACTTCTCCCACCAGTGCTGTTCGCTCGGCGGCACGCCCGCGATCAGGCGGGTGCCGTCGGGGCGTCCGGCCGATTCCACGTGGATGACTTCGGCGCCGAGCATGCCGAGGAAGTGGGTGCACGACGGTCCCGCCCAGAACGTCGTGAGATCGAGGACGCGAAGGTTACGGAACGGCAGGGGATCCCGCGCGGTGCCACCGGCTGCGCGCGGGCGGCGCTCGCCGCGGCGGGCGCGATATTCCTCGGTGTGCTCGCCGAGCCGGGGAGCAGGTCGCGGATCGCGCAGCAGCGCGGGTTTCGTGCGGTATGGATGGCTCGGCTGGACGAAGCCGTCACGGGGGTTGACCGTGAAGAACTTCCGCGCCACATGGTGATCCATGGTCGTGGCGTTGGCTCCGTTGACCACCGGCCCGTTGGGGATGCGGAAGGCGGTCGCCAGATCGCGGATCACCTCGGCGGGCTGCTCGGCCATCCAGGCGAAGATCTCCGGCGCCTTCTCGTTGGCCCGCCGGGTGATCGCCGGGGTGGGGTCCTCCTCGATCCACTCCGGATGCCCCACCATCGCGCACAGGTCGAACCACTGCTGCGCGGTGCCGCAGCCTACCGCCACCAAGCCGTCGGCGGCGGTGGCGACCCCGGGCACGCTGAGCCGTCGCTCCGTGCGGAACGGCCGGCCGAGTGCGTCGAAGAACGAGACCGGGAAATAGGTGAGCCCGAGGATCTGGGTCTCCAGCACGGACAGATCGACCAGCTCGCCCGCGCCGGACCCGAGCGTGCGTAGCCGCGAGGTCATGGTGGCCGCGCTCGCGTAGGCGCCGGCGAACCATTCACCGATCCGGCCGCCCACGTGCACCGGCGCGCGGTCCGGCGCGCCCCGGCCCAGTCCGACGATGCCGCCCGACCACGCCTGCAGGGTGAACTCGGTGGCCGGGCGGTCGTGCCACGGCCCGTCGAGGCCGAACGGAGTGATCGCGGTGACCACCAGATGCCGGTGCGCGCGACGCAACGCGGCGGGCGCGAACCGGGGATGCTCGGCGAGCCGCGATCCCGGCGACCACACCACCACGTCGGCCGCCGCCAACAGGTCGTCGACGAGTTCCAGGTCGGCAGCCACCCCGGGCGCGGCGACGACACTCTTCTTCGAACCGGCCAGGAAGGCGAACAACGCACCGTCGGAGCCCGCGTCGATCCGCGTCCGCGACGCCGACCAGCGGCGCAGCGAATCCCCCTCCGGCGTTTCTACTTTGATCACCTCCGCGCCGCCGTCGGCCAGCAGTTTGGTGCAATAGGCGCCGGCGATCTCGGAGGAGAGGTCGACCACGACGCAACCGCGCAACGGCGGCTCGACGGGGCGCTCTGCGCCGCTCGCGGATTCTTTCGATGCCATGACCCTCACCGTTCCGATCCACCGGGATCGCCGACCACCGCCGCGCTGGTGGGCGGCGGACTAGTCCCTCTTCTCGCGACCGGACTTGCTCAGCCGGAATTCCGGCGGGAACTGCGCGTCGTTGTCCTTGACCGAGTTGTTCAGCCCGCCTTCGAAAGCGTTGTCCAGCATGAGTTCGTCGTCGTCGGCGTGGATGTGGCCGCCCATCGACTCGAAGAACCCGCTCAGCAGGCTGCCCATGTACTCGCCCTGGTGCTGCTTCATCACCTCGAAGAAGACCTTCTGCATGAACACGGTGTCGGTGGGCCGATTGCGGGCACAGGCCTGCGCGTACTTGTCGGTCTCGGCCTCGAGCTCCGCTCGCGGGACGACTTTGTTCAGGAAGTTGCACTCGTACATCTCCCGCGCGGTGAACGCCCGGCCGGTGAAGACCATCTCCTGGAATCGGCGCAGCCCCATGGTCTGGGCCCACGTCCACATGCGCGGCCCCCAGCCGTAGTACCGGAAGGACGGATGGCCGAAAAGAGCGTCGTCGGAGGAGATCACCAGATCCGCGTCGGCGGCCTGATAGAAATGCCAGCCGTAGCAGTAACCCTTCACCTCCAGGATGCTGATCTTCTTGAACTCCTGGAGGCTGCGGCAACCGGCTTGGGCGTTGGCGTACCACTGGCTGATCGTGGCGCCGTGCCGGAAGGACTCCTTGGGCGGATACCGCACCTCGTCCTCGCCGATCTTGTACTCGCTCAACCGCGGCCCTTGGGTGGGCGCGCTCTGCACCGCCATGAACTCGGGGAGGTCGGCTCCGGTGCCGAGGTCGTCGCCCGCGCCGCGGACGACGAGCACCTTCACCTCGTCGTCGACGTTCGCGCGGTGCAGCAGGTCGGCGTAGCGCAACCGCGCCGCGATGGTGGGCGCGTTGAGATGATCGGGCCGGTCGAACGTGATGGTCGCGATCCGGGTCTCGGGGTCCTTCGCGTAGCGGATGATCTCCTCCGCCGACGGCTGCTCGGGACCGGACATGGGCGGGCTCCTTTGCCGAAGATGAATTGTGTCCGGAACGTGCTGCCGGACAGGTGAATCGGTGCTGCGGCGAAGTCCGCCGAGCACCGGTCGCTAGTGCTCCCAGTGCGGGGCGGCGGTGAGCACCTCGGCGCCGTCCTCGGTGATCAGAACCGCGTCGCGTCCGAACACCGCCCCGACCCCCGATTCCCACACGTAGGCGGTGACGGCCAGGACCATGCCCGGCTCCAGGCGCTCCGCTTCGGCGCTCGCCCGCAGGTGGGAGGTCACCACCGGCGGATCGAACCCCATGCCGAGTCCCCGCGCGACGGGCATCGGCGGAAGTGGTTCGCCCGCGATCTCGTAGGCGGCGAGCAGGTCCGTGCCCGCCGCTCCGGGACGGCATGCCTCGATCAGCCGGGCCCACAGACCATCCCACCGCCGGTAGAGCTTCCGGACACCGTCGTCGCCTTCGCCGTCGACCGGCCAAGTACGACCCACCTCGCCGATGTACCCCTCGCCCAGGACACCGGAGGAGAAGGCCATCAGGTCACCCGGTCGCGCGCGCCGGTCCGCGCCCGCTCGTCGCCACGGGTGTTCCCGGGAGGTCACCCACGCCGAATCCTGCGACGCGGGCGTGCTGACGCCGCCGGCTGCCATCGCCTCCAGCAGAACGCCGATCAACGCCTGCTCGGTGACGCCCGGCGCCAGTCGCCGCACGGCCGCGGACAAACCTTCCTCCGCGATGGCCAGCGTCGCGCGCAACACTTCCACTTCCTCGGCGGTCTTGATCCGGCGTGCCGCGCGCATCGCGAGTTCGCCGTCGACCAGCTCGGCCTCGGGGAAGGCGATCGGCAGCAATTTCGCGAAAGTGGGCGACAGCGCGTCGGTGCCGACCCGCCGCGCGGTGGCCGCTCCTTCGATATCTCGCAACACGGCGATGGTGTTCATCGGATTCCACGCGATGCCGTACAGGTGCTCGTGCGGGATGTCCTCGGGCACACCTTCGTCCCAGGTGCTCAGCAGATGCACCGCGCGCGTCCGCCGCACCACCGTCGCCACCGGCCCGAACGGGCGGGTGCCCGCGACCCACAGTTGCGGTGTGCCCGAGACGTAGCGGGCGTTGGCCTGGCGTCCGAGTACCAGGACGTCCAGATCATGGGCTTCCATCTGTGCCAGAGCACGTTCGCGCCGCCCATGTCGCAGGGCGCGAGCGTCCGGCAGTACCTCAGTCGCCATACGGGGCATAGGGGTAGTCGGTGAGGGCGGTCCAGCCCTCCTCGGTGATCACGATGATTTCCTCGCTTCGATAGCCGCCGGTGCCGTCCTCCCAGACCACCGGCTCCAGAACCAGCACCATGTTGGGTTCGAACACGAAGTTCTCGTCGAACTCGGCGCCGAGATCGGTGCCGATCATCGGCATCTCGGCGGCGCTGACGCCGATTCCGTGCCCCAGGTAGAAATGCGGCAGCCAGGGCTTGGCGCCGCCCGCGGCGGCGATCGCCGCCCGGGCGAGATCGGCCGCGGTGGCCCCTGCGCGGGTCACGTCCAGCACCGCGGTGAGGATCTCCCGCCAGCGTTCGAACTGCCGCCGCTGGCGTGCGTCGGGCTCGACGCCCACCGTCCAGGTGCGGCCGAAGTCCGAGCAGTAGCCGCCGTAGGTGATGCTGACGTCGGTCCAGAGCACGTCACCGGTGCGCAGTTCCCGCTCGGTGGTCAGCAGGGGGAGAGCCAGATCGCCGTGTGTGGTCCAGACGCCGTCGGCCTTGGTCTCCGGCATCACCTGCCAGATGGCGTCGAGCATGTTGGCGGTGGCGCCCAGTTCGAAGGCTCGGCGCACGAAGCTCGCCGACAGATCGATCTGCCTGCGCCCCGGCGCGAGCGCCGCCTGCACGTCGACCATCGCCTGCTCGGTGATCCGGCACGCGGTGCGGATGCAGGCGATCTCGTCGGGTGTCTTGACCAGTTTCGCGGCGCCGATCACGGTGGCGGCGTCCGTCGGAGCGCCGCCGGGGAACAGCGCGGACCGTGCCCGGAGCATGGCGCCGGTGCACTCGTCCACCGCGATGGTCGACCCGGCCGGGACGAGGTCGGCGATCAGGCGTGCGAAAGATGCGACGCCCTCGTCGAATTCGAGGTAGACCGGACCGTGCAGGTGATCGGCCGGGAGATCCGATTCCGCCGAGGTTCCTTCCCGGAAGGGCAGGAACAGGTGTGGCCACGGATCGCCAGCAACGACCACCGCGACCGGCCGTTCGACGTGGGCGAGTCCCGCGTCGCCGAGCGGCCAGTTCGCCCCGGTCGAATACACGACGTTGCTGTTGTTCAGCAGGATCAGCGCGTCGACGCCCTGCCCGGCCATGGCGGATCGCAGCCGCGCTGCGGTGTCGCGCCGCATGCGCGCGCGATCCGGCACCTCGGGAATCTCGATGGACGAGGTGGCCGCGACGGGGAACGACGTCATGACAGGCCCAGGAATTCCGTCACGTTGCCGCTGACGATCCGGGCAGCGTCCTCCGGACCGACGGCCTGCACCACCGCTTCCAGGGACTTCTCCGAGTAACCGAACGTGCTCTCGTTGTGCGGGTAATCCGACGACCACATGACGCGGTCGCGGCCGATGTGGTCGATGAGCGACAGGCCGAGCGGGTCCACCATGAACGACGCGCGCATGTGGTTGTCCCAGTAGTAGCGCACGTCGTGTTCTACCGGTCGATCGAGCATGTGCTGGAAGGAAGCCAGCATGTGCTCGGCGTCCTGGATGGCGGAGGGCACCCAGTTCACCCCGCCCTCGAACCAGCCGATGCTGAGGCCGGGATGCCGGTCGATGATGCCGCTGAAGATGTACTTGGAGAACAGTTCCCGGAACGGGGCGACGTTGTGCATCATGCCGACGGCGACGCTGTTGATCTCACAGGGGCTCGACAGCGGCGACTCACCGATGTGGTGGGAAACCGGTACGCCGGACTCCTCGATCGCGTCCCACACCGGGATCATCGCGGTGCTCGCGTAGTCGATGACGTTTCCTTCGTCGTCCTTGCCCGCCGACAGTGGCAGCAGGAACGTCCTGAGCCCCAGCGTTTTCAGTTCCGCGAGGGTGCGGCGCGCGCCGTCGGCGTCCCACCAATTGATCAGCCCGACGCCGTAGAAGCTGCCGCCGGACCGCTCTTGCAGCTCCGCGATGTAGGCGTTGTACACCCGGAAGCAGAGTTCGCGAATCTCCTTGTCGGGGTAGAACAGCAACGCCAGCAGCGCGTTCGGGAACGCGAGTTCCTTGGCGATGCCGTCGGCGCGCAGATCCGCGATGCGCGCGTCCAGATTGCCGCTGCCCGAACCGTCCAGCGGGTCGTACTGCATCAGCACGTGGCTGAAGTCGCCGGGCAGGAACGACCTGCCCTTCCGGCCCAGCTGGTAGGCGCCGTCCTCGTACCACACCCGCGGGGCCCGGTCCTTGAGCGATTCCGGGAACCGCTCGTAGAAGATGTCGTGCGCCAGCGAGATGTGGTTGTCCGCCGAGAACACCTCGGTGCCCGGCGGCAGGCCCAGCGAGCCCTCGGCGTGGCCGCGGCGGTCCTTGGGCGGACCGAAGCCGCCGGGCGGGTACAACGAGGCACTGCTGGTCGGAACCGACATCTTGACCCTCCCATGGATCTGTTCGCGTCACGGAACCGCTGTCGCGTCGGCGGGGTCGGCGAATGCGGACTCCGGCGGCGGCGTGAGCCGCGACCACGGATCCATCGGCTCGGGGCCGGGCTCGCGACGACCCGCGCGGCGGCGAACCTGTTCGGCTCGCCGCGGTTTCCGTCGTGGGAATGACGTTATCACACTATGAGAGTGAGACTCACGCAAGTAGCTCGAAAATATCTGAACAACTGGCGTTCAGCTGCGAGAATGGCATTATCATCAGAAATCGGTGAGACGGCCGCGCCGCCGTGACGCCGCACCTGAGCGGCGTTCGCGCCCGCGGTCCGGTGGTCCGGAGCGCCGCACCGAATCGACGTTCTCCGAAGGGGTCGCAACGGCCGCCATGAGACCCTTGTCACATCGCCAAAACCAACCTACTGTGTGTTCACTAGGTTTGATCGAACAGGGATTCTCGTGACCGCTCCTCGTCCTTACGCCTCCCTGCTGGCCAAAGGGGAAGACCGCCGACAGCGCATCCTGGCCGTGGCTCAGCGGCTGCTCACCCGAAACGGTTGGCGCAGTACGACATTGGCTCAGATCGCGCGCGAAGCCGGCGTGAGCCCGGCCGGGCTGCTGCACCATTTCCAGTCCAAGGAGCAACTCCTGCACGCCGTGCTCGACGCCCGCGACGTGGACGACGCGCGGGAAGCCGACGTGACGGGAGACCTCTTCGGGGAGATCCGCAAGGTCGCCGATCGGATCCAGCGTTCACCGGAACTGGTGGGCACCTTCGTAGTTCTGCTGGTGGAGAACCTGCTGCCCGAGGCTCCACTGCACGAGCGCCTGCTCGACCGTTGGAAGGTGGCCGTCGGCATCGTCGCCGACGTCATCCGTCGCAACCAGGAGATCGGACGGTACCGGCCCGATTTCGACCCTGACATCCGGGCTGTGGAAATCGTCGCTTTCATCAATGGAATGGAGATCTCATGGATGCTCGACCACTCGATCCCGCTGACCGAGGTGTTCCACGAGTACACCCGGTCACTGGCGCGCGACTTCGCGCCGGATGGGGAACGAAGCGATACCGCCTCGACGTCGTCGCGACCAGCATCGTCGACGTAGTCCAGCACGCGGGCGGATGGTTGTTCGACCGCTCGGTCGCCGGGTGGGACGTCACGGTGCTGGTGACCGACCCGTCGGACACGCGGCCGCTGCGCATCCTCGGCGCGGAGGTGCTCGACCTCGAGCAAGTGCTCGCCTCGCGCGGGCAGGGGCGTCAGCCGCACGCGCTCGCGGTGGCCGCCGACGTCTGCGAATGCGATCGCCGGGCGCGCCGGGGTCTGCTGAAGGCGTTGGACGACGGCGGCGTGCAAGTGGTGGTCTGGGGTGAGGGCTGGCCGTCGCCGCCGGAGCATCGGGTCGATCCGGTGCTGCACCGCCTCAGCGTCGCCGCGCAAGCCTTCAAGGCCCAGGCGCTGACCGCCGCGGCGGTTCCGGCCACTCCGGTCGGGACGACCGAGGTCTTCCGCATCGGGCTGTCGTCCTTCCCCCCGATCGGCGCGGACCTGAGCCCCGTCGCCTGACTCCCCACAGTCTCGAACGGCCTCGTGCGCGGCCCCATTCCGCCCGCGTCACATCCCGTTGTCCGCGTCCGCCGTGGCGTCGCCGAACGCCGCGACCGCGGAGGCGACGGTGCAGGAGGCGTGGTCCGAGAGCTGCTCGAGGGTGATCACGCTGCCGGTGATCGCTATCGGTGGGGTGACCGGCAGTACGCGGACTCGGAGGGAATCGGTTTCGGCGATCTGGTCCGCCGGAAGCAAGGCCCAGCTGTGTGGGTCGGAACCTATCTCGACTACAGCGTCCTGGGTGGTTCCGATAGGCCGGCCGAACTTCGGACGCACTCCGGCTTCTCGGAACGCGGCGTCGATCGCGTCGTGCAGCGGCGGATCGGACTGCCGGGACGGGACGCGCAGGGCGTCCCCGGCCAGGTCGGTGATGGCGGCTACGCCGCGCGCCGCGGCGGGATGATCTCTGGACACCACCGCGCGCAGCGGTTCCGACCAGGTCGGTGAGACGGTGAGCCCTGGCGCGGAGACCACACCGCGGGCCAGCGCCAGGTCGAGTTCGCCGCGCCGCAGCGCGTTCAGCCGCTCGACGACCGGCAGATCGACGAGGACGACTTCGAACGCCGGGGTGTGTTCGCGCAGCGCATCGATGCCGCGCTCGAGGCGGGCGGTCAGTCCTGATGTGGTGCCGATGCGTACTGTCGCGGCGGGCCGACCGGCGACAGCGCGAACTCGGTCGGCGGCGGCGAGCGCGTCCCGCGCCGCGGCGAGCACGCGACGCCCCGCCTCGGTGAGCTGGACGCGGCGTGGCGATCTGTCGAACAGCCGGACCCCCAGTTCGCGTTCCAGTCGTGCGATCTGCTGGCTGACCGCCGGTTGCACGATGCGCAGCCGCTCGGCGGCCCGGCCGAAATGGAGCTCCTCGGCGACGGCGACGAAGTATCGCAGAGCACGTAATTCCACTGCGCCTCCCGTCGGTACCTGCGGCGATCACATCATGTTATTGCTGCGCAGCGTAATCGGGTCTGGCTGCCTCCAACCGTCCCGTGCTGGAGTCGAAGTCATGAGCATCGAACTGGGTACGCTCGGAGCCCACCTGCGCCACAGCGAGGTGACCCTGCGGCAAGCGGCCGAAATCGAGAGATCCCGAACACCCCGATCGTTTGCTCCTCGGGATCGGCGCCGGACACCGCGAAACGGATCCGGAGTACGCGTCGCCCTACGACGCGATGGTGGCTTACCTCGCCGAGCTGGCCGACGCCGGTGTGCCCTCGGACCGGGTGGCGCTGGCGGCATTGGGGCCGAGGATGCTGCGCCTGGTGCGCGACCGCGCCGCCGGGACGATCCCGGTTCTGGTGACGCCCGAATACATTCGGCGAGCGCGGGAGATCCTCGGCGCTCGCCCGCTGGTGTTGCCCGGCCAAATGGTGGTGCTGGACAGCGATGTCGAACGAGGCCGCACGACCGGCCGAGCCCACGCCGCGGCCCCTGGCTTGCACGTCGCCAACTACACCGCCAATCTGCGCCGCATCGGCTTCACCGACGCCGACCTCACCGAGCCGGGCAGCGATCGCCTGATCGACGCTCTCGTGCTGCACGGCGACCCGGCCACCGTGGCCGCGGGCATCCGGGTCTCCCTCGAAGCGGGCGCGAACCACATCGGCCTCACCGCTCTCGGCGACGACCCGATCGGCACGCTCCGTACGATCGCCGACGCGGTATTCAGCGCCGTGCCACGGAACTGACACCGGCCACCCGTTCGTTTCGAACCACCCGGCTTCATTGAATTCTCATTACGAGCGTGTAATGCTGTTCATATATGAGAATGGCATTTTCCACCACCGAGAGGGTGATTAATGCAATCCAAGGTCGAGGCGCAGGGGCGTGACCGCCCGCCACAGCGACTGCTCGACACGATCGGGCGCGCGGCGGCGGGCCCGATGCAGGCCGTCGGAGGGTTGTTCGCCATGTCGGCGGACGCGGTGCGGTTCTTGTTCCGGAGACCGTTCCAGACCAGGGAGTTCCTCGAGCAGTCCTGGTTCATCGTGCGGGTATCGCTGGTGCCGACGCTGCTGGTGGCGATCCCGTTCACGGTGCTGGTGAGCTTCACGCTCAACATCCTGTTGCGCGAGCTGGGCGCGGCGGATCTCAGTGGCGCGGGCGCCGCGTTCGGCGCGGTGACCCAGGTGGGTCCGATGGTCACCGTGCTGATCGTCGCCGGTTCCGGTGCGACGGCGATGTGCGCGGATCTCGGCTCGCGCACCATCCGCGAGGAGATCGCGGCGATGCGGGTCCTGGGCATCGACCCGGTGCAACGACTGGTGACGCCCAGGATGCTCGCCTCCGGCCTGGTGGCGTTCCTGCTGAACAACCTGGTGTGCATCATCGGCGTGATCGGCGGCTACGTGTTCTCCGTCTACGTCCAAGACGTGAATCCGGGCGCCTTCGCCGCCGGAATCACCCTGCTGACCGGGATCGATGAAGTGATCATCTCCTCGGTCAAAGCCCTGCTGTTCGGGGTCGTGGCCGGGCTCGTCGCCTGCTACCGGGGATTGATCGTGACCGGCGGCGCCAAGGCTGTCGGCAACGCGGTCAACGAGACCGTGGTCTACGCCTTCATGTCCCTGTTCGTCATCAATGTGGTCGTCACGGCGATCGGCATCCAGATGAGCGTGCGGTGAAGGAGCGGCGCCCGTGACGCTGATCGCCCGCTATCCCAAGACGATCCGGCGGATCAGGCGGCCGTACCAGGCGCTGGGCCGGATCGGCGACCACGCCGTCTTCTATGTGAAGGCGCTGGTGTTCGCGCCGTTCGCCGCCTGGCACTACCGCCGTGAGACGGTCCGGCTGATCGCCGAGATCAGCATGGGCTCCGGGGCGCTGGCGGTGTTCGGCGGGACGGTGGTGATCGTCGGCTTCCTGACCCTGGCCACCGGCGGCACCCTCGCCGTCCAGGGCTACAGCTCGCTGGGCAATATCGGCATCGAAGCGCTGACCGGTTTCCTGTCGGCGTTCATCAACGTGCGCATCTCCGCGCCGGTGGTGGCGGGCATCGGGCTGGCGGCGACCTTCGGCGCGGGCGCCACCGCGCAGCTCGGCGCGATGCGGATCAACGAGGAGATCGACGCGCTGGAATCGCTTGCCATCGAACCTATTCCGTACCTGGTCGGCACCAGGATCGTCGCGGGCATGATCGCGATCGTCCCGCTGTACGCCCTGGCGGTCATCGCCTCGTTCATCGCCAGCAGGCTGACCACCGTCGTGCTGCTCGGTCAGTCCGCCGGGCTGTACGACCACTACTTCGGGACCTTCCTGAACCCGATCGACCTGGTGTGGTCGTTCGTCCAAGCGATCCTGATGGCGTTGACGATCCTGTTGATCCACACCTACTTCGGTTACTTCGCCAGTGGGGGACCGTCGGGTGTCGGCATCGCGGTGGGAAACGCGGTCCGCACGTCGCTGATCGGGGTCGTCTCGGTGACGTTGCTGGTCTCGCTGGCGGTCTACGGCGCCAACGGGAACTTCGATCTGTCCGGTTGAGAGGTGCCGATGGTGTCGACGATGAAGTCGCTGGCGATAGCGTCGCGCGGGCTGCTGCGCCCCGCGGCCGGGCTGGCCTCGATCGCCGTGGGGATCGCGGTGATCGGCCTGAGCGTGACCATGTTCAACGGCGGGTTCGCCGACACCGTGCCGGTGACCGTGCTGTCGCCGCGCGCCGGACTGGTGATGTATCCGGACGCCGACGTCAAGATGCGCGGGGTCACGGTGGGCAAGGTCTCCTCGATCGAGGAACGCGCCGACGGGCTCGCGTCGATCCGGTTGGCGATCGATGCCCGGCAGCTGCACCTCATTCCAGCCGACGTACGCGTCGACATCGCCTCGACCACGGTGTTCGGTGCGAAATCCGTGCAGCTCGTTGCACCGGAACACCCTGCGGCGCAGGCGCTGCGAGCCGGGCAGGTGCTCGACGCCGAGCACGTCACCGTGGAGATCGACACCGTGTTCCAGCAGTTGACCACGGTGCTCGGGCGCATCGAACCGGAGAAGCTCAACGAGACGCTCGGCGCGATCGCCGGCGCGACCGGCGGACGCGGCGACAAGCTGGGAGTGATGCTCGGCGACTTGGAGAGCTTCCTCGCCCAGCTGGAGCCGGGGCTGCCCGCTCTGCGCGCGGATCTGGCCATGGCGCCGCCGGTGTTGAACGCCTACGCCGACGCGACCGCGCCCTTGCTGGACACCGCCCGCAACGCCGGTGCGATCAGCGGGACGATCGTGACCGAGCAGCAGAATCTCGACGCCATGCTGCTCGGGCTGATCGGCTTGTCCGACACCGGGACCCGGGTGCTCGGCGACAACCACGACGCGCTGGACACCACATTGGCGGCGCTGGTGCCGACCACCGACCTCACCGCGGACTACCACGAGGCGCTGACCTGCGCGCTCGACGGATTCGGCTGGCTGTCGCGGTCCAAGCCAGTCGATGTGCCCGGGCTCGGTCTGTCGGCGAACTTCCTGTTCGGCACCGAACCGTACCGGTATCCGCGGAATCTGCCCAAGGTGGCCGCCACCGGCGGCCCGCAGTGTTCGGTGCTGCCGGTTTCCTACGAGGGGCGACCGCCGTTCGTCGTCGCCGACGTCGGCGCGAACCCGTTCGAGAAGGGAAATCAGACCGTGGAGCTGAACGTGGGCAATCTCCCGGAGGCGCTGTTCGGTCCGCTCGCCGGGCAACCGGGGGAGGGCGGTTCCCGATGAGCCCGCGCAACTCGCCGCTGCTGAAGTTCGGTGTGTTCGCGGCGGTGATGCTCGTGCTGTCCGGTTTCCTGGTGCTCGTGTTCGGCCGATACCGGACCGGGCCGCAGGTGGAATACGCCGCCGTGTTCACCGACTCGTCCGGACTGCGGCCGGGCAACACCGTCCGGATCGCCGGCGTGGAGGTGGGTACGGTCCGCCGGGTGACCCTGCGCGACGACCACAAGGTCAGGGTGACCTTCGGCGCGGACCGCGGCGTCGCGCTGACCAACGGCACCGCGGTGGCCGTGCGTTATCTCAACCTCGTCGGCGACCGCTATCTCGAATTGTCCGACACCCCCGGATCCACCGGAATGCTGGCCGCGGGCAGCGAGATTCCCGTCGATCGCACGTCTCCCGCGCTCGACCTCGACCTCCTGCTCGGTGGTTTGAAACCGGTGATCCAAGGCCTGGACGCGCGCGAGGTGAACGCGCTGACCTGGTCGTTGCTGGAGATCTTCCAGGGCAAGGAAGGCACGCTCGACTCGCTGCTGTCGCGGACCTCTTCGTTCACCACCGCGCTGGCCGGGCACACCGAGGTGATCGGGCAGGTGATCGACCACCTCGGCACCGTCATGGCGACGCTGTCGAAGGAGGGCGAGCAGTTCGCGGGCACCATCGACCGGCTGGAGCAGTTGGTCACGCAGTTGTCCCAGGACCGCGATCCGATCGCGTCGGCGATCGACGCCCTCGACAACGGCACCGCCACCATCGCCGACCTGCTCACCCGCGCTCGGCCGCCGCTGGCGGGCAGCGTCGACCAGCTCGCGCGGCTGGCGCCCTTGGTGGACCAGGACAAGCAACTGCTGGACGACGCCTTGCAGCGGGCGCCGGGAAACTTCCGCAAGCTCGTGCGCACCGGCGCCTACGGCAATTTCGTCCAGTACTACATCTGCGCGGTCACCGTCCGGGTGACCGACGACTCCGGGCAGGTGGCGGTGCTGCCCTGGATCGAGCAGGACACCGGAAGGTGCAGCGGGTAGCCATGCTGGAGTACCGCGGAACCCATCTGGCCCGGCCCGGTGTGATCGGGGTCGTGCTCGCGATCTGCGTCATCCTGATCGGATTGCAGTCCCAGAAGTTCATCGAGTGGGCGAGCACCGTGCGATACCAGGCCGTCTTCAGCGAGGCGGGCGGGCTCGCCGCGGGCGACGACGTGCTCGTCTCCGGCATGCGCGTGGGCCGGGTGGCGAAGGTATCGCTGCGCGGGGGCGACGCCTGGGTCACCTTCGCGATCGACGAGACCATCCGGCTCGGCGACGACACCGCGGCGCGGATCAAAACCGGCTCGCTGCTGGGCAAGCGGGTGCTGACCCTCGTCCCGGCCGGCGCGCACACCCTGCGGCCGTCCGGAGTCATCCCGCTGGAGCGGACCTCCTCGCCCTACTCGCTGACCGACGCGGTCGGCGATCTGGCCACCAACGTCTCGCAGATCGACACCGACGCACTCAACCGGTCGCTGGACATGCTGTCCTCGACACTGGACCGGATCGCGCCGCAGCTGGGCCCGGCGTTCGACGGGGTGACCCGGCTGTCCCGGTCGATCAACAGCCGCGACGGATCGCTGCGCGACATGCTGCGCACGACCGCGGATGTCACCGCGATCCTGTCCCAACGCGGCGAGCAGGTGAACGCGCTGATCCTGAACGCGAATTCGTTGCTCGGCGTGCTGGCCGCGCGCAGGCAGGCGATCGTCGACCTGCTGGCCAACACCGCCGCGGTGGCCACGCAGCTCTCGGGCCTGGTCGCGGACAACGAAGCCGAGCTCGCGCCGACCTTGCACCGGCTGAATTCGGTGGTGGCGATGCTGGAGAAGAATCGCGACAATATCGCCGCGGCGATCCCCGGCCTGGCGAAAGTCGCGCTCACCCAAGGCGAAGCCGTGTCCGGCGGCCCGTTCTACAACGCCTACGTCGCGAACCTGATCCCGGCCCAACTCATCCAGCCGGCCATCGATCAGGCCTTCGGCATCCAGCCGCCCAGCCAATTCCCCATTCCGACGCCGGAGGCGCCGCGATGAAGAAGAGAATCCTCGCCGCCGTCGGCGCGGTGGCGGTGGTGTCGCTGGTCGTCACCGGCGCCTACCTCGGATACCGAACGGCATTCGGGCCCAGAACGATTCGCGCGGTATTCGCCTCTGCCACGGCCATCTACAAAGGTGACGACGTGCGGGTGGCCGGAGTCCGGGTCGGCCGGATCGGCTCCATCCAACCACGCGGCACCAGTACTGAAATGGTGCTCGAGGTCGACCGCGACGTCCCGATTCCCGCCGACGCCAAGGCGGTGATCGTCGCCCAGAGTCTCGTCGGCGCCCGCTACGTCCAATTGACCCCCGCCTACCGTACGCAGGGACCCACCTTGCCCGATGGCGCGGTCATTCCCTTGGAACGCACCGCCGTCCCGGTCGAATGGGACGAGGTCAAAACCCAACTCACCCGGCTCGCCACCGAACTCGGGCCCGGCCTGGATGTGGCGGGCAGTTCGACCGGCCGGTTCATCGACCGCGCCGCGGACGCGATGGCGGGCAACGGCGAGAAGTTGCGGCAGACGCTGGCACAGCTGTCCGGGATCGGCCGGGTACTGGCCGACGGCAGCGGCGATATCGTCGGCATCATCGCCGGACTGCAACATTTCGTGACGGCACTGCGCGACAGCGACGTGCAGATCGTCGAATTCCAGAACCGGCTGGCCAGCCTGTCGAGCGTGCTCGACGACAGCAGATCCGACCTCGATGCCGCGCTGTCGAAGCTGTCCGTCGCCGTCGCGGACGTCCAGCGCTTCGTCGCCGCGAACCGCGACGGCGCCTCCGAGCAGGTGCGGCGGCTGGCCGACGTGACCCAGAATCTCGTCGATCACCGGGACGATGTCGAGCAGTTGCTGCACATCTTCCCGACGAGCATCGCCAACTTCTACAACATCTACAACCCGGACACCGCGACCGAAGCGGGCGTATTCGTCCTGAACAATTTCTCCGATCCCGTGCAATTCGTGTGTTCGTCCATCGCCAGCCTGGAGAAGACGACGGCCGCCGAGGCGGCGCGCAAGTGCCGCGACTACCTCGGCCCGGTCATCGGGCTGCTGAACTTCAACTACCTGCCGTTCCCGGTCAACCCGCTGCACGGGCCGAGCGCGCGCCCGGAAAGCCTGATCTACACCGAAGATCACCTCATTCCCCAGGTGGTGGCGACCGAAGGCCCGCCGCCGCCACCCATGCCGAGCCTCGCGGACATCCTGTTTCCCGGCGGAAGGCGTTGACCGTGAAGACTTCCCTACGACGCGGCCGGCGGCTGTTGGCCGTCGGCGCTTGTTCGATGCTGGCGCTCACCGGATGTGGCTGGCACGGCGTGAACTCGCTGCCGTTGCCGGGTGCGCCCGGGCAGGGGCCGGGAGCGACCACCATCCAGGTGGAGATGGCGAATGTGGGTACCTTGGTGGCGAATTCGCCGGTGCTCGTCGATGACGTCGTCGTCGGCAGCGTGCGCGGGATCCGGCTCGACGGCTGGCACGCCGTGGTCGAGGCGTCGATCCGCCCGGACGCCGAGGTGCCCGCGAACGTCGTCGCGACGATCGGGCAGACCAGCCTGCTCGGGTCCAGCCACCTCGCGCTGAACACTCCCGCGGGTGTCGCGCCGTCCGGGCGGCTGGCCTCCGGAACCCGGATCCCGCTGAACAAATCGTCGACCTACCCCTCCACCGAGCAGACGCTGGCGTCGCTGTCGGTGGTCGTGAACGGCGGCGGGCTTGGTCAGCTCGGCGAGATCATCCGCAACCTGAACGACGCCTTCGGCGGCCATCAGGAACAGGTCGGCTCGCTGCTGGTCCGACTCGACACGATGATGGGCGTCCTGGACGGCCAGCGCGACGACATCATCGCTTCGATCGACGCGCTCAACCGGTTGGCCGGGCAGTTCGCCGAGCAGCGCGATGTCGTGACCGAAACCCTGCGACGGCTTCCGCCCGCCCTCGACGTCCTGCTGGCCCAGCGGCCGAACATCACCGCGGCGCTGGATCGGCTGCGCACGTTCAGCGACACCGCCAACGCCGTGATCACCGACGTCCGAACCGATCTCGTGACGAACCTGCGCAACCTGGAGCCGACGCTGCGAGCGCTGGCCGACGTCGGCCCCCAGATCGACGCGGCGCTGGCGTACGCGACCGTGTTCCCCTACGGCCAGAGCGTCATCGACCGCGCGGTGCGGGGCGACTACCTGAACCTTTTCGCGACCGTCGATCTCACGGTTCCGCGCCTGAAGCGGGAAATGCTGCTCGGCACGCCGTGGGGCGATCCGACCGCCGTGGTGCAAGCCGCGGTCGGTGACCCCGGTTACGCGCAGCAGACCTCGAATCCGCTCGGCACCGCGATCGCGCCGCCGACCGAGGGAGGCCGCTGATGCTGCTGTCCCGTTTCGTCCGCGCGCAGTTGGTGATATTCGCGGTCCTGTCGGTGGTCGGGCTGATCACGATGGCGACGGTCTATATGCGCCTGCCCAATTTGGCGGGCGTCGGCACCATCAGCGTGTCCCTGGAGCTGCCCGCCACCGGTGGGCTCTACCGCTTCGGCAACGTCACCTACCGGGGTGTCGAGGTCGGCAAGGTGAGCTCGGTCGACCTGACCGGCAGCGGCGTGCGCGCCACGCTGAAGATCGACGGCTCCTATCGGATTCCCGCCGACCTCACCGCGCAGGTGCGCAGTGTGTCCGCGGTCGGCGAGCAATACGTCGAGTTGCGGCCCCACACTGACGCGCCACCCTACCTGCGCGACGGTTCGGTGATCGACCTGCGCCACACCACGGTTCCGCAGCCGGTCGGGCCCATGCTGGACAAGCTCAGCGATCTGGTGGGCAGCATCCCCACCGACAAACTCCACGCACTGCTCGAGGAACTGTTCCAAGGCACGCACGGCGCCCGATACGACCTCGACGCCTTGCTGACCTCGGCCCAGACCCTCGCCGCCGATCTGAACGGAGCCGGTGGCCGGACCCGCACCCTGATCGAGGATTCGCGGCCGCTGCTGAATTCCCAAGCGCAGTCCGCCGACGCCATCCGGATCTGGACGCGCAGCCTCGCCGGCGTCACCGATCAAATCGTCGCGAACGATCCGCAGATCCGCGACCTGTTGCACTCCGGACCCGGATTCGCTACGGAGGTCGCGCACCTGCTCGACTCGGTGAAGCTCACGCTGCCGATCCTGCTGGCCGACCTGACCTCGATCGGGCAACTCGGCGTCACCTACAACGCCGGGCTGGAACAGATTCTGGTCCTGCTGCCACCGGCCATCTCGATGATCGAGGCGGTGCAACCCAATCGCAACGCCTCCGGGCTCGGCCTGGGCGACTTCCGGCTCGGCGGCATCTCCGATCCGCCCGCGTGCACCGTCGGTTTCCTGCCGCCGTCGGCTTGGCGCTCGCCGGAGGAGACCGACACCATCGACACTCCCGACGGGCTGTACTGCAAACTGCCCCAGGATTCCGATATAGCGGTGCGCGGAGTGCGCAACATCCCGTGCGCGCACAACCCCGCCAAGCGGGCGCCGACCGCGGCGCTGTGCAACAGCGACCAGGAATTCCAGCCCCTCGCCACCGAACAGCCTCTGCTGGGCCCCTACCCGCACGACCCGAGCCTGGAAGGCCAAGGCATCTCGCCTGATTCGCGCTGGAATCCGGGCGCGCCGCCCGCGGCCGCACCCGCCGCGGCCCCCGTCGGCCCCACGGTCGGCATCGCGCGACACGACCCACGGACCGGGAACTACCTCGGCCCGGACGGCCGCCTCTACCGGCAGAGCAACCTGGCGTCCTCGACCGGCCGGACCTGGACCGACATGTTGCCGCGCTGACCGCCGGGCTCGTCGATCGGCGCGGAAACGCCACCGGCACCGTTGTGCTGGTTCGGCTTCGACCCGGTGGCTCGACACCACTCGCCCCCGGAACCTCACCTGGACGCGTGGCAAGTGGAAGCGGTGGTGTCCCGCGTCGGCGATCTCAACGAGTGGGATCGGTGATGCGGCGCAGAGCTTCGGCGAGGTCGCTTCCGGTCGGCGCGCTCTCGGGGTCGATGAGGTATTGCGCCGCGACGCCGGTGAGCAGGGCTTGGTAAAGGGTGCCGAGGCCGCGCGCCGCTGCGGTGTCGGTTTCGGCGACGCCGTCGAAGAGCCGGGCCAAGCCGGAACGGGCCTCGTCGAGGTTCTCGGCGAGCCGGGCGCGGGCCTCGGGGTGGGCCAGCGCGTCGAAGGTGGCCGACCACACCCCGCGATGGGCGGCGAGCGTGGCCAGCACCGCGTCCCAGCGGTCGGCGAAGCGCTGCCACGGGTCGGTCTCGTCGGGCAACCGGGTGAGCGCGTGTTCGATGTCGGTGCCCCATTCGCGGGTCGCCTCGGCCAGCGCTTCGGTGAGCAGGGCCTCTTTGGTGCCGAAGTGGTAGCCGATAGCCGCCATGCTCACCCCGGCGGCGGTGGCGATGTCGCGCACCGTGGTGCGCGCGTAGCCCTTGTCGAACAGACAGCGGCGTGCGCCCGCCAGCAGATCCTCACGGTTTCCCATACGGGCCATGCTAGCGCAATTGACTAAGACAATTGTCTTGCGCAGTTGCGCAAAATGGTTGTACGGTTCCTGGCATGCGGCAGTTGAAGAACCGAAACGTCCTGATCTCCGGCGCGAGCATCGCTGGACCGGCCCTGGCCTTCTGGCTGAAGCGCTACGGATTCGAACCGACGATCGTGGAGAAGTCGCCCGCCCTGCGCGAGGGTGGGCAGGCCATCGACGTGCTGGGCACCGCCACCGAGGTGGTGCGGCGCATGGGCCTGCTCGACCGGGTGCACGAGATGAGCACGGGCAAGCGCGGCACCTCCTATGTCGACGCCACCGGCAAGACGCGTGCCAGCATCAGCAGCGAGACGTTCAACGGCGTCGGCGCGAATGGGGACACCGAGATCCAGCGCGGCGATCTGGCGCGTGTGTTGTACGAAGCCACCAGCGACGACGTCGAGTACCTCTTCGGCGACTCCATCACCGCTCTGGTGCAGGACGAGGAGGGCGTGCGGGTGAGCTTCGAGCACGCCCGGTCACGCACCTTCGACCTGGTCATCGGCGCCGATGGTGTTCATTCGAACACGCGCACAATGGTTTTCGGTTCGGAGTCGCAGTTCGCGCGGCATATGGGCTACTACATCTGCATCTACACGATCCCGAACTTCCTCGACCTCGATCACTGGGAGCTGGACTACAACACTCCCGGCAAGATCGCCGGAGCCTACAGCGCCCGGGAGAACACGCGAGCCAAAGCGATTTTCGCGTGGGCATCCGATCCGATCGACTACGACTACCGCGACATCGAGCAACAGAAGAAGATCGTCGCCGACACCTTCGCCGGCCTCGGCTGGCAGGTGCCGCAACTGCTCGCCCACCTCGATCCCGCGCCGGATTTCTATTTCGACGCGATGGCGCAGATTCGCATGGACAGCTGGCACAAGGGCCGCATCGCCCTCGTCGGTGACGCAGGCTACTGCGCGTCACCGCTGTCCGGGCAGGGCGCGGACCTCTCCCTGGTCGGCGCCTACACCCTCGCGGGCGAGTTGGCCGCCGCCGCAGGCGATCACAGCATCGCGTTCGCTCGCTACGAACAACGGATGCGGCCCATGGTCGACGCCTGCCAGAAGTTCGCCGAGGGCGTGGGCGGGTGGTACGCACCCGCGAGCAAGGCGATGATTCGCTTCCGCGATCTCAACGTGCGCCTGCTGCCGTACCTGCCGTGGCGGGGCCTGATCGGCGGCGCCCCGCAGAAAGTCGCCCGCACCATCTCGGCCGGAGATTACGCGGACCTCGAGCGAGCCTCAGGGCGTTAATTCGGGTGACTCCTACCGTGACATGGTCGATACTCGACCGTTCATGGGTCGATGTCCGGAGGTGGGGAAGTGAAGTTGGCGGAGGCGTTGGCGTTGCGCGCGGATTCGGCGCGCCGAATCGAACAGTTGCGTGCTCGGATCGTGAGTAACGCTCGCTTTCAGGAGGGGGAGGAGCCCGCTGAGGACGCGGCGGATCTGCTGGCGGAGGCGGGACAGGTGCTAGGTGAATACGAGACGCTGATCCGGCGCATCAATCGGACCAACGCCGACGCGCGGATCGGAGACGACGGCACCTTGACCGACGCGCTGGCCCGCCGAGACGCGTTGCGGCTGCGGCACTCTCTCGTCACGGCTGCGGCGGACGCCGCGGCGGGGAAGGGGCAGCCCGGGTACGCGCGCCAGCTGCGATCCGAGTTGAAGATGTTCTCGGCGTTGCCGGTTGCGGAACTTCGCGGGCGGGCCGATGACCTCGCCAAGGAACTGCGGGAACTCGACGTGCGCATCCAACGCTCCAACTGGGAGGTCGACCTGCTGGACTGATGCGAGAGGTGGAGCGGGTAGCCGTCACGGAGGCGTGCACGAACCCGACAGGCCGACGGGATATTCGGGCCCACTTTCTCGGCGCACGATGGGCAGTGCGAGGGGTTCGATTCCCCGTCTCACACCGCAGCCCAGCACCGCGCACACGAGACAGTGCACAGCACACAGCACACCACCATGTGCAGATCCGTGACGACGAGGGCGGGTAAGGGGCACTCCACCTCTCGCGTCAGTCCCAGAGTCCGCCGCACGGCAGGGGCGGCAGACCGGGGCGTACGTCGTCGTCGACGGTGATGACGAATCCGCTGTGGGCGCCCAGTTCCGCGACGACGTCCGCGATCTGCGCCGCGCCCGCCTGGTACTCCACGGCGAAATCGCCCGTGTCTATGTGGATGTGCCGGAGGTCGCGGGCCGGTGCGATCGGATTTCCGGCGCGCACGGTGTGGGCGGGCCCGGACATCAGGGCGCCGATCGCGCGGAGCGCCTACGCAGCAGCAGGGCGAAGAGCAGCACGAGGACGCTGGCGAATGCCAGACCGCCCAGCCGGGTGGCGCGGCTCGCACCGGCGGCTTGGAGCAGGTCGATCGGCTCGGCCGGTTTGCGTGGTGCGGTCTCGGTGGTCGATGTCGCGGCGTCGCCTGCCGCTGGCACCGCTGACAACGTGCCCGGCTCCGGCTCGGCCTGCGCCGATGCGGTGATCTCCGCGGCGAGGTTGGTGGCGAACTGGCCGATGAGCGTGCCCGCCACGTCGGCGAGCGCGCCGCGCCCGAACTGCGCGGGCTTGCCGGTGATCGCAAGATCGGTGTCCACGAAAACATCCGTGGCGCCGACGGATTCGACGAGACGGCAGGTGATGGTCGCCTTGGCCGTTCCGTTGCCGCGGGTTTCGCGGCCCCGCCCCTCCAAGACGGCGATCCCGGCGGCCTCGTCCTGGGAGACGACCTTGATCACGCCGCTGTAGCTCAGCCCCACAGGTCCCAGCTTGACCTTTATCTTGCCGTGGAAATCGTCGCCGTCCCGGGAAGTGATCGTGGCGCCGGGAACGCAGGGGGCGATGCGTTCCAGATCCAGCAGCACTTGCCAGGCCTGGGCAGCCGGAACGGGAATGGTGAAGGTGTTGTCGAGTTTCATGAAAATCCTTCGGTCCTCACGCCTGCCGCGCGGTGGGCGTCTCGGCGTTCATCGAGTCGGCGGCGGCGCGGACCGCCCGGACGATGCCCTGATAGCCGGTGCATCGGCACAGGTTGCCGGAGATGGCCTCGCGGATCTCGGTCTCGGTGGGGTCGGGGTTGTCGCGCAGGAAAGCGGTGGCCGACACGATGAAGCCGGGAGTGCAGAATCCGCACTGCAGGCCGTGCTGTTCCCGGAACGCCGCCTGCACCGGCGAGAGTTCGCCGTCCGGCCCTGCGATGCCCTCGACAGTGGTGAGCTCGGCGCCATCGGCTTGTACCGCGAACATCAGGCAGGCGCGCACGGCCTGTCCGTCGAGCAGGACCGTGCAGGCGCCGCACACGCCGTGCTCGCATCCGAGGTGGGTGCCGGTCAGGCCGCACGTGTCGCGCAGATAGTCGGCCAAGGTGAGCCGGGGCGCCACCCGGTCCCGGCGCAGGGCGCCGTTGATGCGCACCTCGATGTCGACGTCAGTCATTCCCGGCCTCCTCTACGGCGCGCCGCCATGCGCGCGTCACCATTGCCGCGCCGACCCGGCGCCGGTAGTCGGCGGAGCCGTGCACATCCGACGAGATCGCCGTCAGTCCGGCGGTCGCGTCGCGGCCGATCTCCTCGGCCTGCGCGGTGTCGACGGCGGAACCGATCAGTCCCGCCTCGGTCTCGGTCGCCCGCACCGGGGTCGGCGCGAGGCCGAACAAACCGATCGCGCAACGCTCGACGCGGGAGTCCGCGTCCAGCCGGACCGCTACGGCCGCGCCTGCCATCGCGAAATCCCCACTGCGGCGTGCGAACTCCTCGACGGCGAAGCCGCATCGGCCGCGCCACACCGGAAACGCGATCCCGGTGACCAGCTCGTCGGCAGCCAGATCGGTGGTCCACATGCCGGTGAAGAACGCCGATGCCGGGATCGTGCGCGCCCCGCGCGGCGAGAGCGTCTCGATCTCGGCATCGAGGGTGAGCGCCACCGCCGGATATTCGGCCGCGGCGTCGGCGTGCGCTATCGCACCGCCGATCGTTCCCCGGTTGCGGATCTGGAAGTGCCCGATGAGTGGTGTGGCCCTGGCGAGCAACGGCACGCCGCGGCGGACGTCCTCGGACCGGCCGACCTCGGCGTGCGTGGTCGCCGCGCCGATCCGGACGGCATCGCCGCGGGTTTCGACGCCCCGGAGTTCGTCGAGGCGGCGCAGGTCGACGAGATGCTCGAAGACGGCCAGCCGCAGCGCCAGCATCGGTACGAGGCTCTGCCCGCCCGCGATGACTTTGGCCTCGTCACCGAGATCGGCCAGGAGCGTGACGGCCTCGTCGGCGGTCGCGGGTGCGTGGTACTCGAAGGCCGCCGGTTTCATGCGGGACCCTTTCCGGCGGCGCGCGCCTCGTCCAGCATCGCCACGATCGTGGCCGGGGAGAGCGGCAGTTTCGAGATCTCCACGCCGAACGGCGCGAGTGCGTCGGCGACCGCGTTGAGGACGGCCGGGGTGGCGCCGATGGCCCCGCCCTCACCGACGCCTTTGAAATTGCCCGGTCCCGGGCTCGGTGTCTCGACATGTCCCACTTCGATCGTCGGCGCTTCGGTCGCCGTGGGCAGCAGGTAGTCCAGGAAGGTGGTGGCCACGGGGTTGCCGCTCTCGTCGTAGGCCAGATGCTCGTAGAGGGCGCCGCCGATACCCTGCACGGTGCCGCCGTAGATCTGACCTTCGACGACGTTGGGGTTGATCATCGGACCGCAGTCCTCGCTGACGATGTAGCGCAGCAGCCGCACCGCCCCGGTGTCGATGTCGACCTCACAGGTGCACACGTGGGTGGCGTTGGCCCAGATCGCCAGCTGCGGGGTCTTGTAACGTCCGCTCGCCTCCAGCCCGGGCGGCACCCCGGCCGGGAGCGAATCGGCCTGGAAGTAGGCGATTTCGGCGATCTCCGCCAGCGACAGACCTTTGTCCGGCGCCTCACGGACAGTGGCCCGGCTGCGGACGAACTCGATGTCGGCGGGGCTCGCGCCCAACCGGTGGGCGGCGATCGCCAGGATGCGTTCCCGCAGAATCGACGCCGTCTCGGCGATCGCTCCCGCGGTCATCGAGCCGGACCTGCTGCCGCCGGTGCCGCCGCCGAACGGCGTGATCGCGGTGTCGCCCTGGATGGTTCGCACATCGGCCAGGTCGGCCCCCAGCGCGTCGGCGGTCAACTGGACGACGGTCGTCTCCAAGCTGTTGCCCGCGGAGCCGCCCGCGACGTAGACGTTCACCTTGCCGCTCGGCTCGATGCGGATGGTGGCGCCCTCGGTGCTCAGGAACGGACTGCCGCCGGTGGTCGGCTCCACGTAGGTGCAGGTACCCACGCCGAGATAGCGGCCGTGGGCGCGAGCTTCGCGCTGCTGCTCGCGGAAAGCCTCGTAGTCCAGCATCTCGACGGCCTGCTCCAGCGTTTCCAGCGGCGAGATGTTGTCGAAGGTCATCCCGTTCGGATTCGCCCACGGCAACTCGTCGCGGCGCAGCATGTTGCGTCTGCGCAGCTCGATCGGGTCGATGCCGATCTGCCTGGCGGCGTGGTCGAGCAGGATCTCCCTGCTCACCGATTCGAACTGCCACGGCCCCCGGTAGGCGAGCCTGCCGACGGTGTTGGAGTACAGGAACTTCGCGGTGAACGAGGCGTCGGTGATCCGGTACGGCCCCGGGAACAGGATCCCCACCACGACGCCGCCGGTCAGCGGCGACGGTGTCGGATAGGCGCCCACGTTCTGCACGTGGTCGATGGCGGCGGCGAGGATGTTCCCCTCGGCGTCGAACGCCATCCGGACATCGGCGTGCTCGTGACGCGACATGCCCGCCGCCATCAAGTTCTCCTGGCGGTCCTCGATCCACTTCACCGCCGTGCCGAGTTTGCGCGCGGCCAGCAGGACGCAGGCGTCCTCGCGCAGCGGGACCTGCTTGAGGCCGAACCCGCCTCCGGTGTCGCGAGCGATAACGCGCACCTGGTGTTCGTCGATGCCGAGCAGCCGGGCGCAGAACCCGCGCATTTCGTGGGGTGACTGGGTGGAACTCCAGATCGTCATCTCCGCCGTCGGCGCCGACCAGTCCGCGACGATCCCGCGGGTCTCCAGCGGCACCGGCAGGTACGCCTGCTGAAAGATCTGCTGCCGCACCACATGCGCGGCCGAGTCGAACAGCGGCGCCAGATCGGCGGCCGGGCGTCCGCCCAGTTCACCCGCGGAGTTCCCCGCGAATCCGGCGTGCACCAGGTTCGGCGAATCCGCCGCGGTGACGTAGTCGACCACTGGTTCCAGCGGCTCGTAATCGATGATCACCAGTTCGGCGGCGTCCTCTGCCACGTACCGGTCGACGGCGACCACCAGGGCCACCGGGTCGCCGACGAACCGCACCTCCTGCTCGGCCAGCGGCGGCCGTGGCACCGGCGGGAAACCGACGATGTCCAGTGCGTAGGAGATCTCGTGGACGCCGGAATTCAGGTCGGCGGCGGTGTAGACCGCCAGCACGCCGTCGAGTTCGAGCGCGGCGGAGACATCGATGTCGCCGATCGCGGCGCGGGGGAGCGGGCTGCGGACGAAGCACGCGTGCGCCATGCAGGGGCGGGTCACGTCGTCGACGAAGACCCCCTTGCCGGTCACCAGCCGCGCGTCCTCGACGCGCGGTACACGGGTGCCGACGACGCCGGTCGTGGTGGTCGTTTCCGTCCGGGTCATCGGTCGGCTCGCAGGTGGTGTTGGCCGGATCCGATGCGGGGCTTGGTCGTCATCCGTTCGTCCTCCGTTGACCTCGGACGCCGGCTGAGCGAGGGTCGTCGCCGTCGGCGAACTCGAACATCGTGGGGGGCACCAAGGCCGCGGACCTGGCGTCGGGTGGCCCCGCGCGCCGGTGCGCCGATCGGTTGCCGCTCGCGAATGCTGAGCAGGTGTTTAGCATCGGTATCAACACGATGTCAATCCGCCTATGTCGAGAATGAGTATGGCGATAGTATCGTACGAGAATTACATTCTCACCACCAGATCGGCGGCACTGCGGGACCGGCGGTGGGAAGGCGCCCCTGCGGGGCCGACGATCGCCGAGAGGGTTCATCATGCGCGAACTCGCTGCGCATCTATTGCGCTGGCATGCCGCGAACACCGTCTACGCGCTCGCCACCGTGGTTGGCGTGACCGGAAGCGCGCCCCGGCCTACCGGGGCCACCATGGCGGTGGACGGAGCGGGGAACGTGCGCGGCAGCCTGTCGGGTGGTTGCGTGGAAGGCGCGATCTACGAATTGTGCCGAAAGGTGCTCGAATCCGGCGCACCCGTCCGCGAAACGTTCGGCTACAGCGACGCCGACGCCTTCGCCGTGGGCCTGACCTGCGGCGGACAGTTGGAGATCTTCGTGCACCGGATCACCCCCGCCGAATACCCGGCCGTAGAAGCCGCACTCGACCCGAACGTTCCGATGACCTTCGTGCGCGACTTGGCGACCGGCGCGGTGGCCGCACTCGGACCCGCAACCGCCGTCGGCGCGGACTTCGACGGCGCGGTGGTGCGACAGGCGCGCGCGATGCTCGACGCGGGCGCGACCGGTGTACGCGTCGTAGGTTGCGCGGACCGGGAGCGCACGGTGTTCATCGAGTCCTTCGCGTCCGCCCCGCGCATGCTCGTCTTCGGCGCAACGGATTTCACCACCGCGCTGTGCAGCGTCGGCCGATTACTGGGATACCGCGTCACCGTATGCGAAGCGCGCCCGGCCTTCGCCGACCGCGCCCGGATGCCGGACGCCGACGAGGTGGTCCGAGACTGGCCGGACCGCTACCTGCGGCGCACCCGAGTCGACGCCCGCACGGTGATCTGCGTCCTGACCCACGATCCCAAGTTCGACATCCCGGTGCTCACCGAAGCACTGCGCCTGCCGGTGGCCTACGTGGGCGCAATGGGGTCCCGCCGGGCCGACCAGGACCGCAGGCTCCGGTTGCGCGCCGCCGGGCTCACCGAAGAGGAACTGCTTCGGCTGCATTCGCCGATCGGCCTGGAGTTGGGCGGTCGCACGCCGGAGGAGACCGCCGTGGCCATCGGCGCCGAGATCGTCGCCGTCCGGCGCGGAGGTTCCGCGCGGTCGCTGTCCAGTACCGAACGCCCGATCCACCCCCATGGAATACCTTTCGCCGCAGCAGAAGTCACCGCAATCCGACTGCGCTGATACGTTCTCCACCTACGGCAGGCACTGTCGAGTATCGGTCGAACCATGACACTGCGACTACACGAGTGGTTGTAGCGTCTGATGCTGCGTTCATAAGTCTCCGGTGCATTTTGTGGGGCTCCTTGCATGAAGCGCGGGGGAGGTACCGCTGTCAGTGGTGCGGCAGCACTTGGTAGACGATCTCTACCCACCGCCGTCCAACGGCCGTGAACTCTCGAATTCCAAACTGGTCTGCGGGTTCAGCGAATCGGTCAGGCGCATGCCGCTGCCGACGAAGAACGGCAGGATCACGAGTTCGAGTTTGTCGAGAACGCCGAGGGCGCGGTAGGTCTCGATAGTGCCGGGGCCGCCGATGAGGTGCACGTCGCCGCCGCGATTGGCCGCGCGGATCTTCTCCAGCAGCCGCTCCGGATCGTCGTCGACGGTGACATCGTCGGGAGTGCCCTCGGGACGGTGTGAGCTGAGCACGAAGACCGCCAGGTCCGGCCAGGGCCACCGATCGGCGGTGAGCGCGGGTTCAAAGGTGGTGCGGCCCATCAGGGCGGCCTCGCAGGTCTTCAGGAATTCGGCGATACCGTGACTGCCCGGGCCGTGCACCGGATCGATGACCTGAGGTGGCCGGCCGTGCGGAGTCGTCACATAGCCGTCGGCGGTCATACACAGGCGAGCCAGGATTTGCACGAGTTCGTCCTTTCGTCGAGTCACAGAGGAGACGGCGCCTGCTGCCGAAACTCATCGGAGGACGCACAAGAGCATGACCGGGATCGTTCATCGGATCCTGGACTGTATTCCAGGCCGCCCGATCGGCGACCACGCTGCCGAGCAGGTCGTCAGCGCAATCGGCTGCGTCGGATCCGGTTGTGCTGCGTGATGTCCGGTTTGTGACCGACGAGTTGTCGAAACGTCTTGTGCCGGACGAGTTGTGGACTCTGGCCGAGCCGTTACTGCCCGAGTTCACGCCGCGCCCGCAGGGTGGTGGCACCGCACCGACCGATGAGCGGGTGGTGTTCACGGCGGTGGTGTTCGTGCTGACCAGCGGCTGCGCTTTCGGGGAACCTGTACGGCGCGCGGTTGGCGGCGTACGGTCGGCGCGCGCCAATGGGTGTCAATGGATCGAGAGGAGAACGCTGTGAGCGCGACAGTGGCCGAGCGGCACAAGCTGATCGGGGACGTACACCTGATGCTGGTCGACGACCAGGGCCGGTACCTGTTCGGCCGCCGAGCCAACACGGGGTACGAAGATGGAGCCTGGCATCTGCCCTCCGGCCACCTCGAGTCCGGAGAGTCAGTCGTCGATGCGCTCGTTCGCGAGGCCGCCGAGGAGATCGGAGTGGTGATCGCCCCCGGCGATGTGCAATTCGCGCACGTGATGCACAATTCCAGCTCCGGCGGCCGGGCTGGGTTCTTCTTCCTGGCCCACACCTGGGCCGGGACTCCGACCAATCGAGAACCGGATAAATGCGATGCGCTGGAATGGTTCGCGCCGAACGAGCTGCCCGACCGGATGATTGCGTATTGCCGGGCGGCACTGGCTTCGATGGCCGCTGGTCAGCAGTTCTCGGTGTACAGCTGGTAGCCAGTCGATCGTCGGGTGCCTTCTCGGTACCCCGACCTCGCCGCATCTACCGGATCATCCAGTCGCGGGGTTGGTCGATGACCTCGCTCATACGTCCCGGCGCCTGGTGAATTGCTTTCCGTCGAGCGCACACCTGGTGTGGGCAAGTGAGCGCATGGTACCTCTTTCCTCGATCCGGTGGCTTCCGGTCGCGATGGTGAACGGTGGGTACCCGTCACCGAGGGCTGTTGAGGCCACCGGTTCACCCCGCCGTCGGGCAACCGGTGCGCCGTGGAGTGACAACGGCGTCACCTCGGTGGCGAGTAACGGCCCGAATAGCCGAGAATTCTGAGATATAAGGGAATCCGTATACGGTGGGCTCCGGGGGCGGAAATCTGTGCATGACAACGAGTTCGCATATTAAATTCGATCTTGTAGGTGAACATTCGGGGCAGAGCGGGGGCGGCGGGGATGCACATGACAACGGGCCAGGTTATTCGTCGTATCCGCAAGTCGCTCGGCATGACGCAGGCCGATCTCGGTGCCATTCTCGGCTACACCCAGCCCGCCATTTCTCAGCTCGAACGCGACGGCGCCTCCGTACACGATGTACGAGTACTGCGCCGAGTAGCCAAGGCGCTCCACATACCGCTTGCCATACTGGTTGTGGAGTCGAACGAGGAGGCGGATGTGAACCGTCGCAACTTCCTACAAACCGGTGCGATCGGTGCAGGCGTGACCATGTCTCCGGGAGTGATTCGTTCCGAACAGGCTACCCCGTCAGCAGCGGGCAGTGTCCGAATCGGCGCTGGTGAGGTCGCCGAGATCAACGCCACGGTGAACGACATTCACGAGCTGGACCTACTGGTAGGCGGCGACCGGCTGTGCCGTGTCGCGGCCGATGAAGTGCGCTGTGTCGTGCAAATGCTGGACAACGGTACGTACACCGATGACGTCGGCCGGACATTGACCAGCGCCGCAGCCGAGATGATGGTTGTGGCGGGTTGGGTCCACTACGATGCGGGACGCCTAGAGGACGCGCGTCGCTACTATGCCGACGCCGCCCAAGCCGCCACCGCGGCCGGTGACGGAATCGCAGTCGCGCACGCGTTGGGTAACGCCAGCTCGTTGCTTACCGAGTTGAACGGTGGCACCCCTGCGGGAACCAGGCAAGCGGTGCAGTACGCCCAGGCTGCTTCGCGGGCAGCGATCACTCGCGGTGGCCCGAAACTGCGCTCCCTTATGGCGATACGTGAAGCCGACGCCTTGGGAATGCAAGATCCGGTCGGCAACAAGACGGCTGTCATCGACGCGCTGAGGCGGAGTCACCGTGCATATGGATCCGGTCGTGGGTTCGACCCCGAATGGGTCTACCTACCTGATGCACTGCTGAGCGGCATGACCGGCATGACGCAGATGTACCTCGGCGACCACAAAGCCGCCTCGGACAAGATCAGAGCGGCCATCGAGGGATCATCGGCCTGGCCGCGCGAACAAGCCGAGTGGTACGTGTTGCTCAGCCGCAACCTGGTCCGAGCCGGCGAGATCGCTGAAGGCTGCCAGGTTCTGACGAACCATTTCGACAACATCAGCCGGATTGCCTCCACCCGTGTGCGTCAGAAGTTGAATGGCATAGCCACCACTGTTCGATCGCATGCCGCGGTACCGGAAGTTCGCGAGTTTCTGGGCGTATGGGCAGAGCGCACCTCATAGAAGCAATTACCGGTGACTTGCTTCGCGGGCCGGGTCAGGATGGCGACAATGGTATTCGCCGCACGACCGCTGGCGCACATGGTCCTCGACGTGCGTCTCTTCGCCGACGCGGCTTCGGCTTCTCGCGCCCGGCCGGGAGCGTATCGGGAGAGGTGCTATACCGCTCCTGCGTCCAGCAGGTTTGTGCGCCGGCCGCCCTGGATGAGTTGGGTGGCGCCGGTGCGATCCACCTGTATCAATAGCGCGATGCGAAGCAGCAGGTTCCGCTGGACCTTGATTAGTGAAACGAACTTCCATTGCTCGCATGGTCGACCAAGCGCGCGGCCCAGGCAAATCATGTCTGCTGCGGATGCGTACGCGAGAGGGCGTGGATTCGCGCCGTTGCACTCGCCGGTTGCTCTTTTTCGACCACTTGCTCCGGGTTATGCTCGAACCGCCGGTCTCCGGCATCTCGGCCCTTCGGCGGCAGCGCAGCCGAACCGCCATTGTGAACTTTCACTATCGCTTGCCGACCGCGCTTGCCGAATATCACGTTACTCGGAGTAAACCGTTCTCTACGTTCTTGCACTGGCTACGCTGGTGCAATAGCTCAGTTAACGGGGGTGGAAGGAAGCTCCACCATGGCTCTCACCTTCGCCGGACGGCAAGGACTCACTGTATCCGGCCGGCCCATGTCCCTGCCGCTGAAAGACGTGCGCGCCTTGTCGCGGCAGATGGTCGGGCATTTTGTCGAAACCGTCGCACCCTGCGGCACCTTGCCTGGTGACGCGATCCATGGCGACATCACTATCATCACCCGTGTGTGCTTGGAGCTGGCGGTCAGCATGCTGGACGGCAGCAACATTTCGGAGAAGACTGGGCAACTCGAGGAGGCGGCGGCGCAATGGGCTCGCGAAGGTGTGCCCATCGGTACCATTCACCACGCAATCCATGAGGGCTTCAAGATCGGCTTCGACCTGGTGGTGTCCACAGCCTTGGCCGAGCAGCGTGCCTCCGGCTCGGCTGACACCGATCCGATGCTCACCGTCAGCACGGCCGATTATCGAAGCATCCTCGACGGCGCCAAACTCGTCGTCGAAATGCTCGACACCATGACCACGGCGGTCTCGGCGGCCTATGTGCGTGAACTGCGCGCGGTCGTGTCGGAGCACCACACCGCGGTGCACACGCTGACCTCGGCGCTGCTCGGGGGGCATCCCACCTCCACCATGGCCCGAGAGTGTGGAATCGACATCTCCGACCGCTATCGCGTCATAGCGCTCGCCATTCCGTCTCACCCGGACGAGTCCAATCCGATGTTGGACGCGAAAGTCGTTGCCCGCCGCAAACTCCGGCGTGTGCAGGCGGAATTGGCCACCCGCTGCGACGATACCGTGCTGTCGCTGCTCTCGGTCGACGGTGGCACCCTGCTCATCCCCGCCGATCACATCACCAAGGGCGCCCTGAAGGAACTGGTCGGGCATCTGTCGCGGGCGGCTCGCGTGCGCATCACCGCCACCGAGGTGACCGCCTCTGCCGACACCGTGCCCACCGCCGCGGATCAAGCCCACGAACTGCTCGACATGGTCACCCGGCTCGGATCGGTGCCGGGCCTGTACCACTTCGACGAGCTGGCTCTGGAATACCAGCTCACCCGCCCCGGCCCTGCCCGCGAACAGCTCGGGTCGCTGCTCGATCCACTGAACGAATACCCGGAACTGCTGGAGACTCTGCAAATCCATATAGCGCACAACCTGAACCGCAGGCGCACTGCGCGGCTACTGCACGTACACACCAACACCGTGGATTACCGGCTCAAGCGGATCGGTCAGCTCACGGGTTTCGATCCCGCCGAGGCGAGCGGGCTTTGGCGCCTGCGTTCTGCGTTGGTCGCCCGCACATACCGCACGTGATCGGCGTGCGGTCGAGTGGGTGCGGAACGCATTGGAGCAGAATCGACGAGTTGGAAACGAAACATGAATGATATTCGAAGAACCGAGGTCGAAGGATTACGCGCGACATGGCGCCTGTTCCAGGAACATTTGATCTCTATTGTCGCCGTCCACGAGGCATCCGGCGCCACGCCGATCGTATCCTTCGGTCCCGAGAACTTTCCGGATCTCGCACAAGCGCGAGAACTCCTTCCGGAAATGACCGAGTTGTGGGACGCAGTACGTCATGACTTCTGGACAAAGCTCATTCCCCCGCAACCACGGTGTCGGCAGCGGCGATGGACATGATCGCTTCTCTGCTCAGTCCAAAAACAAATCTGGCGTGGGTATTTCGCCGCCGCCGTAGCTGGACAGATCATCGATCCCGGCATAGAGCGACAGCGCGTCCGCGTCGATGAAGCAATCGCCGGTGACCTGCTGCGCGGGCCGGGTCAGGATGGTGACGGCGGCATCGGCCATGATCCGTGGGCTGCGCGCGGACGCGAGCTGTCGCTCCCCGTCGGCCAGGTTGGCGACTGCCGAGGTGGCGACATAGGTCTGCGGCCACAGGCAGTTTGAAACCTATTCCGGCGTCAGCGAATTCGACCGCCCAACCCTGGGACAGCAGCGTCATCCCGTACTTGGACAGGGTGTATGCCGGGTGGGCGCCCAGCCAGCGGGGATTCAGGTTCACCGGAGGCGCGATGGTCAGCACGTGCGGGTTGGCGGAGTCGCGTAGGTGGGGCAGGCAGGCCTGGGTCAGCAGGAACATGCCACGGATGTTGACGTCCTGCATCAGATCGAATTTCTTGACCGGCAGGCGTTCGGTCGGTTCGGTGGCGATCGCGCTGGCGTTGTTCACGCAGATATCGATGCCGCCGAACCGCTCGACAGCGGTCTCGACGACGCGCCGCACGTCGTGCTCGTCGCGCACATCCCCGACTACCGCGGCGGCGCGGCCACCGGCGGCCTCCACTTCGGCTGCCGCCGTGTGCACGGTGCCGGGGAGGCGTGGATGCGGTTCGGCGGTCTTGGCCAGCAGCACCACGTTCGCGCCCTCGGCGGCGGCCGCGAGTGCGATCGCCAAGCCGATGCCGCGGCTCGCGCCGGAGATCACCACGGTGCGGTCGGTCAGCTGTCGGTGCTGGTCGGACATCGTTCTCCTCGGTCGTGACGGGCGGGCCGGCCAGGTCCCACCACTCGAATGGTATTGGCATTCTCCTTTTTCGCAAGTACGGTATTCAATGATGAACAACCAAGTGCAGACCTCTTCCGGCATCCCGCTGGAGCCGAGCTACGGTCCGGAGGACCGGCAGGGCGACCCGCCCGCACCGGGCGTCTATCCCTTCACCCGCGGCAATTTCGCCACCGGCTACCGCGGGCGGTTGTGGACCTTCCGGCAGTACTCCGGCTTCGGCACCGCCGAGGAGTCCAACCGCCGCTACCGCTATCTGCTGGACCAGGGCGGCACCGGGCTCTCGGTCGCGCTCGACCTGCCGACCCAGTGCGGGTACGACTCCGACGACCCGGAGGTGAGCGAAGAGGTCGGCCGGGTCGGTGTCGCGGTGGACACCCTCGCCGACGCCGAGGTGCTCTTCGACGGCATCCCGCTGGACCGGATCAGCACCAGCTTCACCATCAACGGCACCGCCGCCATCCTGCTGGCCTTATATGTGGCCGCCGCCGAGAAGAAGGGCGTGCCGCGCGCGAAGCTCACCGGCACGATCCAGAACGACATCCTCAAGGAGTACGCCTCGCGCGGCACCTGGATCTGGCCGCCGGAGCCGTCGCTGCGCTTGATCGCCGACACCATCGAGTTCTGCGCGGCGGAGGTGCCACGGTTCAACGCAATCTCGGTGGCGGGAGCGCATTTTCGCGACGCGGGCGCGAACGCGGTGCAGGAGATGGCCTTCACGCTGGCCGACGGCGTCACCTACTGCGACACGGTGATCGAACGGGGCCGGATGACCATCGATCAGTTCGCACCGCAGATCTCGTTCTTTTTCTACACGCACGGGGACTTCTTCGAAGAGATCGCGAAATACCGCGCCGGTCGCCGCCGCTGGGCCACCATCGTGCGCGAGCGGTACGGCGCGACCACCGACAAGGCCTCGATGTTCCGCTTCGGATGCGTGGCGGGCGGCGCCTCGCTCTACGCGCCGCAGGCCCGCAACAACCTGGTGCGCGTCGCCTACGAGGCGTTGGCCTCGGTGCTCGGTGGCGTGCAATCGATGTTCACCGCCGCGTGGGACGAGCCGTTCGCGCTGCCGAGCGAGGAATCCGCGACGCTGGCGCTGCGCACCCAGCAGGTACTCGCCTACGAGACCGGGGTGACGCGAGTGGCCGACCCGCTCGGCGGCTCCTACTTCGTCGAGGCGCTCACCGACGCCACCGAGGCCGAGATCGTCGAGATCATGGGCGATCTGGAGCGGCACGGCGGGATGGTGCGGTGCATCGAGGACGGCTATCTGCAAGGCCTCATCGCCGACGAGGCCTATCGGCTGCACCAAGCGGTGGAATCGGGTGAGCGGCCGGTGGTCGGGGTGAACAAGTTCGTTTCCGAGGAGCCCGCTCCGGACATCGGCACCTACGAACTCGACGCCGACGGACGTGAGCGGCAGTTGAAGCGACTGGCCCGCGTGCGGTCCGAGCGTGACGCGAGAACCGTTCGCGAGACCTTGGCGGCCCTCTCGCGCGCCGCGGAAGGAGACGAGAACCTCATGCACCGCCTCATCGATTGCGCCAACGCCTATTGCACGGTCGGCGAGATGACCGCCGCGCTGAAGTCGGTGTGGGGCGAGTTCCAGCAGCCGGTGGTCTTCTGATGCCCGCGCGTGTACTGGTCGCCAAACCGGGGTTGGACGGGCACGACCGCGGCGCGAAGATCGTCGCCCGCACCCTGCGCGACGCCGGATTCGAGGTGATCTACACCGGTATCCGCCGGCGCGTCGAGGACATCGTCGCCATCGCGCTGCAAGAGGACGTGGCCGTCGTCGGCCTGAGCATCCTCTCCGGCGCGCATGTCGCGCTCACCACCCGGGTGGTGGACGCGCTGCGCACCGCCGACGCGGGCGATATCGCGGTCGTGGTCGGCGGCACCATCCCGCAGGCGGACGTGCCGCGGTTGCTGGAAGCCGGTGCGGCCGCGGTCTTTCCGACGAGCACTCCGCTGGAAACGCTCGTCACCGAGATCCGCGCGTTGACCGGGCACCCGGCCCCATGACCGGCCGGCTGCCGAATTCACACAGCTTGGAGGAATCGTGCGCATCGGAGTGATGATCGGGCCGGAGAAGGGGGACTCCGGGCGCAAACTCGAGCGGATGCTGCGCGACATCGAATGGGCCGAATCGGCGGGATTGGACACCGCGTGGATCCCGCAGATCCCCACCGATTTCGACGCGCTGATCACGATCGCCGCGATGGGCCTGCACACCTCACGCATCGAACTGGGCACCGCCGTGGTGCCCTTGCAGACACAGCATCCGATCGCTCTCGCGCGGCAGGCCCTTTCGGCGCATGCCGCGGCGGGCGGCAGGTTGGCGCTCGGCGTGGGCCCGTCGCATCACTGGATCGTGCGGGACATGCTCGGCCTGCCCTATGAACGACCGGCCGCCTACACCCGGGACTACCTCGAGGTGCTGCACGCCGGACTGCGCGGGCGGGGCTCGGTGGACATCGACAACGCGACGTTCACCGTGCACAACCCGCTCGATCTCGGGGCGGTCGCGCCGGTGCCGGTGCTGGTCGCCGCGCTGGGACCGGTGATGCTGCGCATCGCGGGCGAGCACGCCGACGGCACCGTGCTGTGGATGGCCGACGAGCGGGCGATCGCCACCCACATCGTCCCGAAGATCAGCAAGGCGGCGGCGGACGCGGGCCGCCCGGCCCCGCGCGTGGTCGCGGGGCTGCCGGTGTGCCTGTGCGAGCCCGGCCGGGTGGACGAGGCGCGCGAGCGGGCCAACCGCATCCTCGGCGAGGCCGAGATCTCGCCCAACTATCAACGACTGCTGGACCAGGGCGATGCCCGTGACGTCGGCGACCTGTGCCTCGCGGGTGACGAAGCGCAGATCGCGGCCGGGTTGCGCCGCTACTCGGAGGCAGGTGCCACGGACATCTCGGTGCGGCTGTTGCCGATCGGCGGGACCCGTGACGAACTGGTGGCCTCCAAGCGCCGCACTCGGGAGATGATCGCCGCACTCGCCGAGGACTTGCGGTGAGTCCTGCCGGGCCACTGGCCGGAATTCGGATCCTCGAGGTCGGCACCATGCTGGCCGGCCCCTACGCCACCATGATGCTCGCCGATCTCGGCGCGGAAGTCACCAAACTGGAACCGGCGGGCGGCGATATCTCCCGTCAGGTGAGCGAGAGCTACTTCGCGAGCCTGAATCGCGGCAAACGCAGCCTCCGCGTCGAATTGGGCAGCGAGCAGGGTCGTGCGCGGCTCGGCGAACTCGTCGCGGCGTCGCACGCGCTGCTGGTGAATCTCAAACCTTCGGCGATCCGGCGGCTGGGTCTCACCTACGACGAGCTGCGCCGGTGGAACGAGAAGATCGTGTGCGTCGCGATCACCGGCTACGGCTTGTACGGCGGGGATGATCCGGCGTTCGACTACGTGATCCAGGCAGCGGCCGGAATCGCCGCGCTCACCGGCGATCCCGCGGGGCCGCCGACGCTGCCGGGGTACTCGTCGGCGGACAACTCGACCGGTCTCACAGCGGCGCTGGGGCTGCTGGCCCAGATCGTCTCCGGCCGCGGCGGCCAGGTGGACGTATCGCTGTTCGAAGTCATGCTCTCGCAACTGAACTATCACGCCGCCGCCTACCTGAACGACGGCAAGCGGCCACAGCGCCGCCCGTACGGGGCGCATTCGTATTACGTTCCGGCGCAGATCTTCCCGACCGCCGACGGTTACCTGGCGCTGTTCGTCACCCACGACGGATTCTGGAAGACCTTCGCCGCGGAGGCGGGTATCGACGGGTTCGAGCTGATGGCCGACCGGGTGTCCCGTGGTGTCGAGGTGCTGGCGGCGGTCATCACGGCACTCGCGGCCGACACCGCCACCGGCTGGGAAGCGCGCCTGCGCCCGCTCGGCATTCCCGCAGCCGCGGTCCGTGACCTGCCGGAAGCGCTGGACGCCAGTCCCGCAACCGTCGTGACGGCCGGGAGGTTTCGTTTGGTCGGCAGCCCGATCCGGATCGCCGGTTACGAGCCGCGGTATGCGCCGCCGCCGGGATTGGGCGAGCACGGGGCCTGAAGGCGTGACCGGCGGACCTGTGCGAGGCAGGGCGGCCGCGACCACGAAGCCGGATGAACTAGTTCTCCGGGCAAGGCGTGAGCCACCACCATCCGCCTGCCAGCTCCATCGTGGGGCAGATGGGGTCACCGAACCCGTCGTACGGCCCTGGTCCGGGCGTGCCGGCGAAGTGCCCGTAACCGATGGCGCCGTCCGGGATGCCGACGTAGTCGGGCACGAACCGCACCGGCTGCCCACCACTGGTGCCGATGACCGCTACTTTGCAGTTCGCCGAAACGAAGCACAGGTGCCGCGGTAGCTCGACACCGTAGTAGTCACCTGCGCGATGCTCCTCCGGCACTTCCACCGTGGCCGCTGCGGCGAACGCCGGGCGCTCGACCCAGAAACGGGTCCACGCGGCGGCCTCGGGTTCGACGACAAGGAAGACGGGTCCGCAGAGCCCGATGACCGAGAGTATCGCGGTGACCGCCAGGGGCCACGGCTGCGTGTCGCGTCGCGCCTGCCACAGCGCGAGAGCGAACAGTGCGATCGAGATCAGGAACGCCAGCGCGGACAACGGCAAGGCGAGGAGCCACAGCTGAGTCAGTATCCAGCCGCGATGCAGCGTATAGCCGAGTGTGACCACAGTCAGGAGAGCGGCCGCCAGAGGTGGCGTAGCCGAACGAAGCATCTTCACGAACACAACGGCAAACCTATGTCGGCTATGTGGAGAACTCGTGCGTGCGGTGTGCGGATGGTGTGTGGCCGGGCGTGCTCGATGCGGTCACGACCGGTGACCTCGGTCCCCGCCCTACATGGCTTGGCGGGATTCGGGGCGCGCGGGTCGATGTTCGTCGCTCTCGTTCCCGAGCGTGAAGTCGCGCCCGGGTGGGCGCGCCCGTGCTCTCACTCGTAGTCGACGGTTACCGACTCGGTGTCCGGGACGGCCTGGCAGGTCAGTACGTAGCCGTCGTCGAGCTCGTCATCGGTGAGCGCGTTGTTCTGGCGCAGTGTCGCGCTGCCCGAGGTCACCTTGGCGATGCAGGTGGCGCAATTGCCCGCCTCGCAGGAGAACGGCGGTGCGAGGCCGCCGCGGCGGGCGCTTTCCAGCAGGGTTTCACCTTTCTTGCGCGGCACCGACTTCTTCTTGCCGTTGAGGATGATCGTCACCGTGCCCGCCGCCGCGTCGGTCGCGGGGGCTGTCGCGGAACGGGTCACGGTGTCGGCCGGTGCGGTTGCTTCTACCGGGGCGTCGGGAATCGGCGCGGGCGCACCGAACCGTTCGCTGAACACCAGGCCCGGTCCGGGGAGCGCCAGTTCGACCATCTCCATGAAAGCCTCCGGTCCGCAGACGTAGTGATCGGCGTGGCCGTCGGCTCCGACGAAGGCGCGCACCGCGGCGGCGTCGAGGAATCCGCCCGAGCTGTCGAGGTGCCGGACCACCTCCAGCCGGTCCGGGTAGCGCCGCGCCAGCTCGGCCAAGGTGGCGTCGAAGATCACCGAATCGGCGTCGCGGTCGGCGCACAGCAACCGGACTCGCCGCCGCGTGGTGGCCAGCGCGCACTTGGTGAGCGACAGGATCGGCGTGATCCCGCTGCCGCCGCTGAAGCCGAGCATCGGCACGCCGGTTTCGCGCAGGCAGAACCGGCCCGCCGCCTTGGTCAACTCCACCACGTCGCCCTCGGAAAGGTTGTCGTGCATCCAGTTCGACACGGCTCCGCCCGGCACCCGCTTGACCGTGGTCATCAATTCACCGTCGGTCTCCGGCGCGCTGGACATGGAGTACGACCGGAACAGCTCCGTCCCGTTCACGGCGATCTTGAACGTGCAGAACTGCCCGGCGCGGTAGTCGATCGGACCGTCCTGCGGCGCGAGCACGAACGTGCGCGCGTCGGCGCTCTCCTTCACGATCCGGGTCACGGTCGCGCGCTGGAACAAAGAGGGTCTCGCCATGAACCGCGTCCTCCTGGTATGAAGATTCTATCCGGATGAGAATTATATTCTCTCTCACGAGACGGGATCTCTCAAATGTCCTCGACCACCGTTTCGAGCGCGCTCGTCTTCGAAGGGCGGGCCTACACCAGGACCGAACTCGACGGACTGGCGGCGGGTCTGGCCGCCGAACTGGCCGATGGCGGTGTGCGCGCCGGGGACCGGGTGGCGCTGATGTCGTCGAACCGGCCGGAGTTCGTCGTCGCCGTGCTGGCGATCTGGCGGCTGGGCGCCGCGCCGGTGCTGATCAGCCCGGCCTGGAAGCACGACGAGGTCGCGCACGCGGTATCGGTCACCGGATCGAGCCGGGGAGTCGGCGACAGTCCGGTGCTGGCCGAGTTGCTACCGATGCGGCATCTGGACGCGCCGATCGCCGCCGCACACCACAGCGCCGCGCCGCCCGACCCGTCCTCGGATGCCGTGCTGGTGTTCAGTTCCGGCACCACCGGGATGCCGAAGGCGGTGCGGCACACTCACGAGTCGCTGTCGGTCGCGGTGGACCAGTGGGTGGAGGTGCTCGGCCTCACCGCGTCCGATCGCATCCAGATCGCCACGCCGCCTTCGCACATCTTGGGTCTGCTCAACATCGTGACCGCGCTGCGGGCGGGCGCGTGGATGCGGCTGCACCGGCGCTTCGATCTGGAGACCATGCTGAGTTGCATACAGGACGACCGGATCACCGTCGAGATGGCCGTCGCGCCCATCGCCCTCGCGCTCGCGCGGCACCCGGATCTCGAGTCCTACGACCTGAGTTCGCTGCGCTACATCATGTGGGGTGCGACGCCGGTGACGGTCGGTGTGGCCGAGACCGTCACCCGGCGCAGCGGAGTGCGGTGGTTGCCCGCGTACGGCGCCAGTGAACTGCCGGTGATCGCCTGCAACCCGCTCGCCGACCCGCGGCTGGACACGGTCGGCAAAGCCGCGCCCGGGGTGCGGGTGCGAGTTGTCGCGCTGGATACCGGAGAACCACTGCCGCCCAGCGAGATCGGTGAGATCCAGTGCCGCGCGGAATCGGTGATGGCGGGGTACCTGCCCGCCGAGGAGACCGCCCGCGCCTTCGCCGACGGCTGGTACCGCACCGGCGATGTCGGCTACGTCGACGAAGAAGGCTGGATCCGGCTCACCGACCGGGCCAAGGAAATGATCAAGGTCCGCGGATTCCAGGTGGCGCCCGCCGAGATCGAGGCCGTTCTGCACGGCCATCCGGAGGTGACCGACTGCGCCGTGTTCGGTGTGCCCGACGCCGCGGACGGCGAGGCGGTCGTCGCGGCGGTGTCCGGCGCGGGCACGCTCACCGCGGACGAGCTGATCGCCCTGGTGGGCGCGCGCCTGGCCACCTACAAGCGGCCCCGCCGCGTCGTGTTCGTGCCCGAGATCCCGCGCCTGCCCTCGGGCAAGGTTCTGCGTCGCGTACTGAAGGAGCGCTATGGACGTCCGTCTGACCAGTGAACAGCGGCAATTGCGCGATGCCGCCGCGAAATTGGCCGACGACCTCGGCCCGGGGTCGGTGGCCGGACTCGACGACGAGAGCCGCCTCGCCCGCTTGGAGCGAGCGGTGGCGGCCACCGGCTGGCGCGCCCTGCGCTCCGACGGCGCTTCGGGCGTCGAGGTCGCGATCGTGGCCGAGGAGTTCGCCCGCGGCCTGGTCGACGTCGCCTTCCTCGGCCCCGTGCTGGCCGACGACCTGCGCGGGCGTCCGGACGGCGGCGGCTGGACCGTCGCGGTCGGTGACCGCGCCATCGACGCGCGAGGCGGCGAGTGGGCGCTGCTGGTGGACCGCGAGCGGATCCTTGCCGCCCCGCTCGGTGCGCCGCTGCCCGGTGCGGATCTGACCCGGCGCACCGCGGCGATCGGGGACGAACGGCGGCACATCGGGGACCTGACGGCCGACGAGGCCACCCGGTGGCACGCGCTCGCCGTCACCGCGACCACCGCGGATCTGCTCGGCGTCGCCAGGGGCGCGCAGGATCTCGCCGTCGGATACGCGAAGGTCCGCGAGCAGTACGGCCACACGATCGGGTCCTACCAGGCGGTGGCGCATCTGCTGGCGGAGAATCGAGCGCTCGTCGAAGGGGCGATCAGTGTGCTGCGGCACGCGGCCTGGGCGGTGGACGAGCTGGATCCCGCCGCGGCCGTGCGGGCCGCGCGGGTTGCCAAGGTCTACACCGTGCGTGCGGCCCGTACGGTCTGCGAAACCTCGATCCAGGTGCACGGCGGCATCGGCAATACCTGGGAATGCCTCGCCCACGTCTACCTGCGGCGCGCGCTGGTCTCGACCGAGCTGTTCCCCGTTCGACTGGAGGAGATCGACCTTGGACTTTCGTGATTCACCCCAGGAGGCCGAATTCCGCGCCCGGTTGCGCGCCTGGCTCGCCGAGTCGGCCGGGAAGTTCCCGACTTCGGGTGACGACTACTGGGCGCGTCAGGGCGAATGGCATCGGGCGCTGTACGCGGCGGGCTTCTTCGGGTTGTCCTGGCCGAAGGAATTCGGCGGCCACGAGTTGGCGCCGGTCTACGACGTGATCCTCGACGAAGAACTCGCGCTCGCGGGCGCGCCGCCGCGACCCAGCCTCGGATATCTCGTGCAGGGCTTGGGCCGGCACGGCAGCAAGCAGCTACAGCGGCGCTTTCTGCCCGGCATGATCGATGGCACCCAGCGTTGGTGCCAAGGTTTCAGCGAGCCGGGCGCGGGCTCGGACCTCGCCGCGCTGCGCACCACCGCGACGCGCGAGGGCGACCACTACGTCGTTCACGGCCACAAGATCTGGACCAGCTACTCCGACGTCGCCGACTGGTGCCTGCTGCTGGCCAGAACCGACCCGGAAGCCCCACGGCACAAAGGCATCTCGGCGTTCGTGATCGCCATGTCGCAGCCCGGGGTGCGGCAACGGCCGCTGGCGATGATCAGCGGCGTCACCAGAGAATTCGGGCAGGTGTTCTTCGACGGCGCCACGGTGCCCGCCGATCAGATGGTGGGCGAGCCCGGTGACGGCTGGAAGCTGGCGATGACCGTCGTCGGGCACGAACGCGAGCCCTCGACGCTCGGGTACGCCGCCCGGTACGCGAAAACCGTGCGCCAGTTGGCGTCTCGGCTCGACGGTCCGGCTCCGGCGGAACTGGCCTGGGCGGCGGTGCAGACCGAGATGCTGCGCCTGCACGTGCGGCGGCGGCTGTCCGAACAGCTGGACGGCGTGGTGCACGGTCCCGACGGCTCGCTGGACAAACTGCTGATGACCTGGGTGGACCAATCGGTCGGGCACGCGGCGCTGGCCGTCGGCGGCACGGACGATCCGGAACTGCTCGGCAGCTACTTCTACAGCCGCGCCCAGAGCGTCATGGGCGGCACCTCGCAGATCCAGAAGAACATCATCGCCTCGCGCATCCTCGGATTAGGAGTCTGACCATGTACGACCTGCCGGAAGAGATCCACGTCGAAGCCGACGGCCCGATCCGGATCATCACACTCAACCGGCCCGACGCGCTCAACGCCGTCGACGACGACCTGCACACCGGCCTGGCCCGCCTGTGGCCGCGCCTGTCCGACGACCGCGAGGCGCGCGTCGCGGTGCTCACCGGCGCGGGCAAGGCGTTCTCCGCCGGCGGGGACTTCGCCTATCTCGCCGAGCTGGGCAGCGACGCCGAGTTGCGGGCCAAGACGATCGCGCACGGCCGCGACATCGTGCTCGGCATGGCCCGCTGCCGGGTACCGGTGGTGGCGGCGGTGAACGGGCCCGCGGTCGGCCTGGGGTGCAGCCTCGTCGCGCTGAGCGACATCGCCTACATCGCCGAGACCGCCTACCTCGCGGACCCACACGTCCAAGTGGGCCTGGTCGCCGCGGACGGTGGTCCGCTGACCTGGCCGCTGCACACCAGCTTGCTGCTGGCCAAGGAGTACGCGCTCACCGGTGCGAAGATCTCCGCCGAGCGGGCCCGCGAGATGGGCCTGGTCAACCATGTGGTCGCCGATCCGCGCACCGAGGCGCTGGCCTGCGCGAAACGCATTCTCGAACTGCCGCGCCAAGCGGTCGAGAGCACCAAGCGGCTGCTGAACCTGCACTTGGAACGGGCGGTGCTGGCCACCCTGGATTACGCGACGACCGCGGAGGATCTCTCCTTCCAGACCGCGGACTTCCACGCGGTGATCAGCAAACACACCGCGGGCCGGGGCTGACGCCGCGTCGCCGGTCGCGGGCAGCGACGCCGGAACAGTAGCCGTGCAATAGCCCGTCGGACGCGCGAAGATTGCGCGGAACCAGATGCACCGCAGGATATCTCGCGGCAACCGGCGGTCCTGGAAAGGGTGCTTGGCTAAGTGAACATTCGCGGGGCACACTCTAGGTAACGACGTCCGGCGCCGCCGGTCGAATGCGGGGGCGAGGTCCGAGAAAGATGAGGATTCGGCCGAGGCAGCAGTTGCTCGAGCTGTGGCGAGCGGTGCTGGCCTACTCCTATCGGAACGGAACGTGGACGTGGGGCGGGCGCGACGGCGCCAACTCGATCAGCGACGCCGAACAACTGCTCTGCCTGCTGTATCCGGCTACCGAGATCGCGGCGTTCGCGCTGGACCAGCCGAACGACATGAGTCCCGACGTCCGGTCCGCGCTCGCCCCGTTCGGCGAGGAGACCCGCATCGGCGGCGTCCTGGTCGACTTGGTGGAGGACTATCTGCGCCGCTACACCGGACCCGACGGCGAACCGGTCTTCGCCAGCGGCTCCTACTTGCGCTCGGGCGACGACACTCCGCTCACCCCGGGTCAGCAGGCGGTGGAGGTCGTCGACTCGTACTCGATGTCGTTGAGTCTGTGCATCGCGGCGCTGCGATTCCTGCGCGGATTCATGCGCTTCGTCAGCGGTGAGGTCCGGCTGGAGGCTCGCCAGCTGCGCGAGCGGATCCCCATGGTGATCGAACAGGTCAGCGCGCGGCTCACCGCGGCGATGGCTGGCCTGGTCCGCAGTTTCGTCATCCACACACCGGAGCCGAAGACCGAATACGGTCAATCGATCGTCTACATGCTCAATCAGTCCCGTACGCCGTCCGACGAGGTCATCGAACGGCTGTCGACACAGCTGGAACGCCTGCGGGTGCAGGCGGCCAACGAGGTCAGGCTCAGCCAGACCACCGAGATCGATATCGCCGACGACGGGCGGCTGTTCGAATGCGGATGGAGCTGGGGCATCGTGCGCAGCGCCGAACCCATCGACCTCGTGCCCGGCCGGGTCAGCAGCACGCCCGGGCACGCCGAATCCCGTCCCTACCTGTACTTCACGGCCGTCGCGCTGGACGGCATCAGCGACCTGTCGTCGCAGCGCATCCGGGAACTCGATCTGCTGACCGACGAGCAGCGCACGCTCGCCGACGCGCTGCAGTTGCGCTTCGAGCTGACCCGCAACTACTGGTCGAGGGTCGCCCGCTTCGACAGTGGCCGCTGGCCGCTGGAGGACATCCCGTGGCGTACCTCCGACGGCGAGGAATCGGAGTACTTCAGTCTCGTGGTCGCCGCCGTACTCATCCAGGACCTGGTCTACCGGGAGAGCACCGAGGATCTGGCGCGCACGGTGTCGGTGCTCGATCAGCTGGCCCGCCGGGGACGCATCACCAGCCGGTTCACCGTCGATGATCCGGCCGCGCCATTGCACTTCCCGGGTGTGCGACTGAACCTGGCCGGCAGCGAGGACGTCGCCGACGGATCCCGATTGATCTGGTACGTCCCGGATTTCGCGACCTTGCTGCTCAAACGCTGCCTGGATGCCGCACGCCTGCGCACCGACGTGGACACCCGCGATCGGTTGATGGAACTCGCCGAGGCGGCGATGGATCACCTCGACCGGCGGGTGCTGCGGAACGGCTCGGTGGTCGGTTTGTGGGACGACATCGGCAGGCTGGTCGGCACGGGCGACATACGGACGGAAGGGCCGTCCTGGTTCGTCACGGAGCGAATGATGGAGTGCTTGGTCATCGCGTACAGCACCTTCGAGCAACCGCCGCTGGCTCCGCAGGCGATGGTCGCCCGCGCGGTGGACCTGCTCAGCGAGGCCGAGCATCTGCTCAATCAAGAGGAACTGGAGGTCGAGGGCCAGGATCGCTCGCCGAAACAGGCGGCGATCAACCGGATCCGGCAGTCGCTGGACCGGGCCCGCCGCGTGCTGCGCGAACGTCCCGGCACCGCCTACAGCCTGGCCACCCAGGCGTTGGTCCAGCTCGACGAACTGGCCTACGCCCGCCGGGACGCGACACGGTAGGGGCGGCATCGTGCTGGTGTTCTCCACCTCCGACAAGGGCGGCACCGGACGGTCGGTGACCAGTTGCAACATCGCCTACCGGCTGTGCCGTTCCGGCCTCAACGTCGTCTACGCCGACTTCGACCTCGGCTCGCCCACGGCCGGTGCGCTGTTCGAGATCGGCGCGGCCGAACGCGGCGTGCCCAGCGGCGGCGTGCATTCCTACCTGCTCGGCGAGAGCGGAACCGTCGCCCGCGTCGACGTGGGCGCGGCGACCGATCGGCCGGAACTGCGCCGGATCGGCCCCAACTCGGGGCGGCTGGTGCTGCTGCCGGGAGACGAGGGCGGCGCCGAATTCCTCACCGACGACGACGCGGTGGTCGAGCGCTGCGCGGAACTGCTGGTCGCGCTGGATCACGAGTTCCGGGTGGTGTTCGTGGATCTGAGCGCGGGCCGTTCCGCGGCGCTGCAGATCGTGTTGCAGGCGACCGCCTTACCGCAACTGCGCGGGCTGACCGCTCGATGGTTGATCTTCCACCGCTGGACGCGCCAGCACATCTTGGCCGCCGCCGGCCTGGTGTACGGCTCGCACGGATTGCTGAAGGCGGGAGCCGAGTGCGGCCACGACCCGGAGGAGTTGCTCGGGTCGGTGCGTTACGTGCGCACCGCGGTGCCCGACGCCAACTGGGACGGTGTCGCCCAGCGCCCGGCGCAGGCGGCGTGGCTGCAAGAGCAGGACACCGCGCTGCGGCGGCTGGCCACCGCCAAACGGCTCGGCACGACGGCGGTGCTCGGCTCAACCCCGATCGAGCCGGTGCTGCAACGGCGCGAGCAGCTCATTCTCGACGCCGACGTCAACGCCCAGATCGCCAACGAGCAGACCGCGCAGGCCTATGCCGAGCTCGCTCGACGACTGGTCGACAACGCGACCTGGGAGAGGCTGTAGATGGGGGAAACACAGGGCTACAGCGAGGCCACGGAACAGCCGCGAATCGCTCAGGTCCCGTTGTCGCACTTGTCGATCGAGGTCGGGCATTTCTATCTCAACGACATCAGTTCCGACATCGAACGGGTCGGCGCGGAGTTTCGCCGCATCGTCCCGCTGGTATCTGCCTTCACCGAGTCGGCCAAGGTGCAGTTCGGACCGAACGCCCGGGTCAGCACCTGCTACCTGATCGACGACTACTTCCAGCCCGACACCGACCCCGCCGCCATCCTCACCAAGCTGCTGGGCGCCGCGGACGAAGCCGGGTTGGTCATCGACTATCTGGCCCGGGAGTCCGCCTGCTGGCGGGCCTCGAGGTTCGTCGACGGTGTGGCGTTCGGTGAGCCGATTCCCGTGGCGGAGATGGTGGCCGCGCGCATCGTCGCCGAGCCCGCGCCGCCGAGCACGGGCCGCAGGCCGCCGACCGCGGAATCGGGCTGGCTGTGCAACGGGCGGCGGTCCTCCGAGGACGAACGCGGCCAGGCCATGCGGCAGCGGATCTATCAGCCGCCGGAGGAGTTCGGCCGCCGCGAGCATTCGATCTTCCTGGACGTGGAACTGTGGAGCAAGCACGTCGTCGACGGGGTGGCGGTGACGCGCTGGTCGTGCCCGTTCCTGGCCGCGGTCTGGCATCTGCTGCGGCTGGGCATGCTGCGCTACCACGGCGCCGCCGTGGTGGATCCGCAACCATGGCGCCGCGAGGATCTCGCGCCGCGCCGCTGGCACGACATTCCGCCGGTGGTGCGGCTCAATCCGTCCGCCGCGCCGTTCGCCGCTTACAAGACCTTGTCGATGCTGCCCAAGCGGTACATCGGCATCGAGCACGCGGTGCGGCTGGTGCTCGACCATCTCGATCTCGACGACGACGTGGTCGAACAGACCATCGTCCGTGGCGGCGGAGAGGTGCCACCGGTGCCGGTGCCGCGCGCGGTCAGCGAACGGCTCTCGCACCTGCTGCTCGACGGAGCCTGACATGGCCTCGACCACGCCTTTGGTCGTGCTCGGTGAAGTACGCACCTGCCTGCTGCCGTCGGCGACCGCGCTGACCGGACCCGAGGCCTGCGATCTGCTGGCGCTCATGCCGGGCTGCACGGTGCGCTGGCGGGAGCGGCCGGGCACGCTGGCGGTGTCGCCGACCACCGCGGTCGGCGTCGATTGCGATCTGGCCGTGGGCGAGCAGACCGCCCACATCGTCGGGACCGTGGCGACCAGCGCGGTCCTGTCCGGCGGCCGCGTGCTGCAGTCCAGCGCACGCACCCAGGTGGTCCGCGCGGCCAACCGGCGCAGGCAGACGTGGTCGCACTACCTCAGCCGCAAGGGCGTGACCGAGGTCATCAGCCGCCTGCCCGAAAGAAGCGGCAGCGCTGAGGCTTTGGCCGAGGGTTATCTCACCGGTCCGGTCGGCTCCGAGACGTTGGACCTGGCTTCGATCAGCGAGCGGCTGCTGGCTCGCCTGCGCGCCGACACCAGGCTGGACCAGAAGCCGCCGGTGCGGACCGGCGCCACCCGGTTGCGCTGGGTTGCCTGGATCGGGGGCGGTGCGGGCCCCACCGCCAAGCTGCACCTGGACGACGCCACCGTGCGCACCGTCCGGATGCGGGTGCGCAACGAGGCCGATCTGCATGAGGCGCAGCGGTTCTGCGAGGACCTGGCCGCGCACGACTGGCTGCTGACCGTCGTCACCGACGCGCTGGCCGAGGCCGACCGCTTCCCCTCGCACAGTCGCGAACGCACCGACATCCTCGCCCCCGTGCTGGAGGATCTCACCGGACTGTGGATGCCGGGAGCGCACACTCCGGCATCGATGCGGACGTTGTGGCAGAAGTTGCAGACGGATCCCGGGTTGTCTCGCCAGTGGAACGCCCTCGTCGCGCGGTTGCAGAACCGTATCGCCATCGCGACGCTGGACGCGCTGCGGCACAAGGCTTTCGACGCCGAATGGTAGCGCCGCGTCACGCTACATCCGGAACCACTTGCGCACCAGCAGCGCGAAGAACACCGACATCGACACCGTGCCCATCCACGCTTCCACGGCGAACAACGGCCGGGCGATCGGGCGCAGATCCTCGGTGTCACCGGGGCCCAGGGGATTGATGAAGCTGGTCACGCAGGTATAGACGGTGGCGGCGGGCGAGGGATTGCCGTTCAGGGCCAAAGCGGCGACGGTGAACAGCACCAGCTGCACCGCGACCCAGCCGAGCAGCCAGAACGGCCGGTACCCGTAGCCGCACAGCACATACGACAGTTGTCCGGTCCACCGCCGCCAGCCCGGCGGCAGCGCGAGCGTGCGCGCCCGCGCCAAGCGCAGACCGCAGCGGTCCTGCGCTTCGTCGTCCTCGTTCATCCGGTACAGTGCGGCGCCTCTGCGATAGGCGAGGGCGGCGTGACCGGGCAGACGCGCCGCGGAGAGCTGGGCGCCCAACTGCTCGTACACCTCGGCCAGCATGGTGTTCTGCCGACTGCTCAGCCGCAATGGGCCGCGGAATTCGAGTTCCGCGGCCAGCAGCGCCGCCGGGATCGCGCTCGGCACCCGCCAGCCGGCCTCGTCGGGTATCGGTTGCCGTGCGGCGGCGTACAGATGCCGGAACACCAGGGAATCGGAGCGCCGCCGCGTGCTGGGCGGGTCGTAGTCGGCCAGAATAGCCTCGGCGTGCGCTGCGAACCGCTCCAGTTCGATCTGCTCGGAGCGCTCACCCCGATCGAGTTCGGCGGTGTATTCGTCGGCGCGCCTTGTGATCCGGGTCGAGACGGATGCGACGAAGGGCGAGATCTCCCCCATATCACGAGTCTAGCGGTCGGCCTTTCAGCCGGTACTCGAAAACGTCGCGGGGCTCGCCGGGGCCGAAATACCGGTCGTCGTGCTCGACGAACTCGAAGCCCGCTCGTTTGAACAGGTTGCTCGCGTGCTGATTGTCCGGCCGCACGGTCAGGTAAACCACTTCGGCTCCCACTTTCCGGCACGTCTGCAGTGTGCGGCTCAGCAGGCCGCGCCCGTACCCTCCGCCCTGGTGCCTCTTGGCCACCGCGAAGGTGAACAGCAACGCCCGGCCCTTCTTCTCCAGGGTCAGCGCGTAACCGATCACCGTGCCGTCCACCTCGACGACCAGCCATTCGGATCCGTGCAGGTCGAACAGTTGGCGCAGCATCAGATACAGGTACGGCTCGGCGAACACCTCGGCCTCGATGGCCGCGATGTCGTCCAGATCGGCGAAGCAGGCCCGCCGGTATTCCGGCTGAGGCGCTTTGGCGATGTTCATCCGCTCCCTACTGCCAGGGCATAGGCCGTCCGATTCCAGCTTAAACGTCACTCACCGAGCGGGGTCAGTGTAGAACCAGCGGAATCGTTCCCCGGCGCGGCGGGCGGTCGGTGTCGCGTCCGCGCCGGATGACCCGGGCGGTGCCGCGAGGCTGTAACGGAGGCAGTCGGGCTCGCTCGCCGCGCAGCGGGCTACTTCGGCGGGAAGCGCAAGGCGCCGTCGAGGCGGATGACTTCGCCGTTGAGGTAGTCGTTCTCGATGATGGCGGCGGCCAGCTTGGCGTACTCCTCGGAACGGCCCATGCGCTTGGGGAACGGCACCTGCGGGCCCCAGTAGGCCTCCAGTTGGTCGGCGGCCTTGCCGTAGGCGGGAGTGTTGACAGTGCCCGGGGCGATCGTCACCACGCGGATGCCCACCGGCGACAGGTCACGAGCGGCCACCAGGGTCATCCCGACCACCCCGCCTTTGGCCGCGGAGTACGGCAGTTGACCGATCTGCCCCTCGAACGCGGCGATCGAGGCGGTGTTCACGATGACGCCGCGCCCGCCCTCCTCCTGGGGATCGGTCTTCGCGATCGCGGCCGCGGACAGGCGCAGGACGTTGAACACGGCGGTCAGATAGAACTCGATGGTGGTGCGGAAACCGTCGAGGGACAGCGGCGTGCCGTCCTTGCCGATCAGGCGGCCGCCGGTCGCGGGACCACCGTGGGTGTCGACCGAGATGCGCAGGGGCCCGAGCGATTCCGCTTCGGCGACGGCTGCGAGCACGGAGTCTTCGTCGGTGGCGTCGGTGTGCACGTAGCGGATTCCGAGTTCGGTCTCGAGCTGCTTGCCCTTCTCGTCGGCGACGTCGGCGACCACGACCTTCGCCCCTGCGGCGTGCAGGCGCCGCACGGTCGCCTCGCCCAGGCCCCCGGTCCCGCCGACGACAAGCGCGGAACTACCACTGATCTGCATGACGTAATCCTATCTTGCAACTCATACTCTCTATTTGAGAAAATCATATTCTCATGACTCTCGGCATGATCACCGAAAAGTCGCCGCGCCGCAAACGCGTCGCCCGGAATGGAGGCCACCAATGCCCGAAGCCGTCATCGTGTCCGCGCTGCGGACGCCCATCGGTACCGCACGGAAGGGAACGCTGCGCGACACCAACGCCTTCGACCTGGCCCACCACGTGGTCGGCGCGGTCGCCGACGGCCTCGACCCGGCCCGGATCGATGACGTCGTCCTGGGGGAGGGGCGCTACGGCGGTGGCGTGCTGGCCCGGCACGCGGCCGTGACCACGGGGCTGACCACGGTGCCGGGCCTGGCCCAGAACCGGCATTGCGCCGCGGGGATGTCCGCGGTGCACACCGCGGCGGCCGGGATTCGCTCCGGGATGGACGAACTCGTCATCGCGGGCGGCGTGAATTCCGAATCCACCGCTCCCAAGGCGCGATTCCGGGTCGGCGCGGACGAATGGATCGATCCGTGGGTGTCGCCGAGCCACCCCGACCGGCCGGATGCCCCCGCGCTGGACATGTCCATCACCGTCGGCTGGAACGCCGCGGTCAAGGCGGGCATCTCCCGTGCGGATATGGACGCCTGGGCGCTGCGTTCGCACCGCAACGCGATCGCCGCCATCGATGAGGGCCGGTTCAAGGAAGAGATCGTGCCCATCGAGACCCCGCACGGCCTGTTCGACACCGACGAGCATCCCCGCCGCGACACCAGCCCGGAGAAACTGGCCTCGCTCAAAGTGCTGCACCCGGAGATCGATGGCTTCTCGATCACCGCGGGCAACGCGTCCGGCGCCAACGACGGCGCCGCCGCACTCGCCATCGCCAGCGACCGCTTGGGTCTGCCCGCGCTGGCCTACATTCGCGCGTGGTCGTCGGTGGGCGTCGATCCCGCCGACACCGGCCTCGCGCCGATCGAGGCGATCACCAAAGTGGTCTACCGAGCGGGCATCTCGCTGTCCGCGGTCGGGCTGATCGAGATCAACGAGGCCTTCGCGTCGGTGCCGATCGCGGCGATCCGGGCACTGGATCTGGATCCGGACAAGGTGAACGTCAGCGGGAGCGGCTGCTCGCTCGGGCACCCGGTGGCCGCGACGGGAGCCAGGATGATCGTCACGCTGGTGCACGAATTGCGCCGCCGCGGCGGTGGTCTGGGGATCGCGGCGATGTGCGCGGGCGGTGGCATGGGCGCGGCCACGGTCATCGAGGTCCCCGCGCCGTGACCGGACGGCGAAGCGGCGCGTCGGGATGGGCGTGACACCGGCCTCGGCGACCGTCGCCGAATTGCTGGCCCAGGCGCGTGCCGGGTCGGCACGGGCGACGGGCCGGTTGCTGAGTCTGGTCGAAGGGGACCGCCGCGACGAGGTCCAAGCCGCCGTGGAGACCCGATCGGTCCGGGTGATCGGCGTGACCGGTCCGCCCGGTGCGGGAAAGTCGACGACGATCGCGGCGCTGGCCGGTGTCTACCGGGCGCGCGGGCTCCGCGTCGCGGTGCTCGCGGTCGACCCGTCTTCGCCCTACAGCGGCGGAGCATTGCTGGGTGACCGGATTCGCATGGTGCAGCACATCGATGATCCTGGCGTGCTGATCCGGTCGCTGGCGACGCGCGGACATCTGGGCGGCCTGGCCGCCGCGGTGCCCGCCGCCATCCGGCTGCTCGCGGCGCTGCACTACGACATCGTCCTGTTGGAGACCGTCGGGGTGGGGCAGTCGGAGATCGAGATCGCGGCCGTCGCGGATCCCACGCTGGTGATCCTGAATCCGGGTGCGGGCGACGCGATCCAAGCCGCGAAGGCGGGTCTGCTGGAGGTGGCCGATCTGCTTGTGGTGAACAAGGCCGACCGCGAGGGCGCCGCGCAGACCGTGCGTGATCTGCGTGCCGAGTCCGACGTGCCGATCCTCACGCTGGCCGCCGCACACGGTGAGCGGGTCGCCGAGTTGGCCGAGGCGATCGAGGCGCACCATCGCGACGACAGCGCGGCGCGGCGCGCGGCTCGGGCCCGCGCGCAGATCCTCTCGCTGGCGCAGACGCGGTTGCGCGCGCACGCCGGATTGGACCGGCTGGCCGCGGAAGTCGCCGCGGGTGAGCGCGACGCTTACAGCGCGGCCGAGCAGTTGCTGCCGTCGCCGGAGTGACGCGTGTCAGTGCTGGGGGATGCGCACCATGGCTTCCTGGGCATAGGAGGCCACCAATGTGCCGTCCTCGGTGAGGATGTCGCCGCGGCCGTAGGCGCGGGCCTGCGCCAGCAGCGGGCTGTGCTGGCGCAGCAGCAGCCATTCGTCGGTGCGGAAGCGCCGATGGAACCAGAGGGTGTGCGAGGTGACGGCAGAGACGAACGCGGTGCCGTTGCCACCCTGCGCGTATCCGTCCAGCGGCAGCAGCGCGGTGCCGATGAGCGTCAGGTCGGTCGCGTAGGCGGTGAGCGCGGGCGCCAGGGCCGGATCCACGTCCGGGGTGCGCATCCAGAACTCGAATTCGGGTGCGGCGGCGCCGAGATCGTCGAGATCCACGCTCGCGCGGGTCTCCCAGGGCAGCAGGTCCCACTCCACCTTGTGCTCGGCGGACAGCAGTTCCGGCGGCGCGGCGATGGACTGCCGGTGCGGGCCATGCTCCTCGGCGTGCAGGGAGACCGAGGCGGTCGCCACGACGCCGCCGGACTGCTCGGCGATCAGCGACAGCGTGGCGAAGGAGCGGCCCGCGTGATGGCGGTGTACCCGGTAGCGGATCGGCTCGTCGATGCGGCCCTCGCGCGCGAACACCGTGTGCAGGGACTTGATCGACTTGTCCGTGACGCCCGCGGTGGCCGCCCGGACGAATTGGCCGAGCAGCTGACCGCCGAACACCCGGCTGTAGGGCAACCGCAGATTGCGGCCCTCGAAGCAGGCGTCGTCGCCGGAGGGCGTCGCGGACAAGTCGAGGCAGGAGACGAGATCACTCCACAGATCGGGCATGCACCCGAGTGTAAGTGAAACTCTCTATTGAGAGAATAGCGTTCTCAGCCGCGAGCGAAACCGTGTGCGCAGAAGTTCCATACTTCGGACGCGGTGATCGGATGCTGCGTCTCGTCGTCGGACGCTCCCGCGGATTGCGCGGTGAACATGACGGTCTGCATGACCATGGCCGCCGTCCGGCGCGAATTGACCTCCGGGCGCAGTTGGCCCGCGTCCTTGGCCAAGTCCATCAGTTCGGTGAACAGCGCCAGCATCGGCGCGTGCGCGACCTTCACGTGATCAGGATGCGAGATCAGCAGCTGCGGTGCGAAATCGGTGAACAGCGGGCGTTGCGCCGACGGATCCGGCCGGCACAGCTCGAACAGCAGCTCGACGGCCACCTGGAGTTTGTCCAGCGGGTCGGTCTGGCCGTCGGCGGCGGCGCGCAGCTGGTCGGACGTGCGGCTCAGGGCGTCCTCGAAGAGGGCGAGCAGCAGTTCGTGTTTGCCGTCGAACTGCAGGTAGAAGCTGCGCAGGGACTGCCGTGAGCGGTCTACCACCTCCTGCACCGTGAAGTCCGTGCTGCCCTTCTCGGTGATGATCGCCTGGGCGGCGTCCAGGAACCGCTGGACACGCTCCTCGGCGCGCAACTTCGCGGTGCGTAGGGAGCGCTCGACGGCGCGCTGCTTCCAGGCCGGTTTCTCGCTCGGGCTGGTCACGGGCGCCTCGGTCCTCGGTCATATGGAGAGAACATGAATGCACTGTACCGGAGAACGGTGTGTCATCGGGTTCTCGGGTCGCCGTGTCCGCCCAGTTGAGAGACTATCCTTTCCTGGTAGGAGAATGCTATTCTCGCAACCAGTCACGCAGCGGTGTGGGGAGGAGGCAGACCGCGGCGGTCCGTTCGGACCGCTCGGGTCGCCCTTCGGTGCGCCGTCGTCGCCGGGCACGCGCTCGGCCGTCTCGGACTCGAGGAGCTCGATTTGTACATTCGCTATGAGGTCGCCGACCGGATCGCCACCATCACTCTCGACCGGCCGGAGGCGGCCAACGCGCAGAACGGCGAACTGCTGGACCAACTCGACGCCGCCTGGGTGCGTGCCGCCGAGGACGACGAGGTCGCGGTCATCGTGCTGCGCGGTGCGGGTAAGCACTTCTCCGCGGGGCACGATCTGAAGGACAAATCGTGGCCGGATCCCAGCAAGATCACCCTCGACCGCATCTACGGGCTGGAGTCGCGCCGCTACCTGGAGTATTCGCTGCGCTGGCGCAACGTGCCGAAACCGTCCATCGCCGCCGTGCAGGGCCGGTGCATCGCGGGCGGTCTGCTGCTGTGCTGGCCGTGCGATCTCATCGTGGCCGCCGACGACGCGCTGTTCTCCGACCCCGTGGTGCTCATGGGCATCGGCGGCGTCGAATACCACGGGCACACTTGGGAACTCGGCGCGCGCAAGGCGAAGGAGATCCTGTTCACGGGCAGGCCGGTGACCGCCGAGGAGGCACGGCAGGTCGGCATGGTGAACAAGGTGGTGCCGCGCGCCGAACTGGACGCGCAGACCAGGGAACTGGCCGCGCAGATCGCCACGATGCCGCCGTTCGGGCTGCGCCAGGCCAAGCGCGCGGTCAATCAGACGCTGGACGTGCAAGGTTTCTACGCCGCGATCCAATCCGTGTTCGACGTGCACCAGACCGGTCACGGCAACGCGCTGAGCGTCAACGGTTTTCCGATCCTGGTCCGGCTGGACGACATGAAAGCCAATATGCAGTAGATCCGGTATGTCACCGGAGCCCTCGTCTGCCGGAGCGCTCCGGCAGTATTCGCACGGCCCTTGCCGCCTCGAAAACCGGCACCGTGTCCGTGCGACCCACCGGCGATCGAGCGCGTACGCGCCCGGCGCCTTCGCTGTTCCCTTTTCCGAAAACGAGGACATCCATGCGCGATTCCATCCTTCGCAAGGCCGTGGCGTGTTGTGGCCTGGCGGTCGTGGCGGCCGCGGCGTTGACCGGCTGCGGTGACGACGAGTCGACCAGCTCCGCGTCGAGCACGTCGGCCGCCCCGGCGACCAGCGCGGCGCCGGGCCAGGCCGACGCGGCGACCACCAAGGCGATCACCGACGTGTACACGAGCTTCTTCAGCGCCTCGACGCCGCCGGATCAGAAGGCCGCGCAGGTGCAGAAGGGCGATGTCTTCCTGCCGATCCTGCAGGCGCAGGCGGGTAATCCGCAGTCGCAGGGCACGTCGGTGACGGTCTCGGCGGTGAAGCTCGTGGACGCGAACAACGCCGACGTCACCTACACGCTGCTGCTCGGCGGCAATCCGGTGCTGCCGAACCAGACCGGTCAGGCGGTCAAGGACGGCGGTCAGTGGAAGGTCGCCACGTCGACCTTCTGCGCGTTGATGACCCTCCAGGGCGGCACCTCGCCTGCCTGCTGAGCGGTATTCGCGCAGAAAAGCCCGGCACGGAATCCGGTGCCGGGCTTTCGTGTCGGCCACCGCCTACAGCTGCGCGATGCGTGGCGCCGAGCCCGCGGCGCGGATGTGCGCGCCCACCTCGCGGGTGAGTTCTCTTGTGCTACCGAGCAATCCGTCCAGAACCAAGGTGCGCCGGACGTGCCGGTGCAAGTCGTGCTCGGCGGTGAAGCCGATGCCGCCGAGCACCTGCTGGCAGTGCCGGGCCGCGGTGAGCGCCGCTTGACCCGAGGCGGCCTTGCCCAGCCGTGCCCCGAGTTCGTCATCGGCGAGGTGCAGCGCGGCCTCCGCGCCCTCCAGGGCGACGAGCGTCTCCGCGAGCCGGTGCCGGACCGCCTGGAACGAGGCGAGCGGGCGGCCGAACTGGACGCGTTCCACAGCGTGCCGCCGCGCCAGCGAAAGCATCGCATGTCCGGTGCCGAGCAGCCACCAGCCCAGGGCGCGCCGCCCGGACGCGAGGGCTTGCTCCGGCAGCCGAGTGCCCGTCGCGACGGTGCGCAGCGGCAGTTCTTCGTCGACCGCTGCGCCGGAATCGCCGTCGCGGTCCCATACCACCCAGGCGCCGCCCGCGAACGGCAGCGCGACCGGGCCGGGCCCCGGCTGTCCGGCGGCGTGCCGGACGACGTCGTCGAGGACCGCGGCGTGCGCGCCGGTCTCGCCGAGCAGCCGGAACACCAGCGGCACGGCGAGTTCGGGCAGCTCCGCGAGCAATTCCGGCCAGCCGAGTCCGGCCAGCGCCGCGTCGAGCTCCCGGCCGGTGGCGGTCGACATGGTCTTGCGCAACGTGTCGGTGAGCAGGCCGATTTCGGCCTGGTCGGGACCGGATTCGGCCACGCTCACTCCTTTCCGAGGTCCAGCAGGCGGCGCGCGATGATATTGCGCTGGATCTCGGCGGTGCCGCCGTAGATCGTGGCCGCGCGGGAGTAGAGGAACTCGGTGCGCCACGGCGAATCGGCGAGTTCCACCGCACCGGGCAGCAGCTCGCGCGCGGTGTCGAACAGCCGCTGCTCGGCGGTGGCCAGCAGCACCTTGTCGATGGAGGTCTCCGCGCCCAGCCGGGCGCCGTCGGCGAGGCGCCGCTGCGTCGCGTGGGAGCGGCACCGCACCGTGTGCAGCGCCAGATACGCGGCGCCGAGGTCGGCGTCGTCGGCGATCGCGGTCTGCGCCAGCACTTGGTCCAGCCGCGTGAACAGGTGGGCGATCCGGTGCCAGAAGCAGGTGGAGCGTTCGTAGGGAAGCAGATCCATCGCCACCCGCCAGCCGTCACCGGGCTTGCCCAGCATCCGATCCGCGGGCACTGCCACGTCGTCGAGGAAGACTTCGGCGAACTCGTCCACGCCGTGCATGGTGCGCAACGGGCGAACGCTGATGCCGGGGGAATCCATATCCACGAAGAAGGCGGTGATGCCGTCGTGCCCGGGTCCCGTGCGTGTGAGCAGCACGCAGCGAGCGGCATACTGGGCCAGGCTGGTCCACACCTTCTGACCGCTGACGACCCAGTCGCCGCCTCGCGACGTCGCTTTGGTGGCCAGCGAGGCCAGGTCGCTGCCCGACCCTGGTTCGGAGAATCCCTGGCACCACTGTTCGCGGCCGGACAGCAGCAGCGGCACCGTGGCGGCGGCCAATTCCGGTCGCGCGTAGGAGATCACCGTCGGTGCGAGCACTTCGATCATCGAATAGATGCCGGGCTCGGCCAGGTCGCGGGAGGCGATCTCCTCACCGAGCACCGCGCGCAGCGCGGCCGGCCCACCCCGGCCGCGCACGGCGGTGGGCCAGCCATAGCGCATCCAGTCCGCGTCGTACAGGGCACGCCGGACGCGCAGCAGTTGTTCGACCTGCCCGTCCAGCGAGTGATCCGGGCCGGGCGTCAGATCGTGGACCTCCAGCCAGGCGCGCAGAGCCGACCGGAAGGTGGCGACATCGTGATTCGGGTCGGCGCTCATGCCTTGGAACGCTCGAACGCATGCGGGATCCCGGAGTCGTGGTCGCCGTTGCGGCGGATGAACGTCATCCTGCGCGTCTTCAACCGCCAACCGTCCGCGGTGCGCTCGAGCGTGTCGGTGTAGTACCCGATGCGCATGTCGTGGGTGCTGTGCTCGACGAAGCACAGCGGTTGGGTGCCGGTGGCGGTGTCGCCGTCGATGTCGAGCACCGGTGTGCCGGTGAGGAACAGACCTTTCGGCGCGGCGGCGACCAGTTCCGGGAACAGGTCCAGGGCGTAGGTGTCGCCGAAGGCGCTGTAGGTGCCGTCCGGCGTGAAGACCGCGAGCAGGCCCTCGATGTCGCCTTTGGTGATGGTCACCGCGTACCGCGCCAGCACCTGCTGGATCTCGAGCAGGTCGTCACTTCTGGACATGAATCTTTCCGCCTTTCATCACGAATCGCACGTCGCGGGTGACGGTGATGTCGCGCACCGGGTCGCCGGGAACGCCGATGACGTCGGCCAGCAACCCTTCCGCGAGCCGGCCGCGGTCGTGCACGCCGACCAGTTCGGCCGAGGCCACCGTCGCGGCCCGCAGCACCTCGAGCGTCGGTAGCCCGCGTTCGACCAGCGCGACGAGCTCGTCGGCGTTGCGCCCGTGCGGAATCGCGGGCGCGTCGGTGCCGACGGCGATCTTCACGCCCGCCTTGTAGGCGGCCAGCACGGAGGTGCGGGCCTTGGGGAACATCTCGGCCGCCTTGGCCTGGAGTGCGGGATCCGCTTCGGAGACGTCCATGGCGTCGGCCAGCCGGGTGGTCGGCACCAGCCAGGTGCCGTGCTCCACCATCAGATCGATCGCCTCGTCGTCGATGAGGAAACCGTGCTCGATGCAGTCGATGCCGGCCCGCACCGCGTGCTTCACCGCGTCCGCTCCGTGCGTGTGCGCGGCCACCTTGAGGCCGCGCCGGTGCGCCTCGTCGACGATCGCGTGCAGTTCCTCGTCCGAATAATGCTGCGCGCCCGGCGCACCGGTGAGCGACATGACGCCACCGGAGACGCAGATCTTGATCAGTTGCGCGCCGTGCTTGATCTGGTAGCGCACGGCCTTGCGCACCTCGTCCACGCCGTTGGCGATGCCTTCTTCGAGGGTCAGCTTCAGCACGTCGGGGGCGAAGGCGGAGAACATGGTCGGGTCCAGATGCCCGCCGGTCGGGGTGATCGCGTGCCCGGCGGGCACGATGCGCGGGCCCTCGATCCAGCCCGCGTCGATCGCCTTGCCCAGCGCCACGTCCAGCAGATAGCCGCCGGTCTTCACGAACAGCCCGAGATTGCGGACGGTGGTGAAACCGGCGCGCAGGGTCCGGCGGGCATTGCCCACCGCGCGCAGCACCCGCAGCGCCGGATCGTCTTTGACGCTGGAGGCCAGGCCGGTCTCCCCGCGCCCGCCCATGAGGAGGTTGACCTCCATGTCCATCAGGCCCGGCAGCAGGACGAGGTCACCGAGATCGACGACCTCGCCCGTGACGGCGCCGCCGACACCGGCGATCCGGTCGTCCTCGATGCGCAGGACGCCGGGCCGGACGATCGCGCCGGTGTCGAGGTCGAGCAGACCGGCCGCCTTCAGTGTCAGCGTCGCCACGGGTCAGACCACCGGCTCGCGGACGATATCCAGGTAGGCCGCACCGGAATCCGGCACCCGCGGCTGCTTCCACACCTCGACCGGGAACGACACCATCACCAGCGACTGCAACAAATGGAACAGGTTGCGTACTTCGTCGGGCAGATCGTTCCAGTCGTACTTGTCGATGTAGTCCAGGGCGGATGGCAGACGCGGGAACACCGTGTCGTACAGCCGCTGCATCTCGTCCATGGACGAGGCCAGGCGCTTGGCGTAGCGCTCCGGCTCGGTGGCCAGGACCCAATCCGAGAACTGCGCCAGGTCGGTGAATTCGGCGGGCAGCGGGGCGGTGTTCGCCTGGTCGGTCGGGCGATCAGTGGGCGCGGCCATCGCGGTACTCCTCGACGATCTTCTGAGCGGTCTTGTGCAGGTGACGGAGCAGGATCTCCTGGTCGTTGAGCGGGAACTCGGTGACCTCGCGGGTGGCGATCATGGTCTGGGTCGCCTCGAGGGTGTTCGCGTCCTGCAGCGCGTACTCCTTGAAGGTCACCGCGGCCAGTTCCTGGGCCAGCCGCTGCCTGGCGTTGGTGGCGGGCACGAAATACAGGCTCGCCTCGAAGATGTGCCGGTCCACGGCGGTCGGCCAGTAGTGGTAGGTCAGGTACCAGCCCGGCGCCCAGAACAGCAGTGAGAAATTCGGGAAGAACTCGAATTCGTCGACGCCCCACGCGCGATGCCGGGCCGGATTGATGCCCTCCGGCAGCGGCTCCAAGCCCTCGATGTCGGGCCGGTCCCAAGGGCCGAACAGGCCACTGCGCAGTTCGCGCTCGATCGGCTTGACCATCGTCGGGTCCTTCGGCGGAGCCATCCCGCCCCAGGACGAGATCATCGAGTGCGGAGCCGCGATCTCGTAGTGCAGCGCTTCGTATCCCACGCCGTAGAGCTTGTCGGCCTCGTCCTTGACCGCCTGTTTCTGGTGCAGCACGGGCGCGTGGTAGAACTCGGCGAACGCGTCGATGAACAGCTTCCAGTTGCTGCCGATCTCGGCCCGGTAGCTGAAGACCTCGGTCATCCGGTCGAACGGGTACCCCTCGAGACCCTTGGCCAGCGGACCCAGGTATTCGGTGAGTGGCTTGGCGTTGTCGTCGAGATTGACGAAGATGAAGCCTTCCCACACCTCGCAGCGCACCGGCTTCAAACCGAACTTGTCCTTGTCCAGGTCGAAGAACTCCTTCTCCTGCTGGACGAAGGTCAGCTCGCCTTTCAGGCTGTAGCGCCAGGCGTGGTACTTGCAGGTGAACTGGCGGCAGGTGCCCGCCGTCTCCTCCCCCGGGTAGTCGTCCCAGACCAGCTTGTTGCCGCGATGCCGGCAGATGTTGTGGAACGCGCGCACCACACCGTCGTTGTCCTTGACGACGATCAGCGAGGTGCCGATGCAGGCCAGTTCCTTGGTGAAGTAATTGCCCACCCGGGGCAGCCGATTCACTCGGCCGACGTTGAGCCAGCTCTTGCGGAAGATCGCCTGACGCTCGTCCTCGTAGAACGCGGGATCGATGGAGTCGGTGTAGTCGACCGGCTCGGTACCCAGCTCGGGGTAGTTCTGCGTCCAGCTCCCCGCCGCCGGTTTGGTGAAGTGTGACATGCGCCTCCTTACCTCAAAATGAGAATATCATTCTCAAAATCAACTAGTAGATTTCCATGCGGTCGCGACACTGTCAACGCGGATCGAGCCGGGTGTCCCCGCACCGGGCTGCGGCTCGGGCGGCGAGCGTCCTCGGAGCCGGTAGCGGATGCCACTCTCCAAAGAGCAGATATTGATTATCCGAATCTGAGAAGATAGTTTCCCTGACAGCGAGTGTGCCCCTGGGCACCTGCTGCTCATCGACGAGCAATGGGCGAGATGTCGGCGACGGCATGGACAACCGATCGAGTGCCGAGGGGCCCATGGAGGAGGAACTACGGTGAAACCGCAGCGAATGATCGTTGCCGCGCTGGCGATCGCGCTCTTGGTGGCCGGCTGTGGGCGTGAGGGCGGTGGACGCGGAACCGGCGAGGGTTCCGGCCCGGCCGCCTCGGGCAACTTCGGCGACCTGACCAGTGTCTGTCAGCCGGGGAACGCGAAAACTGCTTCGGCGCAAGGTGTTACAGCGACCGAGATCGAGGTCGGGGTCTTCTCCGACATCGGTTTCACGAAGAATCCCGACCTCGTCGACGCGGCGAAGGTGTTCACCTCCTGGTGTAACGCCGCGGGCGGCATCAACGGGCGCAAGCTGGTGACCAATCTGCGCGACACCAAACTCATGGAGGTGCGCCAGCGCATGCTGGAGTCCTGCCGGGAGGACTTCGCGCTCGTCGGCGGCAGCGCGGCGCTGGACGGACTCGGTGTCAAGGACCGGCTGTCGTGCCTGCTGCCGGAGTTCCCCGCCCAGGTCACCCAGACCGCGAACACCGGCTCCGATCTTCAGCTGGGCGGCGGATCGTCGGCCTCCGAGGCGGTCAACCCGTACACCGGATTCCAGGACTGGCTGATCAAAGAGGCTTACCCGGGTTCGGCGGGGGCGGTCGGGATGATCAACGGCGACTCGCCGATCACCAAGGTCATGGGCGAGAAGATGACCGAATCGCTGACGGCGGCGGGCGCGAAGATCGTCTACAACGACCTCTACCCGCTCGCCGGCGTCTCGGACTGGACGCCATACGCGCAAGCGATCAAGGCGAACAACGTCAAGGGCCTGATCTTCTTCGGCGAGTTCCGCTACCTCGCCAAACTGCAGGACGTGCTCACCAGCATGAACTACAAGCTGGACTGGATCGACGCCAACGCCAACTCCTACAACCAGTCGTTCCTCGACGTCGCGAAGGGGTCGCTGGCGAGCCAGAACAACTATGCCGACCTCAGCGGCACCGCCCCGCTGGACGCGGCCGCGCAGGTGCCCGCGGTGCAACAGCTGAAAGATCTGTTCAAGCAGTACGCGCCCAGCAGTCCCATCACCTTCCAGGTGCTGCGGGCCTTCCAGTCGTGGCTGCTGTTCGCGAAGTCGGCGACCAGTTGCGGCGACAACCTCACCCGCGCGTGTGTGTACAACGCCGCGCACAAGGAGACGGCATGGACCGGGGGCGGTTTGCAGGCTCCGGTCGACCTGTCCCGGCCGCTGTCGGAGCAGACCCGATGCTTCAACGTTCAGCAGGCCACGCCGGACGGCTGGAAGACGGCGGATTTCGAGCCGAACAACGGCGTGTTCCGTTGCGGCTTCACCCCGTACAAGTACACCCGGGATTTCGGCAAGCCGCTGACGCTCGCCGACGTCGGCAAGAGCATGAGCGACCTGAAGTGACGGAGTATTCGCGCTGATGGAGCAGTTCATCGCCTTCGGGATCGTCGGCCTCAGCACCGCGGCGATCTATGCCGTGATCGGCAGCGGCCTGGTGCTCACCTACACCACGACCGGCGTGTTCAACTTCGCGCACGGCGCCGCGGGGATGATCTCGGCGTTCGTCTACTGGCAGCTCACCATCGGCTGGGGCTGGCCGACGCCGGTGGCGATCGTCGCGGTGCTGCTGGTCTTCGCGCCGCTGTTCGGATTGCTGTTCGGCAAGGCGCTGGCGCCGACCCAGGGACTCGGCGACGCCGAGAAACTGGTGATGACGATCGCCCTGCTCAGCGGCCTCATCGTGCTGGCGCGCTGGATCTGGAACCCCAACGAATCGCGTTCGCTCACCCGATTCTTCGCGGACAAGCCGCCGATCGACCTCGGCCCGGTCATCATCACCTGGCATCAGGCCCTCACCATGGCCGTGGCCGTGGCGGTCGCCGTGGGACTTCGAATCCTGCTGTACCGCACCAGAATCGGTGCCGAGATGCGGGCCACCGTGGACGACCGCGCGCTGGTCGGTCTGACCGGCGCCGATCCACGGCGGGCGAACCGGATCGCCTGGATGCTGGGCATCGAGCTGGCCGCGATCGGCGGCATCCTCATCGCGCCGACCGTGGCGCTGGATGCCGCGCAGCTGTCGCTGCTGATCGTCAGCGCCTACACGGCCGCCATTTTCGGGCGGCTGCGGAACCTGCCCATGACGTTCGCCGGTGCCGTGGCGGTCGGGCTGCTGGAGAGCTACCTCACCGGGTACCTCCCGCAGAACGACTATCTGCCCGGTCTCCGGCTGGCGGCTCCCGCGCTGCTGTTGTTCGTGGCGTTGCTGGTGTTCCCGCACGGCAGGTTGCGCGGTCGCGACCGGAAACTCAGCCCGGTGCCGCTGCCCTCGAGCAACGGTTCGGTCGCGTTCGCCGCCGCCGTGGTGGTGCTCGGCCTGATGCTCGCGACCATGCTCACCGAATCCGACCTGATCACCTACGGCGCGATGTTCGCTTGGGGCGTGATCGCGCTGTCGTACGTGCCGCTGCTCGGTTTCGCGGGCCAGATCTCGCTGTGCCAGCTCAGTCTCGCCGGTGTGGGCGCGGTGGCCTATGCGCATCTGGGCCCGGACGGCCAGTGGTGGGCACTGCTCGCCGCGATGGGCATCGCCGGAGTGGTGGGGGCGGCGGTCGCGGTGCCCGCGCTGCGGCTGTCGGGGGTGTACCTGGCGCTGGCGACGGCGGCGTTCGCGGTCATCCTGGATCGCTGGATCTTCACCCTGCCCTCCTTCGAGATCCTCGGCGTGCGAATCGCGCTGTTCGACCAAGGCTCGGTGTCACTGGCCGGGCCGAATCTGTTCGGGCTGAACCTGGACACCACCGCCGAAGTGACCGTCTTCGCCGCGGTGTGCCTGGCGGTGGCGGGCCTGGCGGTGGCGTTGTTGCGGCGCAGCCGATTCGGGCGTCGGCTGATCGCCTTGCGCGACAGCGAGGCCGCCTACGCCACCCTCGGCGGCAGCCTGCTCGCGGCGCGCGTGCTGGTCTTCGCGCTGTCGGCGGCCATCGCCGGGCTCGGCGGCGCGCTGTACGGCATGCAGGTGCGAGCCGTCGCGCCCGAACAATTCAATCTGGTGGCCGGATTGCCGATCTTCCTCATCGTGACCATCGCCGGTCTCGGTACGGTCGGTGCGGGCCTGTTCACCGGCGCGGTCTTCGCCGGACCGTTGAACGTGATCCCTGTGCTGTGGCCGGGCTTGCAGAATCTGGCGCAGGTGCTGCCCGCGCTCGGCGGTATCGCCTTCGGCGGTGGCGTGCTGAAGGACGGGGCGATCGCGAAGATGCGCGAAGACTGGTTGCCGATGCTGCGCGATCGGATCGTCGCACCATCGCTGGTGCTGGTGATTCTGGGGCTGTGGGGGCTGCGGCTGATCGACGTCGTCAACGGCTGGGGCTTCACCCTCGGCGTGGTGGTGGCCGCGGTCGCGGCGCGCGTCTGGCATGGAGTGCGGACGCGGCCCGCGCCGGATCCGGCGGAAACACAGGTGGAGTGGTGGGGTCTGCGGCGACCGTGGAGCTCCGAGGACGAGGAGGTGCTCGATCGTGCCGTCGCTACTGGAAGTTGACGATGTGACCGTCGTTTTCGGTGGCAACCGCGCCCTCGACGGCGCCGGGTTGCGCGCCGAACGCGGCGCGGTGACCGGACTGATCGGCCCGAACGGCGCGGGCAAGAGCACGTTGTTCGACGTGATCTGCGGCCTGCGCAAGCCGACCAAGGGACGCGTGGCGCTCGACGGCGCCGACGTCACCCGGCTCGGCCCGGCCCGCAGGGCCCGGCACGGCCTGGCTCGCACCTTCCAGCGGCTCGAGCTGTTCGGCAGGCTGAGCGTGCGCGACAACCTGCTGGTCGCCGCCGAACTCGGGCCGCAGCGCAGACACGCCGCCCGGATCGTCACCGAGATCATCGACCGGCTGGGTCTGTACGAGATCGCCGACGCTTCCGCCGACGAATTGCCCACCGGCACCGGTCGTCTGGTGGAGGTGGGGCGGGCCATCGCGGCGCGGCCCAGCCTGATTCTGCTCGACGAGCCTGCCGCGGGCCAAGATCACACCGAGACCGAGCGGTTCGGTGAACTGCTGCGCTCGCTGGCCGACGACGGCACCGCGGTGCTGCTCGTCGAACACGACATGGGCTTGGTGATGAACGTCTGCGACGAGGTGTTCGTGCTCGATCTCGGCAAGGTGATCGCCTCCGGACCGCCGTCGGTCATCCGCGCCGACGAGACTGTCCTCGCGGCCTATCTGGGAGACATATGAGCGTGCGGAGCGCAATCGAAACGATCGCGGAGACACCGTCGTCCAGCCCCGCCGAACTCCTCGCGCTGCGCGAGGTGCGCGCCGCCTACGACGCCATCACCGTGCTGCACGGCGTCGACCTGGACGTCACGGCCGGCCAGGTGGTGGCGCTGCTCGGGCCCAACGGCGCGGGCAAGACCACTGCGCTGAAGGTGATCGCGGGCATCCACCCGGTCGCGGCGGGGCGGCTGGTACTCGGCGGGCGCGACGTGACCGGAGCCGATCCGCGTGACCTGGCCCGCGCGGGCGTCTGCCTGATTCCCGAGGGCCGCGGCGTCTTCCCGAATCTCACCGTGCGCGACAACCTGCTGATGATGACCTTCACCGGGCGGTCGCGCGAGGAGATCGAGGAGATCGCCTTCAGCCGGTTCCCGATCCTCGGCAAACGCGCCGGCCAGATCGCGGGCACCATGTCCGGCGGCGAACAGCAGATGCTGGCGCTGGCTCGCGGCCTGGCGACCGATCCCGCCGTGCTGCTGCTGGACGAACTGTCCATGGGCTTGGCCCCGCTGGTCGTCGGCAGGCTCTACGACGAGGTCGCCGAGATCGCGCGCCAGGGTGTCGCGGTGCTGGTGGTCGAGCAGTTCGCCGCCGCCGTGCTGGACATCGCCGATCACGCGGCGGTCCTGGTGCGCGGGCGGGTGGTGCGGGACGGACACCCAGACAGCGGAATCCGCAACGAATTGGCAGCCCTCTACCTAGGAAGTTCCACATGACCGAATCTCGCGCGGAGCGTTTCGTCCGCGAACTGCAGGTGTTGAAGATCCCCGATCCGGCGGCGGGCCGTTCGGGGTTGTGGCTGCGCACCGGCATCACGCTCATGGTGGCCGGGCTGGTGGTCGCGGTGCTGGCCTATTTCATGTCGCACGGCACGACCGACGCGCTGACCCAGCGCGACGCCATCACCCTCGCGCTCGGCGGGGTTGCGGCAAGCGTGGTGGGTTCGGCGCTGTTCCTGCGCTATTCGTTGACCAATTTCCTGCGGTTCTGGCTGGCGCGTCAGTCCTACGACCTCGACGAACTCGGCAATCGGGTGCTGGGCGCGGAGATCCGATACGACGGGGTGGCCCCGACGCCCCGATGAGCCTCGGTGCATCTGCCGCGCCGGGGGACGGGGATCGGCTCGCGCGTCGTCCGCCTCGACTGGGGAGGCGGAGGGCCATACGCGCGGTACCGAGCGGTCGCCCGTCGGATGCCGCCGGTGCGGAAGGGCTGGATAGACCTTCCGCACCGGCGTGCGCCGCGGCGGGCGGTGCGCGAGCCGCGATACGAGAACTGGAGGTGCGGAAGTGTCCGGTGAGACCAACGACGAGGGCATGAATTTCGAGCTGTCCGAGGACCAGGAGCTGATCCGGAAGTCGGTGGCCGAGTTGTGCCGCAAGTTCGACGACCAGTACTGGATGGAGAAGGACCAGGCGCACGAATTCCCCACCGAGTTCTACGACGCCGTCGCGAGCGGCGGGTGGCTCGGCATCACCATTCCCGAGGAGTACGGCGGCCACGGCCTGGGCATCACCGAGGCCACGCTGCTGGCCGAGGAGGTGTCGCGCTCCGGTGGCGGCATGAACGCCGCCAGCTCCATCCACATGTCGATCTTCGGCATGCATCCCGTGGTGGTGCACGGCTCCGAGGAGCTGAAGCGGCGGACTCTGCCGCGCATCGCGGACGGCGACCTGCACGTGTGCTTCGGCGTCACCGAACCCGGTGCGGGACTGGACACTCCGCGCATCACCACATTCGCCCGCCGCGACGGCGACCACTATGTGGTGAACGGGCGCAAGGTGTGGATATCGAAAGCGCAGGAGTCGGAGAAGATCCTGCTGCTCACCCGCACCAGCTCCTATGCCGAGGTCGCCAAGAAGACCGACGGCATGACGCTGTTCCTCACCGATCTCGATCGCGCGCATGTCGACATCCGGCCGATCGCCAAGATGGGCCGCAACGCGGTCACTTCCAACGAGCTGTTCATCGATGATCTGCGTATCCCGGTGGCAGACCGGGTCGGCGAAGAGGGCGAGGGGTTCCGGTATCTGCTGGACGGACTGAATCCCGAGCGCATGCTCATCGCCGCCGAAGCGCTCGGGCTCGGCCGGGTGGCGCTGGACCGGGCGGTGCGATACGCGAAGGAACGCGTGGTCTTCGACCGGCCGATCGGCATGAACCAGGGCATCCAGTTCCCGCTGGCCGATTCGCTCGCGCGGTTGGACGCGGCCGAGCTGATGCTGCGCAAGGCCACCTGGCGCTACGACAACGGGAAATCCTGCGGCCGCGAGGCGAATACGGCGAAGTACCTGTGCGCCGACGCCGGATTCACCGCCGCCGACCGGGCGCTGCAGACGCACGGCGGCATGGGTTACGCCGAGGAATACCACGTGGCCCGCTATTTCCGGGAGGCGCGCGTGATGCGCATCGCCCCCGTCAGCCAAGAAATGATCTTGAACTACCTGGGTTCGCACGCCCTGGGATTGCCGAGGAGCTACTGATGCCGCAGCAGACACTGTTCGACCTGACCGGGCGTTCGGCGCTGGTCACCGGCGCCGCGGGCGGAATCGGCTCGGCGGTGGCGCAGGCGCTGGCCACCGCGGGCGCTGCCGTGCTGGTCACCGATCTCAACGGCGAGGCGGCCGCCGCCGTCGCGGAGAAGATCGTCGCGAACGGCGGTGTCGCCGCCGCACGGGCCCTGGACGTCTCCGACCGGAACTCCGCCGCCGCGGCCGCCGAACAGGCCGCCGGGCTCACCGACGGCGTGCTGCACATCGTCGTGAACAACGCCGGAGTCACCGCACCCGCGATGTTCGCCGACACCACCGCGGAATCGGTGCGGCGGCTGTTCGACATCCACGCGCTGGGTACGATCAACTGCGCACAGGCCGCCTTGCCTTTCCTGCCCACCGACGGCACCGGGCGGATCATCAACGTCACCTCCGCCGCGGGCATCGTCGGCACGCTCGGCCAGGTGAACTACTCGGCCGCCAAGGCCGCGATCATCGGCATCACCAAATCGCTGGCCAAAGAGCTGGCGCGCAAGAACATCCTGGTCAACGCGCTGGCCCCCCTCGCGGCGACGCCGATGACGCACACCATCCGCACCGACGAGCGGTTCTCCGAACAGATGCTCAACCGAATCCTGTTGCGCCGCTGGGCCGAACCGGAGGAAGTCGCGGGCGCGTTCGTCTTCCTCGCCTCCGACGCCGCCTCCTTCGTCACCGGCCAGGTGCTGCCGGTGGACGGTGGCACGGTGATCTGATGACGGGCCCCACTACGGGCGTCGATTCGCCGGGGCCACTGGCCGGTGTCACGGTGGTCGCCCTGGAACAAGCGGTGTCCGCGCCGATGTGCACACGCACCCTGGCCGATTTCGGCGCCCGGGTGATCAAGGTGGAGCATCCGGACGGCGGCGACTTCGCCCGGTACTACGACGACGTGGTACAGGGGCAGGCCGCTCACTTCGTCTGGGTCAATCGCGGCAAGGAGTCGGTCACCCTCGATCTGAAATCGTCTGCCGGTGTCGAGTTGCTGCACCGCCTCCTAAGCCGCGCCGATGTGCTGGTGTCGAATCTCGCGCCCGGCGCGACCACGCGCCTCGGCCTCGCGCCCGCCGACCTGGCCGCGCGTCATCCGGACCTGATCGCGGTGGAGATCGATGGGTTCGGCGCGGGCGGGCCGCTGTCCCACAAACGCGCCTACGACCTGCTCGTACAAGCCGAATCGGGCGTCTGCGCGGTGACCGGCACCGCGGACGCCCCGGCCAAACCCGGGCCGCCGGTCGCCGACGTCACCACCGGTCTGTACGCGGCGCTGTCGATCCTGGCCGCGCTGTGCGGGCGAGCCCGGGGCGCGGCCCACGGCAACACGATCTCGGTGAGCCTCTTCGACACCATGGCCGAGATGATGGGCTACCACCTCACCTATGCGCGGCACGCCGGGGTGGATCAGCAGCCGCTGGGCATGAGTTCACCGGCCGTGGCGCCCTACGGCGCGTATGCCACCGCCGACGGGCGCACGGTGGTGCTGGGCACCACCAACGACCGGGAGTGGCAGCGGTTGGCGATCGATATCCTGGACCGGCCGGATCTCGCCGCGGACGAACGACTCCGCACCAACCCCGGGCGGGTGCGCCACCGCGCCGAGATCGACGAGGCGATCGCCGCGTGGTGCCTGCGCCACGACCTGGCGCGAATCCAGAAGATCGCCGACGACGCCGGAATCGGCAACTCCTGCTACAACCGCCCCAGCGAGGTGCTCGGCCACCCCCAGCTCACCGAGCGTGATCGCTGGCGCAGCATCGAGACTCCCGCGGGCCCGATCCCGTCCCTGCTGCCACCCGCGATCCTGGCGGGCTTCGAGCCGCCGATGGGACCGGTGCCGGGCCTCGGCGCGCACACCGACGCGGTGCTCGGCGAAATCGGTTGCGCCGCAGCGAATATCGAAGTGCTGCGAAAATCAGGAGCGATCGGGCCGCGCCGATGACCGAGAACCCCGTGCTGCTGCGCGACGATCTCGACGGCGTGCGCACGCTGACGCTGAACCGGCCGCACCGCAAGAACGCGATCGACGCCGAACTCTGGGCGGCGCTGGCCGACGCGCTGCGCGCCGCCGCGGCCGACCGCACCGTCCGCGCCCTGGTGCTCACCGGCGCGGGTGGCGCGTTCTGTTCCGGCGCGGACATCTCCACGCCCGACAACGCCCACCCGGTCTACCGGATGCGCGCCCTCACCGACGTCGCGATGCTGTTGCACGACCTTCCGCTGCCCACCGTCGCGAAGGTCGCCGGTGTCGCGGTCGGCGCGGGCTGGAATCTGGCGCTGGGCTGCGATCTGGTGGTGGCCACCCCGGAATCGACGTTCGCGCAGATCTTCACCCGCCGCGGACTGTCGATGGATCTCGGCGGCTCCTGGCTGCTGCCCCGGCTGGTCGGTCTGCAACAGGCCATGCGACTGGCGCTGCTGGCCGAGACGATCGATGCCGCGCAGGCCCGGGAGCTGGGACTGGTGACCTGGGTGACGCCAGGGGAGGAGATCGACGGATTCGTCGCCGATCTGGGCGCGCGCCTGGCGGCCGGACCTCCGGTCGCGCTGGCCCAGACCAAGGCGCTGCTGCACGAAGGCGCGGGTTCGACGCTCCGCGAAGCCCTCGCGGCCGAAGCCAGAGCGCAGGGACTGAATTTCGCCACCGCGGACGCCCCGGAAGCGTTCGCGGCCTTCGCCGAACGGCGTGAGCCGCGGTTCACCGGCCACTGGACGGTCCGGCGACCGCCGATCCGCGCCGCCGAGAATTCCGAGAACGGGAGATGAGATGCGTGAGGTAGTCATCGCCGGGGCGGTCCGCACCGCTGTCGGCAAACGCAACGGGGGATTGTCCCGGGTGCATCCGGCCGACCTGTCCGCGCTCGTGCTCACCGCGCTCGCCGAGCGCTGCGCCCTCGATCCGGCGCTGATCGACGACGTGATCTGGGGCTGCGTCTCCCAGGTCGGCGACCAGTCGAGCAATATCGGCCGCTACGCCGTGCTGGCGGCGGGCTGGCCGGAGAGCATCCCGGGCACGACGGTTAACCGGGCCTGCGGCTCCAGCCAGCAAGCCTTGGATTTCGCCGCGCAAGCCGTGCTCTCCGGGCAGCAGGACCTCGTGGTCGCCGGGGGCGTGGAAGTGATGAGCCGGGTGCCGTTGAACGCGGCGAAGGCCTCCGGCGCCCCCTACGGGCCGAAAGCATTGGCGCGCTACCAGGATTTCGCCTTCAATCAGGGCGTTTCCGCCGAGTTGATCGCGCAGAAGTGGGGATTCGATCGCACCCGGCTCGACGAGTACTCCGCGCGCTCGCACGAACGCGCCGCCGCCGCCCAGGACGCGGGCGCCTTCACCGACCAGATAGTTCCCGTCACCACCGAATCGGGCGTGGTGAGCGCGGACGAGGGGATCCGGCGCGGCACCACCGCGGCGAAACTCGCCGGGCTGAAACCCGCGTTCCAGGACGACGGTGTGATCCACGCGGGCAACGCCTCGCAGATCTCCGACGGAGCGGCCGCACTGCTGGTGACCACGCCGCGCAAGGCGCGCGAGCTGGGCCTGACGCCATTGGCCCGCTACCACGCGGGCGCCGTGTCCGGTTCCGATCCGGTGCTGATGCTCACCGGCCCGATCCCCGCGACCGAAAAGGTGTTGCGCAAAGCGGGTCTGACCCTCGCCGACATCGGCGTCTTCGAGGTCAACGAAGCTTTCGCGCCCGTTCCCCTCGCCTGGCTGGCCGAGACCGGCGCCGACGAGGCGCTGGTGAATCCGCTGGGCGGAGCGATCGCGCTGGGGCATCCGCTGGGCGCGTCCGGCGCGGTACTGATGACCCGCATGCTGCACCACATGCGGGACAACGGAATTCGCTACGGCTTGCAGACCATGTGCGAGGGTGGCGGTACCGCCAACGCCACCGTCGTCGAATTGATGTCCTGAACGGAGGAGCGACGTGCGACGAGAGCTGTTCACCACCGACCACGAGGCATTCCGGGAGCTGGTCCGGGGTTTCGTCGAGAAGCGGATCGTGCCGGACTACTCCGCGTGGGAGAAGGACGGCAAGATGCCCCGCGAGATCTTCGCCGAGATGGGCGAACTCGGGCTGCTCGGCTTCGCGTTGCCCGAGGAATACGGGGGCGGCGCGACACGCGACTACCGGTACAACGTGATCCTGCAAGAGGAGGCGGCCCGCGCCTTGGTCACGCTCGGCACCGTGCGCACCCAGCTCGACGTCATCCTGCCGTACTTCCTGGAGTATGCCGATGCCGCACAACGCGATCGGTGGTTTACAGGGCTCGCGTCGGGGCGACTGCTCACCGCGATCGCCATGACCGAGCCGGGCACCGGTTCGGATCTGGCGGGGATGCGGACCAGCGCGGTGCGCGACGGCGACGACTACGTGCTCAACGGTGCCAAAACCTTCATCACCGGCGGCCTGCTCGCGGACCTGGTGATCGTGGTGGCGCGCACGTCCACCGATCCGGACAACCGGCGCGCCGGGCTGACCCTGCTGGTGGTGGAGGACGGGATGCCCGGCTTCACCCGCGGCCGCATGCTGGAGAAGATGGGCTGCAAGATGCAGGACACCATGGAGCTGTCTTTCCACGACGTCCGCGTGCCGGTGGCCAACCGGCTCGGCGCCGAGGGCGCGGCATTCGGCTATCTCGGCCACAACCTGCCGCAGGAGCGGCTGACCGTCGCGGTCGGCTCGGTCGCCCAGGCACGCGCCGCGATCTCCGCGACTGTCGAATACACCAAGCAGCGCAAGGCTTTCGGCACGCCGGTCGCCTCGTTCCAGAACACCAAGTTCGAACTCGCCGCGCTGTCGGCGGAAGTCGAAGCCGCCCAGGCCATGATCGATCGCGCGGTGCTCGAACTGCTCGAGGGCGCGCTCTCCGGCGCGGATGCCGCCCGCGTCAAACTCTTCTGCACGGAGGTGCAGGCCCGCGTCGTCGACCGCTGTCTGCAACTGTTCGGCGGATACGGGTACATGATGGAGTACCCGATCGCGCGCTTGTACACCGATGCGCGTGTAGCGCGTATCTACGCGGGCACCAGCGAGGTCATGAAGATGATCGTCGCCCGCGACCTCGGCCTGTCCTGAAACCGGTGCGGCGTAACGGCCGCCGACTCTGGACGGATATGGCGGGCCGGTGTGCTCGGGGTTCCGGTGATCAGGACTCACCGGACCCTGGGCGAGCCGGAACCCGTGGTTGATTTCATTTTCAACGATTCGCTAGGAATTGCCTGTGCATCTCTCCCGAGACCGGTACCGTGCACAGGACTGATACCTGCATCGTTGCTGGTGACTCGACGCGGACATCGCCGGGTGTAGGAATCGGCGGATTTGGTTCGTGAACAGCACTGCTCTCCGAGCGGGATCGGCGTACCTGCCTCCAGGCGGTGGTCACGCTCGGCGAGGTTCGATCGATTGGAGTCTCGTCTTTGACCGTGCACTACATCCCGGTGTTGCCGCAACAGCGTTCGTCCGCAGGTGCCCGGTGATCCAGGGCGAGCCCACCGGAGGGGGTGGGGCCGCGCTACGCCATCTATGGGGAGGAATTCGCCAACGACCCGCATCGCGCCTATGCCGAGATGCGGGAACGCCACGGTGCGCTGGTCCCCATCGAACTGTCGCCGGGCGTACCGGCTACCCTGGTGATCGGCTACGCTGCCGCACTTCGAATTCTCAATGATCCCGAACGGTTTCCCGCCGATCCACGCAACTGGCAGGACAGTATCCCGGCCGACTCACCGGTGAGGCCGATGATGGAGTGGAACCCGACCGTTCTGCGCAGCAGTGGTGAACTGCATCAGCGCTTTCGGCGTGCTCATGTGTACGCCCTCGACGGGATAGATCTGTACCAGTTGCGCCAGGACGTGGAACGGATCGCCGTCCCACTCATCAACTCGTTCTGTGCGTCGGGGAAGGCCGATCTCGTCACCCAGTACGCGTTCCCGCTGGTTTTCGAGGTGCTCAACCGGATGGTCGGATGCACACCGGAGTTGGGTCAGCGGGTGGCGGCAGGGGTGGCAGCGCTTTTCGAAGGCATCGACGCGGAATGGGCGATGAAGCATGCTCGGCGGCAGCCTGGCCACCCGAGAAGCACTGGACGAGGTGCTGTTCAACGATCCGCCCCTGGCGAACTTCTGCACCACCTATCCACGTCAGCCGGTCCTCGTGGAGGACACGTGGCTACCGGCCAACCAGCCGGTGCTGATCAGCTTGGCCGCGTGCGACAACGACCCGGCCATCCGGGGCGGTGACCTCACCGGCAACCGATCACACCTGGCCTGGAGTTTCGGCCCGCACGCCTGCCCGGCCCGATCACCCGCCTATGTGGTGGTCGAGGCCGCGATCGACCTGCTGCTCGACGCGCTCCCGGAACTGGAGCTGGCGGTGCCGGCCGAAGAACTCGTCTGGCGCCCGGGACCGTTCCACCGAGCACTGGCGGCCCTGCCGGTCGTGTTTCCTCCGTCGCCGCCACCGAATCCTTTGTAGGGCGCGATTCTCGGCAAACTTCACCGATGGACATGTCCGCCTCAGGTTTGCGACCCACTTGTCGCCACGTCTCCACCTTCGTCGCCAGCCTGAGTGCGGCCCACGCCCACCAGCATGCCTTCACCCGTCCGTCCGGCAACGCACGAGATATGCCGAGGTACAACGGCGATTCCCCTAACGGTTCGCGTCGCGGGGTCCAGCCTTCGATTCGGTGCCGATCAGGCTGTCGACAATGGAAACCATCTGATCACCAGCCAACCGTCATCGCACTCGATGGCCGGCTGCGGTGTGAACTCTGAAGGCCGACCCGCACTGCGGCGCCTTCCCTTGGTTGGGCGTCCGGGCCATCCGGACTGAGGATCCGGCCGCCGACCGCAGTTTCGACCATATCGAACACCCAGATCTACATCGTGCGCGCCTGCAAGGTCGCTGACGCCGAGATCTGCGCCCCGTGCCGACATTGCAGAAGTCGCGGCTAGTCGACCCCGGAGCCTTCGATGAGCCATGGAGCGTTACGAAACTGGGATTATCTCTGGCGCTTGCTCGTCGGCACTTGCTTCGACCTGCGGATCCCGGAGCCGCCCTCGTGCGGTCCGTCCGTCGGGCGAGGCTCGCGCATCACACTCGGTTTTGGGTCGGAAGATCCGGTGTGAGAGTTTGAGTTTTGGATGGAACCGAATGACTGTCCGGTGCGTCCAACCATTCGAAACCATCCTGTGGGGGGATGAGAGGGCACAGCAGTTGACGTACGACCCGTCTGCCACAACCACGTTCACCGTGGTTCCTGAAACCGTCTCCGATGCAGGGCGCTATGTGCAACAGACCGCGCAGGCCCTCATCAGCGGGTTGCATTCGGCCAGTGCCGAAGTCGACGGGCTCATGTCGAGCTGGCGCGGCGCGGCGGCCAGCGCATACGCGGGCGCCTGGGACGAGACCCATAGTGCCGCACTCGAGGTGTTCGAAGCGCTGGCTGACATGGCCGACTTGCTGGGCGTGGTGGTCGACCGCAGCGCGGCCGCCGATACGGAGGCCGCGAACCAGTACAGCTCGTTGAGCTTGCCCCCGATCTGACCGCGATCCAACCGAAACCGCTGGGAGAACCCGTGACCGAGTATCGCGTCGATCTCGCGCACCTGGAATCCGTAACCGCCCGAATAGAGGGCTTGAACGGATTTGTGGCCGATTCCCTGGTCGAGATAGACGAACGCATAGCCGCTCTGCAAGGAACATGGAACGGTGAAGCCGCCGAAGCTCACGCCCTGGCTCACGCCGAGTGGATCACTGCCGCTGCGAAGATCCGTGACGGGCTCGCGAGGATGAAGTCCGCCGCCGCATCCGCTCGCAAAGAGTACGAAGCTGTCGTGGCGGCCAATCTGGCTGTCCTCGGGCGTGGCGGTAGCGGTGGCGACGGGGCCCCGCGGTGACCGTGCTCGACGTGTCGGTGCCGGTCTACTACGACACCGCGCAGAAGTTAGCCGATGCCGCGTCGCGATTCTGGATGTCCATCGATGACGAGTGGCCGAACATGGCCATGGCTACGAATATGGCGGGCTCGTATTCGGATGCGAAGAAGTGGGGCGAGTCCTACGACAATCGGGCCGCTGCCATTCTGAGCATGGTATCGAAAATCGCTACCGCCGCGCACGACTACGCCACGATATTGCAGACCCTCGGCTACAACCACGAGCTGGCCGAACACAAAGCAACCATCGGTGAGGCAGCGCCTCCACCCGCCCAGCCCCCGCCGTTCCTGCCTCCGGTGGTGGTGTGCCGAATCCCGTTGCCCTCGGCCGGCGGTCCCGGAAATGGCTTGGTCGATGAGGGCATCGGGCTCGCCGAGATGATCGGCATCATCGTGCCGGACGGCAACGCCACGACCATCTCCAATGCGGGCGATACGTGGGCGCGGACTGCGGCAGCCGAAGCGGTGGCATCTTTCCCGGCCGCGCTCGAGGCGGCGGCCGTGGCCTTCGATTCGCTCACCGCACCCGAAGTCGCGTTCATCGATGAAGACCTGCGCACGGTCAAGGCTTCCGCCGAATCGGTGATCACCGCGATGAACGATCTTGCCCAATCCTGCCGCGACCACCGTGTCGCGCTGGACGAGCTACGCGCCAACCTCAAGACACAACTCGAGGCGATTCGGGATGCGCTGCTGACCGAGCTGGCCATCAACGCGGCCATCTCGATTGCCTCGAGTTGGATCACCTTCGGTGTCTCCGCGGCTGTCGGTGTGGCCGGTGCCGCTGCGATCTGTGCGCGGTATGCCCGGCCGATCCGGCTCATGATCGAGCAATGGCAGACCGAACGCAGGATCGCGGCCGGGGTGAAGCTGGATGAGGATATCGCCCGGCACGTGCGGGACCTGGAAGCTCTCCCGGGTGGGCGCCTGCCGGTCAAACCCGATCCAGTGGGGCCGCCGAAGAAGGACCCGATCGAGCTGCCCAAGATCGAGCACCCCGAAGGCATTCCTAAGGTGGATCTACCGCGGGCGGATATCGATACGATCGGGCGCTACACCGGAAACAGTGCACCACTCAACACCGCCATCCGATCCGGCGAGCCCTTGACACCCGCACAGATAGCCGAACGCGACGCGATGAACGCAGCATTGGACAAGTGCCCCGTCTACGAAGGGCCTGTGACCCGGCGCGTGGACATCTCCCCGGAAGACCTGGCACGATACGAGCCCGGATCAACGGTGACCGAAAAGCCGTTCACCTCGGCGTCCGCCACCTCGGCCGCCGCGAAGGATCTGCCGGTGGAAATGCAAATCTGGTCGGCAGACGGCCGCTACATCGGCCACCATTCCAGCGTTCCCGAAGAGCTGGAAGTCGTGTTCAAGACCGACACCCCGTTTTATGTGGAGAACAAATTTCCCGACCCGGAGACAGGGCGTATCATCGTTCGAATGCGCGAAGTGCCCCGGCCATAGAAAGGACAGAGAACGATGCCGGAAGAGATCAACGGGAAGACGTTTTATGCACCCGGTGAATACCCGCACCCCGTCGACATCTCCGATGAGGAACGGGCGAAGATCGAGGCGGGATGGGCGGCATTCAACGCACGCCGCGACGCTGTACCGGAAAACAAGCGAATCCACTTGCGCGACCGGTTCGGCGACGAAGACAAATTAGGCACCCCCCAGGAAGCCGAATACCTGGCCGAAGTGGAAGAGCGCAAAAAGCGGGGCGAGTACTGGGGGTAACCACGGGAGTCGGGTCGGGGCGGATGCTCATCGGGCGAACTGTGATCACCCGACGGCACGGTCTCCCCGGACTTCGTCGCCGGCCTGAGCGTGGCCCACGTCCACAAGCACGTCCTCACCCGCCCATCCGACACCGCACGAGATGTGCCGTGGCACAACACCGATACCCCGGACGCACCTCGGATCCCCGCATCCGAACTCGACGCGCTGTGCGGCGAACTGGCGGCGGCGCTGCCAGGCTGAGGTAGATCGACTCAACCGCCAGTTCGCCGGACTGGACGACGCGCCGACCGCCGCACCGTTCTGCGCTCGGTGCTGATTGCGGCTCAGTTGCCGGGACAGGCGTCGCGGTCGTGGCTGGTGGGGTGGCCGTCCTTGTCGTACCACTGGCCGTTCGCGTTGCGGGTCCAGCCATGGAAAGCGATACCCGTTTCGCGTGGTCGACAAATTTCCTGGACCAGATGGTCATACCATCATTCAAATGCGAGAATTGCCCAAGTAGGAAGTAACCCAGTAATGCCCGAAAAAATCGGATGACAAAACCTTCTACGCACCGGGTGAATACCCTGGCGACGATGATATCTCTCCCGAAGAGTTGGAGAAGATCAAAGCGGGATTCGCGGCCTGGAATGCCCGCCGCGACGCCGTACCACCAGAGAAGTGCAAGCATCTGCCCGACCGGTTCGGCGACGAGGACAAACTGGGCACTGACGAGGAAGCTGCATACCTGGCCGAAGTGGAAGAGCGGAAAAAGCGCGGCGAGTACTGGGGGTGATCCTGCGAACCCGGTTTGGGCGCGTAAACGCGTCGGGTCGCTGGCCTGCTTATAGGACGGCGGCCATTCGCCGCCCCCACATCTGCATCATGTGCGGTCACGTCGTCTACACGCCGCGCGTCTTCGCGGACTGCGAGCACCCGACGACAGGGTCGACGTGAACCGATCAGTTGGTCAGATCAGAGTCGGCGGCTACTTGATGTTGTACGGGAGTGCGACTCAAACCACGTGACAACAATTTTGGTAATTTTACTGTCGGCTTGTGGAACTGGCCCTCGCATAGGTGCCCGACTGCCGTCTGCCTCTGATCGAATGACGCAACCCTTATGTCGGCTTCGGCACAGAAGGCAGTCTTGAACCGGCCGACCGGCTCGGAGGCCTACACGAAGACTCCTTCGTGCCACCAGCGATCGGGGTCGCTGAACCAGGGGCCGACCCGGCCAGCGCCGAGGACGCGTAATTCGCTCAGGTCGATGTTGTATCTCCGGTAGAGTGCGACGATTTCACACAATCCGCCTTCATCGACGGCTTCGAGATCGATGGTGAGGTACAAGGTGCGCACTCGTCCGTAGTACGACTCGACGCAAGCGATCTTGTCTAGCCACCCGAAGAACGCCGCCTCGTCCTCCGGCGAATAGTAGGTGACGCCGGTGGCCTCGATGACCACGGTGCTGGTATCGCTCACCGTGACTTCCCGCCCGGATACACGTTCGTATAACCACCTTCCTTCTCCGTGAACCCTATCGGTGCGAGCCGGACATCATCGAGTTCTGCAACCGAAAGTTTTACCGTGGCTTGCTGATCCGGGATACGTGCAGCACGCCGGGCGTTGCATTGATGCAGTGGTGGGGGCCGTCCCACGGCGACCACATGCGCCGCACCTACGGCGACGACGACCTGAATTCGAAGGGGCGGAGTGACCAGCGCGAGACCGACGATGTGAGGTCGATCTTCGACCTGCTGTACATCGTCTACACGCAGCGGCGCCGCGCCCACCGGTATAGCGGGGGCGTACCGATTGGACTTTCGGAGGACATCGCCTTCACGATGCTGGAAGCGATACTCGCCGAACCCGGCTACGACCCCACCTCGGTATACACCCGCAGGTCTACCTGCAAAATGTGTTCCCACGCAGCGACGCGTTGAAGAACGAGGCGACGTTTCGCGCAGCATAGGTGCGTCGCCGCGCCGACGGTACATCCGGAGTCGTGTGCGCCCCGGCGGCCCTTCGGAGACTACGCGTCTTGCTCGAACCGATCCCACCCCGCCAGGCGTTGCGTGATCGGGACAGACAGGGCTCTCATCCTGCGATATTTCGAATCGCCGCCAGCGCGTCGTTGATCTCGTCTTCGTAAAAGCCGGTTCGGTAGCGCGCTTCCTGGCTGCCCAGAAACTGAAAGGTGAGATCCAACAGGGGTGGCCACACGTCGGCGATGGACGTCGGCAGGTGCCGCACGAAGTCGCCGGTCGAGTCGGCCGCCTCCTCGTCGCCCCCCTCGCCTTCGGAGGCGACCACCCTCATTCGCGTATCCGGGTCCAGTTGGCGGGGCACGGAACGGACGAGTCGCTGCAGGCAGTCCTGGACCCCGGCATCCCAGCCCAAGGGAGTCAGGAGGTCTTCCCGAACATTCGCTATTCGAAGTCGCGGACCAGCAGGGCGGAACGGGATCGCGGTGACGATGCTCACCGAGAAGGCGAGCGACCGCGCAGTACTGTGGATCGGTCACCTGCGGTGCGGGTGTCCGGCTGGACGAGAGAACTGACTACCCATGAGCGACGAGCGACAAATCCTCATACCCGGCGAAACCTGCTGGCAGATCGCACGGGCCGACCGGCTGGCATGCATTGTCGACGCGGCGGACTATTTCCGCTTTGCCAAGTCCGCCATGTTGCAGGCCCGTAAACGCATTGTGCTGATCGGCTGGGACTTCGATACCCGGATCAAGTTCGAGCCGCAGGAGAAGACTCTCGAAGGGCCGAATCGGCTGGGTGAATTCCTGTCCTGGCTGCCGAAACAGCGACCGGATCTCGACATCTACCTGCTGAAGTGGAATGTCGGCGCGTTCGCGGCGATCGGCCGTGGGATGACACCGATCTTCGTCGTCAATTGGATGACCGATCGGCGGTTGCACCTGGAAATCGATGGCGCGCACCCGATCGGTTCAGCGCACCATCAGAAGATCGTGGTGATCGACGACGCGCTCGCCTTCTGCGGTGGTATCGACATGACCGTCGATCGCTGGGACACCAGCGACCATCGGGACGACAACCACTACCGAACCGAGCCGAACGGCAACCGGTACGGACCATGGCACGACGCGACCACCGCCGTCGACGGCGACGCGGCGAAGGTGATCGGCGAATTGGCCCGGGCCCGGTGGAAGGCGGCGACGGGACAGCAGTTGGCCGCGGTCGACGAGATCGCCGGTGACACGCTGTGGCCGGACGGGTTGGAGCCGACGATGCGGTCTGTGGATGTCGGTATCGTGCGCACCTTCCCCGAGCTCGCCGACCGCGCCGAAGTCAGGGAGGTCGAGGCGCTGTATCTGGCGGCGATCGCGGGCGCCACGCGGTCGTTGTACATCGAGAGCCAGTACCTGGCCTCGCGCACTCTCGCCGAGGCGATCGCCGCGCGGCTACGTGAGCCGAATGGTCCGGAGATCGTGCTGGTACTGCCGCGTCACGCCGATGGCTGGCTCGAGCAACAGGCGATGGATGGGGCTCGCCGCCGCTTACTCCATCTGTTATGGAAGGCCGATACCGAAAACCGGTTCGGTGTCTACTATCCCGTCACCGAGGCGGGCGCGCCGATCTACGTCCACGCCAAGGTGCTGGTGGTTGACGATCGGCTGCTGCGGGTGGGATCGTCGAACCTCAACAACCGCTCGATGGGCTTCGACACCGAATGCGACCTGGCCGTCGAGGTCACCCCCGCCACCGAGGAAGGTGACCTGCTGCGGGACACCATCCTCGGTATCCGGCGCCAGCTGATCTGCGAACATCTCGATGCCGAACCCGCGAAGTTCGACGCCACACTCGCCGAGACGTCGTCGCTGCTGCGCACGGTCGAGACCCTGCGCGGCAACGGCCGGACCCTGGTGCCGTTCGAGCCGGGGACCGTCGAGGACGAAGACAGCCCACTGGCGGACAACGAACTGTTGGATCCCGAACGCACGCCACCGCGCCTGCGGGACAACCCGTTGCTGATCCGGAGTATCCGCAGGCTGAAGATAGCGGTGGGGGTGCGCTGACCGCGGATCGCAACGACCAACCGCCGAACGTCGTTCCACATGCGGTGACGGTGGTCGGCAGCACGCCTATGACGTTGCGCAGCAATTGAAATCAGCATCGGTAGCGTTGGACCGTGAGGTTCAAGCGTTATTCGGCACCAGGAAGGGGAGTGCCGCCGATACTAATCGCGAGGGATGGGACGACATGCAGGACGGCGCGATAAGGCATGGGACGCGCTCACCGGCCTGGCCTCGAAGCTCGGCGTCAGTGTGTCGACGCTGCAGAATCCGGACAGCTCCAACGCGGCGCCGATCATATTTTGAACGCACGGTAATGCCGATCCCGGGTGATTGGGGAGTGAGGACGCGATCTCGGCTGCACCGATGATTTTCGGGTGAATCTGTCGTCGATACCTCTGGAGATGCCGACAGATAGGAGTCCAGGCATGACGAGACCGTTTCGGTTGGGCATGACGTCGGTGCGGGCGAACGGTGTGGATCTCGGCATCGAGAGCTTCGGTCGCGAGGACGATCCGCTGTTCCTGCTGGTCGGCGGCACAACAATGGTCTCCTGGCCCGACGCGCTGTGCGAGCGGCTCGCCTCGGGCGGGCGGCGCGTGGTCCGCTACGACCTGCGCGACTCCGGCGCGTCGACGACCCTCGACCCTCAGAATCCGGCATACAACCTGCGGGATCTCGCCACCGACGCGGCCGCGCTCGTCGAGGTGCTCGGCGCCGGGACCGCCCATCTCGGTGGTGTCGGCGTCGGTGGGATGGTCGCTCAGGTCGCCGCATTGGACCACCCGGACGTGTTCTCCGCACTAACCCTCGTCGGCACCCGGCCGGTGGCCCCAGGCCCGGTCGATGAGGACCTGCCCGACCACGACCGCGCGGTCATGGGCGCGCTATTCTCCCGCCCACGGCCGGACTGGACCGACCGAGATGCTGTCGCGGCGTTCGCCGCCGAGGGCGCCGCGCTGATGGGCGACGATCCGCAGCAGGCGCGGGCGACGGCGGCCCGGATCTGGGATCGGACACCGTCGAGCGATCCCGCGGTGCACCAGGCGAACCAGCTCGGGATGGTGTTCTCCCGGATCGACTGCGCCCCGCGCTGGCGGGAGCGGCTCGGTGAGCTCGACGTGCCCACGCTCGTGGTGCACGGTCGCGCCGACCCGTTCTTCCCGGTCGGCAACGGTGAGGTCCTCACCGCCGAAATCCCGGGGGCGCGACTGCTCGTCCTCGACGACATGGGTACCGCTCTGCGCCCAGCGGCGGCCGACCAGGTCGCTGCCGCCATGCTCGCCCTGTAACCGCCCGGCTGGGAGGCATCCTGAGCCAGCGGCACGCACCATAATGCCGCTGATCGCGCTGACCGAACCGGCCCGGCGCGGCACCTCGGAAGATCAACGAGCAGTAGTGCGCGTCCGACGCTGGCCGATCGCACCCTCATGCCCAGTACAGGGCGTCCGCAGGAGCGTGTACGCGACCTCGACCGCACCGATGAATTTCGGGTGGCTCCCTCGTCGAATGGAGTGTCGAACTCGAGGCGTCGCCTGCTGATGCCGAGCAGAACAAGATGCGCACATGTGGGCTCGCCCTGCGCTCCGGCGCCAGCGTAAGGCGCCGAGTAGCTCGCCTATCCCGTCGGTGCGTGCCATCGCGTCGACAACTGGCATCCCACCGCGAACTCTTCGGCGTCGCGCAGCGCTCTGCCCGCGATGAGGTCCAGTTCGAGCGAGTCGTCGCCGTATCCGGTTGTCGCCGCGATCATCTGGCGGGCGGTGGACCGGATCGCCGACTTGTCGCCGGTCACTGTCCAGCGGTTCACGGCAGGCACGTGGATGAGCCAGCGTGGGCCGCAGCAGTGCACTGTGACGCGGTAGTGGCGCACGGTCACGGCCTTCGCGCGCGGACGGCCCGATGGCGGGTCACTCGGTCCACGACAGGGCTTCGGTGAGGGTCACCGGAGGCGGGGGAGGGGTCGGCACCCCGCCTCCGGGACGTTCGGGTGTGTCGGCCCACTGCCGCAGCGCGTCGGCGTAGCGCTCGAGCACGAGTAGCGGCACGCCCTTGTAGGGGGCGCGAGCCCGTGGGAACGGAACGCGTTGCGGTAGTGCGTTGGTCATGTGTCCTCCCACTGTCCGAGTGGCGGCGAACGGGGAGTAACGCCGCGCCGACCTCGCGGTCAGTGGAGCACCGGATGCGGGCCGTATGGATATTCCCGCGCGAATTCGCGACAGAAAGTGGCGAAAGCCCTGGACACCTTCCAGCGACCCTGCACAATAGCCTCCGGTGGGGCGAAAGACCGCCTTCCACAAGGACTTTCGGAACATTCCAGTCAGTGGGTGTGAATATTCCACGGAAGGGAGCAAACAGCATGGGGGAGAGCGATGGGGGCGCCGGTATTCGGCAGCTCAAAGCCGACATTCGCGGGACGGGAGGCGTTCCACACCGCAGCCTCGGCCGCTGCCTGCGCGGCATGAGGCAGGAGGCGGGGTTGTCCATCGAAGTGGCGGCGCGGGCCATCGGGCGCGGAGCGGGGACGCTGCACCGTTTGGAAACCGGTGCGCCGAACGTGGTCGTCCGGGAGGAAGATCTGCGGCGGCTGTGCAGGCTGTATCAGCGGGTGGACATGCTGCCGGTGTTGAAATCGCTCGCTGCACAGGGGAGGACGCCGTCGTGGTTGGACGAGTTTCCCGATCAAGTGAATCCGACATTCAACGCCTACATCCAGATGGAGGCGGCGGCCTCCCATCTCACGAGCTACCGTACTGATCTGCTGCCCGGCATCTTTCAGATCCCCGAGTACGCGCGTGCGCTCGACCGGGTGTACTTCCCGATGGATACCGCCGAGGAGATCGAGCGGAGGGTGAGGGTTCGTCGCAACCGGCAAGGGTTGATCACCCGCGATATCGCCCCGCTGAACGCGATGCTGTTGCTGGACCAAGCAATGACCAGGCGAGTGGTCGGTAGCCCTCGCGTCATGTCGGTGCAGTTGCGGCACCTGGCGGACCTGCCGCCGAATGTTCGCGTGCAGGTGCTTCCATTCGGGGCAGGATATCCGCTGGGGACTTCCACCGGACCGTTCACAATTCTGGACTTTGCAGCAGACAACGACGGGCGGGTGCTGGAGCCATCGGTGGTCTACGTCCAGAGCTACACCGGTGATATCTATCTGGAGCGACCAGGCACTGTTCGCCGCTATCGGGCTGCAATCGAGGTCATGCAGCGGGTAGCGTTGGACGTGCCGAGTAGCAAACGCCTGTTGCGGCAGGCAGCGAAGGAGTTCGACTGTGTCCGTTGATCTATCCGGAGCGCGCTGGTTCAAGAGCACTCGTAGTTCCGCCGGTAGTGACTGTGTCGAGATCGCGCATCTGGACGGCGGGCGCGTGGCGGTTCGTGACTCGAAGAATCCTCACGGTGGGGCGTTGGTGTTCACGCCCTCGGAGTGGGATGCGTTTCTGTCGGTCGCGCGGGGCGGCGAGTTCGACCGATCTTGAGCTCCGCCTGCTCGATCGCCGGTGTTCATCGAGGACCGCAGTAGGTACGCTTCTGCGGCCAGCAGTACTTCCGAGACCGAGGGCTTCGACGGATATCGTGCGCTACATCGGCTGCGTCGGCGGGTCGGGGGACCTGCCGACCTCCTCGCGCAGTGCACCGCCGATATCAATGATCGACGGTGTCTTCAGCACCGGCACCGCATACATTTCATGACGCGGCGAGACCGAGGAGACCGATGAGTACACCGATTCCGCCGCGAACGTTGACCGACCTCGAAACCAGTGTCGCCATGAAGCTGCTGTCGTCGGGCGACCCCTGCGCCTCCGAGTACCAGGCGCAGGTGCCGTATTCGCAGGTCGTCGCCACCTGGGGTATCGGTTCACCCAGCATCGATCTGGCGGTGCGGGCCGGTGCGGTGCGAGCATCCGGTTCGCCGGACGGGATCTTCGCCAGCGGAGGGGTCACCGACCGCAACGGATCACCGATCGGCGAGGTCATACTGTGGGTCGAGAACGGCTGGCTCAGCGGAATCGAGTACGCCTGGTATACGGACGAACGCCCGCACGCGCTGCCCGAGCCCGGTCGAATCGAGCTTCTGTAGCGCGAGATGATGATTGGGCCATATTGAGCCGCATGCCGCACACCGAGATCGAGATCACCGCGGAGTTGGTGCGGGATCTACTGCGTGACCAGCACCCCGACCTAGCCGACCGCCCTGTGCGGCTCGGCGCGCGTGGCTGGGACAACCAGCTGTGGCGGCTCGGCGACGACCTGGCCGTCCGATTGCCTTGGGCGACAGAGTCCGCCGACGCGTTGCTGCGCAAGGAATACACCTGGCTGCCTGACCTCGCTCCGCGTCTTCCGCTGCCGGTTCCCGTTCCGCAGCGCTTCGGTGGGCCCTCCGAACGGTTTCGGCGGCCGTGGATCGTCACGACCTGGGTGCAGGGCGAGGCTGCCGACCGAGCTCCCGTCACCCACGGCGCGAAGGCTGCCACCACCCTGGCCGCCTTCCTGAGGGCACTTCACCAACCTGCCCCCGAGCACGCGCCCGAAGGCCGCGACCGCGGAGGGTCGCTGGCCGGTTGTTCCGACAGGTTCGCCGAGCAGCTCGCAGCAGTCACCGAGTTAGGACTGATCGCCGATCCCGACGCCGTCCGCGCGGTCTGGGAAGACGCTGTCGCCGCACCGGATTGGAACGGACCGGCGCTATGGCTGCACGGCGATCTGCATCCGGCCAACGTCCTCACCGCGGATGGCGCGATCTGCGGGGTGATCGACTTCGGCGACCTCTTCGCCGGCGATCCGGCTTTCGATCTCGCTGCCGCGTGGATTCTGCTGCCCGACGGTGCCACCGACCGCTTTCATGACGCCTACCAGTCGTCCATGGATACGGCGACTCTGCGGCGCGCCCGCGGATGGGCAGTGTTACGCGCCTTCGCGGGCATCCTCATCGCAGACGCCGGGGTCCACGGCCGCCCTGGCGGCAAGCCGACATGGGGTCCACCCGCCCAGGCCGCACTGCGACGCCTCATCGCCACCCATCGCTGATCGTGCGCGTGCCCCGACGCTTCAGGAGACGGTGACGACCTGCGCAGGGTTCGAAAAGCTACTATCTACCGGTTGTCTCGCCGCTGCGATATCAGTGATGCGCTCGAGCTTCGGCCCGTGATCCCTTCGGGTCGATGCTGTATCTGCGGTACATGTCGTGCGGCGTAACGACTAGAGGTTGATCACGGATAAGACGTGCAGCCGGGCCGGTGTTCTCGAACTCCCGGTACCGAGGCCCGGCGGCCGTGTATCCGGGCATGTCGATCAGTGTGCAGACTCAGAGGGGAAAGATCATGCGCTCAGTTACCAAATTGGCCACGACCGCCGCTGCCGCCGTAGTGGCCTGCGCCCCGGCGTTCGTCTTCGCCGGTACCGCCTCGGCCGAGGCCGTCAACCTCCCGGTGCTCTACACCACGGCGACGGAAGCGGGCCTGTGCTACGGCACGATTCGCGGGAACGTTGACCAGGACTCCTCCCAGGGACTTCACCTCACCAGCGCCTTCGAGGGCATCGGCACCTGCGCCACCACCGCCTACGTCTCCTGGCACAACATCGACACCGGCGCGCGGGGGAACACCACGATCAAGCTGGTCGGCTCCTGGTACAACTCCGCCACCATCCCCTCCGGCCCCGGCCACGTCGAGTTGTCCGTCACCACAAAGGAAATCTTCCACTCGCCCGATTCGGTCCAGGTGCAGTACGTCATCCCGGGGTGATCGGCAGTGAAGCCGGGCATCACGGCCGCGGCAAGTCGCATTGGCGGCCTCGGGTTCGGCAGGTAACTTCGAGCAAATGGATGCTGGCGTAGCCTACTTCCCGACCCACGACGGCCTCGGGCCCGCGGAGCTCGCTCGAACCGTTGAGGAGCGCGGCCATCGGTGGCTGATGTGGGCCGAGCACACGCACATCCCGGCGGCGCGGAAGACGCCATGGCGCGGCGAGCAGGGCGCGCCGCCGCTGCCGCGAAAATACGCGCACACCTACGACCCCTTCGTGGCGAGCGCCTACGCATTGGGCGCCACGAAAGCGCTGCGGGTCGGGACCGGTATCGCGCTCGTGGCCCAGCGCGACCCGATCATCACCGCTAAGGAGGTCGCGTCGCTCGATCATCTGTCCGGCGGGCGATTCGACTTCGGCATCGGCGCAGGCTGGAACCGTGAAGAGATGGCGAATCACGGCACCGATCCACGGACCCGGATGAAGCGCATAGGCGAGTACGTCCGAGCGATGAAGGTGATCTGGACGCAGCACGAGGCCTCGTTCGACGGCGAATTCATCTCTTTCGACCGGATCTGGAGCGACCCCAAGCCGATCCAGCGGCCGCACCCGCCGATCCTCGTCGGAGGCGGCGGGCCGACGGTGCTGGATCGCGTGCTCGAATACGGCGACGCGTGGATGCCCAATCACGGCCCCGGGATCATCGAGCGGATCACCGAGCTGCGCGAGCGGGCCGATCGCCCGATCGACGTCGTCGTGATGGGCGCCCCCGTCGACGACCTCGAGGCTCTCGAATCCTATGCGGAAGCGGGAGTCGACCGCGTGCTCTTCTGGTTGCCGTCGGCACGCCGGAGCGTCGTCGATCGCGAGCTCGATCGGGTCGAGGCGACGATGGCCGAGTTGCACGACCGCCCGGTGTGAAGTCGGAGGTGGAGTCGCCCCGGTTTCCTCCCGCACCCTTTGCCGGGACGGCCGCCCGCTCGGGGCTGAGCACGGCCCGACAGCCGGTCCGGAAGCGGAGCGATGGCTCCGCGTTGACTACGCTGACGCGGTGTCCCAATCCGTGCCACTGACGAGACTTCTCGATGACGCGGGCTTGCTGTCGCTCGAGCACCGCCTGCACCTCGAGGAGGTGCTCGGCGCACACGTGTTGGAGGCCGACCTGGACGGACGTCGGCTCGAATTCCTCGGTGACGAAGGCTCCTTCGTGTGCACCGACGTCCACCTGCTCGGAACGGCGGATGCCGACACGTGGCTGTGGGGATGGGTCAACCCGTGGGGCTACCCGCCGTCGCTGCTGCGCGCGGCGGAGACGGTGCGCGAGTTCGGGTCCCGCTACCGTGTCGCCGAATTGTGTTCGGCCGAACTGCCCGTGGTCCTCGGTGGCGCGGCGCCGGAGCCTTATCAGGTGGCCGGCTTGATGGCGGATGCCGCGAAGATCGTCTGCGGGCGCTGGAACTCCTACTGTGGTGTCATCGATGGCGCCTGCGTGGCGTTCCTCATCGACCACCCGGCCTTCGAATTGCCCGCGCCCACCCCCTCCGGCCTCGCTCGCGTGCTGGCGCACGGCTTCGGAGCACTGCCACTGACGGATCACCGGCGTGCCGTGTACAGCTACCTCACCCGGCGGGGACTGAACACCGAATTCCTCGACGACTACCGGTTGCTGGAATTCGGCGACGACGGTCTCGCCGGCGAGGTCGAGTTCGACGCTTCGGGTCGGATCGCGAACCTCGATATCCGGATCGTCATGGACGGGATCGACGCACCCTTCGAATCGCAGCCCCAGCCGGCGTGAGCCGCCCGGTCAGCTCGGCGGGAACTGTTGCTCGAACCAGCCGATAATCTCGGGGACGGCTATCCGTGCCGTTCCGGCGTGGTCCACGTCCCCCAGGTCCCGCAGCGTGGCGTCGCCGCCGAGAGCTTGCAAGCAGTGCTCGGCATTCGGAAACGGCACGGCGCGGTCGCCGCGGGCAGCGTAGAGGTGGACCGGCACCCGCGGCGTCCAGTCGCAGGTGCCGTCGCTCTCGGTGATAGCCGCCGCGGTGGCGCCGGTCGGCTCGGCGGCGGACCGGACGAACCCGGGGGTCAGCAATTGTCCGGGGGTGGGCGCCAGCGAGGTCACGATGGTGATCTCGGTGTGGAAGCCGTCGAAGAGTTCTTCGACTTTGTCGGCGTAGGGCTGCTGGAAGGCCTCGGTCGGGTCGTCGTAGAGGTGGTGGATCCGGTTCATGGAAGTGATCCAGTAGGAGAGGAAGAGCACCGCCGCGCCCGGTAGGACCCGCCCGTCCAGTGCGGCGGGCGCCTGGACGTGCCGTAGGTCGTAGGGTCCGCTTATCGGGGCCAAGGCAGCCACCCCGAAACCCGGGATCGCGCCGGAGGCCAGCGCTTTCCCGAGCGCCATCGCGGCGTGGCCGCCTTGGGAGAAGCCGGTCACCAGCACGTCCGGATCGAGCTCTCGGCGCTGCTGGGCCACGAGGGAAGCGGTCGCGCGCAACAGGTCGGCCGAAGCGCTGACCTCCGAAGGCGCATGGGTGTAGGGATGCGTTCCCGGACCGTTCCCGAGGCCCAAGTAGTCCGGTGCGGTCGCCGCGTAGCCCGCGGCGGCGAAGGCCACCGTACGCAGCCGATCGGGGAGGTTGCGGGTGTCGACCGACGGCGCGTCGCTCTTCAGCGTCATGGTTCCGTGCTCGTAGCTGACCACCCGCAGCCGCCGGGAGTCCGTGCGCGGCAGCGCCACCAGCCCGCTGGCGGTGGTCGGGTCGCCGTGCGGGGTGATCGTCCGGTACTCGATGCGGAAGGCGTCGACGCCGTTGCGCACCGGAGTGGAGATTCCACCGTTGGTCAACAGCGCGGCGGTCTGCTCGGGCGGCAGACTCAGCAGGGGCGTCGTGGAAACGATCTCACCGCGGGCGGGCGGCGGTTCGTGTTCGGTCCCGCAGTCGGCGGCTGCCAACAGGACGACCACCGCGACCAGGCAGCGCCTCAGACGGTACATCCGTCGGTCCTCTCGACGATCATCGGCTTCGTTCCATCATCGCGCGTACGCGTACAGGTCGTCGGGCGGTGCGGCCGAGCCGCCGGGATCTGGGGGTGGTTTCGGGTCTCGTGGAAGGCTCGAAGTTCGCGGCGGGCGGAGGGAAGCCGCTCCGATCGTCCGCATCCCCCGCGTCCGGTGCCTGGTCGTAGCTGATCCGGCCACACGCAGTTCACCCGACCGTTAAGTAAATGGCTGTTTCAAGCAATATAGGGCTATCTACCAGTCCAGAGAAGCGATATGTTATGAATCATTATCGTCGACTGTGGTAGTTCGGTGTGATTGCTACCCGGGCGGCGTGGGGTTGTCGACGCTACCCGGCCGACGCCGTCCGGGCGGCGTCGACACCCCATCGCGGCTGATCGAGGGACTACCCGAGGAGTGGGCATGAGCACGCCGACGGCGAGCGCGACTACCGAGATCTACTTTCGCGCGGCGGCCGCGACCCTGGTCGAGGCAGCGACGGTGCTTGCGGACTTCGGATGCTCGCCGGTCGACGTCTCCGGGATACTCGAGCGCTCGCGCCGAGTCGAGCACGCGCTCGGCGTGGTCATCGGCAACTTGACCGCCGCGCTGGAGTCCGAGCCCGTGGCCGCCGACGGCGCGCAATTGTCCGAACTCGGGCGGGCGCTCGGCCGCGTCGTCGAACGGATCCGGGCGGCAGCAGCGCTCGCGGACGCCCGCCTCGTCACGTCGGTGCCGGACGAGGTGCTCGAAGTCGTGATGACGATAGGTCGCTGCGCGCATCTCACCGCTGCGGCAATGGGCGCCTGCGACCAACCGCTGCTCGGGTCATATCGCGCCGAGTTGCTGCGTCTCGCGGTGCACGCCGAGCGGACGTTCACCCGGTGGTCGCTGTCGCGGCCACGGACCGGCGCGAACCCGACGGCGGAACTCGGCAAGGCGCTCGTCTCGGTCGTGCACGCGTTCCTGGCGGTCGGTTACGCGGCCGCGATCGTGATAAGGGCGTGAACGCTATGTGGCCATGCATTCTTTCCCAGGATCCGAAATCACCAGGGCAAACGGGTCTTTAGTTAGTGGTTGTTCATGTCGTGTGATAGAACTCACTGGCGAAACGAAGGGGACTGTTCGACATGGAACCAACAGCCAAGCAACGCGCGGCGATGAACGTCATCTGCGACACGTTCAACCCCGGCGACGGGTTGACGCTGCCGTCGGCGAGCGCGCTCGGAGCCGTTGACACCGTCTTCCAACTGCTGGGGCGCAATCCGCGCGAGGCGGAGAAGAAGCAACTGGCCACGCTGCTGAACCTGTGGGATTCCCGGCTGACCGGCCTGCTCACCGGCAGCGGTCTCCGGCGCTTCTCCCGCCTTTCGCAGGAGGAGCGGGAACGGGCATTGCTGCGGCTGGCCGATTCGCGTTTCGAATCCGTGCGGGTGATCTTCGGGGCGCTCAAACAAGCGTCGCTGCTGTCCTACAACATCACTCCCGGCCCGACGGGCGTCAATCCGCTGTGGAAGGAGATCGGGTATCCGGCCCCTTCCGGTCCGCTGACCACGGCGCCCGCGCCCGTGTTGACACCGCTGCGCTGCACCGAGACGACCGAATTCGACTGTGATGTAGTGATCGTCGGTTCCGGCGCCGGAGGCGGTGTGGCCGCCGCGGTATTGGCCGAAGCGGGCCTGGACGTCGTGGTGCTGGAACGCGGAAACTACTACGACGACCGCGATTTCGGCGCGGGCGAGCTGGACGGGTTGCAACACCTGTACGCACCGGGGCCGCCGGGCACCGCCGACGGTCAGATCACCCTCGTCGCGGGCACGTGCCTGGGGGGTGGGACGGTCGTGAACTGGAGTACGTCGTTGCCGACGCCGGAGGATGTCCGGGCGGAGTGGGCCGCCCTGGGCGCCGCCCAGTTCGCCGAGGACGAATTCGGCGACGCGCTCGACGTGGTGCGGCGGCGGCTCGGTGTCACCGATCGGCGGTCGGTGCTGTCGGCTCGCGACGGCGTTCTCGAGCGCGGCGCCCGCGCGCTCGGCTGGGAGGTGGACACGTTGCCGCGCAACGTGACCGATGCCTGCGACGCCGGTGTGGAGTGCGGCCGGTGCGGTTACGGCTGCCGCCTGGGCGCCAAGCAGTCGGTGACCAAGACCTGGCTCGCCGATGCGGCGGATCGGGGCGCGCGACTGGTCGTGGACGCCGACGTGCGGCGGATCAGTGTGCGAAATGGTCGCGCGGAAGGCGTTTCGGCGGTCACGTCCGACGGCGTGGCGATCGAGGTGCGCGCTCGTGCGGTGGTGGTGGCGGCCGGTGCGATCCAGACTCCGGCGTTGCTGCGGCGCTCCGGGCTGCGCAACCAGAACATCGGCCGTCATCTGCGCCTGCACCCGGCGGCCGCGGTGTTCGGGGTGTTCGAGGAAGAGATCCGGCCGTGGGAGGGCGGCTTGCAGACCCGGATCTGCCGCGAGCACAGCGATTTGGACGGCAACGGCTACGGCGTGATCTACGAAACCGGCCCGATTCATCCCGGTCTCGCCACCGGGTTCATGAGCTGGCGCGGCGCCGAGAACCATCGGACCACCATGCTCGATTTCGCGCGTTCGAACGCGATCGGCATCATCACGCGCGACCGCGATTCGGGCACTGTGTCCGTCGACCGCGGCGGTGAGCCGATCGTCAACTACCGGTTGTCGGACTACGATGCCGCCCATTTGCACACCGGGTTCGAGGGGGCGGCGAGCATTCTGGAAGCAGCGGGTGCGCAGCGCATCTTCTCCGGGCACCAAGCGGGCGTCTCCTACGAACCGGGTCGCCGCGGCTCGCACGCCGATTTCGCCGCCGCGTGCCGGGCCGCCGGATACGGACCGGGGCAATGCTCTTTGGGCGCACTGCACATCATGGGTTCGGCGCGGATGGGCGGCTCAGCGGAAACCTCGGCCACCAACCCGGACGGCGCCACGTGGGAGGTGGCGAACATCGTCGTCGCCGACGCCTCCAGCTTCCCCACCGCGTCGGGCGTCAACCCCATGGTCTCGATCGAGGCGATCGCCTACATGAACGCGAAAAGGCTTGTCGCGCGGTTGAGCTGAATACCGGCCGGGTCGGGTCAGAGCGCGCGGATGCCGTCGAGCACCGCGCGCAGGAGGCCGAGATCCGATTCCGACCCGGCCGTGGGCTGCGCCGACCGGTAGATCAGCCTGCCGTCGTCGAGCAGATCGCCGATGAGGACCTTCGTCATCGTCAGCGGCAGGTTCAATCGCGCGGACACCTCCGCTACCGACTGCGGGGTGCGGCAAAGCTGCACGATGGCGGCGTATTCCGGTTCGGTGCGCCGCAGTGCGGTGCCCGGCGCGCCATCGACCACCAGGGTGACCAAGTTCAGTTCCGGGCGCACGGCACGACCCCGGCCGCGGGTGATGGCGAAGAGCCGGACCATCGGACCGGCGTCTTCCTCGTACCAGGGATCGTGCTGATAACTCATGGCTGTGTCGAAGCGGGTGGGTGCGGGCGCGTGTCGACCGACAGATGTGTTCCGACTCGCTGCACCGTCTGATTCATTTCGTAGGCCACCATACCCATATCGGCGGTCTCGGACGCCAGCAGTGCCAGGCAGGCGTTGGTTCCGGCCGTGGTGACGAACAGCACGGCGTGGTCGAGTTCCACCACGGTCTGGCAGACGCCGCCGGCGTCGAAATGGTGGCCGACGCTGCGGGATAGGCTGTGCAGTGCCGATGCCATCGCGCAGAACCGCTCGGCGTCGGCCTTGTCCAGTTGGGCCGAATGGCCGATCAGCAGCCCGTCGGAAGACAGCAGCACCGCGGATTTCGCTCCGACCAATCCGGTGACCAGCTCGTCGAGCAGCCAACCGAGGCCGGTTCCCTGGGAAGTAGTCATCGTCGCCTTCTGCAAAGGGGGGATTGCGGACTAATCGAAGTCGGGACGCTTCCGGCGTCCCTGGCGGGTGCCGTTCTCGATGGCACTCATCAGATTGCGTGCTTCATCGGCGGTCCGCTGTCGTATCGGGGCGGCGGGCGCCGTCTGCTCCTGCTCCTGGGGAGATTGACGGCGGCGGCGTGGGAGCGGCGGCCTGGCGTCCGCGGCCGGACCGGGATCTGGTGTGGCCGCGGTGTCGAAGCCACGGTCGTCGCCGTGCGGGATCGGTGCCGGGGCCGGTTGCTCGGAGGCCGGGGTGAACCATGCCGATCGGCCCGGTACCGGCGCCGGTCGAGGCGGGAGGTCGTCCGGCGTCTGCGGCCGCACGGGTTCGATGGGGTCAGCGTCGCTCTGCTCGCGCGGCGAGGTCTCCGACCGCAGGAGTGCGCTCGGAATGAGCACCACCGCCCGCACGCCGCCGTAGGCCGACTCGCCCAGACGTACCGAAACACCGTGCCGGTGCGCCAATTTCGCGACGACGAACAATCCGAGCCTGGTGTCGCTGGACAAGGTCACCACACTGAAATCCGGTGGGTTGGACAGCAGTTCGTTGCGCGCGGCGAAGTCGGCCTCCGACATGCCCAAGCCCTGGTCGATGATCTCGACCGCGACGCCGCGCCCGACCACGACGCCGGACACCTCGACCCGCGCTTGCGGGGGTGAGAAGGCTGTCGCGTTGTCCATCAGCTCGGCCATCAGGTGGATCAGGTCGGCGACGGCGTTGCTCGACACCTGCAGTTCCGGCAGCCTGCCGGTCTGGATCCTGGCGTAGTCGAGACTTTCGGCGACGGCGGCGCGGACCAGATCGATCAGTGGAACCGGCTTGCGCCAGCGTCTACCCGGCTTCTCGCCGCCGAGGATGATGAGGTTCTCGGCGTTGCGGCGGGCCCGCGTCGCCAGGTGGTCGAGCTGGAACAGCAGCTCGAGCTGGTCGGCGTTCTCCTCCTTGCGTTCGGCTTGGTCGAGCAGCGCCAACTGGCGGTGCACCACGACCTGGCTGCGATGGGCGATGTTGAGGAATACCGCGTTGACGCCCGTTCGCGTCTTCGCCTCGGCGACCGCGGCGGACACGGCCGCGACATGGGCGCGGTTGAAGGCGTCGGCCACCTGGCCCAATTCGTCGGAACCGAAATCCAGTCGGGCCAACTCGGCCTCGGAGTCGATGCTTTCGCCTCGGCCGAGCCTGCCCATGAGATCGGGCAGCTGCTGGTCCGCCAGTTCCAGTGTGTCGCGCCGCAATCGCCGCATTCGCCCGATGAAGCGATTGGCCATGATCAACGCCGCGAGGAAGGCGATGGTCGCGACCAACAGCACCCCCGCGCCACCGAGCATGGACCGCCGCGCGGTTTCATCGCCTCGCTCGCGCGCGATCTGGTGCGCGTCGCGGCTCTGGTCGTCCCAAAGCTTCAGCAGGGCCGCCGAGACCTGGCCGGAGGCCTCTTGCCAGGCCGCGACACCCATGGGCAACGACGACGTGGTCCTGGAGGCCGAGCGGCCGCTCTGGGTCCTACCGGTACCGGTGGACTCGTCGGAGTCGGAGCCCGCCTCCACCGGACCGCGCACCAGCACCGCGTCCTGCATCGCGACGAGCTTCTGATAGGCCGGTCCGGCGGTGATCTCCTGGAGTTGGGCGAGTCGCTTGTTCTTCAACACGCGGCCGGAGTAGGCGACCTCACTGCGGAATTCGCCTACCAACCGGCTGAATTCGGTCAATTGCGCGGGAGTGTTCTCGCCGACGGTCAGCGCCACCGCGCCCAGGGTGTCCGCCATCGACAGGGCTTCGGCCGCGCGTAGGGGCTCGACGCCGTAGTTCAGTTCCATGGCGATATCGGCTTCCGGCGCCACCCGTGCGGCGAGCGTCGACGCGGCGATGATCGTGCCGATGACCCCGCTGAAGACTTCGAAAACCTCGTGCGGCGCGGCCTGCCGGGTGTCGACCCCGCCGCGCAGCGTCGGAACCATCGCGAACAGCTTGTTGTAGCCCTCGATATCGGAGGCGGACCCGCCGGGATTCAGTTTGCGGGCGGCATCGCCTTTCGCCATCACCCCCGCCAGCGCCGCGTCCGAACGCTGGCGTGCGGCGGCGAGCCCGCGGGCGACTTCGGTGTCACCGGCCAGGGACAACAGCGACAGGCGACGCTCCTCCTGGAACGCCTGGACCATGAGGATGGCCGGTGCCGTCGTGCTGCTGGCCAGCTCCGCCCATTCCTTGGCCGCCTGGGCGGATCGCACCAGATAGCCGGCCGCGCCCACACCGATGATGAGTAGCGTGACGCTCGATATGAGCACGATCGCCAGCAGGCGTACCCGGACACTCACTCGACCACGGACATCACGCCGGCTCGACCGAACCGCTCCCATAGCGGATTCGCGCAGCTCTGACCACTTGCTCACGGCTGGAAAATGCCTACCCTCTGACACGGCCCCGCCCGACCCGGGCGGCACCTCACCTGTACCCGTTCCGAAGAATAACGAAAGTGTAGCGGTTCGATCGCGAATCCCACGGATTCGCTTGGACCAACAAGTGAATCGAAATTATTCCGAAATTCGAGCACGCGAGCTCGGGTGCGCCGGGCTCCGCGCGTGATCGTCGACCGTAAACGCGCCCGGAAGGATTGCCACTCGGCGGTATAGCGTAGCCGATCCGCAGCTGCGAGAACCAGAGCGAACATCAATCTCTAACTTACCGATGGTTCTGGTCGTATATGGACAGCTCGTTCGATTCCTCAGCTGTCCGCCTGTGCGATATGGGTGATCGGTACCGTGTCATCGGACCAGACACCGAGAAGGGCAGCCCAATGTCCACGGAACCGGGTGATGATATAGCGCCCACTTCGATATCCGATTCCCGCTGCTGGCAATAAATCCGTCGCTCGATCGCCACAACGGCACTCGCCGCCGCGACCCGCGCTGTTCGTGGAAGCGTTGCGAAGTCCCGGAGCGCCGCCGGGTGCCCGGCGAACGATTCCAGCGTGGCTCTCGTTACCGGACCGTCGGCGCCGCGCCGGGAGTTCGTGTCATCGCGGTGACCAGGTGGCCCGCAGTTCGAGCGCGGCGATAACGCGATGAAGCGTTTCGACGGGGTCGGGGCCGCATTCGAGATGCAGGCCGCCGGGAACGGTGCCGGTCGTTCGGCACGTGTCGAAGAACGCGCGAATCACGTCGGCGACATCGTCGGCACCGAAGTCGCCGCCGCCGTGCGGCATGCGCGTGGACGGCATCGGATCGCACACCCAGCAGATCGGTGTGTCACACGCGGCGGCCGCGGCGAACAAGGACGGAAGCGTATCGAGGGTACGGGCGACGCCGAGTCGGGGGACCAGTGTGAGCCGCCCCGGCTCTTTCCGCGGATTCAATGTGCGACAGAGGAACTCGATGTCGTCCGGGGTAGTGGCGGAGCCGAGTGCTACCGCGACAGGGTTACCGGCATGGATGGCGACCCGCATTCGGTCGTGGGCGAGAGCCCCCGCCCGATCGTCGAGCCACAAAAGGTGTGCCGAGCGATCCCACCATCGTTCGTCGGGTCCCTGGCCGGGCGGGACGACCGGTTCGCGGGAGATGCGCAGCAGCGGTAGCCAATTGTGCAGTTCACTGGCGCCCGGCGGTGCGATCGCGGCGACGGGCAACAGCCCGCTCACCGCGCGGAGCAGGTCGCGTCGCACCGGATCGTGCGACCGGTCGGCGGCGCGGCGCAAAATGTTCACGCACAGCGTGATCGGCAAGCGGTCGGCGGGCCACTCGTCGAGCGCCGCGGCAGCGCGGAGGTCGCCGCGGTGTCGTCCGGGCGCTCGTTCGATGGTGACCGTCGCTGCTCCCAGCCCATGCGTCATGACCGCGGCCGCCGCGTACGTCAGTGCCCTGCGCGCGGCGACCGTTCTGGTGTCGTCGCCGGCAGAGGCGTCGTCGCGGCCACCGAGGTGCAGGACGAAACCATCTCCCCGTGCTGCTTTCGCCAAATCCGCTGTGAGAACCTCGCATTCGTGGGGTTGTACAGGCCCGGGCCGCGAATGCCGCAGGCGGATGGGTGGCGCTGCGGAGTCCGCACCCCGCTGTACGCTGCCCAGGAATTCGTGCGCCTCGAACAGTCGGCTCGCCACCAGGAACGACCCCGGCCGCGCGGGTTCCGGTTCGTCGGCCCAAGGCGGATCGGCACCGGCCGTGGCGGCGTGGTCGGGTGGGATGACGTCCGGGTTGAACGACTCCCGGATGTAGCAGAGCGGCCGATCCCCGAGGGTCATGACGTATGCCCGTGCCGCGCAGAGGCGACCGTCCGGCCACCGCACCACACCGGTCCGCAGGAGATGCCGCCGCTGGGATACGCCACGGGAGATGAGTCCGGTGCCGATCGGCACCCGCACATCGTCCATACCGGAAGCGGCCGCGCCCGCGCGCACCGCGACGACGTAATTGATGGATGCGGTGACCAAGTCGGCGTTGACCAGGCAGGAGCGGCGGACGATGACGCGATCGGAACCGGATACGCCCAAAGCGTCGGTGACCGTGGTCGGCAGCCGACCGGCCGCGATGTCGTCCTGACGCAATACCCGCACGTGCAGGTCGGTGCGAAGTATCGCCGCCAGCGCGGGGGTGGTGAATCCGTCACTCGCCAGCAGCATCCTGGTCAGCGGGTGGTCGAATCGCCCGATCTCGTCGTGGGTGCGCAATCCCGAACCACCGGGCGGGCGATCACCCGGTGGTTCGGGGCCGGTGTGCGTGATCGTCACGACCGGCTCCGTGCAGTGCCTGTCACGAGGAATCCGTGCCGGTACCGGCGCTAAAGGGTGGTGGCAGCCGTCGGTGGGAGAACGGGACGAGCCACGGCGGCGATCTCCGCTTCGGTCCGCGGCCGATCGGTGAGGCCGAGCACCGGCTCGGTCGTGATGCGCAACTGGCCGGTCGTCGTGTCCGCCAACGGGTCGCGCCAGTGATCCCACACGACGGACATGTCGAGGTGGCCCATGTACTCGAGGTTCGCCGACTCCGCGTGCAGGCCTTCGGCCGCGGAGATGATGGTCGCGGTCGCGGCGCGCTGTTGCACGCCCGAGGACTCGTCCATGTCGGTCAGGCCGGCCATGATCTCGGTGAACTGAGCCTGCTTCGTGTCGCCGCTGTGCCCGGTGGTCAAGGTGCCCGCGTGCGCGAAATACTCCTCCGAGCCCACATACTGCTCGTACATCCGCGACACCAGGACGAGGAATCGCGTGTAGGCCCGGCGATAGGCGTCCTCGTAGAAGGCCAGCGCGGCGGACTCGCTCAGTTCGCCGCGCAGGATCGTCGCGATCGCCGCCGCGGCGACCAGGCCGGAGTACGTCGCGAGATGCACGCCGCTGGACAACAGCGGATCGAGGAAGCAGGCCGCGTCGCCGACGACCACCCAGCCCGGACCGCTGAACCGGTCGGAGGTGTAGGAGTAGTCCTGCTCCGCCTTGACCTCCGCGACCTGCCGCGCACCGACGAGCAACTTGCTCATCGCCGCGCTGTCGGCGATGGTCTGTGCGTAGTACGCCTCTCGGCCGAGTTCGCGGAGTTTGGGAGCGGCTTTGCGCGCCGAGACGACATAGCCGACGCTGTGGCGGCCGTTCGAGAGCGGAATGTTCCAGAACCAGCCGCCCTCCGGCGTGGAGACGACGTTGATCGCGCCCTCCGGGCTGTCCGGATGTAGGTGTGCGCCTTCCCAATACGACCACACGGCGACGTTGCGGAAGGCGGGATGCTGCTGACGATCGACGACCTGGTGTTTGGCCAGTACGCCCGCGCGGCCGGAGGCGTCGACGAGAAAGTCGATCTCGGTGGTGTGCACTTCGTCGTCACCGTCGACGGTCCATTCCACGGCCGTCGGCCGGTCGCCGTCGAACAGGACGTTGGTGACCGTGGCCTGCTCGATCACCTGCGCACCCTGCTCTGCGGCGTTGCGCAGCAGCAGTTCGTCGAAGACGTCGCGCTGGACCTGCCAGGACCAGGCCTCGGCGTCCACGAGCTTGGACCAGTCCAGCAACCAGTTGTCGTCCTGCCACTGGAAGTGGCCACCTCGTTTGATCTGGAAGCCGTGGGCGGCCACCGCGTCGTAGGCGCCGGAGACGCGCAAGGTCGACAGGACCGAAGCCAACAGGCTCTCGCCGATGTGGTAGCGCGGGAACTTATCTCGTTCCAGGAGGGTCACGCGGACCCCCGATTTCGCGAGCAGGGCTGCGGTGGTGGACCCGGCTGGGCCGCCACCGATGACCAGAACATGCGGATTGTCCATAGCGAACTCCCTGGAACTGCCGACAACGGATCGTGCGCCCGCCTCAGTGGTGGAAGGACTCCGGGCGAGCCGCGGTCTTCGACGCGTCCGAATCAAACTTTGCCACTGATTAGCTAAACTAACGGTGCACGGTTCGATTGTAGCAATTGATAGCCAAACCTCAATAGACACAGGCTATTTGGCAACCCCTGGTCTATCCGCCTGTGGGTTACTGGAGGGTTGCCAAAATGCCCGCAGGAGACCTTGCCGCTGGACTGTCGTCACTGGGCATGAGCTGCGATGCCGAAGATGGTGGACATCGCATCGTCTGTGGAAACCGTTGCGGGAGCGAGTGTTTCGCCAGCGCTATGCGGTCGCGGCGGGGAATGTGGAGGTCAGGGTAGGCGGCGATGACATAGGTCGTTCGGTCATCACCCCTCTTTCCCAACGGATCCAAGGATACGGCGGACCCTCGCGTTGCACGAGTCGTTCACCAAGAGTTACCGCGCTGGTGACCAGGTCTCCGCTTCGGCCAACTCCCGGCGACGGTCCAGGCGAGCGGATGACATTGTGGCGCGGCGGATTTGCCGACCCTTCTGACCTGCGCGGTAAAGAATTTCGCGGTGTCGGTGGTTGTGACACTTCGGTGGGCGAACTCGGTGGCGTGCGCCGAGCCGTCATCGCGGGGGCCGCGAACGGCGACACGACCGCCAAATCATCCAGGAACGGGCGTTCGCGATCACGGAAGTCGGTGTCGCGTCGCGTGAAAGTGGCGGAGTGCCGGGAAATGAGCGAGAAGGGGCGAGTTCAGGCAGGGCCGCGTCCGGCGGCGACCCGGCCCGCGACGGGCCGTACGTCGCGGTGGGATATCAGCCACTCGCCGTCGTATTTCTCGTATCTGTCCTGCACCAGGCCGATGGTGGTCCAGTCCGCGGGGCGGTTGGTGTCGGCGAATTCCCTGGTGGTGAACCAATGCCATACCGTGGCGTAGGCGGTGAGCAGCGGGCCGTCCTCGGTCCACTCGATGGTGGCCTGCCCGGCGACATGCGCCACCATGGCGCGCTGGGATTTCGGCGCGCGGCTCATGTACGCGGTGAACTCGTCGCGTCCGTGGAAGCGCACCACCGGGCCGGGCATGATCCGGTACTCGATCAGCGCGTCCGGTGTGAAACATTCGACGAAACGTTCGCTCTCCCCGGTGTCCGCGAGTCGGAAGAAGTGATAAAACGTGCGGTAGATCGCCCGCTCGGCTTCGATGGTCGCGAGCAGATCTTGGGGTGAGCCGGTCACGTCGGTCCTTTCCCGGCGACAAGGTATCGCGCGGCGAGTCGTACGGTGTCGAATTCGGCGGCAGCGGTACTTCGCAGGTGCGCTGCGGCTCTCGCCAGGTGCGGCGGACGCGGTGCGCTCCTGCGCGTCGACGGTGGAGGCGGTTTCCAAGCGGACGGCCTACGGGCTCAGGGGGTTTCCGTCGCTTCGTAGGCGCGCAAGAAGGTGTCGACCCCCGTCGTGGCGACCGCGCGCATCTCGGTGGTGGAGACCTTGCGGGTGCCCAGCCGTGAGCGGCCCTCCATCGGGCCGGTGATCAGCGCGAGGAACTGTTCCGCGGCGGTGGCCGGGTCGCACGCGCGCAAGCGGCCGGACAGCGACAGGCGCGCCAGCCGATCGGCCAGCGCATCGGCCAGTTGGTCGGACGTGCGGCTCACCACGATGTCGATCAGGTCGGGGAACTGGGCGACCTGCCCGTAGGTCAGCCACCGCAGCGACCGGGATCGCTCGGAGCAGCAGACCCGGATCAGCCGGTACGCCAGGTCCTCCAGCGTGGCGCGCAAGTCGGGGCCGGGGTTGCGCAACCGGTCCACGACCGCCAGGTTCTCGGCCAGCACCGCGTCGCCCGCGGCCGCCAGCGTGTGCCGGAACAGGGTTTCCTTGTCGTTGAGGTGGTTGTAGATGGTCGGCTTGGCGACGCCTGCCGCCTCGGCGATCTCCTGCACACACGCCTGCGCGTAACCGCGGCGTGCGAAGACCGCGAACGCCGCGTCCAGGATCGCCTGCCGTTTGTCGATCCGCCCGCGCGAAGCCGCCTGTCCGGCTTGCGATGTCACTGCTGCCACTCCCGCAGTCTAGTACGCCGACGAATATCAAATTGAACCGGCTGGTACAAAGCTTCGCATGTTTCGGCTCGAGCCCGTGACCATGAGACCCGGCGAACGGCGGCACCGATGAGTTTCCGGCGGTCACGGCGTCGTTGGTGAGGGAGTATCCGCGACCTGATCAAGGAGAATCATGACCGACGACCTGGCTGCCGCCTCCACGGCCGATCCCGAATTGCTCGATGTCCCGGAGGTCACCACGGCGGTTATCCGTGACCGTGTCCCACCCGCGGGCTTGCGAGACTTCTTCGACCGGTCGTTCCGGATCCTGCCGGAGGTCGTCGCCGGACAAGGCGCGACGATCGAGGGGCCGGCATTCTGCGTGTATCGGGCGGAGTCCGATGCCACGCTGGATCTGGAGGTGGGGTTCGCGGTCGACCGGGGCCTGCGCCCGGAGCGCGACGTCAGGGCCGGTTGCCTGCCCGCGGGCCGCGTGGCGAGGATCGTGCACGCCGGTGGATTCGACGGCTTGGCTGCCGCCTGGGAACACCTGCGGGCCTGGATCGATGAGCAGGGACTGGCCGCGGAGCCGCTGCGGTGGGAGGTCTACCTGACCAAGCCCGCTCCGGACATGGACCCCACGGATCTGCGCACCGAGCTGAACTGGCCGGTAGCGCAGCGATGATCGAACCCGCGCCCGCCCGACGGCGCAGCCGACGAATTGTCGGCGGCAGCTTCGGCGGGACGGCGTCGAATCGAAGACCTCGCTTCGAACGCGTAACCAGCGGCGTCCCGGAATCTCACGACGCTGATCCTCGCGTCGGCCCGGCTTGGCGGCTTCACGTATCGGGGTCTTCGTCTCGGTCGGTGTTGGGCCCCGGGCCCGCCAGATTGCCGGAGTTCTCGGAGTGGCCTTCGAGAATGCCCTTTTCCCGCGCGTTCGATGTTTCGTGCGAGTCGTCCTTGTCGGTGGTGTCGTGGGGCTGATTCATGACTGCTTCTCCTCGGGAAAGTCGGGTGTCCAGTCCGGGTGGGGCTATCGCGAATCGGCCTACCCCTGGAGCTGCGCGGCAAACCGAGGGGAGCGCCCGGTCCAGCCATATTGGACGCGGCGCTCGACGGGTTCAATCGCGCTGTAAGTCAATTCAATGCGTGATGCACGGCTCTCGCGGTGCGGTGGCGGGCTACAGGCCGAGCAGAGTTTCCGCGACCTTTCCCATGGCCTCGCGATACTCCGCACGGCTGGATTCGTCGGCGGTCCGACGCGCGAGGATGCCCGCGGTGAGGGTGTAGCCGATCGTTTCCGCGATCACCCGCGGCGTCGCCACCGGGGTGATGCGGCCCGCGTCGAGTTGACGCTGGAGATACCGGGTGAAGCGGCGGATCGGCCGTTCGGTGATCTCCTCGGACAGCGCCGCAACCTTGGGGTCCACGGACCCGCGCTCATCGATCAGGCGCAGCAGAGGTCCCGCCGCGGCGACCGCTGTGGCAAAGGATTCGATGGTGGCGCGCAACATATTCCGCGGATCTTCGTCCTCGATGCCCGGCTCCTGCGCGGCGAGGAAGTCGTCGCGCACCCGCTCGGCCAGCGCGAGGAAGATCTCCTCCTTGGAGGCGAAGTACACGTACATCGTCGCGCGGGAGACGCCGGCCTCGGCGGTGATGGCGGCGACGGTGGTGTTGTCGTAGCCGCGCTCGGCGAACACGCGGGTCGCGGCGTCGAGCAGATCGCGGTGCCGGGAGGTGTGCGAGCGCTCCCGCGCGGCGCGCACCGACCAGGTGGACTGGGTCACGCCGATATGGTGACCCATATTGACGTTGACGTCAATGTCAACGAGACTGGGCGGCATGCAGGTCGTCGTGGCGAACAGGGGAGAAGTAGCGGTCCGCGTGTTGCGCACCGCCCGGGAACGGGGTTGGCGAACCCTCGCGGTGCACACCGCCGAGGAACGAGACGCGCTGCACGTCCGTCTGGCCGACGATGCCGTGCCATTGCCCGGCGTGGGAGCCTCCGCCTACCTCGATGTCGCGGCCGTCGTCACGGCGGCGAGGAAGGCGGGCCCCGGCGCGTTGGTGCACCCAGGCTACGGATTCCTCAGCGAGAGCGCCGAATTCGCGAAGGCGTGCGCGGCGGCCGAACTCGTGTTCGTCGGTCCGTCGCCCGAAGCGCTCGACATCTTCGGCGACAAGACCGCGGCACGCGCGGCGGCCGAGCGCGCGGGTGTCCCGGTGATCCCGGCGAGCCCCCGCGGCGCGGACATCGCCGAGGTGCGGGCACTGCTCACCGCGCATCCCGACGGGGTGATGGTGAAGGCCGCGGCGGGCGGTGGCGGGCGCGGTATGCGTGCGGTGCGCGAGGCGACCCGCCTCCCGGAGGTGTTCGAACGCTGCCGCGCGGAGGCGTTGGCCGGATTCGGTGACGACGCGGTCTACGCGGAGGCGCTGATCACCGGCGCGCGGCACATCGAGGTTCAGATCGTCACCGACGGAGCCGTGGCGGCGGCGGTCGGCGACCGCGATTGCAGCGTGCAGCGCAGGCAGCAGAAACTGCTCGAGGTCGCGCCCGCCCCCGAATTGCCGGCCGGGTTGCGCGAGCGGTTGCATCGCTGGGCGGTCCGGCTCGCCGAATCCGTCGGCTGCCGCGGTGTCCTCACCGTCGAATTCCTGGCGCGCGGCGACGAGGCGTGGTTTCTCGAGGTCAACCCGCGGCTGCAGGTCGAGCACACCGTCACCGAAGCGGTTCTGGGAATCGATCTGGTGGCGGTGCAATGCGATCTCGCCCGCGGCGCCACGCTGGCCGATCTCGCGCTCCCCGATCCCGGTTCCGCGCGCGGTTACGCGGTGCAGGCGCGCCTGAACGCCGAAACCGTCACCGCGGGCGGCGACGTGCTGCCCGGCACCGGCACGCTGACCCGGTTCGCGCCACCGACCGGAGTCGGCGTACGGGTCGACACCGCCGCGTTCACCGGTATGCGGCAGGACGCGCGCTTCGACTCGTTACTGGCCAAGGTCATCGCCTGCGGACCGTCCTATCCGGCCGCGCTGCGCCGGTGCGCCGACGCGCTGGCCGAGACCGTCGTGACCGGGGTGGACACCAATATCGCCGTGCTGCGCGCGATCTTGACGGATCTGTCGGAGGGCCGCGTCGTGCCGACCACGTGGTTCGAGCGGAACGTCGACGAATTGGTCCGGCGGGCGGATGATTTCGCCGTCGTCGTGCCCGCTGCGCCCGACCGGGAAGAGAGCGCGGCCGCCGAAGTGACGCTGGACGGCGACGAGGAGGCGGTGCGGTCGCCCATGGGTGGCACGGTGGTCGCGCTCACCGAGCCCGGCGTCGTGGTCGCGGCGGGCGGCGAGGTCGCGGTGCTGGAAGCGATGAAGATGCAGCACGTGGTGCGCGCCGAGCAGGACCTGCGCGTGTGCCGCCACGTGGCGGCGATCGGCGCGGTCGTCGATTCGCACGCGCCGCTGCTGACCTTCGTCCCCGCCGAGCACGAGGGCGCGGTCATGGATCACACCGCGGTGGACCTGGATGCGGTGCGCGCCGACCTCGCCGAAGTCCACGCCCGCCGACGGGGAGTGCTCGACGAAGCACGGCCGGAGGCGGTCGCCAAACGCCATCGGCTCGGGCGGCGCACCGCCAGGGAGAACATCACCGACCTCGTCGACGCGGACAGCTTCGTGGAGTACGGCGCGCTCGCGGTGGCCGCCCAGCGCCTGCGTCGCAGTCCGGAGGACCTGATCGCGAACACGCCCGCGGACGGCCTGATCGCGGGCGTGGCCACCGTCGGCGCCGAGCGATTCGGTCCCGGCCGCTCGCGCGCGGTGGTGCTGTCCTACGACTACACGGTGCTGGCGGGCACCCAAGGGATGCGCAACCACGTCAAGACCGACCGCATGCTGGAACTCGCACGCGAACAACGGCTTCCGGTGATCTTCTTCACCGAGGGCGGCGGCGGCAGGCCGGGCGACACCGACTATCCCGGCATCTCCGGTCTGGACGTGACCACCTTCCGCGCGATGGGCGCACTCTCGGGCCGGGTTCCGCTGATCGGCATCGTGTCCGGACGCTGCTTCGCGGGCAACGCGGCGCTGCTCGGCATGTGCGATGTCGTGATCGCCACTCCCGACGCGAATATCGGCATGGGCGGCCCCGCCATGATCGAGGGCGGCGGCCTGGGCGTCTACGCCCCGGAGGACATCGGCCCCGTCGAGGTGCAGCGTCGCAACGGCGTCGTGCACATCGTGGCCGCGGACGAGGCGGAGGCGGTCGCCACCGCGCGGCGCTATCTCGCCTACTTCCAAGGCGACATCGAGGAATGGACCGCGCCGGACCCGCGGCTGGCGCGGCACGTGGTTCCGGAGAATCGGCTGCGTGCGTTCGATATTCGTGCCGCGATCGAGGCCGTCGCGGATGTCGGGTCGGTGCTGGAGCTGCGCCGCGACTGGGCGGCCGGGATCATTACCGCACTGATCCGGGTCGAGGGACGGCCGTTCGGTTTGATCGCCAACGACTGCCATCATCACGGCGGGGCGATCGATGCTCCGGCCGCCGACAAGCTCAGCATGTTCCTACGTCTGTGTGACGAGCACGGCTTGCCGATCGTCTCCTTCTGCGACACACCGGGCTTCATGGTGGGCCCCGACGCGGAGAAGGACGCCACGGTGACGAAGTTCAGCCGCCTGTTCATCGACTCCGCCGCGCTGTCGGTGCCGCTGGGCACCGTCATCGTGCGCAAGGGCTACGGTCTGGGCGCTCAGGCCATGGCGGCGGGCTCGTTTCGCGCTCCCCGGTTCGTCATCGCCTGGCCGACCGGCGAGATCGGCGGCATGGGCCTGGAGGGCGCGGTCCGCCTCGGGTTCGCGAAAGAGCTGGCCGCCATAGAGGATCCGGGCGAGCGGCAGCAGGCGTTCGACAACCTGGTCCAGCTCGCCTACGCCAACGGCAAGGCTCTCACCGCCGCCACCGTTCTGGAAGTCGACGACGTCATCGATCCGGCCGATACGCGCCGCTGGATCCGTACGCTGCGCTGACCGGTACGGCTGCCAGGGATCCGGCGCGACCCGCCACGCGCTTCGGGTCGAGATCATGATCCGCACGCGCGCCCTATCAGGCGCCGTGCCAGGACGGTCCGTCCTCACCGCGGGATCGAGGACCGGCGAGCCGGGCAACGCCCGCGACACATCCACGGCAGAGAGACCTGCCACGAGTTGACCGTGACCACCGATCCAGCGACCGGCACGGCGCGGAGGCGCGTGGCACTCGGCGATGACGACGCGACGACCACGCGGATCGCCGACCGGCTCGCCGGACTCGTCGACGTGCACGTTGACCGTGCGCTGAACCGCCGCACCCGGTGACCGGGTGGGCCTGCGCGCGTCGCGGCGGAGCGAACGCTCACCGCACGGTCGCGTGCACGCCGTTCAGCGCGTCGACCAGGTTGCGGGCGCGCAGATCCAGCGCGCCTTCGACGATATGGTTGGTGACGTAGGCGAAGGCGAGACGGCGTTCGGGATCGGCGAACGCGAGACTGCCGCCGCGGCCCGGATGGCCGAACGAGGCGGCTCCGCCCAGTGGCAGCTCCGCGGTGGGCAGCATGTACCCCGAGGCATAACGGCCGGGCAGCATCAGCACGTGATCGGTGCCCGCGACCTGTTCCCGGCTGGCAGCGGCGAGAGTGTCGGCGGTGAGCAGGCGCGTGCCCTCGACCTCGCCGACGAGTGCCGCGTACAGACGCGCCAGGCCGCGAGCCGTGCCGATGCCGTTGCTCGCTGGCAGTTCCGCGGCTTGGACGGCCGGTGAATTGAAGTCGATGTCCGCCGGGTCGGTGATCTGGAAGGCCCGATTGACCAGGGCCTGCGGATCACGCATCGCCGCGAGCAGCGGACGCAGCGACTCGGGAACGGCGTCCTCGGGCACCGCGGTCAAGTCGGGCGCGGGCGCGAACACCAAGCGGCTGACCCGGGCCTGCTCGGACGGTGGCAGGCCGATGAAGAAGTCGATATCGAGCGGACCCGCGATCTCCTCGGCGAGAAACCGGCCGGGCGTGCGACCGGACACGCGGCGGATCACTTCGCCGACCAGCCAGCCGTAGGTGCGCCCGTGATACCCGAACGCGGTGCCGGGGGGCCAATTCGGCGCTTGCGCGGCCAGCGCGTCCACCATCGGCGTCCAGGCCAGTGCGTCACCCAGTTCGACGGGCTTGTCCAGCGCCGCAAGGCCCGCTTGGTGCGTCAGCAGCCAGCGCACCGGGATGTCGGCCTTACCCGCCGCCGCGAATTCCGGCCAGTAGCGTGCCACCGGAGCGTCGAGATCGAGTTCGCCCCGTTGCGCGAGCAGGTGCGCGATGGTGGCGACGACGCCTTTCGTCGCCGAATAGACCAGCTGCAAGGTGTCGCGCTGCCACGGTCGCCCGGTATCGGGATCGGCCGTTCCGCCCCACAGATCGACCACCGGCCGCCCGTCCAGGTACACGCAGACCGCGGCGCCGACGTCGCCCTGCTCGGTGAAATCGGCCGCGAACGCCTCCCGCACGGCCTCGTAGCCGGCGGCGGCCGTTCCCTCGATGATCATGCGGGACAGCATGGCACGACGCGGCCGAGCAGAGCATCCGGCCTGGTGACCACCATCGAGAAGTTTTTTCCACCGCGATGTCCGAGAATGGTCAGCGGCTCCGACGTTCCAGACGAGCGGCGCCACCGGGGCGCCGACGACCCAGAGGAATCGCCATGAAATACATGATCCTGAGCTACGCCTCGCAGCGGGACTATGACGGCATGGTCGGCAAGGACACGGGCAAGCCCGCGTGGACGGCCGAGGAATTCGCGGCACTGACCCAGTTCATGACCGAGCTCAACAAGAAGCTCGAGGAATCGGGCGAACTCGTGGAGACCCGCGGACTGGCGGAGCCGGTACACACCAGGCGGCTGGGCATCAAGGACGGAAAGCCGTTCGTCACCGACGGCCCCTACGCCGAGACCCAGGAAGTGCTCGCGGGATTCTGGATCGTGGAATGCGAGAGCTTCGACCGCGCCACCGAGATCGCGGCCGAACTCAACAAGTGCCCAGCTCCCGCGCACGTGCTCCAATCGGTCTACGCCGATGTGCGCCCGATCGCCGAAGCCGCTCCCGAATTCGGCTGACCATGCCCGATCCAGTGGCGACGGACCTGCTGCGCCCGTTGGCGCCGCAGGTCCTCGCCGCGCTCGTGCGCAAGTACGGGCACTTCGACACCGCGGAGGACGCGGTGCAGGAGGCGTTGCTCGCCGCGGCGACGCAGTGGCCCGCCGACGGTGTCCCGGCCAAACCGCTGGCCTGGCTGATCACCGTCGCCTCGCGCAGGCTCACCGATCTGCTGCGGGCCGAGCAGGCCCGCAGGCAACGCGAACAGACCGTGGCCCGCTGGGCGCTGCCGGAGGACTGGCTGACGCCGCCCGCCGACCGGCAGCCCAGCGACGCCGACGACACCCTGATCCTGCTGTTCCTGTGCTGTCACCCCGCGCTGTCGCCGTCCTCCCAGGTCGCGCTCACGCTGCGCGCGGTCGGCGGCCTCACCACCGCGGAGATCGCCCGGTGCTTCCTGGTTCCGGAACCGACCATGGCGAAACGCGTCGGCCGGGCGAAGCGCACTATCGCACGCAGCGGCGTGCCGTTCGCCCCGCCGTCCGCGGCCGACCGCGCCGACCGGCTGGCCGCCGTGCTACACGTGCTGTATCTGATCTTCACCGAGGGCTACGCCGCCACCTCCGGCCCGCAACTGCATCGGGTCGAGTTGTCGGCCGAGGCGATCCGGCTCACCCGCCTCGTGCACCGCCTGCTGCCCGAGGACGACGAAGTGGCGGGACTGCTGGCGCTGATGCTGCTCACCGACGCCCGTCGTGCCGCACGCACCGGCCCCGGCGGCGAGCTGATCCCGATGGAGGAGCAGGACCGTAGCCGATGGGACGCGGGCACGATCGCCGAGGGAATCGCACTGATCACCGCCGCACTACCACGGGGGATTCCGGGGCCGTATCAGTTGCAAGCCGCGATCGCCGCACTGCACGACGAGGCGCCCAGCTACGCCGCGACGGACTGGCCGCAGATCGCCCTGCTCTACGAACGCCTGCTGGCGGCGGCCGACAATCCGATCGTCGCGCTGAACCACGCGGTCGCGGTGGCGATGGCAGTGGGACCTGCGGCGGGGCTGAAGCTGGCCGACGATCTCGGCGAGCGTCTCGCCGGCGACCACCGATTGCCCGCCGTGCGCGGACACCTGCTGGAGATGCTCGGCGACATCGCCGGCGCCCGCGGGGCGTATCTGGCCGCCGCGGAGCGGACAACGAGTATTCCGCAGCAGCGCTACCTGCTGTCGCGCGCGGCCCGGCTGGAGTCGAGCGGCGACTGATCTCGATCAGCGGCCGAACTTGTCGTTGCGCACCGGAATACTCGTCGCCGACCGATCTTCGTGACGAACTGGAGGAGTGCATGGCGCGCGAACTCGACGACCTGCCCTACGCGCGGTATCTCACCGCCTTGGACGGGGACCTCGAAGCGGAGGGCGACTACGACTGCGTCCGGGTCGACGGCGGTGCGCTGGACGACATCGATGTGTCGCACGCGCGCTTCAACGAGTCGGCGTTCAGCTCGAACACCTTCACCCGCGGCACGCTGCGCTACAGCCGGTTCACCGATGTGTGGCTGCGCCACGTCCGCTGGGTCGGCACCGAATTGGCCGACACGGCGTGGCTGGACAGTGAGGTGGTGGCGGGCGCGATGTCCGGTGTCGACTTCGCGGGGGCGAACCTGCGGCGGGTGCGATTCGAAGGGTGCAAGTTCGACTCGGTGAACTTTCGCCGGGCCCAATTGCGCGAGGTGACCTTCACCGACTGCGTGCTGCGCGATTGTGACTTCGCCGAGGCCGCGCTGACCGAGATCACAGTGCCCGGCTCGGCGCTCGTCCGGCTCTCGCTGCGCAACGCTCGCGTGGTGAAAGCGGACCTGCGCGGCGCGACGGCACTCGATGTCGCCGACGGGCTCGACAGCCTGCGCGGGGCCACGATCAGCAGTCCGCAGCTGATGGATCTCGCGCCCGCCTTCGCGCGTTCCATCGGTATCACCGTCCGGGATTGATGGCGCCGAACTCACGCGACACCGGACACGGCTACCGTTCCGGCGACGAAAACAGCTGGCTGCCAGCGGCTGCCGTGACGACATTTCGGCGAACCGCCGATGCGCACGACACCCGATTGATACATTGCGCCGATACCGCGCAGTACCGCTTCATCGAGGACGCGAGTCATGGTCGATCCGGATTCCCTCCGCAGCACCGCAGGCGTGCGTGCGCTCGTACGCATCGCCGGAGAGCGGGGCATGGCGCCCGCCGAGTGCCTGGCCGGTACCACGCTGGCGCCCGCCGATCTGGGCGACCCCTCCGCCGAGATCACCGCGCAGGACGAACTGCTGGTGGTGCAGACGGTGCTCGGCCGGTTCGGCGACGAGCCGGGACTCGGTCTCGCGGCGGCGGTCCGGCGCGATGTGCGGTCGCGCTGGCCGTGGGGTCTCGCGCTGCTGGGCAGCCGGACGCTGCGTGAGCTGATCGAGGTGGGGTCGCGCTACATCGGTCGCACAGTGCCGTTCGGGCGACTGGCCATCGAGGAAGCCGACGGCGAAGCGCGGCTGGTGTTCGACGACGCCGACATCCCGCCCGAGATGCGGGCGTTCTTCGCCGAAGCGGCCCTGGCCGGATTGCCCGCTTTCGATCGTGAATTGTTCGCCGGGGGCGTCCCGGTGCGGCGGGTCGGTTTCCGGCACGCCGGTCCGCGCGACCTCGAGCGGTACCGCGACGTCTTCGGTGTGGCGCCGGTTTTCGGTGCGCCGACGAGCGCGGTGGTCTTCGACCGCGGTGTGCTGGACCGGCCGCTGCCACCGGCGAACGCCGCCGCGCGGGACAACTGCGGACAACTGTGCCGCGACCTGCTGGACCGGCGCCGGTCACGGACCGGCGTCGCGGCGTCGGTGCGCGACCGCCTCGTTCGCACGCCGGGTGAGATCCCCGATCAGGCGACAGTCGCTCTCGGGCTGTTCATGAGCTCGCGCACCCTGTCGCGGCGGCTGAACGAGGAGGGCACCTCGTTCCGGGCGCTGCTGGACGAGGTACGCCAGACCATGTCGGAGGTGCTGCTCGCGCACACCGACATGACCACCGAACAGGTCGCCGCGCGACTGGGCTATGCGGAGGCGGCGTCCTTCATCCGGGCCTTCCGCCGTTGGCAGGGCTGTCCTCCGCAGACGTTTCGCACGCGGGGGCGGCGGTCGCATCGGTCGCCCGAGCTGGTCTGAGCGACGACCGGCTGCCCTCGTGCGGATCATCCGGCGCGGGGTGCCATCTCTCGCGGGTGCGGGCAGACCGTCGGCTATCGTGCTGCCGGGCAGCGGGCAGGGAGATCCGGCACCGGGATCCAGACCCGGAACACTCCCGTACTATCGCGATCGGAGTCGGCCTGCCGGGGAGATGAAGGAGGAGGGTGTGGAAGTTCGCACCAGCAATACGCCACTGTGGTTACGGTTGGGCCAACGACTTCCGGAGCATGGCGCGCCCGCCGGCCGCGGCACTGTCGGCAGGGGAGCCGTCCGATGAACGATGAAGGTGCCGACCTACGCTGCGCCGGATGCTCGGCTGTCGGACTCGACGGCCTGCGGTGCGGGTCCTGCGGTCGGGAACTCGGTTATCGATACATAGCGCTGCCCGGTCCCGACGCGACGTCGTGCGCCGATTGCGGAGGCGACCACTTCTACGCCGACGGGCGCTGTGCGCGGTGCGGCCGGTCGCGACCGGTGGCGGATCGCTTCGACACCGATCTGGGCGCGGTGGCGGTGCTCACCGATCGCGGCATCGTCCATGCGCGCAACGAGGACGCCGTCGCGGCCGGGGTGCTGGAAGGCGTGGTGCCGGAAACGGACGCGTCGGTCGTGATCGCGGTCAGTGACGGCGTGTCGACTTCATCCCGGCCGCAGGTGGCCTCCGGTGCGGCGGTCCGGGCCGGTGTCGGCGCGACCGCCGCCGCGCTCGCGGCCGGACAGCCCGCGACCGAGGCGATCATGGCCGGGTTGGCGGCCGCGGTGCAGGCGGTCCGCGACGTGGACGTTCCCGATGGTCCCGCACCCTCGTGCACGTATGTGTCCGCCATCGTCGCCCACCACGGCTCGGAAACCGAGATCACCGTGGCGAACGTCGGTGACAGCCGCGCCTATTGGCTGCCGACCCAGCGCGACGAGCAGGCCCAGCGCTTGACCGTCGACGACTCGTGGGCACAGGCACTGGTCGACGCGGGTGCGATGGACGAGCGCGCGGCGATGGCCGATCCCCGGGCGCACACGCTGATCCGCTGGCTCGGCGCGGACAGTCCGCCGAAGCCGTGGGCGGACAATTGTGTTCGGACGGTGCGCGTCTCGGGGCCCGGTGTGCTGCTGCTGTGCTCCGACGGGCTGTGGAACTACTCGCCCGCGCCCGCCACGCTGGCCGACCAGGTGGCAGCGAAGGCGCCCGCGGAGGCTGCCCGCGCGCTCGCGGAGTTCGCGTTGCGTTGCGGTGGCGGCGACAACATCACGGTCGCGCTCGCGCCGGTTCCGTGGGAGAGCCGTTCGCCTGTTCCATAGACAGTGGTGTTCATGGTTGCGTATGGTCATCGACTATGACGAAGTTCGCCGGCAAAACCTGTCTGATCACCGGCGCGGCCAGCGGTCTCGGTCGCAGCACGGCGCTCGCGGCGGCGACCGAAGGCGCTTCGCTCGTGCTGACCGATATCGCCGCTGACGGCCTCGCGCGGACCGCGGCCGACGCGCGCGCCGCGGGCGCGACCGTCCACGTCGCCGAGGCGGCCGATGTCAGTGACTACGACCAGGTCGTGGCGCTGGCGGCCCAGGTGCACGATGTGGTCGGCAGCGTCGACATCGTCATGAACGTGGCCGGTATCGCCACGTGGGGGACCGTGGACCGGCTGACGCACGATCAGTGGCGGCGCACCGTCGACATCGACCTCATGGGCCCGATCCACGTGATCGAAGCGTTCGTCCCGCCGATGATCGCGGCCGGACGCGGCGGTCACGTGGTGAACGTGTCCTCGGCGGCCGGTCTGTTCGGCCTGCCGTGGCACGCGCCGTACAGCGCGGGCAAGTTCGGCCTGCGCGGAGTGTCGGAGGTGCTGCGCTTCGACTTGGCACGCCACCGCATCGGCGTGAGCTTGGTGTGTCCGGGCGCCATGGCCACGCCGATGGTCGACAGCGTCGACATCGCGGGCGTCGATCGCACGGCCGAAGCGGTGCAGCGGGGCATGGCGCTGTTCATGCGGCACGCGGTCACCCCGGAGGCGGCGGCGCGCTCGATCGTGCGTGGTGTCGAGCGCAACCGCTACCTCGTGTTCACCTCGCCCGACATTCGCGTGGGCTTCTGGGCACAGCGGTATTTCCCGCCCGCGTACAACGCCGCGATGCGCGGATTGAATTGGGCGATGAACCGCTATGTCGAGCAGAAGGCAGGCGCTCGGGCGAACTGAGCGCGGCGGGGTCGCCGTAGCCGGTCGTGGCGGGGCGCGCCATGATCGTCGTCATGGCATCGGCTGTCTATCTGATCACCGGCATCCAGGCCGCGGGCAAATCCACCGTCGCCCAGGCGCTGGCCGAGCGGCTGCCGCGCTCGGCGCACGTGCGCGGGGACGCCTTCCGCCGGTTCGCGGTGAACGGGCGTGCCGAGATGACCGCGGACCCCTCGCCCGAGGCGCTGGCCCAGTTGCGGCTACGGCACAGCCTGGCCGCGGCGACGGCCGACTCCTATGCCGATGCCGGGTTCACGGCTGTGCTGCAGGATGTCTTCCTCGGTGAATTCCTGCCCTGGACGGCGGATCTGATCGTCACGCGACCGCTGTATGTCGTCGTGCTCGCGCCGCGCACCGAAGTGGTCTTGGCGCGTGAGGCCGGACGCGGAAAAGACGCCTACGACGAATTCACCGTCGCGGGGCTGGACAGGGTGTTGCGCGAGACCACTCCTCGGATCGGGCTCTGGCTGGACACGTCGGATCTCACGGTCGAGCAGACGGTCGATCGAATCCTCGCCGATGCCAGGCCGCTGACGGACTGAGCAGCCCGTCGCCGGTTCACCGGGTGTCGCGCGGCTCGTGCAGGGGAGTGAGCGAGCTGGTGGCCGGGCCCTCGAGCAGCGTGCCGTCCGCGGCGAAACGCGAGCCGTGCAGCGGACAGTCCCAAGTGCGTTCGGCGTCGTTCCAGTCGACGATGCCGTAGAGATGCGGGCACACCGCCGAGACCCGGTTGGTGACGCCGTCCACCGTGCACACCGCCGTCGGGTGCAGGCCCTCGCGCAGGACCATGCCGCAGTCTTCGGCTGGAGCGTCGCCGTCGTGGTGGGTCGCGACCCGCAGCCAGCCCGCGGAGAGTTTCTGTGCCACGGCGCCGTTGATCTTCGTCGCCGCGGGCAGTGCCTTGAGCTCGTCCGGACGCCAGCTCGCCAGCGCGCCCGCCCATCGAGGTGCCGACCCGGTGAAGCGTCCGGCCAGCGCGATCGCCGCGGCGACCCCGTTGGTCAAACCCCACTTGGCGTAGCCGGTGGCCAGCTGAATGTCGTTCTGCCCCGGTAGCAACGGACCCACATAGGGAAGCTCTCCGATGGGGGAGTAGTCCTGAGCCGACCAGCGGTGCGTCAGCTCGGCGCCCGGGAACCAGGTGTGCGCCCAGTTCACCAGATCCTCCACTTTCTCCCGGGTCGATCCGCCGCGGCCGACGACATGACCGTTGCCGCCGACCAGCAGAAGCTCGCCGTCCGGTCCCTGCGCGCGGCGCAGGGAGCGAGTCGGGCTGCCCGCGCTGATGTACATATCGCGCGGAGCCGGTCGGTCCAGGCGGAAGGCCGTCAGATAGGAGCGTTGCGGAGTGAGGCGGGCGAAGAATCCGCCACGATCGAGGATGGGCGTCCCCGTGGCCAGCACCACCCGGCCCGCGCCGAGGTCGCCGTGTTCGGTGGAGACGACGAGATCACCGCCGCCACCGTGATGTACGCCGCGCACGAGGGTGGATTCGTAGATCGGCGCGCCGTGTGACTCCACGTCGGCCGCGAGCGCGGCCAACAGGGCCATCGGATCGAGTTGGGCCTGATCGGCCAAGCGCACCGCGCCGCGCGCGGGAAAGTCGACGTCCAGCTCGCGTAACAGCTCGGTGGGCAGGCCCGCCTTCTGCGTCGCGGCGTATTCCGCTCGCACGGCCGACATTTCGTCGTCGTTCTGCGCGTAGGTCAAGGCTGCTGCCCGCTCGACGGTCACGCCGTGCGCGGCACAGTACTCCAAGAGCCATTCCTGCCCTTCGCGATTGGCCGCCACATAGTCGCGCAGGACGTTGTCGGAATGGTGCCGGGCGATCTGCTGCGCACGCGTCCCCTGCAGCAGGCTGACCTTACCCGTGGTGGCCCCGGTGGTGCCCGCACCGACGCGTCTTCCTTCGACCACGGCCACTTCCACGCCGTTCTCGACCAGCAGCAGGGCGGTCACCAGTCCGGTGAGCCCGCCGCCGATCACCACCGTGTCGAAGCGCGATCCCGGCGTCAACCGCAACCGCGCCGGAACCTGCGCGCCGTGCAACCATAGGGACGTCATATGCCCGAGATAGCCGGTCTCGACGGGGCGAAACGCCCGTGCGGATTCCTTCTCATACTCGCACGTGGCCGCTGAGCTGCCGATCGGCGGCGGCGAGCACCTCGGCGGCGCTGATCATCGCCAATCCGGGCGCGGGTGTGTCCGCCCGCGGGTCGCCGGGGTGCCCGGCCCACAACGCGACATGCGCCGCCCGTTCCGGTGGCGGCCCCCAGACCGCGGGCGAGTCGGGACCGAAGATCAGCACCGACGGTGTGCCGAACGCCGTGGCCAGATGCCCGACGCCGGTGTCGCCGCTGAGCACGAGGGACGCGTCGGCCACCGTCGCGGCGAGTTGACGCAGCGTGAGTTCGCCTGCCAGGACGTCGTTTTCGGGCAAGCCCGCCTGGGCCGCGACGCTGAGGGCGAGCGGACGGTCCGCGGCACTGCCGACGATACGTACCGGACATCCCCACTCGCGCAGGCCGGCGGCCACCGTCGCGAAACGGTCGGCGGGCCAGCGACGCGCCGGGGCTCCACCCGGATAGACGACGATGGAGCGCCGCTCTCCGGTGCACTCCGGTGGTGGCGTGATGTCCAGTCGGGCCGAATCGGCCGGGATGCCCGCCCAATCCAGTAGCCGGCACCACCGCACGGTGTCGGGCAGGCCTGGCTCGTACAGCGGACCCGGCACCTGCGGAAAGTCCTTGTGGCGGTGGGTGATCATCCGTTCCGGATCGGTCGCGAGCAGCGCGCGTATGCTCTCGGCCCCGCAGTCGTTCAGATTGACCGCGAAGGTCGGCGCCGCGGCGTTCCAGCGCAATCCGGCCGCCATCGGCGTCGCGTGGAGTTCGTCGACGCACGCGGCCAGTTCCACCACCGGGCGCAGCCATCCCGGCGCAGCCAGTACGAGCCGGTGTCGCGGGCGGGCGTCGTGCAACGCGCGCAGGGCGGGAACCGCGGTCAGCAGCTCCCGCAACCCGTGCGCGCGCAACGCGAGCAAGACGCTCATTTCGGCACGAAGACGCCGGTGAGGTCGGCCTTGCGGATCGGGGTGTCCGGATTGGCCTGCGCCGCGCACATCAACTTGATCGCCGTGATCGCCGCGTCGACGGTTCTGGCGTCGGGCGTCTCGTGACCCTCGCGCTCCTCTTCGAGGAACTTCTCGGTGGTGACGCGCTGCTTGTCGGGATCCTGGGCGACGTATTCGTTGCACGGTGTGTCACCGCCCTTGTTCACGATCTTCTCCGGCTCGTTGCCGCACCCCGCCGCGCACACCGCCAGCGCGGCAAGGACGGCGACGCCCATCCGGCGCGCGGCGCTCATCGGCCGAACCCCGCCAGCGCCGAGGCCAGGTCCGGTACGCCGAGCGCCTGCACCGCCTGTTCGCGCACGTCGGGGCAGGTCTGCGTAGTGACGGCGTCGACCGTGTCGCGGTGGGTGACGACGACGTCGTTGAGCCCGCCGTTACGGGCCGCCCAGTTGTGCACGGTGCCGTTGAACGTCACTTTGGCCACCGTGGCGCTCTGGCCACGCCAGGTGTCGATGTCCGCGCCCATCATGTCGCACAGCTGCTTCGCCGCTTCCGCCGTGATCTGGTCAGTGTTCGGCACCTGGGGGCTGCTCGGCCCCGGCATGGTGATCGAGACGGTCGCGGGCTGGGGCGTATCCGCGGCCGGATCGCCGCCGTCGACCGAACATGCCGTGAGCGCCGCTCCCGCCGCCACAGCGCCGATGAGCAGGGCGAAGCGGCCCAAAGGCCGATTGGGCTGGTGTGTCATTCCTTCTCCTGGAGTTCGAAGCCGCATCCCCGCGGGCGGCACGCGATCGGGCGAGGATCAGTGACCGGCGGCGTCCCGCAGCCGCCTGCCTTCTCGCGCCTTGATCCGGCGGTGCTCGGCGACGATCACCAAGACGCCCGCGATGATGCAGACGCCGCTGACGACCCCCGCCACCACCGCCCACCCCGCGAATCCGTACCCGGCGGCGGTGAGCGTCAGGGCCATGGCCACGATGCCCACCGCGACCAGGATGATGCCCGGCCAGTTCCGGGCGTCCTCGATGGATTCTCCGGCGTGTGTCCGAATGGTGCGGGTGTCGTCCGGAAACGCGTGGGTCCGGGCCACGTGCTGCTCTCCGGCGCCGCCGGATCCCGCGGTCGGCTCGTTCGGTGCTGGCAGCATCGGATGTCCTTTCTGCTGAGCGGCAACGATTTCGGTGCGCGGGCCTCCCGAGGCCCGCGCCGTTGCGAGCGGGCCGTCCTGGGCGGCCATACCGGTCGGATGCCCGCGTTAAGGGATCCGAAACGGGGGTAGGACGTCAGCGAGCGACCCTGTTCCGGGCCGCTCCTACCCGCGAGAAGATTCAGGAGGATCCCGATGACAACAGCACGGGACATCATGACCCCGAACGTGGAGTGTGTCCGCTCCAGCGACACGGTGGTTGCGGCCGCGCAGCGCATGGCGGAGTTGAACGTCGGCGCCTTACCCATCTGCGGTGAGGACGACAAGCTGAAAGGAATGCTCACCGATCGCGACATCGTCGTAAAGGTGATCGCCCAGCGTAAGGACCCGCTCGGCGTCGACGCGGGCGAACTCGGGGGCGAGGAATTGGTCACCGTCGAAGCCGACGACGACGTACGCAAGGTGATGTCGGTGATGTCGCAGCATCAGGTGCGCCGCGTGCCGGTACTGGAGAAAGGCAAGCTGGTCGGAATCATCGCGCAGGCCGACGTGGCCACCACCGTCGAGAACACCCAGTCGGGCAGCACCGTGGAGGCGATCTCGACCGACTTCTGAGTCCGGCCCTACTCAGACCGCGGCCGGGTGCATGTCGTAGACCGCGTACGCCGCTCGGATCACCGGCTGGGCGACATTGCGCACCCGGATGCCGCCCGGAGTGGTGCCGCGCTCGGTGCCCGCGTGCGCATGACCGTGCAACGCCAGGTCGGCGCCGTGTTCATCGATCGCCTCGCCGAGCAGGTAGGAGCCGAGGAACGGATAGATCTCCCTCGGCTCGCCGTGCAGGGTGTCGCTGATCGGGGAGTAGTGCGTGAGCGCGACGGTGACGTCGGTGTGCAGATTCGCCAGCGCATCGCCGAGTGCGGCGGCCACGTCCACGGTGTGCCCGGCGAATTCACGCATCAGTGGTTCACCGAAGACGCTTGCGCACTTGCCCGCGAAGCCGCCGCCGAAGCCTTTCGTGCCCGCGACCCCGAGCGTGCTCCCGTCGAGGTGCAACGTCACCGAAGTGCCTTCCAGCACCGTGATGCCGTGGTCGGCCAGCACGGCGCTGATCTCCTGATCGGCGTCGCTGTGATAGTCGTGGTTGCCCAGGACGGCGACGACGGGCACGCCCAGGTCGGCGAACTCCTCCGCGACCACCCGGCCTTCGTCGACGGCGCCGTGGCGCGTCAGGTCGCCCGCCAGCAGGAGCACATCCGCTCGCGCGGACAGTCCGTCCAGTGCCTCCCGCCATTGCCCGCGCGAATCCACGCCGAGATGTACGTCACCGACCGCGGCTATCCGCATGCCGCTCAACTCCTTTCGGATCCGTCCGGCTCCAGCGTCTCGGTTTCGACGGGCGCCGTGGGACGGGTGACATGGACGTCGTTGTGGATCCGAGCGTGCGGAAGCTGTTCGCGCACGACGGTTTCCATCTGCTGTTTGCAGTTCTCGCTGCTCACCTCGCCGCACAGCACCACGACGTCGCCGCGAATGGTCACCTGCACACCGAGTTCGGCGGTGCGGGGATCCTCGGCCAGCGCCCGGCGCAATCGTGCGACCAGGTATTGCGGCTGCTCCATCTACTCCACCTTTCCGGTGCGGGTGATGCCGAGATCGTCCAGCAGGCCCAGGAAGGCCCGCGCGTAGGGCGAGGCCTTGGTCTGCTCGCGCACCACCTCCCAGTCGACCTGTTCGCGCAGGTCGCGCGCGATATGCAGAATCGGGCTGAGATCAAGGCGGTGCGCGTCGAAGACGAGCATCTTGTCGATCATCAGGTCGGTACCGCTGATCACCGGGGCCTTGGCGGGCCCGATCCGCATCTCGGTGGCCCGGTCGAGCAGTTCGTCGGTCACCTCGCGATCGTTCGGGCGGTGAATGACGTCCACCAGGATGTCGTCGGCGTAGACCTTGCGTAGCCAGTTCTCCGGCGGGTCGCACACCCGCAGCCCCGCACGGGCCAGCGTTTGGATCGCCCGCCCGCTGTCGGCCGGTTTGACGAAGATGTCCACGTCGTGCTGGGAGGTGGGGCCGCCACGGGCGTAGACCGCGCAGCCGCCCGCCACCGCGAATCGGATGTCTGTCGCCGCCAAGGCGTTCACCGTGCGGGTGAGCGCATGCAGCAGCTGATCGGTGGTAACGGCCATGCAGCGGTGGTACCCGGCGGACACCGGGTTAATCGACGTTTCACCGGGTATGCGTCCGGATATCCGGAGGGCCCGATGCGGCCCGGCACCGGGCTTTCGGACCACTTCGGACCAACCTCGCGAGCAGGGAAGGAGCGACACATGCCCAAGACGACAGCGCGCGGCGATGTGAAGAAGTCCGAGTTGCCGAGCACGCTGAAGCGGTCGGAGGAGAAGGCGCAGCGCACCTTCGCCGAGGCGCACGACGCCGCGCTGGAGCAGTACGACGGGAACGAACAGCGCGCCCACCGCGTCGCCTATGCCGCGCTGAAGCACAGCTACGAGAAAGTCGGCGACCACTGGGAGCCCAAGGCGCACCGCGGTCCCTCGGACGAACGCGCCAGGCAACACGGGCCGGACGCGCGAGGCGAGACGGCCGAAGGCGTCGATGCCAACGCGTCGAAACAACACCTGCTGGAGGTCGCCCGGCGACTCGACGTCACCGGGCGCTCGCGGATGAGCAAGGACGAACTCGTCGAGGCGATCAAGAAACGCAACCGCCGGGAGGCCGCGCGTGCCCGAGGGTGAGGACGACGACTGGGCCCGCCGTGCGCGCGGCGAGACCGAGCTGGAACGACTGGACCGGAACTGGGCGAGCCTGATCCAAGAGTTGCGCGTCGTCCAGACCGGTGTGCAATTCCTGTTCGGGGCGTTGCTGGTGCTGCCGTTCCAGGCGTCGTTCGGCACGCTGGCGCCGGGCTTGCGAGCGCTGTACCTCGCCACTTTGGCTGCTGTGCTGGGGGCGACGGTGTTTCTGATCGCACCGGTGTCCTGGCATCGGATCCTGTTCCGCAGGCACCGGCTGGGCAATGTCGTCTGGGCGGCGCACCGGTGCGCGATGGCCGGCGTCGCACTGCTGGGTCTCGCGTTGATCGGCGCGGTGGTTCTCGTGGTCGACTATGTGACGGGCACGGCAGCGGCGGTGGTGACCGGTATCGCCGCCGTCGCGTTGTTCGTGTCGACATGGCTCGTCGCCCCGTGGCGCTGGCGCAGCGCGTCCGAGGACGTCCGCGCCGAGCACTACTGATTCACCGCGCCCAGGAGACGACCTCGCCCGCGTGAGCGGGTGCGCCGCGGTGGTAGGCGCTGAGCGTCTCGACCGCGACCCGATCCCAGGAATTGCGGCTCGCGGCCCGCTGATAGGCTGCCGCGCCCCAGGTTTCGCGCAACGTCGAGTCCGCCAGGAGCGGGCGCACCGCCCGCACGATGGCAGCGGGTTCGGGCGGAGCGACGAATCGTCCCGTGACGCCGTCGACCACGGTATCCAGCAGGCCGCCGACAGCCGTGGCGATCACCGGCTTCCCACAGGCCATAGCCTCCAGCGCCACCCGGCCGAACGGCTCGTACCAGGGCGTGCAGAGCACGACGTCGGCGGAGCGGTACAGCCGGGGCATGGTGGGCCGCGTGACCGGTCCGGTCAATCGAAGCCGTTCTCGCACACCATGATCCGATGCGATGCGGCGCAGCCTGCGGCCTTCGGCGTCGTCCTCGTCGTCGGCGGCGGGGCCGCCGACGATCACCAGCTCGGTGTCCGGCAGCTCCGCCAGCGCTCCGATAAGGGGGTCGAATCCGCTGCGGCGCACCAACTCTCCGGCCGCGAGCAGCCGGTGCGTGGCGTGCCGATCGGCGACCGCGCCCTCCGGGGTGAACCTCGTGAGGTCGACCCCGTGCGGCACGATCGAGGTACGGAAGCGCGGCACGCCCATCCTGGCCAGCTCCCCGACCTCGTCGGAGCAGGTCGCCACCACGTGCGCCGCCCGCGTCGCGATGAGCCGCTCGAAGCGGATCCGCGAGCGTGGGCTCGGGTCGGCGAGACCTTCGCAGCGCCGCTGCACGGTGCCGAGCCCGTGGAAGGTCAGCACCACCGGGATGCCGTGGGCGCGGGAGGCCAGTTCGGCGGCGAGCCCGGACTTCCAGTAGTGCGCGTGCACGATGTCGGGCCGATCGGCGCCCCAGTGCCGTCGCAGCACGGTGCCGAAGTCACCGAGGTAGGGCAGGGTGCGGTCGCTCGGCAAGGGGTTGGGCGGTCCGGCCGCGACGTGCACCACGCGATAGCCGCCGTCGGCGAGCAACTCGGCCGGGGCGTGCGGACGGATACGTCGGGTATAAACCGTCACGTCGTGGCCCCGGCGGGCATAGGCGGCCGACAACTCCGCTACATAGGCGCCGCGGCCGCCCCCGTCGGCGGGGCTGCCTTCGGCGAGCGGGCTGGCATCTTCGGAAACCATGGCAATCTTCACCGGGTGCTCCGTTCTCGTCGCGGGCGGCATCCGGACGCGCGGATACGCGCGGTTGCCCTACGACCGGCATCGCGTGACGTTCGGGAATATGTTCGGTATATGCCCGCGGTCGGCCCGATGAAACCCCACGTCAGCGGCCACATTCCCGGCCGACCGGTCGGTTCGTACCGGCCGCGGGCCCTCCGGCGTCGGGTCACGTTCTCCTACCGAACGCTGTCGGGAAGGGGTCGGCCGTGCCACACTGTAGGGAGGTTGAGATCACAGCCGACCCCGGTTCGACGCATTCGGCGCAGCCGGTCGATGGGACGGCACGGCAACCGATTCGCGCGCTGCCCTCTCCGGCCGTCGCGGAGGACTGGATACCCCCTACACGGGAGGTTCGACTTGTCTGCCATTTCTCTGCTACGGGACCACGCCGAGGGCGTGCATCTCAATGGTTCGGGACCGGGACGTCGTCGGGACAACCGGTTGTGGGCACAGCGGGTGGACCGCCGTCGCGAATGCGTGGTGGTCCGGGTCGAAGGCGAGTTGGACGCCGCCGTGTCGGCCGAGTTCTTCGAGACGGTCGAGCGTGCGTTGCAGTCACCGTGCGATGCCGTCGTGATCGATCTGCGAGCGGCGAGGTTCTTGAGTCTGCGCGCGGCCGTGCGGCTCGGTGCGCTGCGCAGAGAGGGGTTGGGTCGTCCGGACCTGCGCATCGTCGTGGGCGGACCGGGAGTCGAGCGGGCACTCGAGGTGACCGGCGTGCGGTCGTTGTTCCCCCGCTACCAGTCCATGCGCACAGCTTTGGACGCCTGAGCCGAAGACTGTCGCCCGAGACCGGTGCTCGCCGGTGTGACCGCTCCCGATCCGGTCACACCGGACGCGTCGGCATCGGATACTTCAGCGGTGAGTGAAAGCAGGTCGGTCCAGCCCGAGAATGCCCTCGCGCTGGACCAGGTGATCGGTACCGGAAGGCCGCAAAGTGTCGGCAGTTTCCGTTTCTGGTTCGCCGACCAGCGTTGGGAATGGTCGGACGAGGTCGCGTCGATGCACGGTTACGCGGTGGGGACGGTGACGCCGACCACGGAGTTGTTGCTGAAGCACAAGCACCCGGACGATCGCGAAGCGGTGGCCAGCGCCTTGGCGCGGTCGATCGCCGACGCGGAACCGTTCTCCAGTCGCCATCGCATCATCGACACCGCCGGCGCGGTCCACCACGTGGTCCTGGTCGCCGACCGGATGATCGACGACTCGGGGCTGGTGGTGGGCACCTCCGGCTACTACATCGACGTCACCGACACCCTCGAGGAGCACCGGCAGGAGACGCTGGACGACGCCCTGCCCGAGTTGTACGCCGCCCGAGCGGTGATCGAGCAGGCGAAGGGCGCGCTCATGCTGATCTACGGCGTCGGCCCCGAGCAGGCGTTCCGTGTGCTGAGCTGGCGATCGCAGGAGACCAACGTCAAACTGCGCAAACTGGCCGCGCGGCTGGTCGCCGATCTGCCCGGGCTGGCCGGCGTCACGGTTGGCCTGCGCACCGAATTCGATCATCTGCTGCTCACCGCCCACGAGCGCATCGACGGCGACTGACCGGCGTTTCGATCCCATCCCGGCGGGTACGTCCCGGACGAGGAACGCGGCGATATTCCGCTCCACAGTCCGTGGCGTCCGCGGTGTTCCGGTGGCTGAGAAGGAGAACTCGGCGGCGGTATGCAGGCCGCAGTGGAGTGGCTGTGAGGACAAGGTGGTGATGGGCAAATGGGGGAGTCGACTTCCCGATCCTCGACCGACACGACGACAGTCGGTGTACGGGTGCCCGCTCGGCTGGAACAGTTGACCATGCTCCGCGCGCTCGCCGAGACAGTCGCCCTTATCGCGGACTTCGCCTTGGACGAGGTGACCGATATCCGGCTCGCGCTCGACGAGGTGGCGACCTCGCTCATCATCGACGCCGCCGTTGGCTCGACGATCGACTGCGAGTTCACCTATGACGACGGCAAGATGTTCGTGCACGTCTCCTCGGTGGCGGTCACCGAGTCGGTGCTCGGGCACGCCGGGCTCGGCTGGCACATCGTACGCACGCTGACCGATTCGATCGCCGCCGCGCAGGGCTCCTACGACAGTGTGCTCGGCGGATATCCGACAGTGATCGACTTCAGCTGGGTGCGAGGTGCGCCGAATGGCGGGTGAGCCGAGGTCGCGCGGGGATACCTACGACAACATCGAGCCGCTGTTCGAGAAGATCGCCGCGCTGGATCCCGGCGATCCACGACGTGTGCCGATGCGTCGGGAGCTGATCGAACGATGCCTGCCGCTGGCCGAGCACATCGCCCGCAAGTTCGCCGGGCGCGGCGAGAACTTCGACGACCTGCTGCAAGTGGCCCGCCTGGGGTTGGTGCAGGCAGCGGACCGTTTCGATGTCACGCGCGGATCGTCGTTCCTGTCCTTCGCCGTGCCCACGATCATGGGCGAGGTCCGGCGGCACTTCCGGGACAACACCTGGGCGGTGCGGGTGCCCCGCCGGACCAAGGAGATCCAGCTGAGTATCGGTCCGACCGTCGAAACGCTGTCCCAGCGACTGGGCCGGATGCCACGCGCCAGGGAGATCGCGGCCGAGCTGGACGTCGAGCTCGTGGAGGTGACCCAAGCGCTGATCGCGGGCAACGCCTACCAGTCGTCGTCCATCGACGCGGCCGCCGGTGAGGACGCCGAGAACACCGCGCAGCCGCTACTGGACAGCCTCGGCGCCGAAGAGCCCTCCTATCACCTGGTCGAGGACGTGATGGCGGTCGAACCGCTGCTCGGCGAACTTCCCGAGCGTGAGCGTCAGGTGCTGACCATGCGTTTCTTCGAGTCGTTGACGCAGAATCAGATCGCCGAGCGGCTCGGAGTCTCCCAGATGCACGTTTCGCGCATTCTTTCCCGGACCTTGAACGCGCTGCGCGAGCAGGCGCTGCGGGACTGACGTCGGCCCGTTACACCGGATTCGGCGGAGTCGGGTCCGGCGACGGCCCGGGCAGACCGGGGTCCGGCGAAGGGCGGCCGGGATCCGGCACGGGGCGCGTCGGCGCCGGTCCTGGTACCGGCGGACGTGGCGCGGGGCCTGGCACCGGTGGCAGCGGATGCGGGTCAGGTTCCGGCGGAACAGGATTGGGCTCCGGAATGGGGTCCGGCTCGGGAATCGGCGGTACGGGATCCGGTTCCGGGATGGGCGGTACGGGGTCCGGCTCGGGCGTGGGCGGGACCGGCTGTGTCGCGCTGTCGGTGGACATGCGAACTCCTCCTCGTTCGGGTGATCGGCGTGCGCTACGGCGGCGACCGCGCTTCGTCCGGCCGATCATCGGCCGGTTACCCACCGATCACGGCGCCAACCGGTTCGCGCGGCAGCCACGGTTCGGCCGACCAGTTTGCGTAACAGGCCCAACGGGTAGTTAGACAGGAACCGGACAACAGATGCCGATGGCTCGAGGAGCTCGTCATGACCGACCAGCGCCGCCCAGGCACCCGGAATCCGCGGTTCGGACCGGGTGGGCCGGGGGCGTCGATCCAGTCCCGAGGGATCTCCGTCACCAGGAACCACGATGTCATCCGCCGCTGGGCCGCCCAGCGCGGAGCCCGGCCCGCGACAGTGCCGGGCAGCGAGCACGACGGACGGCTCGGGGTGTTGCGATTCGACTTTCCCGGGTATGGGGGCGCCGTGCTGCGCCCGGTGCGGTGGGAAGAGTGGTTCGCCACCTTCGATGCCAGGAGACTTCGCTTCTGGTACGTGGAGCGCGGCACCGATGATCCGCCGAGCAACTTCAACCGTTTGGAGCCGCCGCGATAGCCGGGCGGCCGCTGGATTAGTCGTGAGACCGGTCACGGTCGTGCGCCCGTGATCGGCGCATCGGAAGCAATGTGACGCACGGCACGATCGCCTCGCGAAATCTGTTGTCGACCCTACGGATCGCGCAGGCCCGGCCCGATGTGATCGCTTGTTCGAAAAGGTCTGTTACCGTGCACTTTTCGCGGTCGGTCTCGTTCTCCGCGTCGTGCCGCGGTGCGCGGAAGGCGAGTTCCTCTGCCGCCCCGGTGCTGCCCGAGTCGGGCGGGCGTATAGCGTCGATGGAACAACCAAGAGGCCCCACATCGGTCTGCCGGACGTTTACCGGCCGGGCACAGGGGTACTCGAAGCCGAGCAAAGGTTGCTCGAAAAGCGGAAGGTCGCGTCGGTATGGGGATGCGGTTGTCCGCATCGTGACGCGCTTCCGCATGTCTGCAAGGGATAAGGTCTTGAGCGCAAACCTGATGATCGTGGAAGACGACGACCGGGTCCGCGGTGCCTTACGGCTCGCTATGGAAGACGAGGGATACGACGTCGACGAGGCGGAGGAAGCCGAAGACGCGCTCACTCATCTGCGCAGCAACGGTGTTCCCGATGTGATGATCGTCGATCTGATGCTCGGCGGCATGGACGGGTTCGAGTGTATCCGGGAGATCCGCCGCGACCATGACGTCCCGATCATCGTGGTCAGCGCTCGCGACGACACCCACGACGTGGTGGCCGCCCTGGAGGCGGGTGCCGACGATTTCGTGACCAAGCCGTTCGAAATCAAGGAGATCACCGCTCGTATGCGCGCGGTGCGCCGCCGCTTCCGGCTGACCGCCGAACGGGAGACGCCGCAGGAGATGGTGCTCGAGGCAGACGACACGGCTCCGCTGGTCCTCGCGCAGGACAGCGGGGTGGTGCGCCGCGGCGACGAGGAGATCAGGCTGACGCTCACCGAATTCCGTTTGCTGTGTGAGCTGGCCGAGACGCCGGGCCGGGTGCTCAGCCGCACCGCGCTGCTCGAACGGGTTTGGGACCGTGGGTTTTTCGGCGACGAACGCATCGTGGACGTGCACATGCGCCGCTTGCGCACGAAGATCGAGCGGGATCCGTCCGATCCGCGCATCGTGGTGACGGTGCGCGGACTCGGCTATCGCCTCGATGTGCGCCGCTGAACGCTGCTCCGACGCCGAACGCTGGAATCCGAACGCCTGGAGCCTTCGCGCCCGGGTGACCGCCGTCTTCGCGACGATCGCCGCGCTGATGTCGCTGGTACTGGTCGTTTCGGTCTTCGTGATCAGCCGCGGCTACCTGGAAGCGCAGCGAACACACGCGGGCAGCGAATCGCCGGGAGATCTCAACGCGGATCTCGATCTGCTGCGCAACGTGCTCATCTGCTGCGCCGTCGTGGTCACCCTGATCGGCGCGGCGGTCGGCTGGTGGGCGAGCAGGCGGGTGCTGACCCCGCTGCATCAGCTTGCGGGCACCGCCGCGCGGATCGCCTCCGGTGATCTCGACCAGCGGTTGCCCGCGACCGGGGACCAGGATCTGGCGATCACCGTCGAGTCGTTCAACACCATGGTGGACTCGCTGCAACGGCGCATCGAGCGCGAACACCGGCTCTTCGGTGACGTCAGCCACGAGCTGCGCACGCCCCTGACCACCCTGATGGCCAGCGTCGATGTGCTCAACCGGCACCGCGGGGATCTGCCGGAACGTTCGCAACGGGCGCTCGGCCTGGTCACCGCCGAGGTGGAGCACCTGCGCAAACTGTTGGACGATCTGCTCGCCCTGGCGCGGGTGGAAGCGGGTATGCATCACGGCGACGCCGAGCCGCTGTCGGTGCGCGACCTGCTGGTGCACACGCTGAGCGACCGTCGCTATCCGGGCGAGCTGCTCACGGTGCGCCAGGACGTCACCGTGCGCGGCCGCAAGGTCGAACTGGAGCGCGCGGTGGCGAACCTGCTGCACAACGCCGACCGGCACGGCGGCGGTGTGGTCGCGGTCGGCATCGACCGCGACGGCACCGACGCGGTGCTCACCGTCGACGACGCGGGCCCCGGCGTCCCCGCCGCGGACCGCGACCGGATCTTCGAACGATTCGCCACCGCCCGCAGCGGCCGCCGCTCGCCGGACGGGACGGGGATCGGATTGGCGCTGGTCGCCGAGACGGTCGCCACGCACGGTGGCGGGGTGCACTGCACCGACCGTCCCGGCGGCGGCGCGCGATTCGTCGTGCGGTTGCCCCGGCTCGGCGACATCCATCCGTAATACGACCGTAAAGAAGTCGACAGGTTCACCTCAAAGTCGCTTCGCAAGCCTGGATAAGTACTGCTGATCAGACGAGGGAGTTGTATGTCATCGCCAACCCTGTCCCCAGCGGAGATCGAGCGATCGCGCGTCGGGAACGCCGCGGCCGCTCTGGGGGCCACCCCGTCTCGGAGAAGCGCCGGACCCGCCGTGGTCCTGCGCACGCCCCGCTTGGGCGACGGCGCCCCGATGTGGCGCATCGCGAAGAATTCCGCGGTGCTGGACGTCAATTCGAGCTACGCGTACCTGATGTGGTGCCGGGACTTCGCCGGAACCTCGGTGGTCGCCGAATCCGACGGTCGCGTCGTCGGATACGTGATCGGATTCGTCCGTCCGCAGGCGCCCGACACCGTCTTCGTCTGGCAGATCGCGGTGGACCGCGCGCAGCGCGGCCGCGGCATCGGTGCCGAGCTGCTCCACACGTTGCTCAACAGCGTCGCGGCTCAGGGAGTTTCAGTGCTCGAAACCACCATCTCGCCGGACAACGCCGGTTCCATCGCGCTGTTCACGTCGGTGGCCGCTGCGCGCGGCGCCGAGGTGACCAAGCGCCACTTGTTCGACGCGGGCGTCTTCCCCGACAGCCACGCACCCGAAGACCTGTATCGCATCGCCCCGACCGCCCGCACCACCGAGGAGGATCACCGATGATCAACGCGGACACCACCGTTTTCGAGAGTCTGGAGTCGAACGTGCGCGGTTACTGCCGCGCGTGGCCCACCGTGTTCACCACGGCGAAGGGCAGCTGGTTGCGCGACGAGGAAGGCAAGGACTACCTGGACTTCTTCGCGGGCGCCGGTGCCCTGAACTATGGGCACAACAACGATGTGCTCAAGCGCTCGCTGCTGGACTACATCGCGAGCGACGGCATCACCCACGGCCTCGACATGTCGACCGGAGCCAAGCGCGAACTGCTGGAGACGTTGCGCGACACGCTCTTCACCCCGCGCGGCCTGGACTACAAGGTCCAGTTCCCCGGCCCGACCGGCGCCAACGCGGTCGAGGCCGCGCTCAAGCTGGCGCGTAAGGTCACCGGCCGCGAGACCATCGTCAGTTTCACCAACGCCTTCCACGGCATGACCCTCGGCGCGCTGTCGGTCACCGGCAACGCCGCCAAGCGCGCGGGCGCCGGTGTGCCCTTGGTGCACGCCGCGCACATGCCCTACGACGGCTACTTCGACGGCACCACCGCCGACTTCCAGTGGATGGAGAAGGTGCTCGACGACACCTCGTCGGGCTTCGACCGCCCGGCCGCGGTGATCGTGGAGACGGTGCAGGGCGAAGGCGGCGTCAACGTCGCCCGCGCGGAGTGGCTGCGCCACCTCGCCGGGCTGTGCACGGAGCGGGAGATCCTGTTGATCGTCGACGACGTGCAGATGGGCTGCGGCCGCACCGGACCGTTCTTCTCCTTCGAGATCGCGGGCATCACGCCCGACATCGTGACGTTGTCGAAGTCGATCGGCGGCTACGGCCTGCCCATGGCACTGGTGCTGTTCAAGCCGGAGCTGGACGAGTGGTCGCCGGGTGAGCACAACGGCACCTTCCGCGGCAACAACCCCGCGTTCGTCACCGCGACGACCGCGCTGCGCCACTACTGGTCCGACGACGCCCTGCAGACCGCGACCCTGGCCAAGGGGGAGAAGATCGCGCGCAGCTTGTCCGAGCTGGCCGCGCACTTCCCCGGCGTCTCGACCCGTGGACGCGGACTGGTGCAAGGCGTGGTGTTCGACGATCCCTCACAGGCGGGCAAGGTCTGCCAGATCGCCTTCGAGCGCGGGCTGCTGGTGGAGACCTCCGGCTCGACCGACGAGGTGGTGAAGCTGCTGCCGCCGCTGACGGTCACCGACGAGGAACTCGACCAGGGGCTCGGCGTCCTCACCGGCGCCGTCGAGGCGGTGTGCGGCGGGATGGGGGCGATCGCATGATCGTGCGCAGCACCGCGGAGATCACCGGTACCGAGCGCGACGTCGCGGGCCGAGGCTGGCGCAGCAAGCGCATCGTCCTGGGCGGCGACGGCGTCGGCTTCTCGTTCCACGAGACCACCATTGACGCCGGGACGGTGCACGAGTTCCACTATTTGAATCACGTGGAGGCCGTGTGGCTCGTCGAAGGCGAGGGCACGCTCACCGATCTGGACAACGGCGTCACCTACGAGCTCGCGCCCGGCTCGATGTACCTGCTCGACGGACACGAACGCCACCGCCTGGAGGTGCGCACCACGATGCGGATGATGTGCGTGTTCAACCCGCCGGTCACCGGTCAGGAGGTTCACGACAGCAACGGCGTCTATCCGCTGGTCACCGCGACGATCGGAGGTTGAGGACACCAATGGTTCTGCAGCACACCGAAACACCGCCCGAGACGGCTCGCTACGATCGCTACCCGACCCGTCTCGGCGCGCCCGCTCCGCACTTGGAGCGTGCCGACCCCGCGGTGTGGGGGGAGGTCGAGAGCCCGGAACTGGCCTCGTTCGACGCCGATGGGTTCGCGATCCTGGATCAGCTGCTCACGCCCACGGAAGTGGGCGAGTACAGCGAGGAGATCACCAGGCTGGCGAACGATCCGGCGCTGCGCGACGACGACCGTGTCATCGTGGAGAAGTCGTCGAACCGGGTGCGTTCGGTCTTCGAGGTGCACAAGCTGAGCGAGGCGATCGCCGAACTGGTGCGTCAGCCGCGGGTGCTCCGGCTGGCCGAACAGGTGCTGGGGTCGCCGGTGTACGTGCACCAGAGCCGGGTGAACTACATGCCCGGTTTCCGCGGCACCGGTTTCTACTGGCACTCCGATTTCGAGACCTGGCACGCCGAGGACGGCATGCCCGCGCCGCGAGCGGTGAGCCTGTCGATCGCGCTGACCGACAACTATCCGATCAACGGCAGTCTCATGGTGATGCCGGGCTCGCACCACACCTTCGTGCCGTGCCTGGGCAGCACTCCGGCCGAGCATTACCGGGAGTCGTTGCAGGAGCAGGAGATCGGCGTGCCGACGAGCGACGACATCACCGCGCTCGCGAACCGGTACGGGATCAGTCAGTTCACCGGCCGGGCGGGCTCGGCGCTGTTGTTCGACTCCAACCTGATGCACGGGTCGTCGAACAACATCACGCCGTTCCCGCGCTCGAACATCTTCGTGGTGTTCAACAGCGTGCACAACACGCTCGTCGACCCGTTCGCCGCGCCCGCGCCGCGACCGGGCTACATCGGCAGCCGGGACTTCACACCGCTGTCGGCCTGATTTCGAGCCGCCCCGCGCGTGCCGCCCGCCCTGGTCGTCGGGCGAGCCGTACGCGCGGGGCGTTTCGCCTGACGTCCGCTGTTTTTCGCGTGGCTCAGGCGAGCCGCCGGATCGCTTCCGGACCGAGGTCGGCGATCGTCGGGTAGCCGTCCACCGCCATCAGCAGATCGGCCTCGGCGAGCAGCGAACGCACCACGTGCACGAGGCCGTCGACACCGCCGAGGGCGAGCCCGTAGGGGTAGGGGCGTCCGATGCCGACGGCCGTGGCGCCGAGCGCCAGCGCTTTGACGATGTCGGCGCCGGTGCGGACGCCGGAGTCGAACAGCACCGGCAGGCCGTCGGCCGCCGCGACCACCAACGGCAGATGCTCGATCGCGGGGATGCCGCCATTGGCTTGTCTGCCGCCGTGATTCGAGCAGTAGATGCCGTCGACGCCCGCGTCCTTGGCGCGCCGTGCGTCGTCGGGATGGCAGATGCCCTTGAGGACGAGCGGCAGGTCGGTTAGCGATCGCAGCCACGCCAGGTCGTCCCAGGTCAGCGCGTTGCCGAACAGCGAGATCCAGGTGAGGATGGCGGTTTTCGGATCCTGTTCGGGTGGGCTGGGCAGCAGGGCTCGGAAGACCGGATCGCTGAAGTAGTTGGCCAGGCAGTGGCCGCGCAGCTGAGGAAAGTTGGAGACCGTCAGATCGCGCGGGCGCCAGCCTGGCACCCAGGTGTCCAAAGTGACCACGATGGCCTTGAATCCCGCCGCTTCCGCCCGCTGGACCAGGCTCTGCGCGAGATCCCGATCGGTGGGGGTGTAGAGCTGGAACATCCCGGGTGTGTCGCCGAACTCCGCCGCCACGGCCTCGAGCGGATCGACGGTGAGGGTGGAGGCGACCATCGGGACGCCGGTGCGCGCCGCGGCCTTGGCGGTGGCGATGTCGCCGTGCCCGTCCTGGGCGCACAGCCCGATCACGCCGACCGGGGCAAGGAAGATCGGCGTCGGCAGCGTCATGCCGAACAGTTCGATCGAGAGGTCGCGCGTCTTGCTCGCGCGCAACATGCGCGGGATCAGGCCCAGTTTCTCGAAGGCCGTCACATTGGCACGCTGGGTGAGCTCGTCGCCGGCTCCGCCCGCGACGTACGACCAGATCCCCGGTGGCAGCGCCGCCCGGGCCTTGGCTTCCAGGTCGGCGTACGTCATCGGGAAATCGGGCAGCACACCGCCGAGCCCTTGGAAGTAGATCTCGTTCTGGTAGTCGCCGAAGTTGGTCACGCTGCTCCTGTCCACGTCTCGATGCATGAATGTATCCGATACGTTCCTGTAGCGGGTCCGGTGCGGCCACGCTTCCCCCTACTCCGGAGAAACCCAACTCGACCAGCCTGCGGTAAGCGCCGAGCTGCTCGCGCGGCACCAGCGGCTCGGTTGCGCAACCGCAGGACGGCGGCATCGACTCGCGGAACCGGATGGAAACTGTGCCTGCCGCCGCGCGCGCCCAGTTCGATCGCCGTCGTCGGCCAGTGGGCGACGGTGAGCTTGGTCCAGCGGCCGTAATCACCGGATGCTTGCGAGCGAATTCGAGCTGGGTGAGCAGGGTCGCGGAGGTGAGCCCGCCCGCGGCCAGGCACCAGCGCACGATGTCGGTGGTGATGGCGAACGGCACGTTGGCCACGACGGCGAACGGCTCCCGAGGCGGGCGCACCGTGCGGAAATCGCTGTGGTACGACTGGATTCGCGGATCGTCCGCGTATCGGCGGCCCAGCAGTGCCGCGTAGCGCCGATCCTTCTCGTAGGCGCGGACCCGGCCGCTCACGGTCAGCAATTGCCTGGTCAGTATGCCGTCACCGGGTCCGACTTCGAGAACGAGATCGTCGGCGGTGACGCCGGAGGCGTGCACGATCAGCCGGGCGGCGCGTGCGTCGGTGAGGAAGTTCTGCGAGAGCCGCTTTCGTGTTGTCGCCGGGTCGCCGACGCGGATTCCGCTCGAACGGATCAGGAGATCGCAGCGGTACGGTGCACCGGCAGAGCCCAGGCCTCCGTACGCAGCCGGAGGTAATGCGCGCCGACCGCGTACGCTCCGTTCATGCCGGGACTGCCACACATGTCCCGCACCGTACGACCGTCACCCAGCCGTGTGCCACTTCTTTTCCGGATGCGGCACCGTGGAGTTCAGCGCGGCGTCGACTGGCCGACCACGTCCGGGTCTTGCCGCTCGGCGGCGTAGGCCCGCCAGGACTTGGCCTCCGCGTGCTTGCCGAGCTGGTCGAGGAGATCGGCGAGTTCGGCGATGGCGCGCGGCTCGTGGCGGTCGGCGGCGGTGCGCCACCAGGATTCGGCCCCGACGGGATCGCCGCGCCGCAGCCGAACCCTGCCGAGTTCGTAGGCGGCACCGGCGTGCCCGGCATCGGAGGCCTGCGCCCACAGTCCGCATGCCTGCTCTTCGTCGCCGCGGCGGTACATCGCGACGCCGAGGTCGTAGAGCGCACCGCGATACCCGGGGTCGCCCGACTGCCTGGACTCGCCCGCCCGGGGCGGGGCGTCGACCGGAGCGGGCCGTTCGCCGGGCTGCGGGACTCCGTTCGGCACCGACGCGGTATCGGGAACCCGGGCACTCGGCACGCTCGCCGGGGGGGTGCTGTTGGTGTCCACCGGGTCGAGCTCACGGACGTGTTTCTCCGCTGCCGGGGGCGTTTGCGACACCTGTCCGCCGAGCGGTGAGTTCGATTCTCGCTGGATGTGATTCGGCTCTGCAGCGCCAGAACTCGAAGGCGAAGTCTGCGCCGGGGGCTGGGCGTGCGTGCCGGCGAGGTCGAATGCGCGATATGGGTCCGCCGTCGGACGGTTCGCGACCCGCGGGCTCGATCCGGAGTGCGGACCGTCCGTCGAGGGGGAGGTGGTGGGCGGGACTCGAGTGTCCTGGGGGACGGGCCCGGACCCGGGAGGTGAGGTGCCTGTTTGGGGTTGGGTGTGTGTGCCGCTGGGGTCGAGTGCGCTGGGGTCCGCCGCAGTTGGACGGTTCGCGACCCGCGGGCTCGATCCGGAGTGCGGACCGTCCGTCGAGGGGGAGGTGGTGGGCGGGACTCGAGTGTCCTGGGGGACGGGCCCGGACCCGGGAGGTGAGGTGCCTGTTTGGGGTTGGGTGTGTGTGCCGCTGGGGTCGAGTGCGCTGGGGTCCGCCGCAGTTGGACGGTTCGCGACCCGCGGGCTCGATCCGGAGTGCGGACCGTCTGCCGAGGGGGAGGTGGTGGGCGGGACTCGAGTCGCCTGGGGGACGGGCCCGGACCCGGGAGGTGAGGTGCCTGTTTGGGGTTGGGTGTGTGTGCCGCTGGGGTCGAGTGCGCTGGGGTCCGCCGCAGTTGGACGGTTCGCGGCCCGCGGGTTCGATCCGGAGTGTGGGCCGTCTGCCGAGGGGGAGGTGGTGGGCGGGACTCGAGTCGCCTGGGGGACGGGCCCGGACCCGGGAGGTGAGGTGTCTGTTTGGGGTTGGGTGTGTGTGCCGATGGGGTCGAGTGCGCGATATGGGTGCGCGGTCCACGGATTCGCGACGATCGGGCTGGCTTCGGTGCTCGGGCCGTCCGCCGCGGGGCGAGCGGGTAGCGGAGCGTTCGGTGCGGGTGGCGTATTGCCGAGCAGCAGGCCGGTGCGGGAGCGTGCCGGGTCCTCGGGCGGGTGTGTATGTGCGACCGGAGGTCCGAAGGTTCCGTACGAGTCCGCCGCCGTTCTCTCGTGCGCGATCCTCGGATGGTGAGCGAGGTTCCGGGCGGGTACTTCGGACTCCGGCTGCGGCCCAGCCGACTGGGTGGTCGAGCTCGACGCCGGCTGCGCGCTGTCCGGGGCTCGGGAGCCGGGAGCGGAAGGTGGAGTTTCCGCAGTGGATCGTGTGGCGCGGGACGACTGCAGATTCACGAAGAGACTGCCTGCGCGGCGGGGCTGGGTCGCTTCCGTCGTTTTCTCGGCACCGCCACCGACGGCTGCCGAGGAAACCCCGGTGAGCCGTTCGGCCGCCGTCGCGGATGCGCTCGCGGCCGTAGCGGCGTCGATACGCGGAACGGGCATGGTAGGCGCGGTGGGCGGGCCCGCCGACGAGATCGCCTGCGGAATGGGCGGATTCATGCCGATCGGAGCCGTCGCGGGCGCGGCGGGAGCCGGAGGCTCCGGGGCGACCGGTGTGGGAGCGGTGGACAGTTCCACGACCAGGTTCGCGAAGTTCGGTGGTCCCTCGCCGATGCTGCACCACAGCACGACGCGACCGTTGGGCCGGTGCTCGACGACGATGCCGTAGTTGCCCGTCCACGACTTCTGCGTGCCGAATTCGTCCACCCAGACGGGGGTCAGTGTCACCAGGGTCACCGGCGCGGTGGGCGTGACGGCGAAGCTGACCCCCGCGGCCAACGCGTCGCTCCACGCGTCGACTCCGGCGAGTGAACGTCCGTGCAGGTCCAGATAGCCGTCGACGACCGACAGACCCATGCCGAGCCCACGCAGCCCTGCGGGCGGTGCGGCGGAGATCATGGTCAAGGCGATGGTGGTGGGCGCGGGGCCGACTTGCTCGGTGTACATCGGGTAGACCATGCTGCCGTGCCAGCGGATCGGATCCGCGCTCTGGTAACGCGCGGCCAGCGGCAGCTCTTCGGGCGTATTCCGGGCAGCCCACGACGAATACCGCTCGTTCACTGTCGCGCGCCTGCCTTTCCACCCGATCCCGACCGCCGCCCCCGCGCCGGGCAGCGGGATATACCGTACTCGCCGCGAACCGGAACTGCGCCGCGATCCCTGGCGGTAGGTAATGCCCCGAGCCCCAACGCTACCGGGTAGTTCACGCCATTTCCCAATGGTGCGTAGTGGCGAGCCGGGCGCGGAATCGGGCGGCGCACGCGTGTGCGGACCCTGTTGTCGATATCCGAAGCGAGGAGAAGGATCGCATCGGCGACGCCGCTGTCCCGCGCTGCCATGGGCGAAGGGTCCGCTGCGACCGTCGCTCCCGGAACCGGCGGACGGAGTGCCTGTGGCGCTTAAGGGTGATCGGAGCGCTTTTCCGGAACGCCGAACAGCCGACCAAGCGCTTGCTACGCTCGATCGATGATCTCCACGGTGGTCTGGGGAACCGGCAACGTCGGCCGGGCGGCCATCCGGGCCGTCGACGCGCACCCCGCGCTGCGTTTGACCGGGGTGCTGGTGCACGATCCGGCGAAGGTCGGCCGCGATGCGGGCGAACTCGGCGGGCTGGATCGGGACTTGGGCGTCGCCGCGAGCGATGATGTCGGCGCCGTTCTCGGCGCACGCCCGGACGCGGTGGTCTACGCGGCCTCCGGCGACATCCGGCCGGACGACGCGCTCGCCGATATCGTGCGAGCGCTGCGCGCGGGCGCGGTGGTCGTCACCCCGGCTCTCTACGCCCTCTACGATCCGCGCAACGCACCGCCGGAGGTACGCGACCCGGTACTGGCGGCGATCGCGGAGAGCGGCGGATCGCTGTTCGTCTCCGGTATCGACCCCGGGTGGGGCAACGACGTACTGCCGCTGCTGATCAGCGGGCTCGGGAGCACGGTGGAGACGATCCGCTGCCAGGAGATCTTCGACTACTCCACCTACGACCAGCCGGACTCGGTGCGCTACCTGGTCGGCATGGGGCAGCCGATGGACTATCAGCCGCCGATGCTCGCGCCGTCGGTGCCGACCATGGTGTGGGGCGGGCAGATCCGGCTGATGGCACGGGCGCTCGGTGTCGAACTCGACGAGATCCGCGAGACGCTGGATCGGCGCTCCCTCGACGCCACCGTCACCACGACGTCCATGGGTGAATTCGAGGCAGGCACCCAGGGCGCCGTGCGTTTCGAAGTGCAGGGCATCGTCGCGGGGCAACCGCGACTGGTCGTCGAACACGTCACCCGCATCCATCCGACGTGTGCGCCCGATTGGCCCGTACCGGCCGATGGCGGCGCGGGCGCGCACCGGGTGATCATCGAGGGGCACCCGCGCATCGAAGTGACCGTCGAGGCGACCGACGAAGACGGCAACCGCTCCGCGGGCGGGAACGCCACGGCCGTCGGCCGGCTGGTCGGCGCAATCGACTGGCTGGTGGCGGCGAAACCCGGACTCTACGACGCACTGGATGTCCCGTTGCGTCCCGCCGTCGGCAAACTCGGAAGGAAGCACCCATGATCATCGACGTTCCCGAGGGCAAGGATCCGATCGGCTACGTCTGGGGTGAGATGGTCCCCGGCATCGGCGTCGCCGCCTCGAATTTCTCGCTGTCGGTGTACTCGCACAGCACGCTCGGCCTGCGTGAGTTCGAGGCGGCCCGGCTGCGCATCGCCCAGATCAACGGCTGTCTGTTCTGCATGGACTGGCGCACCGAACGCGACGGGGTGAAGGTCGAGCCCGAATTCGCCGACGCCGTCACGAACTGGCGCACCACCGACGCTTTCGACGAACGCACCCGGCTCGCCGCCGAATACGCCGAGCGTTACGCCACCGACCATCACAACCTGGAGGAAGAGTTCTGGCATCGGATGCTCGCCCGCTACAGTCAGGCCGAAGTCGTCGAACTGAGCATGAGCATCGGCTCATGGCTGGCGTTCGGCCGGTTGAACCACGTGCTCGGCTTGGATTCGGTGTGCGTGCTGCCCGGCCATACCGGCAACCGGTGAACCGGCGCCGAAAAAGCTAGACCGGCATTCTCGACACCCACGCGGGCTGCCCGTCGACCAGGCCCAGTTCGAACTCCTCGGGCGCGTCGAGCACGGCGCCGAGTTGGCGGAGCGCTCGATCGGCGGAGATTTCCGCCGGGAAACGGATGTATTCGAGGGTGGCGCCGGATATCCGGGCCCGGAATCGGTACCGGAATTCGACCTGACCCGCGTAGGTCAGCGCGATTCGACCCTGCCAGTCGATGTCGTGCCTGCCGTCGGATCGCCGGGTGAACGACACTTCCTGGTCGGCGACCGAGTCGTGCCCGAGCAGGTAGATGTTGAACGCAAGGTATCCGACGTCGTCGGCGTGCGCGAGGGGCAGCGGGTCGACCGTGAGGCGCTGCGGATGTTCGGATTTCAGTCGAAAGGGCCGGCCCGGCGCCGCGGCGCGCAGGCCGGTGGCGTCGTCCTCGCCCCAGTACGTGGACGACAGCGTGCAGCTGTGATAGTTCTGCCACACGATCGGCGACAGCCAGTCCTCGCCGTCCTCCTCGCCGTGAGCGGGGTCGCGTTCGGCGTTGTACGCCGCGGAGCGCAGGTGCAGATCGAACCACAGGCTGCCGGCCTGGTCCATGCGGCCGGTCCACGCGAACTCCTCGATCGCGTGCCCTTCCGGCCACGGATTGCCCGGGAACACAATTCTCCCGGCGGGCGAAAAACGCACCAGGTCGGTCCTTTCCATGCCGACACACCCTAGCGACCGAGGCCGACAAACTCGATACGCCAGATCAGGGAAGCCGCGACCGGACCGGTCGTACCTCAGGCGTTGGCCGGCGCCTCCTGCTCAGGCTGGTCGGCGGGCGGCTCGTCCACCGTCCGTTTCGGCCCGGTGAACCAGGTCCGAGCCGACGCCAGCCACCAGATGCCGATCGCGCCCACCACGCCGACCAGGGTGATCGGTGCGTAGTTCACGGTGTTCCAGGTGAATTCGCTGTGCCACGGATAGCCGCGGGCGTCGGTGGGCAGGATGAACAGGAAGCTGATCAGCACGATCCAGATCAACGCGACCACTCCGACCGGGCGATACCACGCGCCCAATCGCCATGGGCCGGTGCGGAATCGGCTCCCGTGCCGCTGCCGCAACAGGATCGGAATGCCGTAGGCGATGTAGAGACCGATGGTCGCGACCGAGGTCGCCGCCGCGTAGGCGGTCGGTGCGTTCGCCGCGGGCACCAGCATGGACGGAATCAGCAGCACGAACGCGAAGAACGAGATGAACAGCACCGCGTGCACCGGTACCTTGCGCGTGGAAAGCCGCGACCAGAACCTCGACCCCGGCACCGCGCCGTCCCGCGCGAACGCGAACAGCATGCGGGAAGCCGAAGTCACCGAGGCATATCCGCAGAACAATTGCGCGACCGCCGCGATGATCAGCAGCGAACCCGACCAGAAGCCGTTCAGCGAGTTCTCCAGGATGTAGATCACGGGATAGCCGCTGTTCTTCGCGGGATCCAGCGCGTCGTCCAGATTCGGGATGGCGAACGTCACCGCCATGATGAGCAGATATCCGGCGATCGCCGACACGACGATCGTGTTGATGATCCCTTTGGCCGCCATCCGCGACGCGTCGTGTGTTTCCTCCGACATATGCGCGGAAGCGTCGTAGCCGGTGAAAGTGTATTGCGCGTGCAGCAGGCCGAGCAGGAAGCTGAACGCGACCCCGCCGAATCCGATCGCGCTGTTGTCCACCGTCTCGGTGAAGACGAATCGGGCACTTTGGTGGTGTTCCGCTCCGAAGCCGAGGACGACCACGAAGATCGCCACACCACCCACGTGCCACCACGCGGACACATTGTTGATCACCGCCGACAGATGCGGGCCGATCACGTTCAAGACGGCGTGCAGGACCAGGATGGCGGCGAACACCAAGAAAATCGCGGTGCGGTCGGTGCCGATGTCGATTCCGACGACGTTCAACACCACGGTGGTGAAGATGGCGGCGCCGTAATCGATCGCCGCGGTCACGGCGATCTGCCCGATCAGGTTGAACCATCCGGTGAACCAGCCCCACACCGGTCCGCCCAGTTCGGCGGCCCACCAGTACAAGCCGCCGGAGGTCGGGTAGGCGGAGGCCAATTCCGCCATGGCGAGTCCGACGAACAACACCATGAGCGAGACCAGCGGCCACCCCCAGGCCATGGTGATCGGGCCGCCGTTCGCCAGACCGATGCCGTAACTGGCCAATCCGCCGGTCAGGATGGACACGATCGTGAAGCTGATGGCGAAATTCGAGAAACCCGACCATGATCTGGCCAGTTCCTGCTTGTAGCCCAGTTCGGCGAGCCGACGTTCGTCGTCGGAAGGGGGTCGGATCTCGGTCATGTCGTGCTCCCGGGTCAAAACGCTGCCCTCATACCGCGTTTGCCAGAAGATCAGTGTGAAGTACGGATCGGTCACCCGCAGCGCAACCAGCAAATTCGTGGAACGGTGGCCCACGCGGCCGCCGGGTGGACGCCGAACGTAGCGTGAAGCCATGAGCGAGCGACTGGTGGTCATCGGCGGTGACGCGACCGGAATGTCGGCGGCCTCGCAGGCGCGCCGGATGAAGAACGCCGACGCGCTGGAGATCGTGGTCTTCGAACGCGGCGGGTTCACCTCCTACTCGGCCTGCGGCATTCCGTACTGGGTCGGCGGTCACGTCGTCGACCGGGATGCCCTGATCGCCCGCACGCCCGAGGAACATCGGTCCCGCGAGATCGACTTGCGGCTGCACACCGCGGTCACCGAGATCGATGCCGAGCAGGCTCGCGTGCGCTATCGCGACCGGGAAACCGGCGCGTCGGCATGGATGTCCTACGACCACCTCGTCATCGCCACCGGCGCCCGCCCCGTCCGGCCGCGGCTGCCCGGTATCGACGCGAACGGTGTGCACGGTGTGCAGACGCTCGACGACGGGCAGGCGCTGCTCGACACGCTGGAGCGGGCGCGCGGCAACCGCGCCGTCGTGGTCGGGGCCGGTTACATCGGCGTGGAGATGGCCGAGGCCCTCATCCGGCGTGGCTACGACGTCACGATGGTCAACCGCGGCTCGGAACCCATGTCCACGCTCGACCCCGACATGGGGGCTCTGGTGCGCGACGCGATGTGCGGAATGGGCGTCAAGGTGGTCGGCGACGCCGAGGTGTCCGAGTTCCGGACGGATGACGACGGCCGGATCGCCGCGGTCGTCACCGACACCGCGGAATACCCGGCCGACGTGGTGGTGCTCGGCATCGGCGTGCGCCCGGAGACCGAGCTGGCCCGCGCCGCCGGTCTGCCGGTGGGGGAGTACGGCGGGCTGCGGACCGATGTCGCCATGCGGGTACGCGGGCACGAGAACATCTGGGCGGGCGGCGATTGCGTCGAGGTGCTGGACCTCGTCTCGGGCCGGGAACGCCACATCCCGCTCGGCACCCATGCCAACAAGCACGGTCAGATCATCGGCGCGAACATCGGCGGGGGATACGCGGTCTTTCCCGGCGTCGTGGGCACCGCGGTCAGCAAGGTCTGCGAACTCGAGGTCGCCCGCACCGGTCTTCGGGAGAAGGACGCCAGGGCAGCGGGCCTGCAATACGTGACCGTCGCGGTCGAATCCACCAGCCGCGCCGGCTACTACCCGGACGCGGCGCCGATGACGGTGAAAATACTCGCCGAGCGGCTCACCGGACGCTTGCTCGGCACCCAGATCGTGGGACGGGAGGGCGCGGCCAAGCGCGTCGACATCGCCGCGGTCGCGCTGACCGCCCGGATGACCGTCGATCAGATGACGATGCTCGATCTCGGTTACGCACCGCCGTTCTCCCCGGTGTGGGATCCCGTTCTGGTAGCAGCGCGCAAGGCCGTCACCGCTGTGCGCAAGCGCGGGTAGCCCGCTCAGCCGAAGATTTCCAGCAGCTCGGTCTTGCCGAACATGACCGCGGCGTCGCGGGCCGACGGGGTGCCCGCGTCGGGGTCGGCGCCCGCCGCTGCCAGTTGTCGCACGATCTCGCTCTCGCCCTTGAAAACCGCCCCGGCCAGAGGAGTCTGGCCCTTGTCGTTGGCGCGGTCCGGATCGGCCGACCGTTGCAGCAGCGCCGCCACGGCATCGGCGTGCCCTTGGTAGGCGGCGAGCATGAGCAGGGTGTCGCCCGCGTCATTGGTGAGGTCGACCGGCACGCCGGCGTCCACATAGGCGGCCAACCTCGCGGTGTCTCCGCGCCGAGCGAAGTCGAACACCTTGGCGGCCAGTTCCAGCAGTTCCGGGTCGATCTCGTCGGTGCTCATCCACTCACTCCTGTCCTGGCCGCGTGATCAGCGCGCCGCCGCCGACTTGCCGAGGTGTTCCCGCACTATGCGCAGATCGTCGACGAACGCTTCGTAGGCGGCGGTACGGTCGGGCGCGCGCAACACCGACGACGGGTGCACGGTGGCGATCGCGCGGAAGTCGGCCGTTTCGACGACCTCGCCGCGGCGTGCGCTGACCTTGAACATCGGGCCGAGCACAGCCTGCGCCGCGATCGCGCCGAGGCACACCACCAACCGCGGACGCAGCAGATCGAGTTCGGCGTCGAGCCATGCCGAGCAGGCGACCACCTCGGTGCGGCCGGGTTGCTTGTGGATGCGCCGCTTGCCGCGCTCCACGAACTTGAAGTGTTTCACCGCGTTGGTCAGGTAGACCGCGTCGCGGTCGATGCCGACCTCCGCCAGCGCCCGGTCGAGCAGCCGCCCCGCCGGACCGACGAACGGATGGCCTGCCACGTCCTCCTGATCGCCGGGCTGCTCGCCGATCAGTACCACGTCCGCGTCCTGGGGCCCCGCGCCGAACACCGTCTGCGTGGCATGGCGGTAGAGATCGCACCCGTGACAGTCGCAGGCCGCTTGCCGCAGCCGCGTCAGATCCGCGTTCTCGGGGACGTACATCGCGGCGCCGGGCGCCTTCGTCACCATCGGCCGACCTCCTCTGCCCCTCGTGCTGGTGGCGGCTTACCCGTTTCCGCGACCCTCACGCGACAGTCGCGAATCTGCCTCCCATGTGGTGAACGAGCGGACCCGGGTCGGTATAGTCGCCGCGGATGAGTAGTGTCACCGCCACCGCCGGAACGCCGATGTCCCAGAACCGTCGACTCGCGCGCGCGCTGCGCCCGGCGCCGGTTCTCGCACTCGCGTTCTCCGCGTTCTGTCTGCTGACACCGGTCTGGCCGTTCCACAAGATCACCGGCGGGTTCATCGACCTGCAGGTGTATCGCCTCGGCGTGGACGCCATGCGGCACGGCGCCGACATGTACGGGCAATTGCCGCAGACCACCATCGGAGCGGGTCTGCCGTTCATCTACCCGCCCTTCGCCGCGCTCGCGCTCGGCCCCTTCGCGATGCTGCCCTGGGACGTCGCCGCGTTGAGCTTCTTCGTCTCGTCGGTGGCCGCGTTGGCCCTCACGCTCTATCTGGTGGCGCGGCGGGTGTGGCCGGACGAGTCGCAGCGCCGGCTGGCGGTCTGGGCCACCGCGTGCGCCACTCCGCTGGGGCTGCTGCTGGAGCCGATTCACTCCACGCTGGACTTCGGTCAGGTCAACCTGTTGCTGATGGCCCTGGTCGCCGCCGATTGCCTCACCCACAAGTCGCGCTGGCCCCGGGGCATGCTGATCGGCGTCGCCGCCGCGATCAAGCTGACGCCCGCGGCGTTCGTGCTCTACTTCCTGGTCCGGCGGGACTACCGCGCGGCCGCGACCGCCGCGGTCACCGGCGCGGCCGCCACGGCGCTCGGCTTCGCGATTCTGCCGAAGGAGTCCGTCAAGTATTGGTTCGGCGGCCTGGGCAACGTGTCCGGGCTGAGCGGTTCGGCATTCCACACGAATCAGTCGATTCAAGCGGTGTTCTCTCGTTTCGAAACGCCCGAGCCCGCGTTCACCATCATCTGGTTGATCCTCGGCGCGTTGCTGCTCGCGCTGGTGGTCACCGCCATGCGCCGAGCCGCCGACTTGCCCGCGCTCGCGCTGTCCCTCAACGCCGTCTTCACGCTGCTGGTTTCGCCGATCTCTTGGTCCCACCACTGGGTGTGGATCGCGCCCGCGTTGTTCGCCATGGTCGGTCACGCGTCCCGCCTGCCCGGCAGGCGGGCGATCGGGTGGTGGGTGACGTTCGTGGTGACCGCGGCGATATTCGTCATCGGCCCGCACAACTGGCTGCCCGACGGCGAGCACCGGGAGACCGCGTGGACACCCTGGCAGCATTTCATCGGCAACACCTACGTCTGGTTCAGTGTGGCGCTGGTCGTGCTGTTCCTGGTCGCCCGCAGGCGGAAGGTCGTGTGCGACGGGAGCCCCGCCCGCGAGGAACCGGCCCCCGCGTCCGAGTCCCCGCCCTCAGCGCTGTCGGCGCGCTGAGGAACCGCGGCGGTCTCCGTCGCGTCAGCCCATGTCGGGAGCGGACGGCGCGACGAAGAGGAAGCTCTTCTCCTCGACGCGCTGCTTGATCCGCCACTGTCCGTCCACGCGGACGAACGCGTCGTGGTACCAGAGACCGCACAGCATCATCGTCGGCGGTCCGTCGCCGCCGGACACGAGCATCGGGTTGTGACACATCGTCCGCCCGGTGGCGGTGTCACCGTCGACCCGGATGGACGAGTTGCTGATCAGGTGTTGGAAGGCCGGGAAGTTGGGCAGGACGGCGGCCAGGAACTGCTTCGTCGCCGCCAGATCGCCCACCGATCCGCCCATAGCCGAGTAGTCGATGTGCGCGTCCGGGGTGAACACCTCGTCCAGCAGGTCCCACTGTCGAGTGTCGACCGCGTGCGAATACCGCACCATCAGGTCTTCGATCTCGAGTCGATCCGAAATCTCCTGCAACGACAGCATGCCTGCCTCCCGATTGACGTCGATACCGGGTAGATGCCACCAGGATTCGGCGTGCGAGGCAAGGTCCGCGCGGTCAAGCCTTGCGCGGCAGGATGTTCAGCACGAGTGTGAGCCCCGCCACGATGCTCACACAGGCCACGAGCGTGGTGAACGCCGATTGGGTGAGCGCGGCGATGCCGATCGAAAAGGCAAGGCACGTGGTCAAAGCTAGCGCGCCGGTTCCCGGTTCCACACCGGCGATGCGGGTTGGTCGGTGATCCGTCATTGCTATGTAATACCCACCGCAGCCCGTTACGAAACCGTGATGCCGACTGATTTTCCGCCGGGGCGTGCCAGCAGGTCAGCGCCCGATGGCGGCTCGGGCAGGATCGAGTCGTGACCGTCGCTGTGCAGACCCTCCTCGCCGAGGACGACATCCGTTCCGCCAACGCCCTTTTCCGCACGGCCATGGTGGGCTTGCCGCCGCTGACCCCTACCGCGGAGCTGTCGGAGCCCGGTCGCACGCTCGGCGCCTACATCGATGGCGAATTGATCGGTACCGCGGAGTCGTACACCAGCAGGCTGGTCGTTCCCGGCGGCGCGCGCCTGCCGCACGCGGCGGTCACCCACGTCGGAGTGCTGCCGACCCACACCCGCCGCGGGGCGCTCACCGCGTTGCTGCACCGTCAGCTCGCCGACATCGCCGAACGCGGCGAAGCGGTCGCCACGTTGCGTGCGTCGGAGGGTGCGATCTACGAACGGTTCGGCTACGGCATCGCCAGCTCGTTCGCGCGGGTGGAGTTGCAGCGCCGTCGGGCCCGGCTGCGTGACACGGTGGCGGCGTCCGGTCCGGTGTGTTTCATCGACGGCGCCGCGGCGTGGAAACTGCTGCCGCAGATCTACGCGACGGCCGACGTCGCCTGGACCGGCGCTGTCGATCGGCCCGAATACTGGTGGCGGTTGCAGGAATTGCTGAGCACGGAGCCGAACTACTGCCTGGTCCACGGCCCGGCCGGCGCCGAGGACGGGTTCGTCCGCTACCAGCCGGTCGATCCGAGGAGCTGGCTGTCCCGGCCGGAAAAGCAGGTGGTGATCAACGATTTCGTCGCGACGACGCCCGCGGCGTATCGCGGGCTGATCCGCGGGCTGATGTCGATCGACCTGGTCGATACGTTCGTGTTCCCGTTCCTCGCCCTGGACAGTCCGCTGCGCCACCTGCTCACCGACGAACGCGCGGTGCGCGTGCTGTCGACCAGGGACGAGACGTGGTTGCGCCTGGTCGATGTCGGGCACGCGCTGGCGCGGCGCACCTATCGCCAGGCCGCCGCGGTCGTGGTGGAAGTGCGGGACCCGATCCTGACGGCGAACTCCGGCCGCTACCGGATCGCTGTCGACGGCGTGCGACGAGTTCGGGAGAACCCGGATCTCACCACGAGTATCTCCGATCTCGCGGCGGTCTATCTGGGCGGAACGACATGGCGCGAACTGGCTTTCGCGGGACGTGTCGACGAACATCGTCCCGGTGCGGTCGCGGACGCGGACGCGCTGTTCGCCACCGACTCGTTGCCGTTCTCGGGGACCTTCTTCTGAGCGCGAGGCAGGCGTACAGTACGTACGTACGGTTTGGTAGCGAGCCTCGGAGTGGCCTATGTGGGATCCTCAGCAGTACCTCGCCTTCGACGATCACCGGTCCCGCCCGTTCTTCGACCTGCTGAGCCGGGTCGCCGCGGCCGAACCGCGGGTGGTGGTGGACCTGGGCTGCGGTCCCGGGCATCTCACGGCGGTCCTCGCGCGGCGCTGGCCGGGCGCGATCGTGCGAGCGCTCGACTCGTCGCCGGAGATGGTCGCGGCCGCGCGAGATCGTGGCATCGATGCGACGCTCGGGGCGGTACAGGAATGGCGGCCGAGCGCGGAGACCGATGTCGTGGTCTGCAACGCCGTCCTCCAATGGGTGCCCGGGCATCCGGACTTGCTGGCTCGGTGGATGCGAGAGCTTCCAACGGGCGCGTTTCTGGCCGTGCAGGTGCCCGGAAATTTCGACGCGGCCTCGCACCGGGCGATCCGCCAGGTGGCCGCTCGCGACGATTGGCGCGACAGCCTCGGACGAGCGGGCATCCTCGAGCCGAGGGCGGTGCTCGATCCCGCCGGATACGCCGACCTGCTCGCCGCCGCGGGTGGGGCGGTCGATGCCTGGGAGACGACGTACCTGCAACGCTTGAGCGGAGAAGATCCGGTGCTCGAGTGGGTCGCCGGCACGGCGTTGCGGCCCGTGCGCGGGGCCCTCGATGACGCGCAGTGGCGGGAATTCACAGCGCAACTCGCCCCACTGTTGCGCAACGCCTACCCTCGACGCGCCGACGGCACCACTTGGCTGCCCTTCCGGCGAGTCTTCGCCGTCGCCCAGAAGCGATAGGCCGCAGCGGCGCTCAACGGCCGTGCTCGTGCGCGGTCGACAGCAGCCGGTCGACCCGGCTGCGCAGTTCGCTGGTCAGGGCGGGCATGCCGACCGACGGTAGCTCGGCGGCCACATTGGCGGCGAGAACGCGCAATTTGGTGTTGGTTTCCTGCGACCGCACGCGCAGGATGGCGAACGCTTCGTCGGCGTCGAGGCCATAGACCAGCATGACCGCGCCTTTGGCTTGTTCGATCACCGCCCGCGCGGCTACCGGGTCGAGGTCACCGTCCGCCGTGCCGTCACCGTCGTAGCTCACATGCACGCACTACCCGTCCACGGCGGTTCGACACGGCTTCGCGCGCGGGAACACCGGCGTTGCGGTGGCCTCGGCCGGTGAGGGGTTGACGCGAGCCTCCGGGATCGCGATACTTCGAACGTCATAGCGATTGCGTATAACTTGTCCTGCGGAAACGCGACGGAGACAGATCAATGACGATCCATACGGCAGTCGAAGCATTTCTTCTGGCTCAGGTGGACGACCCGGTCCCCGAAGCCCCCCCGAACTCGGAAAAAATTCTCCAGCTGTTCCGGTATTTCACGTGGTTCGTGATTCTCTCCGGAGTCACCGGGATCGCCTATGCGGGTGGAAGATTCGCCTGGGAAAAATGGAACGGCGGTCCGCTCGCGTCGGCGAAAATGGTCGCGGGCGGAATGCTCGGCGGCGTCATCGCCACCAGCGCGGGGACGATCATGAATGCGCTGATCGGCTGAATCGGTCGGCCGGCGCATCCGAATTCGGCCGCCGCGGTCAGTCGGTAACCTCCAATTCGACCAATTGACCCGGCGTGAAAGACTTTTCGCGCCGGTTGGTCTCGACGCCGAAGACCGCGACCACGAGGTCGCCGCCCGGCTGGACCACTCCTGCTTGGGTGAGGGTGCCGTACCCGACGATGGATTCGCCGACATGATCGGCGAGTTCCACCGCGGGAATTCGAATCGTCCTGCTCACGGGGCACCTCTATCGAGTCGAAGTGTTACTGGCTGCTGTGTCCGAGTTCGCAGGACTCGATCCTAATCCCAGAAAAGCGGCGCAGCACCCCCTGTCGCCGCCGATTCACCGCGCCGGGCCCGCACGGCGGCAAACTACGCCGTCAGGACGGAATTCCATGCGCCATAACGATTTACCTCATGGCCTTGACCGGTTCGTGACCAGCGCGAGCGCGTCGGCGACCTTGGCCTGGAAGTGCGGGCACTCACGGAAGTCCGCGGCGGCGCAGTCGAGAGCGTGCGTAATGGTCTCCAGCGCCGCGGTGGACTGCGCGATCCGGCTGACGAGCTGGTCGCGGTGGGCACGCAGCAAGTCGCGGCGAGCGGAGCGGTCGGACGCCTCGGCGAAGAGCGTGGCGAGTTCCTCCAGCGACAAACCCACCTGCTTGCCGATCAGGATCATCGCCACGGTTTCCGCATCGCCGTCGCGGTAGCGGCGACGGCCCGCCCCGTCCCGCCGCGGCGCGAGCAATCCGGCATCCTCCCAGTGCCGCAGCACATGGGTGGCCAGACCGAACCGCGCCGCGAGTTCACCGATCGGCATGTCGTCGCCCGCCATATCCGCACTCTAGGCGGCGCGGGCGGTGAGCCGCGTGTACAGCCCGATGGGCTGACGCCGCGGACGTACCGCTTCCCGCCGCACGGTCGCCGCCTCGAACGAACGGCGCAACGCGCTGAGCGCGGCCGCCGAGCGCAGGAAACGGAAGTCGTAGATCGCCACGGCGCCGCCGGGTCGCGATACCCGCGCCAGCTCGGCTATCGCGCGGTCGACCTCCGGCCACTCGTGCATGCTCAGGCTCGAAACGACCAGATCGAAGCTGTCGTCGGGGTAGGGAAGCGCGGCCACGTCACCGACCGACAGTTCCACCGCGCCGCCGGACAGCTTCGCGTCGGCGAGGTCGATCATGTGCGGCGACAGGTCGACGCCGTGCAGCCGCAGATCCGGCCGCCGAGAACCCAACTGCGCCAATAATTCCCCCGGCCCGGTCCCCACGTCGAGCACACACGCCCCCGATTGCGCGATTGCGTCGACGTCCGCGGCGATCCGGCGGTACAGGCCCCCGAGCAGCCGGGAAGCCCGCTGGTCGTAGCCGCGGCTCTGCTTCGCTCCGAACGTTGTCATGGTCACCTCTCCTCGTGCTGCGCTCAGCTTGCGAGTTGAGGTCGACCTGAAGTCAAGAGCTGCTTGCGGCGCCGAGTCGCCCAGGCTTGCCACCCGCATCGCGCCTCAGTGGACGACACGGCGATCGCGGGTGTGGCACAAAGGAGGTCCGATGACGACAGTGCCGCCGCGACGGTCGATCCACGTGCGGCGGCGACTGCGACGATCTGCCTTCCTCATGTCGGTTCGCGTGACACTGGGCGGGCTGCCTCGCACACCGCCGATCATCGGAGCTGGAGAAGACTTCCAGCCGAGAAGCGCGACCCCGCCGGAACGCGGCGGGGCCGCACAACAGGCGCTCTCAGATGCACCAGACGGCGCTGCCGAGCGGTATGCAGAAGACTACCGAGCCGAAAACCGGCGTCGCGGCGCCGGACGGCGTCGTTTCGGCGGTAGCGGCGGGAGCCGCGATGACGCCGAAGGAGACGGCCATTGCGGTCGCTGCGACGATTTTCGTGATTTTGGTCGACATTGTGCATCCTTTGACTCGAGTGAAACTTAACTCTGACTCACGAGATTCATGCTTCACCCATAGTCCGGTGAGCACCAGGCAAGGAAACGTCAAGTTCCCCGGCATTACGTAACAGGACGATCACCGATGGCGCTTTTTACGGGGTAGTGGCAGCCAACCCGGGCGAAAAACCTACCGGCGGATTCTTTTTGCCCACAATCACCGGAATTACGTGCTTCGATATGTGTTCGAATCTCCTTTGCCCAATGGAGACCTGGCTATCTCCGATCGTGTCGTGGAGTGATAGCCGTCGGCCCGATGCGTTGCCACGGCAGGCGCTGTGTGGATTGGTTCGGCGCGGGGGAGAGCCGTTCGGTAACGGTGATCGTTACGCCCTCGTAGCGGGGTGGGGCCGCCCGTTGGGCCGCGCCGCCGCATCCGCATGGAGACTTCCCACTGTTGGTGAGTTGGGCCCGAATTCGGTCGGTGCCGCGACCCTAAACTGAGGTAATGGTGCAGCCAACGCCCTGGCAGTCGGACGAAACGCGAGACGACCGGTCTGCCCGGCAGGACCGGGCGGGAAGCGGCGCCGTCGTGCCGGCGAAGGCAATTCTGGCCGCGCTGCGCGGATATTGGGGCTATGTGTGGGCCGCGGTCGGAAGCCTGGTGACGCTCGTGCTGCTGTTCCAGCCATGGCTCACCGCCGCGGGCGCCGATGGCAAGGTCAGCACCAACGCGTTCGGCCGGATGGAGATCACCACGCGGTTCCTCAACGTCTGGTCGCGATCGGCGCCTCCCGGCGCCCGGATCACCGGCTTCTGGGCGTTGCTCGCCTGTGCCGCTATCGTCATCGCGCTTTTCGCGATCGTGGTGAACCTGCGCCTTCGTATCGAGGCGCTGAATCGGCTGGCGACGCTGGCCACGTTGGTCGCCGCACTGTTCGTGGTGTTCACCGTGCTCTACATCAACAGCAAGGGCCCCGAGCTGAAGGCGATGGTCGGACGCAAGACGGATCTGGGCGGGCAGATCGGATCGTTGATGAACTGGGCGTTCGGCAACGGCAAACTCGTCGTGCCCGGTATCGGGCAGGTCGCCTACACGTCCGCGACGCTCACGCCGTGGGCGCTGCTCGCGGGCGTGACTTCGCTGGGCTCGGCGGTCGCCGCCGTCACCCAGTGGGTCCGCAACCGATCGGGCAACCTGTTCCGCCTCCCGTTGCGGATCAATGTCGTCACGTCGAAGCCGTCCGCCGAATCCGAAGACGCGGACTGATCGTCTACCCCCGCGGGGCCGAGTAGACTCGCCCGAATCACTGTGTGAGTACGCAGTCCGAGGCGGTAACGCATGGTCGGCACAGAGGTACTCATTGCCGGTGCTGGGCCGGTCGGGTTGACCGCGGCAATCGAGTTGGCCCGGCGCGGTGTCGCCTGCCGAATCGTGGACGCGCTGCCCGAGCCGCCCCGATACGCGAAGGCCGTGGGCATCCAACCGCGAACGCTCGAGGTGTTCGAAGGGTTGGGTGTCCTGCGCCGGATGCTCGACGCATCCCTCCAGTTGCGTGGCCAGCTGGTGTACGTGAACGGCGCCGAGGTGGCCAGGACGGAACTCACGCTGCCCGCGGACGTCCCCTACGGGTTCATCGGGCTGCCGCAATACGTGACCGAGCGAATCCTGCGGGAGCGATTGGCCGAGACGGGCACCCGGATCGAACGCGCCACCTGGCTGACGACCTTCGAGCAGGACGACAGCGGCGTGCGCGCGGTGCTCGTCGACGCCGACGGCGAACACACCGTCGACGCGCAGTTCCTGATCGGCTGCGACGGAGCGCACAGCATCGTCCGCAAGCGGCTGGGTCTGTCCTTCGGGGGAGCGGCGTTCGCCGAGCAATACATGCTCGGCGATGTCGAACTCGACTGGTCGCTGCCCCGCGGCTACGTCATCCGCTCGACGCACCGCACCGAAGGCGTCACCGATGACCTGCTGGTGTGCATACCGTTGCCGGGACGCGGCCGGTACCGAGTGTCGATGCTGGTCCCCGACGAACTCACCACGGCGGAAACGCCCAACCCCGACCAACTCGTGCACGGATTCGAAGGCGGCCCCACGCCGCGGTTGCACCATATCCAAGCCGTCCTCGACCGCCTCGCTCCCGAGCCGGTCACCGCGTCGAAACTGCGGTGGTCGTCGGTCTTCCGGATCAGTCACCGCATCGTCGATGCCTACGCGCGCGGACGGGTTTTCGTGGCAGGCGACGCAGCGCATATTCATCCGCCCACCGGCGCGCAGGGGATGAACACGGGCATTCAGGACGCGCACAATCTCGCGTGGAAGCTCGCGCTGGCGGTCAGCGGCGACAGTGCACCGAAACTGCCTGTCAGCTACGACGCCGAGCGCAGGCCGGTCGGCGAAGAAGTGGTCGGACGCACCGTGCGCAGTGCACGGGAGGGTATCGGGGCCGGGGAGTCGGACCTGGATTTCGTCATCCGGCGTGAGGCGCAACTGCTGATCGACTACCGCGACAGCCCGATCGTGGCGCGCGCGGCCGACCGCTGGCCGGGTCTGCGGGCGGGACTGCGCGCTCCCGACGCCGCCGGGTTGGTCCGCGGCGCGGTCACCTTTCCGATCCGCCTGTTCGCGCTGTTCGGACGGACCGATCACACCCTCCTGCTCTACGCCGACGACAGCGCCGGGACCGAAATCGGGGCGCTGGCCGATCTTGCCGCAGCGGCGCGCCGCCGAGCGCACCGGCACCTGGACGTGTACCTGCTCGCCGCACCCGGAGCGCGGGTCGACGATACGCTGCTGCCGTCGTCCGCGACCGTGACGCCGATTTCGCGAAGGCCTACGGTGCCACCGGCGCAGCCGCGTATGTCGTGCGTCCCGACGGATACCTCGGTTACGCGGGGTGGGCGTCCTCGATCGACGATCTGACCGAGTACCTCGGCGCGACGTTCCGCTGACGGCGCCACGCCCACTGTGCGGACGAAGGACCTTCCCCCTTGCGTGCGACCGACTCGATCGGGTACGCCGGATAACAGGAGGTGTTCGATGCCGTCCGCACACCCGTCCCCGACGCGGACAGAAGAGGTCATCGTGCCGTCGGAGTCCACCCGACTGGCCGGGGTGCTGGCTGTGCCGCCGGAGCGCACCGCGTTGATCGCCTTCGCCCATGGCAGCGGCAGCGGCAGGCGCAGTCCGCGCAACCGGTTCGTCGCCGAGGTCCTCAACCAGGCGGGATTCGCGACGATGCTGGTGGATCTGCTGACCGTCGAGGAGGAAGGCGACCGCGCCCGCGTGTTCGACATCCAGTTGCTCGCTCACCGGCTGGTCGAGGTGACGCACTGGCTGCGGACGCGGCCGGAGCTCGGTGGCCTGCCGACCGGATATTTCGGGGCGAGCACCGGCGCGGGCGCGGCACTGTGGGCGGCGACCGAACCGGGCACCGAGATCGCGGCGGTCGTCTCCCGTGGCGGTCGTCCGGATCTGGCCGGTTCGCGGTTGGGCTCGGTCCGCGCACCGACACTGCTCATCGTGGGTGGCAACGATCGATGGGTGCTGGAGATGAATCGGGAGGCGCAGTTACGGATGCCGTGCCCGAGTGAGCTGGACATCGTTCCCGGCGCGACACACCTGTTCGAGGAACCCGGTGCGCTCGAACAAGTCGCCGACTCGGCGGTAGCGTGGTTCCTCCGCCATCTCACCGTCGTGCGCCACTGAACACCACGGGGAGGTCGTCGGTTCCGGGCGCGACGCGGGTGCCGAAACCGCGGCTGATGTCTTCGAGTTTGGCGCAGAGCCAACGGGATTCCGTGCGCGGGGCCCATTCCAGGCGCATGTGCCGCACCTGCAGTGGAATCAGCCGGACCTCCACCGAACCGTGGTCCACCGCCACGAGATACAGCGGATGCAGATCGGTGTGGTACCGCTCGTGGCCGCGGATGCCTTCGTAGTCGTCGATGACGTCGCCGCACCCGTAGAGGATCGGTTTGCCACGGTAGATCTCGATCGGACGCGGATGATGCGCGGAGTGCCCGTGCACCACGTCGACTCCGGCGTCGATCAATCGGTGTGCGAACTGTGTTTCGGTTCGCGTCACGTCGTAGCCCCAGTTCGGCCCCCAATGCACGGAAACGATGCCGATGTCGTTGTCCCGCTTGTGCGCCGCCACCTCGGCGGCGACATCATCGGCCGCCGTGGCGCCGGGGGAGTAGCCCACTCGCCACAGGCCCGGCCGGTCGCGCCGTGCCGACCAGGATTCCGGAACACCGCTGGATCCGGCGGCGACCGACACGATCACCACGCGACGGCCGTCGGCGAGTTCCACCGTGGCGGGGGCACGGGCGCCCGCGAGGTCGGCCCCCGCGCCGGCGCGGTCGATATGCGCGGCGTCGAGCGCTTCGAGGGTGTCGGCGAGCCCGGGAATTCCGAAATCGAGGACGTGATTGTTGGCCAGCGCGCAGACCACCGGTGCGATCGCGGTCAACGCGGGCACGTTGTCCGGATGCATCCGGTAATGAATGCCCTTCGCGGGAGCGAACGCGCCGTCGGCGGTGATCGACGTCTCCAGGTTGAGCAACCGCACCTCGGGGTCGAGCTGGGCGAGCAGCGGCAGCACATCACCCCACAAGTGCCGGTATCCGACCGGATGAGTGAACTCGCCGTGCGCGCGCTCGGCCAGCTCCACGTAGGTTCGTGCGTCGTTGACGTACCGTTCGCGCAGCCTCGGGTCGCCGGGATGCGGCAGGATCTGGTCGACACCCCGGCCCAGCATGACGTCGCCGCCGAGCAGCACCGTCGCCATGTCACCATTGTCGATCATCGCGGCCTCGATGTGAACGCGCCGCTGGTCGCGTGCCGCACCCGAGTATCGGGCGTGACCCGTACTCGCCGACCTCCCGGAGTGGTCGGCTACCGAGTCGCCTGCCGGGCCATCGAAAGCAGCTGCTGCGGGTCGTCGGCGTAGACGGTGGCGATGACGTTCGCTCGCGCGGCGAGATCACGGGCGAGATCGCGGATCTCCTCCGACGCGGCCGGGTCGGCGTCGATCCCGGTCAGCAGATCGCGGGTATGGATCGCGGTAGCCTGCGCGCAGCGTCGCAGGCGTGCTTTCGCGACGGTGTCGAGCGCGGCGGGACTGAGATAGCGCTGAATGTGCTCGCCGCGGTCGGTGACCTGGTTGACGATCGGTTCGGTCGCCGCGTCGGTGAGCCAGCGTTCGGCGTCGGCCGTGATCTCGAAGACGAGATCGTGGTCTCGGATGTCGGTCGGATTGGCGGAGGTGGTCAGCAGGGCCATGCTCGCCCGTCCGATCGCGAGGAACCCGCTCATCGCGTGGGCGAGCAGGATATGCGGGTTTGCTGTCGGCAACTGGTGTAGACGTTCCCCCACGACGGTGACCCAGCAGGCGAGGTGTTCGGCTCCGGTGTCGATCGACGTCGCTGTCGGCATAGCGCGACCATACGCTGTTACCCAGGTGAGATATACGGAGAAACGCTGAAAGTTCGCCAGAAGTCGCGATTGGGCGTGCTCGCCAGCCGGACTCGCTCCGTTGCGCCGCCGCGGCAGCGCCGGAATCGGCGTTCCCGATCGTCGCGTTCATGCTGGCCTCGCCACGACGATCCCGGGGGATACGAGGGCGTGAAGGTCTCTGCCGGAGTGGGTCATCGGGGGCGGAGGCCGGCCGTCGCGTCCGGACTTGGGCGTTAACTGCGATTGTGCCCGTGCTCGACTTCCGAAAAATTCGGCCGCCGTGCCGAAATCGCATTCGCACGTGCATCCGACCAGGAGTCCGGTTGACCGATACGGCCCTTCGAAGTTCGGCTACCGCTCGGATGCCGGATGCCGGATGCCGGATGCCGGATGCCGGATGCCGGATGCCGGATGCCGGATGCCGGATGACCGGTACCGGCGGCCACGGGTCCGGTGAGTGGGATACGGGTCGTGCTGCCGTCACGTGGAAGCCAGATACTAGCTGTCGAGCGCCCTTACGCGCGGAGGTGGCGCTGTGGGCCGAAGCGCCGTCGCTTCGATGGCCTACCAGCGCACTTCCCGCTATTTGGAACTCATCCTATGTTTATAAAGAGGATAGTAGTACTCTAAACTATCTACCTGCAGTTTCACTATGTGAGATCCGGGCTTCGCGTCGCCGATGGCTCGAATCTATCCAGCGAGGGAGTGTCGCGTGCTGGAAATCGACCACTTCAGTCACGGATGGCTTACGCCCATCGTCGCCTACGTCATGTCGTTCACCGGATCATTGCTGGGACTTCGATGCGTGGCCAGATCTCGTACCGGGTCCGCACGCGACGGCTGGCTGATCGCCGCGGCGGTCGCGATCGGCGGCACCGGCATCTGGGTCATGCACTTCATCGCGATGCTCGGCTTCGCCATCGAGGGGGCGACGATCCGGTACGACGTTCCGATCACCCTGCTCAGCGCCGTGATCGCCATGGTGGTGGTGTGGATCGGACTGCGCATCGCACACCAGCGAGCGCTGGGACCGGTGGGACTGCTGGCCGGCGGCGGGGTGACCGGTCTGGGCGTCGGCGCGATGCACTACGCGGGCATGTACGCCATGAAATCCGACGCGATAATCGGCTACGACGGACGGATCGTCGCGTTGTCCATGGTGATCGCCGTCGTCGCGGCGACCGCCGCGTTGTGGTTCACGCTGCACACCCGCAGCACGCTCGTCACCGTCGGCGCGGCGGCGGTCATGGGTGTCGCGGTGTCCGGCATGCACTACACGGGCATGCTCGCGATGCACGTGCACGAAGCCGAGCACATGCACGCACCCTCCGGGGCCGGCGCGACGCAGTTGCTCACCCCGCTGATCGTGAGCATCAGCCTGGTGACGGTGCTGCTACTGCTGCACCTGGGTGTCACGGAAGTCGACGACGAGAACACCTATGTGCCGCAGGGCCGGCACGCTGCCAGTTACTGGCCGACTCGTGAGTGAACCGACCGGGTAGCGCTTTGTCGCCGGTCGGCCGAATGACGCGGTAGCCCGTTGCCCCGGCACCGCCCGGGGCGCGGCGGCGTTTTCACCGCCGCATGCCGGGTACGCGCGCCAAGAGCCGGTTCGCGCGGTGGCCGGACGCTCCCAGTCGAACCAGGAGGTGGCGATGCGCATCGGGTACAAACTGGCGGCCGAGGCATTCGGTCCGAACGAGCTTGTCCGGCAAGCCGTTCGGGCGGAAGAGGCGGGTTTCGACTTCGTCGAGATCAGTGACCACTTCCATCCTTGGCTGGACAACCAAGGGCACTCACCGTTCGCCTGGACAGTGCTCGGAACCATCGCGGCGAAGACCGAGCGGATCGAGCTCGCGACCGGAGTGACCTGCCCCATTCTGCGATACCACCCCGCGATCGTCGCGCAGGCGGCAGCCACTCTGGCGATCTTGTCCGGCAACCGCTTCACCCTCGGTGTCGGTTCTGGTGAACGTCTCAACGAGCATGTCGTCGGCCGGGAATTCCCGCCCGTACGCATCCGGCATCGCATGCTGCGCGAGGCCATCGAGATCATTCGCTTGCTTTGGAGCGGCGGCTATCACTCCTACGACGGGGAATTCCTGAGCCTTTCCGACGCACGGGTCTTCGATCTGCCCGAGACCCTCCCGCCCATCGCCGTCGCCAGCGGTGGGCTGGAGGCGGCCTGCATCGCCGCGGAACTCGGCGACGGCCTGTTCGCGACCGAGCCCGAGTCCGAAATCGTCGAGCGCTACCGCGCGTCGGGCGGCGCGGGCCCCCGATACGCGGAAGTCGGCATGGCGTGGGCGCCCGACGAGGAAACGGCGGCGAAGGCGGTGCTCGATACCACCCGCTGGGCCCTGACGGGCTGGAAGGTGATGAGCGAGTTGCCGAACCCGGTCAATTTCGCCGCGGCGACCACCACCGTCCGGCTCGAAGACGTCCTCGACAACTTCGCCTGCGGGCCGGACCCGGCCCGCTATCTCGATGCCGCCCAGCAGTACACCGATGCGGGCTTCGACCATCTCGTGATGCAGAACGCCGGTCCCGACCCCGACGGCTTCCTGGACTTCTACCGCCGTGAACTCGACAAACCTCTCCGTGCACTGACCCCGAGCGTCTGAGCGCGAAACTTCCGTCACCGACGGGCGCGCGGTCGTCGTCGGTATCTTCCGTCGCGCCGTGCACGTCGCGGGTGGGCAGCCGCTCAGGCCCGCCGGCGTGCGGCGCATGTCCGCTTGTTCCGCGCGCAACGCGTCGCCCGCGACGAGGTGTTGCATTGCGACGCAAGGCGACCGCGATCAGGTCCGTCGAGTGGTCGTTCCACGGACCGTGGTGAACAGGCGCAGGCAGCGCTGGGTCATGTCCTCGGGCGTGTGGTCGGGATGGTCGCTCCACCACGAGATGGTGGTGGACACGATGCTGAACCACAGCGCCAGCAGCAGCGAGTGATCGCCGGGATCGGAGATGCCGGCATCGGCCAGAATCTCCGATACCCCTGCCGAGCCCATGCCGTTCAAGGCATCCTGATAATGCCGGGCCACCGCGAAGGCCGCACCCGGACGTGGCAGTGTGGGGTCGTAGACGATCTTCCAGTTCTGGGTTCGTCCGTCCAGTGCGTGGAAGATCCCGGTCAGTGTCGCCAGCGCCCGGTCGTGCGCACCATGCGTGGACTGGGCCGCCGCGACCGCGTCGACCAAGCTCTTCCCGGCGCGGTGCACGCAAGCCGCGTGCAGTGCGTCGCGGGAGCCGAAGTAGGCGTACACGAGCGGCTTGGACACGCCTGCGGCCGAGGCGATTTCGGCGACCGAAGCCTTGGCGTAGCCGCGTTCGCCGAATTCGGTGGTGGCGATGTCGAGGATCTGCTCTTCCCGCCGCTCGCGCGGCACGCCCTTGGTGCCCGGCCTGCTCACCGGTCCTCCCCGGTGGCCCGGTGTACGACCGGGTCGATCAGCACACCGGGATTGAGGATGCCCGCGGGATCGAGTGCCGATTTGGCCGCGCGCAGCGCCGCGGCGAAAGGTTCGGGTCGCTGGCGGTCGTACCAGGGGCGGTGGTCGCGGCCGACGGCGTGATGGTGCGTGATGGTCGCGCCGTTGCGGTGCAGCGCCTCCGACACGGCCGTCTTGATCTCGTCCCATTGCTCGACGGTCCGTCCCCACCGGCCCGCGGCGTAGATGCCGAAGTACGGCGCGGGTCCGTCCGGATAGACATGGGTGAACCGGCAGGTCGAAACACCGGTCACACCGGCGGATCGGAACGCGTCCGTGGTCGCTTCCCGCACCGCCGCTCGCAGGGCCTCGAAACGGTCCCAGGTGCAGGCTGTTTCGAAGGTCTCGACGATCATGGATTGGGCGGCGAGCGCGTCGCGCTGGTAGGGCATGCGGAGGAACGCCGAGCGCCACGCGTCGGCCGCGCCCGTGCGCGCCGAGTCTTCGGCGGAATCGGTGGTGCGGACCCCGTCCGGAATCGTGCCGCCGTGCTCGCGGCAGATCTGCACCGCACGACGCATCGGCTCGTCGACGGGATGGTCGGCGGACTCGAAGCCGAGGACGAGCACCCCGCCCGTCGCGCTGGTGCCCGCGTTGATGAACGCCTCCACCGGATCCAGCAGCCGGCAGTTCGCCGGATACAACGCGGACTGGGCGATGGCGCGCGTCGCGGCCACGGCCGCGCTGTAGTCGCCGAACACCACCGACGCCCCGGACCGCCAGCGCGGACGATCCTGCAAGCGCATCCACGCTTCGGTGATGACGCCGAGGATGCCCTCCGAGCCGAGGAACATCCGATCGGGTGACGGACCCGCGCCGGACGCGGGCAGCCTGCGGGATTCGCTGATCCCGGCCGGTGTGACCACCCGTAGCGATTCGACCATGTCGTCGATGTGGGTGTAGACGGTCGCGTAGTGCCCGCCCGCCCGGGTGGCCAGCCAGCCGCCGAGCGTGGAGAACTCGAACGACTGCGGAAAGTGTCGCAGCGTCAGACCATCCGGCCGCAATGCCGCTTCCAGCGCTGGGCCGAGTATGCCCGCTTGGATTCGTGCGGCTCGGCTGGTGCGGTCGAGTTCGACGATCCGACTCAGGCGGCCGGTGTCCAGCGACACCGACCCGGCGTAGGCGTCGGCGCCGCGGAGTTCGACACCACCCACCACCGACGTTCCGCCGCCGAACGGCACCACGGCGACGCCCGCGCTCGCGCACCAGTCCAGGATGTCGAGGACGTCCTGCTCGGTCCGCGGCCGCAACACCTGGTCGGGTACGTGGTCGACGCGGCCGAGCAGATTGCGCACCACATCGCGGAATGCCTGCCCATGGCCGTGTGCGACCCGGTCGCCGAGGTCTTCGGAGGCCAAGGGGGTCAACGCGTCCGGCACCCGGACGCGTGGCGGAGGCACGCTCAACGACGTCAGGTCCGGCGCCTCGTGCACGGTCAACTCGGCTTTCGGCAGCAGTGCCGCCACGCGTTCGGTCAGGATCTTCCGCTCGGTCCCGGTGACCGCGTCCTCCCGGTTGCCCCAACCCCACCATGATTTCGTCGCCATCGCCGCGCTCCGTCCGCTGAATTGACTCGATGGTAAATTACCTGACGATCAATTGGCAGCGAATGCTCGATGTCGCGGGCGGTCGACGCCGCGCCGCGACTTACCGGACGAGTGCGTTGTTCCGCGTGACGATCAACGGATCGCTCGGCGTGAAGGGCAGGTCGGGAAGTGCGTCCAGGGCGACGCCGAACGTCGCGGCGAGCACTTTCCTGGAATAGGCGCTCATCGAGGCGCGGTAGCCGATGTCCGCGGGCGTGGGTTGGTCGAAGAAGATCAGCAAGTGGATCTCGGGGGAGTCGACGACTTCGATGTGGTGCGGGTAGGCGCGCGGGACGAAGTACACCTCGCCTTCGCGCACGATGTAGGTGTCCAAGGTGCCGTCCGGATCCATGATCGTCATTCGCGCCGAGCCGCGATGGACGTAGCCCATTTCGGCGGTCACCGGATGCCAGTGCGGTTCACGCATGCCGTCTTCGCGCACCCGCAGCGAGTACATCGAGATGTCACGCAATGCGGGCCAGAACTGGGCGCGGGCGGTGCGCGCGGAACCGACCGGCGAGTCCACCGGGGCGGGCATCGCCTCGATCGCGAAGTGGTGCGGATCGCCGTAGCGGGCGGTGCACGGGATGTCGGGCTCGCCCTCGCGTCGCACGACGAGTTTCGCTGTGGTGTCGCGCCGGATCTTCGCGAAGTCCTCGGCGGGCAGGTCGTAGGTGTTGCCGAGCACCGAATCGGTCATCGCGCCGAGGCTCGCGCTGAATCCGAAGTCCTCCGGTCGTTCGTGGCGGAAGGCGAGGATGAACTCGGCCTCGGTATCGCCGACGTTCTCCACGTGATGCAGCGCGCCGGAGTCGATGTGGAACATCTCGCCCGCGCTCACCAGGAACGAGGAGAATCGGCTGCCGTCGTCCAAGACCGAGACCAGGGCCCGGCCCGCGGTGCAATAGGTGAGTTCGGCGGCGTTGGCGTGCCAGTGCGGTTCGCGGATCGCGCCGGGCGCGAGCGTCAGGCGTTTGATCGAGAGCCCGCTGAGGATCGGGAAGCTGTCGGCGGTGAGCCGGGTGAGCGAGCCGAGTTCGCTGCGGTGGATCTGCTCACCCTTCCGTAGGGAGGCCACATGGATCGATGGTGTCTGCACGGTTGCTCCTCGCTCGCGGTCGAAGGATCGGTGTTGCGCGCTCGCGCCGGTATCGGCGCATGGCAGCTCGGGGAGACCGCGCCCCATGCGTCATAGCTGAAAGCCTTGCATAGTGATTTGCGGCACAATGAATAGTGTTGATGGGTGGTGCCCAAACGAATGTTTTTCACATCACACCATGTCATAGCCCAATGCGGGTGCGGGTAATCCTAGGACCTTTACCAACCTCGGCGCGCCGATCCGATCGGTGTTCGCTAAGGTCCGTTCTGCACGCTCGGGTCATGGTTCACGCATTTGAGGCACCGCTTCTGGCTCCATAGCCGGAGCGGACGATGATCGACCAGAGAGTGAACTCGCCGCCGCATGACCCCGACACGCCGTTCCGCACGTCGCACCCAGCATTCACGAGCACGCAATCTTCTGTTCCCGCAACTGCTCACGGCCGCGGTCGACACGGCGTTCGACTCGGCGGCCCTCCGGTACAATCCCACCGGCGATCCCGTGGCCCAGCGTGAGCTCAGCTACCGGGAATTGGACGAGATGTCGTCGCGATGGGCCCGCTACCTGATCGGGTTCGGCGTAGGGCCGGGAGACTTCGTCGCGGTGGCCGTCACCCGCTCGATCGAGTCGGTGCTCGCGGTGTGGGCGGTCGCGAAGACCGGTGCCACCTACGTGCCCGTCGATCCCTCCTATCCGGCGGATCGAATCGCGCACATGATCGCCGACTGTGGCGCCGTCGTCGGCCTCACCACCTCGGCGCATCGCGCGGCACTCGTCGCGCCCGGCATGACGTGGATCGAACTCGATTCCGAAGCGCACCGGGAGAAGGTCGCCGCCGCGCCCGGCCATTCGATCTGCTACCTGGACCGGCTTCGTCCCCTCACCGAACAGCACCTCGCCTACCTGATCTACACCTCCGGCTCGACGGGCAAGCCGAAAGGCGTAGCGGTCACCCATGCCGGTCTCGCGGGCCTGGTCGAGCACGAGATCGCCGCCCGGGCGGTGAGCCGGGCATCACGCGTCTCGCATCTGTGCACGCCGAGCTTCGACTTCTCGGTGATCGAGATGCTGCTCGCCTTCTCGGCGGGCGCGACGCTGGTCGTGGCGCCGCCCACGGTGTTCGGCGGCGCCGAACTGGCCGATCTGCTGCGGCGCGAGCGGGTCACGCATCTGTGCATCACCCCGGGAGCCCTGGAATCCATCGAGCCGGCCGGGCTCGACGACCTCAGGGCCATCCTGTGCGGCGGGGAGCGTGTGGGCCCCGAGCTGGCCGCACGGTGGGCGACCGGCGCCCGGTCCTTCTATATCGTCTACGGCCCCACCGAGACCACCATCTTCGCCACCGGCACCGAGGCGCTGTGTGCGGGCGGCGCGACCCATATCGGCACTCCGGTCCCGGGGCTGGGCGTCCACGTGCTGGACGCGCGGCTGCGGATGGTGCCCACCGGCGTGATCGGCGAGCTGTATCTGTCCGGACCGGCGCTGGCGCAGGGGTACCTCGGACGCCCCGGGCTGACCGCGGACCGATTCGTCGCCAATCCGTTCGCGGCGGTACCTGGCTCTCGCATGTATCGCACCGGCGATCTGGTGCGGCGCGACTCGGCGGGACACCTCGAACACCACGGGCGGGTGGACTTCCAGGTCAAGATCCGAGGGCTGCGGATCGAACTCGGCGAGATCGACAACGCGCTGACCGCCCACCCCGACGTCGACTACGCCGCGACACTCGGCACGACACTGCCGTCCGGCGCCACCGCGCTGGTCTCCTACGTGCTGCCACGAGCGGCGACCGGCCCGGACGGCAGCGTCCGGGTGGCGCTCGACACCGCCGAATTGGCCGATCTGCTGGCGAAAACCCTTCCGGCATACATGATTCCGGCCGCGATCACGGTGCTCGACGAACTCCCGCTGACACCGGTCGGCAAGCTGGATCGCGCCGCGCTGCCGGAGCCGGTGCTCAACACCAGGCAGTTCCGTGCGCCCGCCACGCCGACCGAGCATGTGGTCGCCGACGTCTTCGCCGCGCTGCTCCTCCCGCCGGGCGACTCCGAAACCGCCCGGGTCGGTGCCAACGACGACTTCTTCGAACTGGGCGGCAATTCGCTGATCGCGACGCAGGCCGCGGCGCGGCTCGGTACCACGCTGGGCGTCCGCGTTCCGGTCGCGCTGTTGTTCGAGGCCTCGGTGGTGGCGAAACTGGCCGAACGCCTGAACGAACTGGCTCGAGTCACCCACCCGGCGCCGCGACCGATGGCGCGACCGGACCGGGTGCCGCTGTCGTACGCACAGCGCCGGATGTGGTTCCTCAATCGGTTCGACCCGGCCGCGGCGAGCAACAACATCCCGCTGGCGGTGCGGTTGAGCGGACAGCTGGACGTGGACGCGCTGCGGGCGGCGATCCGAGATCTGGTCGAGCGGCACGAGGTGCTGCGGACCAGCTATCCGGAGCGCGACGGGACGGGCAGCCAGCGGGTGCACGCGCTGTCGGAGCCGGGCGCGGTGCCCGAGCTGCCGGTGCTCGACGTCGCCGAAGCCGAAGTCCTCGAGCACACGGTGGCCGCGGTGGTCGAGGGCTTCGATGTCACGGCCGCGCCGCCGCTCCGGTTGCGTCTGCTGCGTTCGAGCGAGTCCGAGCACGTGCTGGTCGGCGTGGTCCACCACATCGCCGCCGACGGCTCCTCGATGGGCCCGCTGACCGCCGATCTGATGAGCGCGTACTCGGCCAGGACCGAGGGCCACGCTCCCGCTTGGCAGCCGTTGCCCTTGCAGTACGCGGACTACACGTTGTGGCAGCGCGAGATGCTCGGCGCCGAGAGCGATCCGGACTCGACGCTGGCCCGCCAGCTCGGTTTCTGGCGGCAGCGGCTGGCGGACCTGCCGGAACGGCTGGACCTACCCGCCGACCGGCCGCGCCCCGCGGTGTTCTCCGGTCGCGGCGCCACCCACGAATTCAAGATCGACGCGGCGGTGCACGCCGCACTGGACCGGCTGGCACACCGCCACGACGCGACGTTGTTCATGGTCGCGCACGCCGCGTACACGGTCTTGCTGGCCCGGCTGTCGAACACCCGCGACATCACCGTCGGCGCGCCGGTGGCCGGTCGTGGCGAGGCCACGGTGGACGGCCTGATCGGCATGTTCGTCAACACCCTCGCGCTGCGTACCGAGATCGACCCCGGCCACAGCTTCACCGAGCTGCTCGAGCAGGTGCGCAGGCGGGATATCGAGGCCTTCGGCCACGCCGACGTGCCATTCGAACGCCTGGTGGAGGAGCTCGACCCGGTGCGGTCGAGCGCGCATCACCCGCTGTTCCAGACCATGCTGACCTTCCAGAACTTCGCGCCGACGACCCTGGAACTGCCCGGGCTGCGGGTTTCCGCGGTGGACTTCGCGCTGCCGCTGGCGAAATTCGACCTCGAGCTGACCATGGTGCCGCACGAGGACGAGCGGACGCCGCTGGGCATCTCGGCCGCGTTCACCTATTCCACCGACCTGTTCGACGAGGCCACGGTGGCGGGATTCGCCCGGCGGCTGTGCGTGATCCTCGCGGCTGTCGCGGATTCGGCGGATCGGGCGGTCGGGGAGATCGACTTGCTCGATTCCGCGGAGCGCGCCGCGATCCTGGCCGGGTGGAACGACACCCGGCACCCGATCGCGGCGGGGCTGGTGCTCGACGGATACCGGCGTGCGGTAGCCCGGCACCCGGACGAGATAGCGGTCGTCCACGCGGATACGCAGTTGAGCTACCGCGAGTTCGACGAGCGGGTCAACCGGCTCGCCCGGGTACTCGCCGATCACGGCGTCGGCGCGGAAACCCTTGTGGCGCTCGCGGTCCGGCGGTCGGTGGATCTCGTGGTCGGTATGTACGCGATCCTCACCGCCGGTGGGGCGTACGTACCGCTCGACCCCGATCACCCCGCCGAGCGGATCGCGCACGTGCTCGAGGTCGCGAAACCGGTCTGCGTGCTCACCACTTCCGCCGACGCGATCCCGGTACCCGATCATGTCGCCGTCCTGTCCCTGGACGCCCTCGGCGCGGACCAGCGCTCGGGAGCTGCGATTCGTTCCGACGAACTGAGGCGGGCGGTGCTGCCGCAGCACCCCGCCTATGTGATCTTCACGTCCGGTTCGACCGGGCGTCCGAAGGGTGTGGCGGTCTCGCACGCCGCGATCGACAACCAGATCGAGTGGATGCTCGCCCAGTACCCCATGGGCCCGCGGGACGTATACCTGCAGAAGACCGCGGCGACCTTCGACGTCTCCTTGTGGGGCTACCTGATGCCGTTGCGCGCGGGCGCGAAACTCGTGCTCGCCGACCACGACGGGCACCGTGACGCCGCCTACCTCGCCGCGGCCGTCGCCGCGCACCGTGTGACGGTCACCGATTTCGTGCCCTCCATGTTGACCGAGTTCGCCGCCCATGCGACGGCGGAAAGTCTCGTGACACTGCGGGATGTGTTCGTCATCGGGGAAGCTCTGCCGCCGGAGACCGTGCGCGCGGTCCGCGCGGTCTCCGGCGCACAGGTGCACAACCTGTACGGACCCACCGAGGCGGCGGTCTCGGTGACGTACCGGCCCGCCGGAACGGGCGACGATGTGACGGTGCCGATCGGGCAGCCGCAGTGGAATACCCAGGTATACGTGCTGGATTCGCGCCTGCGGCCGGTTCCGGCCGGGGTACCGGGCGAGCTGTACCTGGCCGGCGAACAGCTGGCCCGCGGATACGTGCGGCAAGCGGCGCTGACCGCGGACCGTTTCGTCGCCAACCCGTTCGGCCGCGGAACCAGGATGTACCGCACCGGCGACCTGGCGGTCTGGCGTGCGCCTCGCGCGGACGAGCCGCAACGCCTGGAATACCTCGGGCGCACCGACTTCCAGGTGAAATTCCGCGGCCAGCGCATCGAACTCGGTGAGATCGAGACGGCGCTGCTCGCGCAGCCGTCGGTGAGCCAAGCGGTCGCGGCGGTGGTGGCATCGCCGTCGGGAGATCGGCTGGCGGCCTATGTCGTCGCGCGTCCGGGGCAGGTCATCGATCATGGCGAACTCGTTGCCGGGATGTCGGCGGTCCTGCCCGCGTACATGATCCCGTCCGCGCTGGTGGAGCTGGCGGCGCTGCCGCTGAACGCGAGCGGGAAACTCGATCGCACAGCGCTGCCCGAGCCCGCCATCGAGACCACGGCGTTCCGAGCGCCGCGCAACCCCGCCGAACAGGCCGTCGCGCAGGTGTTCGCCGAACTGCTCGGCGTCGAGCGAGCGGGCATCGACGACGACTTCTTCGCGCTCGGCGGCAATTCGCTGCTCGCCACCCGGGCCGTCGCACGGGTCAACGAGGCGCTCGGATCGCGGGTCACCGTGCGGGATCTGTTCGAGGCGCCCGCGGTGTGGGCACTCGCCGCGCGGGTGGTCGCCGGTGGGGCGGGCGTGGCTCGCGCGCCCTTGGCGCGAGTGCGACGACCGGATCGCATCCCGCTGTCGCCTGCGCAGCAGCGGATGTGGTTGCTCAACCGCATCGAGCCGGATTCGCCTGCCTACAACATGCCCTTCGCCGTCCGGCTGACCGGCACTCTCGATCTGCCCGCGCTGCGCCACGCGCTCGCCGACGTGATCGAACGGCACGAGGTGCTGCGCACCCGCTACCCGGTCGACGCCGACGGGCAGCCGTATCAGGAGATCCTTCCGACCGATGCGGTCCTTCCCGACGGCATCGTGATCGAGCATGGTGCCACGGATGCCGCGGCCATGGTGGACGCGCTGATGTCCGCGGGCTTCGACGTGACCGCGGACGCGCCCGTGCGCCTGCGGCTGTTCACCTCGGGCCCAGATCATCTGCTCGTCATCGTGACCCACCACATCTCGGCGGACGGATCGTCGCTCGCGCCGCTGGCCCGAAACCTGGTGACCGCCTACGTGGCCAGGCTCGGCGGCGGCGAGCCGGACTGGTCGCCCCTGCCGGTGCAGTACGCCGATTACGCGATCTGGCAGCACGGCACGATCGGATCCGAGGACGACGAGGATTCCGTTGCGGCGCAACAGCTGTCGTATTGGCGCGGGCAGCTGTCCGGGCTCACCGGACCGCTGGAACTGCCAGCCGATCGCCCGCGCTCCTCGACAGCCTCGACGCGCGGCGCGTCGACCGGCTGCACGATCCCGGCGCGGGTACACGAGCGGCTGACCGGCATCGCGCGCGAGCACAACGCGACGCTGTTCATGGTGGTGCACGCGGCCCTCGCCACGCTGATCGGACGCCTCTGCGGCGCCACGGACGTCGTCATCGGGACCCCGGTGGCCGGGCGGGGCGAACATGCGCTGGACGACTTGGTCGGGATGTTCGTCAACACGCTGGCGTTGCGCGTCGACGTCGACCCCGACGTGCGGTTCCACGATCTCGTCCAGCGCTCCCGTGAAGTCGCCGTCTCGGCCTTCGCCAACGCGGATGTTCCTTTCGAGCGAGTGGTCGAGGAGGCCGATCCCGCGCGCAGCGGAGCGCGCACCTCGCTGTTTCCGGTGATGCTGTCGTTCCAGAACCTCGAGCAGCCCACCCTGGAGTTGCCGGATCTGACGGTCACCGCCGTCGACAACGGCGAGATCACGGCCAAATTCGATGTGCAAGTGGTCGTCGAGCCGCGGGCGTGCGGCGACGGCCGGACGGAATCGGCGGTGACCTTCACCTACGCCACGGACCTGTTCGACGAATCGACCGTCCGCGCCTTCGCGCGCCGGTTCGAGCGCATCGTGTCCGCGGTCGCCGAAGATCCCTCGGCGCGGGTGTGGGACATCGACATCCTCGACGAGAGCGAACACTGCCCGGCGGTCGCGCACGAGGCGCGGGCCGGGACCGAACCGGTGGCGACCCTGCCCGAGCTGATCGGCGAGCAGGCACGGCGCAGGCCGGAGGCGGAGGCCGTCCGGTTCGGTGCCACCACACTGAGTTTCGGCGCGTTGTACAAGCGCGCGAATCGAATCGCCCGCGCGCTGATCGCCGCCGGAGCGGGCCCGGAAACCCTGGTCGCCGTGGCGGTCCCGCGCACCGAGGACCTACCGGTCGCGTTGCTCGGAGTGCTGGCCGCCGGTGCCGCGTACCTGCCGATCGACCTCGGCTATCCGGCGCAGCGGCTGGCGTTCGTGCTCGCCGACGCGGCACCGGTGTGCGTGCTGACCACCGCCGCCGAGCGCTCCGCCATCCCGGACACCGACCTGCCCACCGTGTTGCTGGAGCAGACGGCGGAGTTCGCCGACGATCCGATCACCGACGCCGACCGGGCGTCGCCGCTGCTGCCGGACAATCTCGCCTACGTCATCTACACGTCGGGTTCGACGGGCGTGCCGAAGGGTGTCGGCGTGACGCATCGCAATGCGGTGCGACTGTTCACCGAGGCGCGGCCGCTGTTCGAATTCGGCGAGCACGACGTCTGGACGTTGTTCCACTCCTTCGCGTTCGACTTCTCGGTGTGGGAGCTGTGGTGCGCGCTCGTGACCGGCGGCACCGTCGTCGTGGTCGACTACGCGACCTCGCGCTCACCGGAATTGTTCCGCGAGCTGCTGATTCGCGAGCAGGTGACGGTGCTGAACCAGACGCCGTCGGCATTCTGTCAACTGGTCGAAGCCGATCGGGACGCCTCGGCCGCGTCCGGCGAATTCGCGCTGCGGTATGTGATCTTCGGCGGTGAGGCGCTGGATCTGCGGCACCTGCGACGCTGGCGTGAGCGTCGTCCGGGGGAATCGCCGCGACTGGTCAACATGTACGGCATCACGGAGACCACCGTGCACGTCTCCTTCCTGGACGTCGGCGCGGAGCTGATGGAAAGCCCGGCCAGCCTGATCGGACGAGCGCTGCCCGGGCTGGACACGCACGTGCTGGACATTCGTCTGCGACCGGCGCCGGTCGGTACGCCCGGTGAGATCTATGTCGCGGGCGGTCAGCTCTCCCGCGGCTACGTGGGGCGGCCCGGGCTCACCGCGACGCGGTTCGTCGCGAATCCCTTCGGGCCGCCGGGATCGCGGATGTACCGCTCGGGTGACCTCGCGCGCTGGAACCGGTTCGGCGGCGACGCCGGCCTCGCCTACTCCGGTCGCGGCGACCAGCAGGTGCAGTTGCGCGGGTTCCGGATCGAACTCGGGGAGATCGAATCGGCGCTGGTGCGGTGTTCCGGCGTGCGTCAGGCCGTCGCGCTGGTCCGGACCGATCCGACGCTCGGTGACCAGCTCGTGGGTTATGTCCTGCCCGAACCGGGGGCGCGGCCGGACCCGGCCGAGTTGCGCGAACAGGTGGCCGAACACCTGACCGGCTACATGGTGCCCGCCGCGATCGTGGTGATCGACGCCATCCCGTTGACCCCCAACGGCAAGCTCGACAAGCGGGCGTTGCCCGCGCCGGCGTTCCGCGCGCGCGAGTTCCGCGCTGCTGTCACTCCCGTGGAGGCGACCGTCGCGGCCGCCTTCGCCGCGGTGCTCGGCGCCGAGCGCTTCGGCATGGACGACAACTTCTTCGAGCACGGCGGCAACTCACTGCTCGCCGCGAAGCTGACTCTGCGGCTGTCCTCCGCGCTGGGCACCCGGATTCCGGTGATGCGGGTGTTCACCGCGCCCACACCCGCGGAACTGGTCGCCGACCTGGCCCGCCGGGCGAGCGGCGAAGTCCAGACCGAGGCGGCCTTCGACATGCTGCTGCCGCTGCGTCCCGGCGGTTCGGCCGCGCCGCTGTTCTGTGTGCATCCCGTGTCGGGCATCTCCTGGTCGTATGCGGGCCTCGCCGCCTACCTCGACCCGGAACGGCCGCTCTACGGCCTGCAAACGCCCGTGCTGGCCGGCGATGAGGTGATGCCGGATTCGATCGAGGAATGGGCCCGCCGCTACCTCGAGCTGATCCGCGCGAAACAACCGACCGGTCCTTACCATCTGCTCGGCTGGTCCTTCGGCGGCGTCATCGCGCACGAGATGGCGGTCCAGCTGCAACGCGAAGGCGAGCGAGTCGCGCTGCTCGCGGTGATGGACAGCTACATGGCGGATCCGCCCGGCACGCCGCCGGGTGACGCGGGCCAGGTCCCGGTGGCCGAGTTGATCGGCGGCCTGCTGGGTGAGCAGGCGGGCGACCTCGGCAACGTCGCGGAGGTGGACTGGGTCGCGCTGCCGCAGAAGATGACCGAACTTCCGGAGCCGTTCGCGTCGTTCGGCTCCGACCGCGTCACCCGGATCCTGGACGCGGCGGTGCACTCGGTCGCGCTGCGCGGCGCCTACGTCCCGCCGGTGTACCGGGGAGATGTCCTCTATTTCACCGCCGCGCTCGACGATCCGACCGGCTGTGTCGGCGCGTCGATCTGGAGCGAGGTCGTCGACGGCCGCGTGCACAACCATCCTGTGTCGACGACGCACTGGCGAATGACCGTCGCGTCCGGCCTGGCCGAGATCGCCGCGGTGCTGACCCGCGCGTGGCGAGCGGGCGAGCCGGGCGGTGAGGACTCGGTCAGCCGGTGAACCAGCGGTGCAGCCGGGCCTCGGCGGCGGCGGCCTTCTCCCGGGCGAGTTCCACCGAGGGCACGCTGAACGGTGCGACCGGCGCGGGACCGGAGAGGAAATCGGCCTCGACCTTGCCGACCAGCCCGCCTCCGAACTCGATATGGCAGGTGCCCCGCCCGCGATACTGTTCCTGCGGCGCCGAGCCGCCGAACCCGGCCTCGATGCCCGCGGCGACCGTGCGGGCGGCGTCCTCGGCGAACACGCCCGCCCGCGGAACCGGCGCGTCGGCGCAGTCGCCGAGGGCGTAGACGCCCGGATACGGCGTCTCGAGGGTGTGCGGGTCCACGGCGATCCAGCCGTCGGTCCCACCCTCGGTGAGCCCCGATACCTCGACGACCGCGGGAACCCGGTGCTTCGGGATTCCGATGAACAGGTCGTAGGGCACCTCGCCGGTCCTGGTGACCGCGATGTGGCGGTCCGGGTCGAGCGCGTGCACCCGGCGCCCCGGCGAATAGGCGATGCCACGCCGCGCCAGCGCTTCGACGATGGCGGCGGAGGTTTGCGCGGACACCGGAATCGGTGCGTCCATGGGGGTGAAGAACTGCATGTGGGTACGGTTCCGGATTCCGCGCCTGGTGAGCGCTTCGTGCAGGAGCATCGCGCCTTCGTAGGGCGCGGGCGGGCACTTGAACGGGACGCTCAGCACCGCGAGGACGACGGCTCCGCCGTCGAAACCCGCCAGGCGTTCGCGCAATCGACGGGCGCCGTCGATCGAGTAGTACTCGTAGCCGTCCTCGACGAAGCCGGGGGTGGCGCCGGGATCGTAGTCGGCGCCCAGCGCGACGACGAGGATGTCGGGGTCGTACACCGCCTGGTCGGTACGGACGCGGCGTGCTCTCGGGTCGATCTCGGTGACCTCTTCCTGTCGGAATTCGACGCGCGGATGGGTGAAGCGGGAATACGGCACCCGCGCTGTCTCCGGGGGCAGGTCACGGAACAGAATGTCCAGTTTGGCGAAGCCGAAGGTGAAGGAGTCGTTTCGGTCGATGATGACGACACGGAGTTCGTCGGCCGGCGAACCCGACAGACGGGTGGCCAGCTCCAGCCCTCCGAACCCCGCACCGAGAATGAGTACGGTTCGCATACGCCGATTCTTCCCCTGGTGACGCCGCCGAGTCGAGGGTTGCTTCCAAGCCTGCCGACGGCCGAGTCCCGGTCCGGCGACGGGCGCGCCGTGGCCGGAGTGCCCTGCGTTCGGTGACCTTCGGCCATCATCTGAACCGACGCTTCGCGCGATGCTGGAGAGACGAAGCGACTCGAATGAGCATCCCCATGACAGAACTACGACCCCTCGATTCCGGCTTCATGGAACTGGAGGACTCCGACCGGCATATCAGTCTCGGCATCGGCGCGGTGGCGATCATCTCCGGTGCCCCACCGAGCAGGTCCGAGCTGAGCGGCGTAGTCGCCAAGGGCGTGCAGCGGAACGCGCGCTTGCGCCAGAAGGTGCGGCGGGCGCCGCTCGACCTGGCCACGCCGGTGTGGGAGGACGACCCCAATTTCGATCTCGCACACCATATTCGGTGGACCGCACTGCCCGCGCCGGGTGACGAGGCCGCGTTGTGCGAATTGGTGGCGACGGAACTCGAGGAGCGACTCGATCGCGACCATCCGCTGTGGCAGTGCGTCGTCGTCGAACACCTCGCGGCGGACCGCTGGGCACTGCTGGTCAAAGCGCATCACAGTCTGGTGGACGGCGTATCCGGCATCTCGGTGTTTCGAAGTTTCTGCGATGCCGTGGCCGAGGAGCCGAACGATCCGGTGACCGAGCCACCGAGCCGTACCGAGGTGCGCCGGCCGGATCTGGTTCGAGAACTGTCGCGGCTACCCGTCGTCGTGCCGCGGTCGGTGGTCGCAATGACGCGCGGTCTGGCGCCGCTGCTGTCCGCCGTCGTGTCGCCGGCCACCGAGTGCTCGCTGAACGGCCCCATCGGACGCCAGCGCCGGTATGTCGTGGCCCGGGCCGCCCTGTCGGATGTCCATGAGATCGGCGCGGTGTTCGGCGTCACGGTCAACGATGTCGTCCTTGCCGCGGTCGCCGCCGCTTATCGTGAACTGTTGGTCGGCCGCGACGAACGGCCGTCTCCGGACAAACTGCGTATCCTCGTCCCGATCTCCATGCGCTCCGAACAAGCGAAATACACACTGGACAACCGAGTTTCGGCGGTGCTGCCGTTCCTGCCGATCGAGGTCGCCGACCCGGTGGAACGGCTGAGGGCGATCCGGGAACGGATGAACCGGCACAAATCGGGAGGCGAAGCGCAGGCGGAGAAATCGGTGCTCGCGCTGGCGGGCTTGCTGCCGTTCGCGCCCCTGGCGTGGAGTCTTCGTCTGCTGGCACGGTTTCCGCAACGAACCGTGGGGGCGCTGGTGACGAATGTGCCCGGCCCGCGTGAACAGCTGACCGTGCGCGGGCGTGTGGTGTCGGAACTTCTGCCTGCCATGCCGATCGCCATGCGGTTGCGCACGGCGGTCGCGGTCCTCAGTTACGCGGGCCACCTGACCTTCGGTATCACCGGAGACTATGACACCGCTCCCGATATCGCCGTGCTCGCCGAAGGCATCGAGCGGGAGATCCGGCGGCTGCGGGAGCGGGCCGGGATCCGGCGAGCGTCCCGGCCCGAGGAGATCCGACCGTGACGCGCCTTCACGGCGGTGCGGCCCGAGCCGCCGGGACCGGCTGCGCGAAGAGGACGGATCGGGGACTTTCTGCCCTGTCCGGCAGTAGGACTCGGTGATGATATGGGAGGCCGTGGTGTCGAGTGAAGACCGGAGAGCGAGGTTGTTGCCAGGTGGATGCACGCGCGATGTGCCCCGGCCCGAGATCATGATCGCCTCGAACGGCCGTGTCGCTGACCGCGGCGTAGCGGGCCGCGCAATGGTCGAGATCGACCGCGAGGAGGCGCTGCGGCTGCTGGCCGGCGTCGCCTACGGACGCGTGGTGTTCACTCGCGACGCACTGCCCGCGATTCGCCCGGTCAACCATTTCGTCGACGGCGGTGTGGTCATCGTGCGTACCCGGGTCACCTCACGGCTCACCGACACCGTTCGTGCCGATCCGTCCGTCGTCGTGGCGTACGAGGCCGACGACATCGACGCGGTGAGCCATGTGGGCTGGTCGGTCGTCGTGACCGGTCTCGCGCGTACGGTCACCGACCCCGAACGGATCGCGCGCTATACGCGGCTGCTGCGCCCGTGGGCCGATGGGCTCATGGACACCGTCATCGCTATCGAACCCACGATCGTGACCGGTGTCAGACTGCTCGGCGAGCAGGGATAGGTCGCCGTAGCGAAGCGCAACGGGTCGGTGACCCGAAGCCGGTCACCGCGAGCAATTGCGGGTCCGCGGTGGACGTCTGTGATCAAATGAGGTGGATGTTGCGGCGTTCCCTTCCGACCTTCGGCGGTCGTCCGACGGCGGGGGCGCGTGGCCGATTCGGCCACCGGACCAGAACACCAGGCAGGTGGCCCGGCAAGTCGCCCGCCGACAGATCGCCGTCGCCAGGGCGCTGCTCGGTTCCGGCACGGCGACCGCCGCCGTAGCCGAGTGGCTCGGGCCCCGGCTCTCGGCCGAGACCGGGACGGAACCGAGACATGAGCATCGAGAGTTCTTCGGTATCGCAGGCCAGGCCGAACTCCGTTCTGGTACTGGGTGTACTGGCCGCAGGCCAATTCCTGATGACGCTCGACAGCTCGGTGATGAACGTGTCGATGGCGACCGTGGCCCAGGACGTCGGTACGACGATCACCGGAATCCAAACCGCGATCACCCTCTACACGTTGGTGATGGCGACGCTGATGCTGACCGGCGGGAAGGTGGGCTCCATCCTGGGCCGTCGCCGGGCGTTCGGCCTCGGGCTGGTGATCTACGGCGCCGGTTCCTGCACCACCGGCCTGGCGCCGAATCTGCCGGTTCTGCTGTTGGGTTGGTCGCTGCTCGAGGGGATCGGAGCGGCTCTGATCATGCCCGCGATCGTGTCCCTGGTCGCGGCGAACTTCGCGCCGGAACGCCGCGCGGCGGCCTATGGATTGGTGGCGGCGGCCGGCGCGATGGCGGTCGCGGTGGGGCCGCTGCTCGGCGGCGCGGTGACGACATACGCGTCCTGGCGGTACGTGTTCTTCGGCGAGGTCGTCATCGTCGTACTGATCCTGCTGGTGCTCCGCAGGATCGAGGACGCCCCCGCGGAGCAGGTACGGCTCGATCTGGTGGGCTCGCTGCTGTCGGTGGCCGGGCTCGGCATGGTCGTCTTCGGCGTCCTGCGGTCGAGCACGTGGGGCTGGGTGCGGGTGAAGCCGGGCGGTCCCGCCGTGCTCGGGCTCTCCCCGGTCATCTGGCTGCTGATCGCCGGACTGCTGGTCTCGTACCTGTTCCTGCGGTGGCAGACCCATCTGGTCGACACGGGCCGGGAGCCGCTCGTCGATCCGGGATTGCTGCGTAATCGGCAGCTCACCGGCGGCCTGAGCATGTTCTTCGCTCAGTTCACGGTGCAGGCGGGGGTGTTCTTCGCGGTTCCGCTGTTCCTGTCGGTGGTGCTCGAACTCAGCGCCGTGGAAACGGGCGTGCGGATCCTGCCGCTGTCGGTGGCGCTGGTTCTGGCGGCGACGGCGATTCCGAAGTTCCGGCCGCGGGCGAACCCGCGGCGGGTGGTACGGCTGGGGCTGGGCTCGATGATCACCGGCATCCTGATTCTGGTCGCCGGGATGGACCCCGGAGCGAACGCCGGGGTGGTCTCGATTCCGATGCTGCTGATGGGACTCGGACTGGGCGCTCTTTCCTCGCAGTTGGGGGCTGTCACCGTCTCGTCGGTGCCCGATGCGCAGAGCGGCGCGGTCGGCGGGCTGCAGAACACCGTGACCAATCTCGGCGCATCGCTCGGCACCGCCTTGATCGGCTCGGTGCTGATCGCGACCCTGACCTCGTCGGTCGTCGCGGGCATCGAAAGCGATCCCGCGGTTCCCGCGTCGGTGCAGCAGCGGGCGACCACCGAACTCGCGGGCGGCGTGCCGTTCCTGTCCAACACCCAACTCGAGGATGCCCTCCATGCCGCCGGAGTGCAGCAGTCCACCGCGGACGCCGTCATAGCCGTCAACACCGAGGCGCGGCTGGAAGCCTTGCGGGTGGCGTTGGCCGTGACTGCCCTGCTCGCCATCGCGCCGCTGTTCGCCACCGGCAGGTTGCCACTGCGGCCGGCCGCGCGGAGCCGGGATGACCCGGCCGAGACCGACGAATCGTAGAAGCAGCCTTCGGCAGAGGTCCGACGGCCCGCCCGGTGAATGACCTTCGTCTCTGCCGCCTTCGTGGGGGACGCGAGATGCTCGATGCCGATGGCAGCGGCGGCGCGGACGACCGAGGGGATGCCTGCGGCGCCGCTCTTGACGGAGGGAATCTTCATGACCACCGAAAGCACCTCGCGCGAAACGAATCTCGCCTTTCCCATCTTGGCGGCCGTCGACGGCTCGGCCAGCTCGTACCAGGCGGTCGCTTGGGCGGCGGTCGAAGCCGCGCTGCATCACCGCTCGCTGCACATCGTCACTTCGATGGCGATCCAGACCGGTTTCGGCCCCGAGATGTCGCTCGGAGAAGCCGATCTGGAATGGTTGCGCGCCGACGGCGAGCGCATCCTCACGGAGGCGGCGCGGGTGGCGCGCACGGCGGTGCCGGGCGCCGAACCCGCCATCACTACCGAGGTGACTTTCGAACTGATCATTCCCATGCTCATCGAAAGGTCCGCGCGAGCGTGGATGCTGGTGGTGGGCAGTCGCGGGATGGGTGCTTTCCAGCGGGGACTGCTCGGCTCGGTGAGCACCGCGGCCACCCATCACGCGCGGTGCCCGGTCGCGGTGGTCCATGGCATCGCGGCGATCGACGCCGTGTCGGCCCGGCAGCCCGTGCTGGTGGGCATCGATGGGACCGACAACAGTGTGGCCGCCGTCGAACTGGCGTTCGAGGAGGCGTCACGCCGAAAGGTCGACGTGGTCGCGCTGCACGCGTGGAGCGACACCAGCGGTCCGGACGCACCGGTCCGCGGCTGGGACGGCGCCCGCGAGTCGGCGGAGGCGGTGCTGGCCGAGAGTCTGGCCGGTTGGGCCGATCGCTACCCGGACGTCGCGGTACGTCGCGTCGTCACGGCGGGCCGGCCGGGTCGATCGTTGCTGGACGAGTCGGCGAACGCACAGTTGGTTGTGGTCGGCAGTCACGGCAGAGGAGGGTTCGCCAGCATGCTGCTGGGCTCGACGAGCAACACCCTGCTGCACTCGGTAGAGGTGCCTTTGATCGTCGTTCGAACGCGGTGAAGCTCGTTTGCGAGCCGCGATGACCAGCACTGACCGCGCGTCGGTCGCGGTGCTGTCTCTGTTGGGTCAATCCGGTGTGCCCATCGCTTGCCCGTGGTTGTCTGGATACCTCACTGCGACATCATGGCGATCGGGGCCTCGTGCCCGCTCACGTCCGGATCGGGCGCTGGAGAACCTGCCATGCGGTCCCAGCCGAGAAAGGACCAGCGGGACATGGCAACGACGGAATCGGCGCGGGACCGCGTACGTCAGGCCGACTCGGAGAGGCGACCGGTCTGGTACGCGCAGGACGCGGACGCGGTGCTGGCGGCTCTCGGCTCGGACCGGCAGTCCGGCCTGACCGCACTCGACGTCGAGGAACGGCGAAAGCGATACGGGCCCAACGAGCTCGCCGCGGAACCCGCGCCGTCGGTCTGGGCGATGGCGTTGCTGCAGTCGAAGGATCCGATGAACCTGATGCTGCTGGTGGTCACGGTGGTCAGCGTGATCATCGGCGAGATTCCGACGGCGATCGTGGTCGGGGTGCTGGTCGGGCTCAATGTCGTGCTGGGTACCCAGCAGGAGGTCAAGGCGCGGGCCAGCGTCGACGCGCTGGCGAAGATGCAGACGCCGCAGGCGCGGGTTGTGCGCGACGGGTCGCTGACGCGCTGTGCCGCGACCGAGCTCGTGCCGGGCGACATCGTCGAACTGGAGGCAGGCGACATCGTCCCCGCGGACGGCAGGCTGTTGAAATCCACCACCCTCGAGACCCAGGAAGCGGCGCTGACGGGGGAGAGCGCGCCCGTCGCCAAGGACGCCCACACGCTCGGCGCCGCCGACGTCGCCCTGGGCGACCGGGCCGACATGGTCTTCCAGAACACATCGGTGACGCGCGGCACCGCCGCCATGGTGGTCACCGAGACCGGCTCGGACACCGAGATGGGCCGGATCGCGTCGATGCTCTCGGCGGTCGCCCCGAGCAAGTCGCCGTTGCAACGCGAGCTGGATGCGCTGACGAAGGTGCTGGGCGCGATCGCCTGGATGGCGGTGGCGATCATCGTGATCATCGGGGCGATCCGCGGGCAGAGCATCACGGCGGTGCTGTTGCTCGGGATCTCGATGGGCGTGTCGGCGATCCCGACCGGCTTGCCCACATTCGTGCAGGCGATGCTGGCCTACGGGGCGCGCCGGCTGGCCGAGGCCAAGGCCGTCGTCAAGAACCTCACGGATGTCGAGACACTCGGCGCGACGAGCGCCATCAACTCCGACAAGACCGGCACGCTGACGATGAACCAGATGACGGTGCGGTCGCTGTACTTCCACGGCCGGTGGTACACCGTCGAGGGCCAAGGGTACGACAAGTCCGGGGCGATCACCCACGCCGCCGGGCAGGCGGCGCCGGATTTCACCCTGCTGGCCTACGGGCTGTGCCTGGACAGCGACGCCACCGTCGCCGACAGCGGGGAGGTCGTGGGCGATCCGACCGAGGCGGCGCTGGTGGTGCTGGCGGCCAAGCTCGGCGTCGACGCACCCCTGACCCGCCGAACCTACCCCCGGGTCGCCGAAGTGCCGTTCGATTCGGCCTACAAATTCATGGCGACGTTCCACCACCTGGAAGTCGACGGGAGCACCCGCTTCGTCGAATTGGTCAAAGGCGGGCCCGACGTCGTCCTGGACCGGTGCGCGACCGCGTACCGTCCGGGCAGGCGAGCCGTGCCGATCGACGACATGCGGCACGAGATCGCGGCCGCGAATCGCGCCATGTCGGAGAAGGGGTTGCGCGTGCTGGCCTTCGCCGCACGCTTGCTCGACGAGCAGGAGGAAGCCGCCGTTGCCGACCCGATGTCGTTCGTCGGGGAACTCACCTTCGTCGGCATGGTCGGGATCATCGATCCGCTGCGGCGCGAGGCGATCGAGGCGGTGCGCACCGCGCGTGCGGCCGGCATCGAGGTCCGCATGATCACCGGAGATCACGCGATCACCGCGTCCGCGATCGGGGCCGAACTCGGCCTCGGGCCCGGTGCGATCGGCGGCGGCGAACTCCAGGCGATGACCGACGAGCAGTTGTCGGCGGCCCTGCCGAATCTGCACGTGTTCGGGCGGGTCACCCCGCAGGACAAACTGCGGCTGGCCGACCTGATGCAGCGCGGCGGTGACGTGGTGGCCATGACCGGCGACGCGGTCAACGACGCCGCCGCGCTGAAGAAGGCCGATATCGGCGTGGCGATGGGATCGGGCAGCGAAGTCACCAAGCAGGCGGGCAAGATGGTGCTCACCGACGACAACTTCGGGACCCTGATCACCGCGATCCGGCTGGGGCGCGGCATCTACGACAAGATCGTGTCCTATATCCGCTATCAGATGTCCAAGCTGTTCGCGCTGGTGGCGCTGTTCCTCGTCGCCAGCGTCTTCGACATCAACGACGGGGTCGCGCTGACCCCGCTCATGGTGCTGTTCCAGCACTTCTTCATCACCCTGTTCCCGGTCGCCGTGATCATGCTGGATCCGCCGCCGCCGGACCTGATGAACAAGCCGCCCCGCGACCCGGCGAAGCCGATCGCGAACCGGAATTCGTTCGTGCAGTGGCTGGCCTACGGTGCTCTGCAACTGGCCGTGACGCTCGCCGCGATGCTCCTCGCGCCGGGTGAGATGAGCACGACTACGGCGAGTGTCCCGATGACCATGGCGTTCGTGGTGCTGTCGTTCGGTTCCATCCTGAGCGGCCTGGTCATGCGCCGCGACCCGGAGTCCGGCGTCACCGCACCGGTTCTCGGCGCGGTGAAGATCCTGTCGATTCCGGTCGTGGTCACCGTGTTCGCGGTTGAGATCGGCTTCCTGCAGGATCTGCTGATGACGAGGTCGCTGACGGGTGGTCAGTGGCTGGCCTGCCTGGGCTGGTCGCTCGTGGTCCCAATCGTCATCGAAGCAGAGAAGGCGGTGCGACGTCGGCGTCGATCCGGCGCGCCCGCGCCGATCCCCACAATGGCGGCGGTCGGTCCGGGACGGGCGAGTGAACGAGCGGTGCTGCCGGACATCGCGTCGTCCCGGTGATTGTCCATACGCCGGGTCCTGGCGTGCGGCAGGCGACACCACGCCAATTTGCCGAACTCTCCTACCAAGAATTTTTGCGGCCGTATCCGGTGGACCAGCACACGGCTGCGGCGCCGCCCCGATTCCCTTGCGGGCAAAATGTCTTCAGCGTTGTGCCGGTGTGCGTCCGGCGCGGCGGTCGTGCCGATTGCACCGGCATGGTCGCCGATCGCCGGTGCCTGCCCGGCCTGCCATCGGCCGTTCGAATCCGCGGCCTGACCGGGACGATGTCGCCGTGGGCGCTGATCGACCGCCGTCCGGCCGTGCGTGAAAGCGTCGTGGACGCTGAACTTCTCGGGGGGGGGGGGGGGTGGTGGTGATGGGTAGAGCAAACGTGTGAAATCCAGTCACACGGTCTGTTTTATGGGTTTCCGGGTTTTGGTTGTAATTTGGTGGGG
>NZ_JBSGIB010000011.1:0-226431 GCF_053604885.1 Nocardia sp. NPDC003999
ACCACGCCCCGGCGCCGACTCCACCCGCGGAGCCACCACCCCACCCGGCTGCCCAGGCACACCCGCCTGACCAGGCACACCCGCCTGACCAGGCACAGACGGCGAACCCGGCGCAGACGGACCACCAGGCGCCCCAGACGAACCCGGAACCCCGGCGTCACCGCCACCATTCGGCTGTCCGGACCCTGGCTGCCCCGCTCCGGGAGACTGCCCCGGCCCGGGAGAAGGACTGCCGGGCGACCCCGGCACACCACCCGGCCGCGGCCGCTGCTGATCCGGCCGGTTGGACCACGGCGTCATCGGCGCCGGCGGCGCCTCGGCATCCTCGCCGGCTTCTATCTGGGGCTCTACCTCTGTTGGCGGCATCGCTTACTCATCACATCCCGCTGCCGAGTACTCGTTTCACCCGCACGTCGTACGTGCTCGGGATGGTCAGTTCGACCAATTCACCGGTCGCCGCATCGGTGGTGACGAGCCGCGTGTCGCTGACCGCGATGCCGACCTGGGTCGGCGCGTTGTTTCGATAATTCCAGAACACCAGATCGCCTGGCGATACCGCGGCAGGATCGACGCGGTGGCCGCACGCGCCCTGGGCCGCAATGGTGTTCGGCAGCACCACGACTGCCAACGATCCGTCCAACTGTCCGCATGCGCGCCGCCCCGCACCGGCCGCGACCGACGACTGCGCCACCGCTGCCTCGGTGGCCGCGCATCGACCGGTCGTTTGCGCGGCCGAGGCCTGGTAGATCACCGATCTGGTGAACTCTTCGGCGCCTCCGCGGCTACCGGATCCGTTCCGGGCCGCACTCGCCGTCAGCTGTGCCAGGGCGAGCTCGCGTGCACAGTCCGCGCCGATACCCGAATTGCTGGTGAGCAAGGGAGGGTCCTGGCGCGGAGCGTATCGCATCGCTGTGGTACAGGCGCGCTGCCAGTCCGAAGCGCTGGTGTCATCCGGTGCGATGGTCAACTCCGCGTACGGATTCGTGGTCGGAGCGGTGGTCACCCCACCCACCGGTGCGCTTCGCACGGTCGGCCGGGCTGCCGTCGGTGCGCGACTGGGAGTCACCGTCTGGGAGGGGTCGGGCCCCACCGCACTGTCGCACTGATAGTGCAGGTCGGAGGCGATCGCCGACGACGCACCGCCGATGACCAGCACCAAACCCATCAGCAACATGAGCACGACGCCCACGCCGCCCAGCACTACCCACACCCAGATCGGCATCAGTACGAGGGTCAAGAGACGACCGATCATCGAATACCTTTCTGTGATATCTGCCCCACTGTTTCGCTGCTATCGAGGGGATCAGCGGCCGCGTGGGTTTCTGAGGGGATTCAGGACCCGGTCCGGAATGTCGGGCAGCGGATTCGCTGCGGGGTCCGGCTGGGCGAGCGAGACAGCACCCGTGATATTCCGGCCCGCTTGCCATTGGTCGGTCTGGGCAGCTTTGTCGATTTCGGCGCGCAATCTTCGAATGCGATCGAAGTCCTGGGGATTCTCGGCTACCCAGTTGGTGGCAGCCTGGATCCGCAGCGCATGCTCGTTGGCGATCCACTGCCTCAACCTGTCCGCATCGTTCTGACTGAGGTCCTGGCCATTGATCCGCAGCCGCGCGGCGGCCGGGTCCCTGATCGGCCCCGATGCATGGGCCTGCAACGCATCAATCCATTCCCGGTGTGGATTGTCGATGTAATCACTGCCGAGCTGCGCCAGTTCATCCGAAATCCGCACACCGCCCTGGTAATCACCTCGATACCGATCGACGCTGGCCTCCAGCCCGTGGAACCTGGCCATCATCATTCCCGGATTCGTATGGAAGTCCCGCTCGAAGTGCTTGTGCGCCGCGACGACCCGGCCGAGGTGCTTCGACGCCAGCGGCTCGTCATCCGCATGCCGGATGATATCCGCGCGCGCGATAGTCGCCCGTTGTCCTCGAGTCCAACCGATACCGGCCATACGGAGGGCGTACTGCACGCTGCCCATCATGCCTGTCATATGGGCGACATTTTCCGCGGCGTAAGCGGCAGACCTTTCACTATTCCGGCGCGACCCGGACCTGGTTATCCCTTGCCGGGCGTAATCGGCAGCAGCCACACGGTCGAACGCGGAGGCGTGCGCGGCCGCCCTCAGGTCGCGCGTCTTCAGGCCTTTCGCCTTGTTCCTCTTGTCGATTTGGTCCACCCGCGCGAAAGGATTGAGCGGGTTGAGGCGACCACCGGCCATCCACGCCGTGACCGGCGAACTGTTAATGGTGCTGATCGCGCCGAGCATCGCGAGCGGGGTCATCGAGTTCGCTGCACCCGAGTTGCCCATGCCCAACTTCATGCCCAGGGCGCTGCCACCGCCGCCGCCCTGTGACGATCCCGCGGTCTGTATCGCCACACCGATACGGTTGACCACCCAGTCGTTGGCCTCATCGATATTCCTGCTGAGACGCCGCACCTGAATGATGGCGATGATCTCGACACCGGCCCCGATGACGAACACCACCATGATCTGACCGTTCGCCGCACGGAACAGGCTGCCCAGCAACAGCTCGTAGATGCCGAGAGCGATGACGAAGAAGGCCATCTTCCCGGCGGCTATGAAGCCGTGCACCACGCAGCGCACGGTGAACGTCTGCGTCGGGCCGTAGATGTATCCGCCCGCGGCGAACCCGAAGATCGATGCGAATCCGTAGTAGATGAGGTCGAGCGCGGCCCACATGATCTTGATGGACAGATATGCGGCGAAGGCCAAGAGAATGACCGCGCACAGCAACAGCAGAAGTCCGGCCCCGATCTGACCGACGCCCGGATTGTCCACCGCGGCATACGCGGCGCTGTCGCCGCACGACTTCATCCCGCCCTTCACCCGATCTTCGCTGCCGGCAGTCATTCCGGCGGACCACGCCGCCCGGCAGGACGGGTTGCTGTCCACAACGTGCCCGAAGTTCCAGACCTGCAACGGAAGTCGCACGAAATTGTCCGCCATGGTCGCTTGCAGCGTGCCGACCAACTGGCTCGGATTCGGATTGTTGTTCCCGTTCAGACCCGCCGCGACCGAAAGACCCAAGTCACGCCCTTGGATCAGCACACCGTGGTCGGACAGCGCCTCGGCCAGCGGGTTCGCCAGAAAGAACACGCCCCCGATGGCGAAAGCGATCATCGTCACGACCTGCACGGCAGCCTTGGCGTACAGCGCGCGCACGATGAAATAGCCCACGAAGAACGCACCGATCGCCAGCGCCGTCGAGGCCAGCAGGGGGGTCGCGATCTGCGCCGTCAGGTTGCGGGACATCGCCTGCAACGGCGCGCTGATCAGGTTGAGCCACTGGAAGTCCATCGCCTTGGCAGGCAGCCACACCCCGGTGATCGATAACAGCTGCCATACCGCGAACAACGGCATGAGGATGATCCACAGCGCGAAATTGCCCAGGTTGAACACTCCGCCGCGATCGACCACCAACATGTAGCTCGACACGTTGACTCCATAGGAGTCCCTGACATTCATCCAGCTCGTCGCGCTGTTGGGAGCGGACCCTTGGGTCGCTGTGCCCGGCTGCGCGATGGACACGGCGTGGATCAGGCCCGGGAAGACGAACAGCACGAAGAGCGCCAGGACGATCCATACGATTCGCCTGCGACGGCGCGACGCGGCGATCCAAGCCCGGAAGCGCCGGAACACCATCTGCGGTCGCCAACGGTCCGCGTCCCAGAACTGCGGCTCCCAAGGCATCCCGAAGGAAGACCGATCGGGGCGAATTCTGGAGTCGGATATCGATCTCATCAACGTCCCAATCGCTCGGGCAGGGCCGAACGCGCACCGCTGACGCTGGTCGGAGTGCTGGTGATCGCCGCGGCCCGATCCGGACGCGCCGGACCGAGCACCTTGCCGCGGCCGATGCGGTTCAGCGCGTCACGCATGAACATCTCGCCCCGACGCTCCTCGGGAATCTGCCGACCGGGACCGACGGGGGGCGAGGTCTCCTCGCGGAGAATCTGCAAGAGAAACGGCGCTTCCTCCAGATCGACGCCCAGCCACTCCAAGCTGTTGCGCGCCAAAGTCTCGTCGCGCTGCCGGAAGACGAATCGGTTCGGGATCAGGTTGTGCGCCGCGCCCTGGAAGTCGGTGGCCGGGTCGTGCGAGGCGAGCCCGATCGCGGCCAGGTGCTTGCGGCCGTCGCGGCTGAAGTCCGAGGTGACCGCCGAGCCGACCTGCGTCTGCGTGAAGTGGTGCGCCTCGTCGCCGACCAGCAGGCCGAACCTGCCGTTGTCGGAGAGGAAGGCCTCCCGCGCCGCCACGCCGACCAGTTCGTACAGCGCCGTGCCGAGCCGTTTCGTCAGCGGCAACCGGTTGTACAAGTGTGGCGTGGTGAGTTCCTCGGCGCTCGGCAGTTGCAGATTGTGACTGCGGACGACGGTCGCGGCGGCGTCGAGACGCAGCGGTCGCAGCTTGGGGTCGAACAGCACCGGAACCCGCTCCACCACGGTGCCCAGCCGCGCCGCGAGATCGGCGTACTCCTCTCCCCGCTCGGGGTGCTCCCGCAGCCGGCGCACGACATGGAACAGATCGAGCAGGCTCTTGATCTTGTGCTCGGCCATGCCTCTGGGTGACAGCAGATTGCTGGCCGCCGCGCCCGCGCCGGAAGTCGGCGACAGATCCAGCAGCGGAAGAATCGAGTCCAGCGCCCGTTCACCCGCGATCCGCGGGTTGAACAACCGCAGCGGATCCAGCGACACCGTGGGATTGGCCAGGTCGATGATGACCGCGTCGTCGATCGACCGCGCGAAGTGCTCCCATTCGCCGACCTGACTGCGGTCGATGGCGAGGAACTGCCCGCCCATGTCGTGTACGAGCACCGCCATCAGTTTCAGGAAATACGACTTGCCCGAGCCGAGTTCGCCGGTGACCGCGAACGAGGCGGACAGGTCGTGCAGCGCGGCCTCCATGATGCCGAAGTGGATCGGCTCGAAATGTCCCGACAGCAGGTTGACCCCGATCACCGGCCCGCTGTCGTCACCGATCTGACTGGTGGTGAACGGCACGAAACCGGCCCACATGTCCGAGGGGACGATATGGGCGAAGTCGTCGAAGGCACGGCGGGGCGGGCTACCGGGAATCAGCATCGACCACAGGTCGACCTGCGCGCCGACCGGAGCGGTCATATCGACCTGGAACCGCTTGTAGCGCCGCTTGAGCGTGTTGACCGCGTCCATTGTGGCGTCCCGCGTCGGTCCGCCGATGGCGATAACCGTCGTGAACGAGACCTCCGATTCCCCGCCGTTGACCTCGAAGTGCTGGTTGTACTCGCCGAGCATGCGCGCTTTCGAGGCCAACGTGTTCTGGGCGAACGAGACCTCTTGGTCCCGCTGGTCCATCTGCTCGCCGAGCCTGCGCAAACTGAGTTCGTTGTTCTTCAGCACCTGTTCGGCCGGCTTGGTCGAGATCCGCATGCCCCAGTCGACGGTGACGTCGCCGAGACCCTCCAGCACGTTGAGGAACTCGCTGCCGCCGGGAAAGGTCATGCCCGCGTACGGGAAGGAATGCGGCGTCAGCATCGCCTGGTAGGACGGGCGGTACTCGAAATCCGGCTGTACCACCTTGATCACGGGAATGAACGAGGGACGGATACGCCGATTGCTGTCGGCCTGTGCCCCCTCGTCGAGCGCGGCGGAGCGGAACACCGCCGCCGTCGCGTCGTCCAGCGCGCCCGCACGGGTGGGCGCCACCGGGTCTCCTGCCGCGCCGCGCGAGAGATAGTGCTCCCACAGCCATTGGAACAGGGCCGCGGGCACCGGAACCGGATCGAAGTCGCCGCCGATCCTGGACAGGATCTCGTTCGCCTTATCGTCGTATTCGTCCAGGTCGGCGCGGGCGATCGCGGTCGCATCGATCGTGGGGGTGCTGCCACGCCACAGGCGCGACAGCGCGGACATGCTCGAGTTGCTGGCCCCGACCGGGATCGACAACAGGAAGATCCGGGTCTGCGGCATGATCGCGTGCACGCGTTCGTAGGAGGCCACCACCTCGTCGGCGTAGTCCTCGCACTCGTCCAGGTCGACGCCCTCCACCATCTTGGTGAGCACGTCGATCGTGTTCAGCCGCGCCTGGATGCCCAGCAGCAGCGACCCGCTCGGCAGATTGGTGACCAGCGCGTGATGCGCCATCTTCACGTCGTACTTGTCACCGGCCTTGCGCAAGCCGTAACCGAGCGGATTGATGAAGTAGGTCGCGGTGACCAGACCCGTATGGGTGAACTGAAGATTGCCGCGAATCGCCGCGGTGGGCTGTAGATCTCGTCCGAGTGCCATCAGGGGCTTCCTCCGGAGGCTGTGCCGTTGCTGTCGCCGTTGTCGTTGCCGTTCAATCGCCGCCACAGGTCGGTGGCCTTACCGCCTCCACTCACCACCTCGAGCAGGCGGATACCGGATTTCGGCTGGGCGGCCACCGCCGTGCCAGGGCGGTCGGGCAGCAGGAGGACCACGGTCTCCTCGATGAACATGGTGTGGCGCACCGAGTCACTGGTGATCGGCATGCCCGAGGCCGACACCGGCTTGCGATAGACGATGAGCCTGCCGAGCCAGAAAGCGCGTGAAAGCATCCGGACGCCCGTGTACGGCACCAGCCCGAGCACGAAGACCGACAGGATGGTGAACGCCAGACCCGTGATGAAAGTGACGGCCGGGTTCAGCGGCAACGTCATGGCGCCCACCGAGGTCACCGACATCATCGCCACACCGGCGGCAACCTGCGGCAGGGTGTAGGGACCGAACGGAAGCTTCTGCCCGTTCTGCGCCTTGCCGATCATCGTTGGCACACGTTTGATCGGCGTGAACACCTTGATGACTTGGGTCATCGATAGCCACCGATGGGGTGATCGGGGACGATGAGGTTCGCGTCCGTGCGCGCGTAGTTGATGGTCGTAGGCAGGATCCAGATCACCACCCCGGCCATCAACCCCGAGCCGAAGACGACGATGATCCGCGCCGGTGACAGCCTCGATTTCGCCGCCTCGGAGATCACCACACCGATCGTGACGATGGCGATGATGATCATTCCGCCCCATCGGACAAAGATCAGGATGCCATAGAGGATGTTGCTCAAATTACCCATCGGGCTGCCTCTCGGATCAGTTCTGTGTCGCCGGCGGAATCGTCACCGACGTCGAGGGGGACGAGGACGAGGTGGGCGGCGCTCCGCCACGGGAATCCTGACCGACGACCACCGCCAGCGGACTCGACAAGGCGGGAATCGGATCTATGGACACCACCTGCCACTGGCCCGCGTTGCGAATCATGGTGAGCGGGTAGGCCAGCGTCGCGGTCGCTCCCGTATCGGCTTTGGGATTGACGGTGGCCAGCACTTGGGCCTTCGCACCGCCGGAGCCGCAACTCGAATCGTCCGTGGTGAGCGAGGTCAGCTCGACGGCGGTGAAGGGGGGCGGTTTCAGTGCGGCCAGCCCGGCATCCGGTGTGGTGTAGCGGGCCACGTCACCGTTTCCGGCCAGCATGGCGCTCAGGAAGCCCGCCGCGACTTGTCCCAGTACGGTGTCCGGTGCGCAGGGTGCGCCGTAGGCAAGTTTGAGATCGACGCCCTTGGAGGGGGCTTGGACCAAGGCGGGCGTCGACAGCGCACGCAGCCGCCCATCGGACACGGAGACCGCGACACGGTAGAACTGCCGCTGATCCTGTGCCGTCGCGGCGCCGACTTTGCCGACCCGGACCGCTACCGTGACCGACCATACTTCGAGCCCCCCGGCCGAGAGCGCCCGAGAGACGTAGACCACCGACGGGTCGGACACTTGGCGCGCGGACGAAGGCAAGGTGATCTGCTGATTGGAGCCGACATATTCGCCGATCCGATCCTGCTGCCCCGCAACGGCAGTGAGGTATGCGACGACGAACTGCTCGGCATAAGAGCCTGCCAAGTGCGCATGCCCGATGATTGCCGTCGTCGAGTCATCCGACGGCGCTGGCGGCCCGGAGTCGAAGACACTCAGAATTGCGTGTCCACCGCCGAGCACCGCGAGAACGGCGAGCACCGCGACCACGATGTTGTCGCGACGACGGCGAGCGGCCATCCGGCGAAGCAGGGCCTCACCCGAATCTGCCGACTCACGAATACCTGTCCTCACTCCCGAAATGGTAGAGAGCACAGGCGTTCCCAACCGGCCGGTAGTTCCCACTCATGGGAATGAAAACTGTCAGCAGGCGGGGTTGCTTTTCATCCTGCCCGCCAGCCAATGCCGCAATTGTTCGTCGTATCCGATCGGCGCGCTGCGCTGCCGCGGCTCCAGCACCTGGCGATGGGTTTCCAGCAACGGTACGTCGTCGGCGACCCGGACCAACTGGGCGATCGCCAGCTGTCTGCTCGAGTACCCGGGATAGGGGTACAAAAGTAGCGATGTGGGCGTGTAACCGCCGCCGTAGTTGAGTACCCGCAACGTGACACCCGCGCTGTCGCCCGACCGCAGCCGGTCGCCGAGTTCGGCCAGCCGCGGACGGTCCTCGGGATGGAAGACATCGACGGGCCGGAAGAGATAGTCCCACCGCACCCAGGGCGCGGGATCGGTGAGCCAGTGCGAGATGCTGGTGTGCTCGAGCTGCACCACGGCCAGATGCGTTCCCGCCCGCCGATGCGCCTCGCGCAAACCGATCCGCTCCAAGGTCGGCCACGTCGCCTGTGCGTTCTCCGACGTCACGTCCTCGATCAGCCACCAAGCGCCACGGGTGCGCTCGTCGTCGCGCGCGCGAATGGTGATCCGCCACTGAGCCGCACGTCCGAATCCATGAATCACGTTGGTGTCGAATTGCATTCGCTCGCCAGGCTTGGGATCGTAGAGCAGATCGAGCACCTCGGCGTGCCGGTCGAAACTGGACACCCGGTGGAACAGTTCCGCGATCGACATCCTCGGGACGTACTCTTCGGCGCTGCTGCCGGACAGCCGCGTGATGCCGCTCGGTTGCTGAATGGTCTGACTACTCAGGTCCCAGATCGCTCCCACCGCCGGGCGCAACGCCGGCACCCGCTCGGACGCCGGACCCAACCACAGCCGCACCGCGTGCACGTCTCCAGCGGGGCCGAAGATCGGACGGATGAACAGTTGATGCCGTCCCGATCGGGTCTGAATGGCCAGGTCGACGTCTTGCGCCTGATCATGTGCGGTTTGGATCGCCTCTGTGAGTCCAGCGGTCGTCAGTTTGTCGTACAGCGCGGGCGTCTTGGACAGCGTCCGCTGCAGCACTCGCTGCCAGCTCGCGAACTCACGAGGTGCATCCCCCACCGAGGCCACGGACATGCCGTCCGGCGCCAACGTCTCGATCGTCACCCATGGAATCACTGCGCCACTTCGCTTCGCACTTGCCCGACCAGCCGTTCCTCCGGGTCCGCCTCCCCGGATGAGACATCTTGTGACAATAGGCAATGTACCGTTATTTAGCGGCTCAATCAACTTGTGACCACGCCGCCTGTTATTACGAAGTCTCCATCATGTTCATACGACATGCGCAGCCGAGTTCATTTTGTTCACGTCGAGTTCGAGAGGAACCTCCCTTCGACCGGCGCACAGCGCAACGGCACATCTGCCGCAAACCAGCGAACAAGATCATCGGAAGCCACCGGCCGAAGCCGACGGCATCCCCCTGGCAATCTCACCCGCGGCTGAACCCACTCCCGCCCAGGGCATTACGCCACCGCGGGAAGCGATCAGGTATTCCTTCCGACCAGGGCCAGCACACCCGCGCCCATGATCGTCGCGCCTTCTCCGAGCTGCGAGGGAACCACCCGCAATCCGGGCAGGAAGCTCAGCCTGGCATGTGTTGCGACCGCCTCGCCGAGCGGTTTCCACAGCGCGGGCCCCGCTCCGGCGAGCGGGCCGCCGAGCACGACGAGGTCGAGATCGAGCAGTGCGGCCACCGAGGCGATCGCCCGGCCGAGCGCCGTACCGGCCCGGCCGAGCGCCGCGACGGGAATGTCCTCACCCACGCCGGCGGCATCGAGCAGTTCCCTCACCGACGTGCCCGCCCAGCCCTGCTCCCGCGCCCAGCGCACCATGGCCAGGCCACCCGCTACCGCCTCCAGGCACCCACGGCCCCCACAGGAGCATCGATCATCGAAGCCGGGAACCAGGACGTGACCTACATGCCCCGCGTTGCCGGTGCGCCCCACCAGGATGAAGCCGCCCACCACGACCCCGCCGGTGATGCGATCGGAGACACTGACCGCAAGGCTGTCCATCACTCCACTCGTCGCGCCGAAGCCTCGCTCCGCCAGCGCCAAGCAGACGCCGTCCAGCGCGAGTGGAACCTGCGCTTTCGGGAACAACTTCCGCGCCGCTTCGACGATGCCGAACCCTCCCCGCCACTCCGGAACCTCGGCAGGAGCGATCACACCGGCCGCCATATCGATCGGCCCGGCCGAAGCGACACCGAGGGCGGTGACCTCGCCACCGCCCGCGACCTCGAGCAGCAGCTCCTGGCATCGAGCCCAGGCGCCCGTCGCTGGGATCGGGATCCTCCGGATGTCGTCCGTGTCGACATCGTCGGCGACCCTGGTCGCCGCGAAGCCCGACGACCCGATCTCCAATGCCAGCACTGTCATGAGTACGCACCACCGAAGGACTCGACGCGAAAAGGTGGACGCAGCATAGTCACAGACCGTCGGTCCCGGTCGACTTGAGGGGTTGCCCGAGCACGATGTGCCTGCGGGGCGCGGGAAGAGTGGATACGGTACGCAGCGGACGCGGCCCGGTGCGAATGATGCGCATAGGGCGCTTGTGGTCGATCGGCGCGGCGCGGTGCCGGTCCAGGTTCTCGATGACGCTGCCGGAGTTGTCATAGGCGACGCCGGCCCAGATCATCGCGCGGGGACCGTCACCCCGGGTGGTCAGCGTCTGCGCCAATTGGCGGCACTGCGTGAGCAGCGGGCAACTCTGGCAGGTGCGTACCGCCGCTCGCCAGGCATCCGGATTCCCGCTGTCCATGTCCCAGTTGTCGGGGACGTCGGCGCACGGGGGCCGCTGGTTCGACTTTGCCGGAATCGACGAGATCTTTGCTGACGCAATGGATCCCGTGTCCATCGGAAGGGTTCGCGTAATGCTCATAGCCATCTCCGGGGATGCCGAGCACACACCTCTGGCAGGTGCGTGGCCCATGGATCGGACATCATCAGGGCTGCTCAACAGTCCCCGGAACCCAGCCGCGATAAGCTGGTCTACGCACGGTAGCCCACTGTTGCCCAGCACACAACCTTTTGTACCGCTATGTAACGGCTCGTTGACCTTCAAGCAACACCCAGCTACCGTCTTTAACGGCACGTTATGAAACGGACCGTTTTCCACGGGGGCCCGACTATGGTTTCCTTTTAAACATGGCTGCAGACTCTGAATTCACGATCGACGAACTGGCACGGGCAGCCGACACCACCGTGCGCAGCGTCCGCGTGTACCACGAGCGAGGTCTGCTGCCCTCGCCGGAGGTGCGCGGGCGGATCGGGTACTACGGGTCGGACCACCTCAACCGGCTGCAAACGATCAGCCGCTTGCTGGGGCGGGGCATGAAGCTGAACGGGATCAGGGAACTGCTCGAAGCCTGGGACCGTGGCGACGGACTCGCCGATGTACTCGGAGTGAAGAGTCAGAACGCAGCCGAAGCAGACCCGGAAGCCACCACCGAGCCACAGGACAGCTACGCGGAGTTGCCGGACTACGCGAAGCAGGCGCTGGCCTCCAGCGAGGACCCGCTCGAGGCGTATCGGGTCACGAATCCACGGTGCTGTGATCTGGCCACCCGGCTGCACGACACCGGGCTGCCTATGCAGGACACGTTCCAATTGGTCGAACGTCTGCGCGCGGACTGCGATCGCATCGCCGACCGCTTCGCCACCGAGTTGTTCTACCGGCTGGCCGGGCAGACCTACGAGGAATCCGCACGAACGCCGCGGGATCGCACGAAACTGGAGACCGATCTGGCGATCGCCCGGTTGATCGTCACCCGCGCCACGTCGGAACTGATCGATCAGGCGTTCGCCCGGCACTCCGAGTTGCCGCCGGTGGCCACCAGCCCGCAGGGGCAAGCCGAACAGTGACGGCGCGAGCCGCGAACCGACCGTTCTCTTATTTCGATCCGGCGCTGTCGAATACTTAAGTAGACAAAATCGTTCGAGCTTTTCGAGCGCTGCGCCGGTGACGGCGGCCCGAATGTCTCATATCCGATCTCGCGCGTCGAACGCGACGGCCGGCGAATCGTCGAACTCGGCTACTCAGGGCCGGTGCCGAAGGGTTGCCACGGGGTGTCCGGCGACCGCAGCCGCAGACGGAAGTCTCCGCGCCTTCCCCATGGCCGCCGTCGCACATGGGCGAAACCCGCTGGGATACGTAGGTATACCGATCCGATGATCGAGGACGGCGCGGCGGCGGCACCGCCTGCCGATCGAGATCCGAGCACGAACCTCACCCCCGAACGATGGTCGGGGTGACAGGATTTGAACCTGCGACCCTCCGCTCCCAAAGCGGATGCGCTACCAAGCTGCGCTACACCCCGTGGCCCTCGCGGCGACGCGGCGGCCGCCGACGAGGATGAATGCTCCGTGGAGCGGGTGACGGGAATCGAACCCGCACCATCAGCTTGGAAGGCTGAGGTTCTACCATTGAACTACACCCGCAGGCATACGACACCGATGGGATCGCCACGATGTCGTGTGCGATCCGACTGTACCGAACCAGGCTTCCGAAACGCCAATCAGCCCCCCGCGCAGCGCGATCTCGCAGGTTGCCCGCCGGAGCGCTCCAGGGTTGCCGCGTCCAGTGTCGCACGGCGGGCGCGCGGGCACGCGGTAGCGCGCGCCGGAAATTTTTAAAGGTGATTTTTCATTGAAACTCTGGCGTGTCGGATTCCGGTGGGCGAAACTCAGATGACACAGATGTCACGCCAGGAACTTCGCTCGAGGGAATTCCGATGAGGACCGCACGACTCGCTGTCACAACCGCCGCGCGCGGCGTGTCGCGCAGCCACGGCCACGACACCGAGCAGGGTTCCGGGCGCTCTGCGCCGAGAAGTCTTTCCGGCGAACCCTCGGCCGATCGCACGGCAACCCAGTGGCCGGGAGAGCGGGATGACACCGACATCGCGCCACTGGGCGGCGAGCGGTACCCGAGCCGGTTCGGCCCGAGGACCGCGAGCAGGCGCCCACCTCGAGCACGCCAGGAACAACCATTCGCAACTCGACAGGGAAGACGAGGACGTCGCGTGCGAGAACAGATTCTCGTGAAGCAAGCGGCGCGTGGACGGTCCGGACCGCCCCCGTGGCTCACGCACCACTCTCCGCACACCTCGTACAGCGTGTCGCCAGCGCGTCGCGCCGCGATTTTGCAGCGAACGGGAATCCGGTGTAACACCAACGCGACGGGAACGATCACATACCCGATCGCCATTCGCCAGGCGTCGAGAACACGTTGCAAATCTCCGCTTTTCGATGCCGAGTGGCTTGCTAGGATCCTTTTTGCCGGACGGGGGTATCTGGAAAGGGGGCGGTGAACGTGCGCCGAACCAGGTGGACGCAACCGCGTAGCAGTGGGAACGATCAGGGTGACGCCGGCGCCTGTGTGACTACAGGGCACCTGGGTACCGACGTCGCCCACACCGGGTGAGTCCGATGTCGACCGACATCGAGCCCCCGGTAGCCGCTATGGCCCGAGCATGGGCCCGTGCGGTCTGCGCCGAGCCCGGTTCGGGCGCGGCGCCCCAGCAGTTGGAACCGGTGCTGATCGAGATCGTCGAGCGCCTGCTCACACTCGCGCGATGCGAGCCGTTCCCGGTTCCGGAAGCACGCATGCTCGGGGCCCGGCTCGCCGATGCGCCGTTCGACCGGATCCGGATGCTGGCGCAGGCCACGCGCTGGCTGCTCGGCTTCCCATCCGGCACGCCCGGCTCCCTGGTGGCCACACGCTGGCCGTTCATCGCCAGTCAGGCCATCGACAGTTACGCCCAGGCGCTTCAGGAGCGCGCTCTCGCGCAACAGGAACAGAACCTGTCGGCCAAGGTGTCGCTGCGCGTGCAGGAGATCGCCGCGCTGCAGCACCGGTTGCGCCACGAGGCCACCCACGACGCGCTGACCGATCTGGCCAACCGGACGCTGCTGCAGGACAAGGTGCGCCTGATGGCCACCGACCCGACGCGCGGCGTCGGGTTGCTGCTGATCGACCTGGACCGGTTCAAGCAGATCAACGACGGGTACGGGCATGCGATCGGTGACGAAGTGCTGGTCGAACTGGCCGGCAGACTGCGCGAAGTGTGCCCGCCGGACACGGTGATCTGCCGGTACGGCGGTGACGAGTTCGTGCTCGCGACCAACCCCCACCACAACAACCTCGGTGACCTCGCGCATCGGATCGTGGCCGCGCTGCGTGACCCGGTCTGGTCGTCGGCCGGGCCCGTTCCGGTGTCGGCCAGCGTGGGCACCGCCTACAACCCGCCGGGCAGCCCGCTCGATTTCACCGATCTGCTGCGCCGCGCCGATCGCGCGATGTACTCCGCGAAGACGGCCGGTGGGCGCCGCTTCGCCCTCGCGGACGAGCCGGACATCGACACCGCCGTCGCCGGCTGACCCGGCCGATCCGGGTCAGCCGGGTTGACAGGTGGGGCACCAGAAGAGATTCCGCGCCTGCATCACCTGATGGGCGATCGGCGTCTCGCACAGACGGCACGGGGCGCCTTGGCGGCGGTAGACATAGGTGCGCGGGCGATCCGGGGCATACGAGGGCTCGCCGTGATCGTGTTCGGGCCGCACCACGACCATCTTCCCGACGCGCACCCCTACCCGCATGAGCGCGACCAGATCGGACCATATGTCCGCCCATTCGCCCGCGGACAGCTCCGTACCCGGACGATTCGGGGAGATCCCATGGCGGAACAGCAATTCCGCGCGATAGACGTTGCCGACCCCTGCGACCACCTGCTGGTCCATCAGCAGCGCGCCGATCGGCCTGCGGGAACGATGGATGCGCTGCCACGCCCGGTCCGGATCGGCGCCGCGCCGCAGCGGATCAGGACCGAGCCGATCGGTGAGCGCCGTCACCTCCGGCGGCAGCAGGATCTCGCACGCGGCAGGCCCGCGCAGGTCGGTGCCGAAGCCCGGCTGCCCGTCCGGTTCCCCGGACAAGCGCATCCGGACCTGCCCGACCGGCTCCCCCATCGGCAACGCGGATTCGGTGAACGTGCCGTACAGTCCGAGATGCACGTGCACCACCAGGCCCGAGTCGTAGTGGTGCAGGAGGTGTTTGCCCCACGCCTCGGATTTCGTCAGCACCTGCCCGTCCACGCGGGCAGCGCCCGCGGCGAACTTGCCTTGCGGGCTCGATACGCGCACCACACCGCCCGCGAGGCGACGCTGATGCAGCCGCGCGAGGCGGTGCAGCGTATGTCCTTCCGGCACAGCCGGTTACGACCGCCGTGCGCTCAGTACGCGGGAACCGCCGGGGCGATTCCGGTCTTCTCGTACTCGGCCAGGATGTCGATGCGCCGCTGGTGGCGCTCCTCGCCCGACCAGGGGGTGGAGACGAACGCGTCCACGATGGCCAGCGCCTCCTCGGTCGAGTGCATGCGGCCGCCGATGCCGATCAGCTGCGCGTTGTTGTGCTCGCGTGCCAGCTTCGCGGTCTCCACGCTCCAGGCCAGCGCGCACCGGGCGCCGGGCACCTTGTTCGCGGCGATCTGTTCGCCGTTGCCACTGCCGCCGAACACCAGGCCGAGGCTGCCGGGGTCGGCGACGGTCCGGCGGGCCGCCTCGATGCAGAAGGCGGGGTAGTCGTCCAGCGCGTCGTACTCGAGCGCGCCGCAGTCGACGACCTCGTGGCCCGCCTGCTCCAGATGGGCCTTGACGTGATTCTTCAGTTCGAAACCGGCATGGTCGGCACCCAGGTAAACGCGCATGGCAGGCATTGTGTCAGGTGGCCGCCGCGCGGCGGCGAGAGGGCTTGCCCCGCGATTAACACCGCGGCGGGCCCGCGCGAATCGACTGATGCGCCAGTTGTGTTCGCGGCCACAGTGCCCGATGACACGGCCGACGCGCCGACCCCGTTCCCGGCAACTGAATAGAGTTCATTCCATGCAGCCGTTCGAACCCCAGCCGTCCGACCAGGCGGGCCGACAGGCCGACCCGTACGCCCAGCAGGGCGGGTGGGTCTCGGATCGGAGCACGCCTGCCGCGTCGTACGGCCAGCAGTACACCTCGGGCTCCTATCCGTCCGCGCCCCCGGCTGCGTATCCGGCGCCCTATGGCTCCTACCCCGGCGCCCCGGTGCCCCCCGGAGCTCCGCCGCAGCGGCAGCCCCGCGGTCTGTCGCCGTTCGGCATGCCCGCACGGCACAGCTGGGAGATACCGATGCTCGTCGTCGTGGTGGTGTTCACCGTGTTCGCGTATCTGATCGCGCTGGTGCTGCTCGCCACCGGGAACTTCGACCAGTACGTCCTCGCGTTCGCGGCCGCCCCGCTGCTGCTGTGGTTCGGTCGCGGCATCAACTACGCGGGCCAGCGGGTGAACGGCGTGAAGATGTCGCCGACCCAGTTCCCCGAGGGCTATCAGATGGTGGTGGACGCCGCCGCTCGCTTCGGCATGTCGAAGGTGCCGGACGCCTACGTGGTGCTCGGCAACGGCCAGATCAACGCGTTCGCCAGCGGGCACGGGTTCCGGCGCTACGTAGTGGTCTACAGCGATCTGTTCGAGATCGGCGGCGCCGCACGCGAACCCGACGCGCTGGCGTTCATCATCGGCCACGAGGTCGGTCACATCGCGGCGGGGCACACGTCGTACTGGCGGCAGCTGGGCATGTTCCTGGTGCCGTTCCTGCCGGTCGTCGGCAGCAGCTTGATCCGCGCGCAGGAGTACACCGCCGACAACCACGGCTTCTGCAATCGGCACACCGGCGCGTCCGCCGCCATGGGCACCCTGGCCGCGGGCAAGTACATGAACCGGCTGGTCGGCTTCGACGAGATGGCCGACCGGGCGGCCGTCGAGAAGGGCTTCTTCGTCTGGATGGTGAACGCTCTGTCCAGCCACCCCGTGCTCACCTGGCGGATGTGGGCGCTGCGCGATCGCAGCAGGCACGGGAAGCTGTTCCTGCGCCCTGCCCCGCCCGCGGGCGCCGGTGTGCCCGCGGGCGGGTACGCGAGTTCCTACGGCCAGGTGCCCGCGAGCCCGCCGAAGTCCGCGTTCTGACCGGGCCGGGTGCCGCGCGACGGCACCTGGGCGCGGGTGCTCAGTCGAACGACGGATCTTCGGTCCGCGTGCGCTTCAGCTCGAAGAAGTGCGGGTAGGACGCCAGTGCCACCGCGCCGTCCCAGACCTTGCCCGCTTCCTCGCCGCGGGGAATACGGGACAGCACCGGACCGAAGAACGCGGTCCCGTTGATGTGGATGGTCGGGGTGCCGACGTCCGGTCCCACCTTGTCCATGCCCGCGTGGTGGCTCTCACGCAGCGCCTCGTCGTAGTCGGTGCTCTCGGCGGCCGCGGCCAGCTCGGCGGGCAGACCGACCTCCGCCAGCGCGTCGGCGATCACCGCGGCGAGGGTCTCCTTGCGGCTCTCGCGTTCGTACTCGGCCCGCCGGTTGTGGATGCGCGTGCCCATCGCGGTGTACAGCGGCGACAGCACCTTGTCGCCGTGCTCCTGCGCCGCGGCGATCGCGACGCGGACCGGGCCCCATCCCGTGTCGAGCAGTTCCTTGTACTGCGGCGGCACATCTCTGCCCTCGTTCAGCACCGACAGGCTCATCACGTGGAACCGGGCTTCGATGTCGCGCACCTGCTCGACCTCGAGGATCCAGCGGGACGTGATCCAACACCACGGGCACAGCGGGTCGAACCAGAAATCGGCGACGTCCTTGGTGGCTTCGTCGGTCACGGGCGGCTTCCTCTCGATCGCAAGCGGACGGGCGGCCGCACACTGCGCCGCCCTACCGAGCAACCACGTCGGCGCGCGATTCGTTCCCACTCGCGGCATCCGTTTTCCCGAGCGGCGCGCACGGCTGCCAGTAGGGTTGACCGGCAGGTGCTTGGTTCCCTTCGGAGAAGGAGTCCGCGATGAGTTCTGACCAGCATTTCGTCATAGTCGGCGGCGGACTGGGCGCGGCCAAGACAGCAGAAGCTCTGCGCGAGAAGGACTTCGAGGGAAGCGTGACACTGATCGGCGCCGAGGAGCACCTGCCCTACGACCGGCCGCCGCTGTCGAAGGAGCATCTGCTCAGGAAGAAGGCGCTGCCGGAATTCATCGTCGATCCCGCGCAGTGGTATCGCGACCACCACATCGACATCCGCCTCGGCACCACCGTCACCGGGCTGGACCCCGGGGCCAAGACGGTCACCCTGCCCGACGGTTCCACACTGTCCTACGACAAGCTCGCGCTCGCCACCGGCTCCACGCCGCGGACACTGCCCGTTCCCGGCGCCGACGCGCCCAACGTGTACACGCTGCGCACCATCGAGGACTCCGACACGTTGATCGAGCTGTTCGGCAGCGCGACGCGGCGGCTCGTCATCATCGGCGCCGGCTGGATCGGCCTGGAGGTCGCCGCCGCGGCCAGGGCGGCGGGCGTCGAGGTGACCATCGTCGAACGCGCCGACCTGCCGCTGCTCGCGGTGCTCGGACCGGAGATGGGCGAGGTGTTCGCCGATCTGCACCGGGCCAACGGCGTCGACTTCCGGTTCGGCGCGCAGGTCGAGGCGATCACCACCGAGGACGCGATCGCGACCGCGGTCGCCAACGGCGTCCGGCTCGCCGACGGCAGCACGATCGAAGCCGACGCGGTGCTGGTCGCCGTCGGCGCGCGCCCGAACGTGGAGCTGGCCGCCGACGCCGGTCTCGCCGTGGACGACGGCGTGCTGGTCGACGAACGCCTGGCCACCAGCGATCCGGACATCGTCGCGGTCGGTGACATCGCCGCCCAGCAGCACCCTGTGCTCGGCAGGCGGGTCCGGGTGGAGCACTGGGCCAACGCGCTCAACCAACCCGCGGTCGCCGCCGCGACCATGCTCGGCAAGCAGGCTTCCTACGACCGGCTGCCCTATTTCTTCACCGACCAGTACGACCTGGGCATGGAGTACACCGGGTACGCCGCGCCGGGCGAACACGCCAGGGTCGTCGTGCGCGGCGACACGGCGGCACGCGAGTTCGTGGCGTTCTGGCTGGACGGGAACAACCGCGTGCTCGCCGGGATGAACGTGAACGTCTGGGACGTGACCGACCGGATCAAGGAACTGATCCTGGCGGGCGAACCGGTCGATCCGGATCGGCTGGCCGACACCTCGGCCGAGCTGTGATGTGGATCACTGCAGAGATGTGTCGAACGCACGCGACGTGCTCCGACCTCCTCGCGGGCGCCACCGGAGCGCTCCCAGCGACCGAACGCCGGAGAGGAAATCGACCATGAAATACATGCTGCTGAAGACCTACGCACCCACCAAGTACTGCGACACACCGATCAACGAATGGTCCCCGGAAGAGATCCAGGCGCACATAGACTTCCAGCGCGCGCTGGGTGCGCAACTGGCCGAGGCGGGCGAGTTGGTGGACGCGCAGGGATTGGCCGGGCCGGAGGAGGCGCGGATCGTCAGTTCGGACGGTCGGTCGGCGCCGGTGGTCACGGACGGGCCTTTCCCGGAGACCAAAGAGTTCTTGGCGGGGTACTGGATCGTCGACGTGGACAGCCCCGAGCGGGCCTACGAGATCGCGGCGCAGGCCTCCGCCGCCCCCGGCCCCGGCGGCAAACCGATCGGCGAGTACATCGAAGTTCGCGCGGTGATGGGCGCCCCCGCCACCGAGCAATGAGCGACCGGAGTGCGGTGCCCGACGACACACCGCTCCCGGCGAGCACCGAGGACCTGCTGCGCGCACTGGCGCCGCAGGTCCTCGGAACGCTCGTCCGCCGCTTCGGTGATTTCGACACCGCAGAGGACGCGCTGCAGGAAGCGCTGCTCGCGGCCGCGACCCAGTGGCCGATGGAGGGCCTGCCGGACAATCCGCGGGCTTGGCTGATCCAGGTCGCGCAGCGCCGCATGGCCGACGCCGTGCGCGCGGAGGTGGCCCGGCGGCGCAGGGAGACCACGGCTTTCGACCGTGAGGTGCCCGACGCCGTCCCCGTGGACCACGACGACACGCTGACCATGCTGTTCCTGTGCTGCCACCCGGCGCTGACGCCCGCCGCCGCCATCGCGCTGACGCTGCGCGCGGTGGGCGGACTCGGCACCGAACAGATCGCCCGCGCCTTCCTGTTACCGGAAGCGACCATGGCGCAACGGATCACACGAGCGAAGAAGAAGCTGGCCACCGTCGAGCGGCCCTTCGCGCAGCCGGGGGATCAGCGGTGGCGCGAGCGGCTGGGCGCGGTACTGCACGTGTTGTACCTCATCTTCAACGAAGGTCATACCAGCAGTTCAGGGCACACGTTGCAGCGAACGGACCTGTCCGATGAGGCGATCCGGCTCACCAGGGCGGTGCACCGGCTGGTGCCCGGCGACAACGAGGTCACCGGGTTGCTCGCGTTGATGCTGCTCACCGACGCCCGCCGGGCCGCACGCACCGGCGCGCACGGCGAACTCGTCCAGCTGGCCGAACAGGATCGCGCGCTGTGGGATCGGGCGCTGATCACCGAAGGGACGACCTTGGTCACCGGCACGCTCTCCGGCGGCTTGCGCGGGCCCTATCAGATCCAGGCGGCCATCGCGGTCCTGCACGCGCAGGCTCCGCGTGCCGAGGACACCGAGTGGACCAAGATCCTCGCGCTGTACGACCGGCTCGAACGGCTCTCGGACAATCCGATGGTGACGCTGAACCGGGCGGTGGCGACGGCGATGGTGGCGGGGCCCGAAGCCGGTCTCGCGCTGGCCGAGACCCTCGACGAACACCTGTCGGGTACCCACCGGCTCGACGCCGTGCGCGGCCATCTGCACGAGATGGCCGGTGCGATCGACGCGGCCATCGCCTGCTACACCAAGGCCGCCGCCCGCACGACGAGCGTCCCCGAGCGCGACTATCTGACCATCCGTGCGGCACAGCTGCGCCACGGGGCACGAGTGAACCTCCCCGACTGAGCGGGTGCACGAATGGTCGCGGTGGCAGCGCCGGATCGGCGAATGCGAGCACGTCCGCCGACAGCCGGGATCGCCGGACGTGATCGTGGTTCGACCCGGCACGGCCGCTCGGGATGCCGGGTGGCGCCGCCGCACCACACCGGACCCGGCAAGTGGAGCCCTTCGCACTGCGTGGGACTTCGAGCGGCGGGCGTGGCGGCCGAAAGCGGTCGCTCCGGCGACGCGCCGGGCACCGGCATGCGAGGGCACTCGGCCGATCGCGACGGGGCAGACTACCCGGTGTGGCAGGCAAACACAGTGCGGGAGTCCTTCTCTTCCGCCGGAACTCCGACGGCGCCGTCGAAGTACTGCTCGGACACATGGGCGGGCCGTTCTGGGAGCGAAAAGACCTGGGCGCGTGGTCTATTCCGAAGGGCGAGTACGAGCCGGAGACGGAGGCCGCCGAGGTCGCGGCGAACCGGGAGTTCGCCGAGGAACTCGGGCTGCCGGTCCCGGACGGCACGTGGCTGCCGTTGGGCGAGGTGCGTTACAGCAGCGGCAAGAAGGTGCTCACCGTCTGGGCCGTCGAAGGCGACCTCGATCCCGCCGCCGTGGTACCGGGAACCTTCCAGCTCGAATGGCCGCCGCGCTCCGGCCGCCTCGCGGAGTTCCCCGAGATCGACCGCGCGGACTGGTTCGACGCACCCACCGCGCGAGACAAGCTCGTCGCGGGGCAGCGGCCCTGCCTGGACCGGCTGACCGAGCTGCTCGCGGACTGACCGCTATCGCGGCACGCCCGCCCAGGTCCGGCCGGTGATGAGTTCGTAGGCCTCCACGTACTTCTGGCGGGTCGCCACGACGACATCGGCCGGGATCTCCGGGCCGGGCGCCTCCTTGTTCCAGCCCGTGGAGGTGGACCAGTCGCGGACGAACTGCTTGTCGAACGAGCGCTGCGCGCGGCCCGGCTCCCACTCGCCGGCGGGCCAGAAACGCGACGAATCGGAGGTGAGCACTTCGTCGCCGAGGGTGAGCACATCGCCGTCCCAGCCGAATTCGACCTTGGTGTCCGCGACGATGACACCGCGTTCGGCGGCGTGCGCGGCGCCCCTGGCGTAGATGTGCAAAGTGAGTTCGCGCAGCCGCTCGGCGACCTCGCGTCCCTCCTGGTTCACCACGTCCGCGAAGGTGATCGCCTCGTCGTGCCCCTCGGACGCCTTGGTGGTCGGTGTGAAGATCGGCTCCGGCAGCTTGTCGCCCTCGCGCAGACCGGGCGGCAGCGCGATCCCGCACACCGAGCCCGTCTGCCGGTATTCCACCAGCCCGGACCCGGTCAGGTAACCGCGCGCGATGCATTCCACCTGCACCATCTTCAGCGGCTTCACCCGAATGCCGCGACCGGCGAACTCGGCGGGCACGTCGGTGGCCGAGACCACATGGTTGGGCACATCGGTGAAGTACTCGAACCACCAGTTGGACAACTGCGTGAGCAGGGCGCCCTTGTCCGGGATCGGCGTCGGCAGCACCACGTCGTACACCGAAACCCGGTCGGACGCGACCAGCACCAGCGTGTCGCCGTCCTCGTACAGGTCACGCACCTTCCCGGCGTGCACATGCTTCAACGTCGAGCCTCCGAATCCCTGGGGTGAACCTGCGCTGTACCAGGCACAATACCGCCGCCCCCGAGCACCGCCGCCGCGCCGTCCGCCGCACACAGCGGACCGGTGCGTAAGTGCCGCGAACATTAGGGTCGATCGGGAAAGTCCCGCGCGGCCTGCCACCCCGAGGTGGCATTGTGGGTTTTGCCCGTGCCAGTTCTTCGACCACGAAGGAGCCTTATGTCCGCACCCAACCTCACTCGCGACCAGGCGATCGAACGCGCCGCGACGGTGTCGGTCGAGAACTACCGCGTCGAGCTGGATCTGACCGACGGCGCGGGCAAACCGGGCGAGCAGACCTTCTTCTCCCGCAGCACCGTGACCTTCGGCGCGACACCCGGCGCGAGCACATTCGTCGACATCGTGGCGCGCGGCGTGCGCTCGGCAGTGCTCAACGGGACCGCGCTGGACGTCTCCGGTTACGACGAGTCGACCGGGATCACGCTGACCGACCTGGCCGAGCACAACGAGCTGGTGGTCGAGGCCGACTGCGAGTACTCGCACACCGGCGAGGGTCTGCACCGGTTCGTCGACCCCGCCGACGACGCCGTGTACCTGTACTCGCAGTTCGAAACCGCCGACGCCAAGCGGATGTTCGCCTGCTTCGATCAGCCGGATCTGAAAGCCACCTTCGACCTCGCCGTCACCGCACCGGAGGACTGGCAGGTCGTCTCCAACGCGGCCGTGGTGCAGACGCTCGTGGCGGAGCCGGGCAAGCACGTCTTCCGCACCACCCCGAAGATGAGCACCTACCTGGTCGCGCTCATCGCGGGCCCGTACGCGCAGTGGACCGACGTCTACACCGACGACCACGGCGATATCCCCCTCGGCATCTACTGCCGCGCCTCGCTCGCCGAGCACATGGACGCCGAGCGACTGTTCACCGAGACCAAGCAGGGTTTCGGCTTCTACCACCGCAACTTCGGCGTGCCGTACGCGTTCGGCAAGTACGACCAGCTGTTCGTCCCCGAATTCAACGCGGGCGCGATGGAGAACGCGGGCGCGGTGACCTTTCTGGAGGACTACGTCTTCCGGTCCAAGGTCACCCGGGCGTCCTACGAGCGCCGCGCCGAGACCGTGCTGCACGAGATGGCGCACATGTGGTTCGGCGACCTGGTCACCATGAAATGGTGGGACGACCTGTGGTTGAACGAGTCGTTCGCCACGTTCGCGTCGGTGCTGTGCCAGTCCGAGGCCACCGAGTACACCAACGCCTGGACCACCTTCGCGAACGTGGAGAAGTCCTGGGCCTACCGGCAGGACCAGCTGCCCTCCACCCACCCGATCGCCGCCGACATCCCCGATCTCGCCGCGGTCGAGGTCAACTTCGACGGCATCACCTACGCCAAGGGCGCCAGCGTCCTCAAGCAGCTCGTCGCGTATGTCGGGCTGGAGCCGTTTCTGGCGGGCCTGCGCGCGTACTTCGCCGACCACGCCTACGGCAACGCCACCTTCGACGATCTGCTGTCGGCGCTGGAGAAGTCGTCCGGCCGCGACCTGTCCACCTGGGGTGCGCAGTGGCTCAAGACCACCGGATTGAACATCCTGCGCCCCGACTTCGAGGTGGACGCCGAGGGCAGGTTCACCTCGTTCGCGGTCGTGCAGGAGGGGGCACAGCCGGGCGCGGGCGAGCGGCGCGTGCACCGTCTCGCGGTCGGCGTCTACGACGACCAGGACGGAAAACTGGTGCGCACCAAGCGCGTCGAGCTCGACCTCGACGCCGCCGAACGCACCGAGGTACCCGAGCTGGCCGGCGTGCCGCGCGGCCAGTTCGTGCTGGTCAACGACGACGACCTCACCTACTGCTCGATCCGCCTCGACGCCGGTTCGCTCGACGTGCTGGTCAACCGCATCGCCGACATCGCGGAGCCGCTGCCGCGCACGCTCGCCTGGTCGGCGGCCTGGGAGATGACGCGCCAGGCCGAGTTCCGCGCCCGTGATTTCGTCGCGCTGGTCGAGCGTGGAGTCGGCGCCGAGAGCGAGATCGGTGTGGTGCAACGGCTGTTGATGCAGGCCAACACCGCGCTGGGCAGCTACGCGGAGCCGGAATGGGCCGCGACCACCGGCTGGCCGGAATACGCGAACAGGCTGCTGGAGCTGGCGCGCGAAGCCGAACCCGGCTCCGACCACCAGCTGGCCTTCGTCAACGCGCTGACCGGCGCGAAGTTGTCGGCCTGGCACACCGAGGTGCTGAGCGAGCTGCGCGACGGCGACCCGGCGAAGGTCGGATTGCCCGGCTTGGTGGTCGATACCGACCTGCGCTGGCGGATCGTGTCGGCGCTCGCGGCGGCGGGCGAGATCGATGCCGAGGGGCTGCACACTCCGGTCATCGATGAGGAGCTGGCCAACGACCCCACGGCCGCGGGCAAGCGGCAGGCGGCCGCCGCAGCCACGGCGCGTCCGATCGCCGAGGTGAAGGAGCAGGCGTGGGCGACGGTGATGGGCGACGATTCGGTACCCAACATCACCGCCCGCTCGATCGTCGGTGGCTTCGCACCCGCCGGGCAGGGTGAGCTGCTCGCCTCCTACGTGGAGCGGTATTTCGCCGAGGTGCCCGGCGTCTGGGAGCGTCGTTCCAGCGAGGTCGCCCAGACCGTGGTGGTCGGCCTCTACCCGCACTGGGCGATCAGCGAGGACGCGGTGGCCGTCGCCGACAAGTTCCTGGCCGGCGATCATCCCCCGGCGCTGCGCCGGCTGGTCAGCGAGGGCAAGGCGGGGATCGAACGCTCGCTGCGGGCCCGCGCCTTCGACGCACAGCCGTAGACGAAACCGGCGCGTCCACCCTGGTCGGGTGGACGCGCCGGACTTACGGCAGCTATCGCGGTGCGCAACCGCAGCGGCCACACCACGTCTTACGAGCGAAGCGAGACCGCGCATTTACCGTTCGGAGCCACAAGAGGGCCGCGAACACCAGCGCCGCAGTCGCTGCAGGTGAAACAGCTACCTGCCGATGGCGGCGGCCATCACGCGGACGGCCGAGACCACGCCGTCGATCAACTGGCCCTGCCGGAACGAGCTCAGCGCGGCGGTGACGCCGAGCTGGCAGACGCGATCGTTCGCACGGTCGGCGACCGCCCGGCCCGAGCGCACCTCGATCGCCTTCTCGTTGGGCGAGACGGCGATGAGCACCGAGTGCGCCGCCTCGGGCGTGCCAGGGAAGATCGCGTCCGCGGACGCGGCCGGGTCCTCGCCCAGATCGCCGATGTAGACGTTGAAGCGCACCTTCGTCGCGCGGGTCGCCTCGGTGAGCACGTTGTCCATGGTGAGCCGCTCTACGTCGTTGAACGGCGCCTCCTTGAACACATCGCCTGCCTCGTGCACGCCGGAGACGCGTCCGCTGCTGGTGATCGCGTATCCGTGCGGCAAATCGGCTTCGACCACCGCGGGCCACTTAGAACCTGCCACTTGCCCGTCCTCCGATCAGCTCCACCGCGGTGGACTCGATGGCCGCATGCTGCTCATGCGGCGTTTCCGCGAAATGGTGACCCGAGCCGATCACCTCTTCGGTGGCACTCCACAGCACCGGCGACGCGGTCCACTTCTGGCCGAGGGCGAAGTGGACCGGCTTCTCGCCAGGCAGCGGCTTACCGAGGAACGACAATCCGGCGATGATGCCGTAGATCACCAGCGGTATGCCGGCGAAGATCAGCACTGTCTCGAGAATGCTCACGGATCAAAGGTAGACGATCCTCTGTAGTAGTTCTCCGTCCGGTCGAGCCGGATCGCCCTCCGTGTCGATTGCATCGGCTCCGAGCTGGGACTTTCCGACGCGCCTCAGACCAACCAGGCGGTCGCGTTCGGCGCCAGCTGACCTCCGTCGGTCGGTGCGCTGGCCAGCAGCACGTCTCCCGGCGGTAGCTGAATGGGCGCGTCCGAGGCGTTGAGCACGCAGACCAGTCCCCCCGGCCTGCGGAAGGCGAGACAACCCGCCGGGCTGCCGTACCACTCGATCCGATCCCCGGCGAACTCCGGCCGCAGCGCGCGCAGTTCGAGTGCCAGGCGATACAGCGACAAAGTCGACCCCAACTCCTCGAGTTGCGCTTCGACGGTCAGCGACGCCCAGTCGCCCGGAATCGGCAGCCACGGTGTCCCGGTGGTGAACCCGTACGGCGGCGCGGCACCCTCCCAGGGCAGCGGCACTCGGCAGCCGTCGCGGCCGCGCTGGGTGTGGCCGGAGCGCTCCCACACCGGATCCTGCAAGACGTCGTCCGGCAGGTCGTCGACGTTGGGCAGCCCCAGCTCGGCGCCGTTGTAGATGAACACCGCGCCCGGCAGCGCCAGTTCCAGCAGGATCATCGCCCGCGCCCGCGCGACGCCGAGCGCACCGCCGCCGTAGCGGGTGACCTCGCGCTCGATGTCGTGGTTCGACAACGTCCAGGTGGGCACGGCGAAGACCGGTGCGACGGCGGACAGCGAGTTGTCGATCGCGTCACGCACCGCGTCGGCGTCGAACGCCGATTCCGCGAGGCGGAAGTTGAACGCCAGGTGCAGTTCGTCGGCACGCACGTACTCGCCGAAGCGGGTGTTGTCGTTCACCCACACTTCACCGATGGTGACCGCGTCCGGGTACTCGTCGACCACCTTGCGGATCCGGCGGTGGATGTCGTGCACGGCGGGATTGTTGAACCGCGGGTCGCTGTCGTCGTGCGCGAGCAGGGCCGAGACGGACAGCTCGGGCATGTCGGGCAGACCGTCGGGTTTGGCCATGCCGTGTGCGACGTCGATCCGGAATCCGTCCACCCCGCGGTCGAGCCAGAACCGCAGCGTCTGCTCGAAATCGGCGGCGACCTCGGGGTCGGCCCAATTCAGGTCGGGCTGCTCACGGGCGAAGATGTGCAGGTACCACTGGCCGGGGGTGCCGTCGGGTTCGGTGATCCTGGTCCAAGCGGGGCCGCCGAAGATGCTCGGCCAGTTGTTCGGCGGCTCGGCGCCGCCGGGGCCGCGGCCGTCGCGGAAGATGTATCGATCGCGCTCCGGGCTGCCGGGAGCCGCCGCCAGCGCCGCGCGGAACCACGGATGCTGGTCGCTGGTGTGATTGGGCACCAAATCCATGGTGACCTTGATCCGGCGGGCATGCGCCTCGGCGATCAGCGCGTCCATCGCGGCGAGACCGCCGAAGAGCTGATCGATGTCGCGGGGATCGGCAACGTCGTAGCCACCATCGGCCATCGGCGAACGCATCACGGGGCAGATCCACAGCGCGTCGACGCCGAGCAGTTCGAGGTAGCCCAGTTTGTCCCGGACTCCCCCGAGATCGCCGACCCCGTCTCCGCTCGAGTCCGCGAAAGATCTCGGATAAACCTGGTAGAACACGGCCGACCGCCACCACGACTGCGTGGTGCGATCCACCGGCGCCGTTAAGGCTGGTGCATCACTCACATCCGCAATAGTGCCAAAGTTTCGAGGCGAAAGCCTTCTCCCGGCACACAGTTTCGAATGGCGGGCAAATACCCAGCACTGCCACCCGCACAGGCGAAAAAGGCTGCTCCGCTCCGCCTCTCGCGCGCAACCGGCACGTCAGCCGCTGTTCACCAGCGAATGTTTCGCCACCACAAGGCGGTAGAAAACACACCAACGCCGCGGTGCTGCGCCGTGGTCAGAACGGGGCGTTCACCAACGAGTTGGCAGCCATTTCCAGGTAGTCGAGCAGCGCCTTACGGTGCTCGTCGTCGAGCGTTTCCGGCTCGATCTCGGCGACCGCGATACGCATGCACCGCAGCCACGCGTCCCGCTCGATCGGTCCGATGGTGAACGGCATGTGCCGCATGCGCAAGCGAGGATGGCCGCGCTCGTCGGAGTAAGTGCGCGGACCGCCCCAATACTGCTCCAGGAACATCCGCAAACGACGCTCCGCCGGACCGAGATCCTCCTCCGGATACAGCGGGCGCAGCACCTCGTCGGCGGCCACCTCGCGATAGAACGTCGCGACGAGCCGCCGGAACGTCTCCGCCCCACCGACCGCCTCGTAGAACGACGTCGCCGTTTGCTCGCCCGAAGTCATAGACCCTCTCGCTTCACCGGATGCGCCGCTGTCCATTGTGCCCGCGCCCGGGCACCGCCGCCGTACCGCCCTTGCGCCGCCGATCGGCAACCGGAACATCGCGCCGGAATGGCACTTCAGCCACAGTTAACCGGACATTGTTGAAAATCACCGTGCAATGCCCGACATTCCATGGTCAACTGGGGGACAGTCTCTGCTTTGCAGATACCACATGATCCTGCCAATCATGAAATCGAGGTCGAGATGAAGCAGCGGCACGGCGCCCGATCACATGAGGCGCGAGCGCACCGACAACTCCAGCCCGCCGACGTCCACAATTGTGGGTCGGGGGCTACTCCGCTGCACATCTTGTCCGAACGATATCCGGGTGGACATCGTGGCCATCACGACCACGGACCCCGCCCGACCGCCCCGCCCGCCGAGGGCACGAACTGGCTCAAGACCAGGGTGTTGCTGTTGAACGCCACCTACGAGCCGCTCACCGCATTGTCCGCGCGCCGCGCGATCGTCCTCCTCATCTGCGACAAGGCCGACGCCGTTCACCACAACGACGAAGGGCCGGTAGTGCACTCCGCCGATACGTCGGTGGCCATTCCCTCGGTGATCCGCCTGCGCACCTACGTGCACGTTCCGTATCGCGCCAGGGTGCCGATGACCCGCGCCGCGCTCATGCACCGGGATCGCTATCGCTGCGGCTACTGCGGCGGCAAGGCCGAGACCATCGACCACGTCATCCCGCGCAGCCGCGGTGGGGAACATTCCTGGGAGAACTGCGTCGCCAGCTGCGCGCCGTGCAACCATCGCAAAGCCGACAAACTGCTCAGCGAGCTGGGCTGGACGCTGCGTGCCCCACTGGTCTCCCCGAAGGGCCCGCACTGGCGCCTGCTGTCCACTACCGCCGAACTCGACCCCGTGTGGTTGCAGTATCTCGACGAAGGCGCCGCCTGACCGATCAGGTGTACTCCACCACCAGCGTCGCCCAGGTCGGCGACGCCAGTGCCTCGAACACGTGCGGTTGGTCACCCGGGTACGCGATGTAGTCGCCCGGGTGTAGTTCGACGGGCGCGTCGACGGGGCCGACCAGCGCGCGCCCTTCGGCGAGCAGGACGTGCTCGACCACACCGACGCTATGCGGATCCGATCGCCGCGCATGCCCCGGTTCCGCGGTGATGCGGAACAGGTCGCGGCGGGAATAGGCCGGCCCGGCCGCCAGCAGCGTCGCCCGGTACTCCGACTGCTCGGCCGCCACCACCGGCCCCTCACCGGCGCGAATGACGTGCACGTTCGGGCGCGGCGGGTCGAGCAATCGGGAGAACGGCATGTCCAGGGCGACGCACAACGCCCACAAGGTCTCCAGGCTCGGATTCCCGGTTCCCGATTCCAATTGCGACAGAGTGGATTTCGCGATACCCGCCCGGCCGGCGACCTCGCTCAGCGAGAGTCCGGCCCTGGCGCGCTCGCGGCGCAGCGCGGCGGCGATCACCGCCTGTGGTGTTGTCGTCGCGTCCTGCTGCGTCATTCCCACCTCTGCTTGTTTTGCAGCGCCTTCGGCACCGCGTGTGCCGCGATTATGCCGTGGGGTCGTGGTGTTGCGGTTGCGCTGGAGTGCTGGATGGTTGCGGTGCGGACATGTTCACAGCGCGTGTCCTTCGGAGCTCTCGCCGGGAAACCATATTGACGAAGTGCGGCGTTATGTTCACTATAAACTACATGCGTTCGATATGGCGAACACTCGATCGGAATGCGCTGCTCGGGATCGGGGCGGTGTGCCTCGCCGTCGGTGTGATCGGGATTTCCTACGGGGCGACCGCGGTCGCGGCGGGCTTTCCGGTCTGGCTGCCGGTGCTGCTCGGGTGCGTGGTGCTGGCCGGAAGCTCGGAGTTCCTGTTTCTCGGGATCGTTGCCGCCGGCGGCAACCCGATCGCGGCCGTGCTGGCAGGACTGCTGGTGAACGCGCGGCATGTTCCGTACGGGCTGTCGGTTCCCGACGCGGTCGGCACGGGCTGGCGCCGCTCGCTCGGCGTTCATCTGATGAACGACGAGTCCGTCGCGATGACCATCGCGCAGCCCGACGCGCCACGCAGACGGGCGGCCTACTGGATCACCGGCGCTGGGGTGCTGCTCGCCTGGCCCGGCGGCGCCGCCGTCGGAGCGCTGATCGGATCGGTGGTCACCGACACCTCGGCGCTCGGACTCGATGCGGTGTTCCCCGCGGTCCTGCTAGCGCTGGTGTTGCCCGCGCTGCGTGACCGGACCACCCTCGCCGCGGTGGGTGTCGGCACCGCGCTCGCCCTGGTCAGCGCTCCGTTCCTACCCACGGGGCTGCCGGTGCTGCTCGCCCTGTCCGGGGTGCTGGTCGCGGCGCGGCAAAAGCCTCTACCAGCGACCGCGCGGGGAGCGGCGTGATGCTGGCCGCCGGAGTCGTCGCTCTCGCCGCGGGCACCTACGCGTTCCGCTGGGCCGGCCCCGCACTCCGCGACCGAGTGCGCCTTCCCGAACGTGTGGTGTGGCTGCTGGAGATCGGCGCCGTCGTATTGCTCACCGCGCTCGTGGCCGTCACCACCTTGCCGCTGGGCACCGCAGACCTCGGATTCGCGGTGCCCGCAGGCGTTTTCGCGGGTGGACTGGTCGCATGGTTCCGACGCCCCATTCTGCTGGTCATTCTCGCCGCAGCCGCGACGACGGCAGTCCTCCGCTACATCGGCGTCTCTTGAGCGGCACCGTGCCCGCAGCAGGAGGCGGCGCCGTCCCCTCCTGCCGACGGCGCCGCCTGTCCCATCGATCGCATCCGAGCGCTCCTGTGCTACTCGGGTTTACAGTCCGCGGCCCGCATTGGCACCGATCCAGCGGCAGCGAAAGAACTAGAGATGTGCGTATTTTCGATGCCGACCCCCGCTAGGCCGTGATGGTCACCCGGCGACTCACGCGACGGAGCGATACAGCGCGCGTTCGGACGGCCTCGCACCGCCGCGGCCGGAGCGACATGCGCTCGGCACCAGTTCCTTCAAACCGACCGAAAGGCAGTTTTCACTGCGGGAATCGGTCCGACGCGGCTGTAGGGCCTTGTCCTCCGTCGAGAGGTCGGCCGCCCACCGCGGATCGCGGGCGAGCAGGAATGAACGCACCAGCGCTTCGTGGGGAGGCAGCGGAGCGGCCGAGCCCCGCGACCCCATCCCGAATGATGATCGGTAGCGACGATCCCCGGCTGACCGCCCTCCGGCGCGGATGGTGCGCCGCACCCGGCGACGACCATCGAACGACGCGATCAACGCGGTAGCAGAGGAATTCCACCGCCGAGCCGACGCGCGACCGAGCCGTAGCGAGCGTCGAGTCGCAGCCAGGTTCTGGTCGCGCGGACACGGACGATCTCGGCGGCTGGGATACGGCGAGGGTCGGCCTTCTCCCCCGAGTGCGGGATGAAATCCATCGCCGTGAGCGCGAAGACGACACGCATCGGCACCTGCACCCGGGTGCCCGCGCCGGACACGGTCAGCACCGCCTGATCCAGCAACGAGGCGGGCGGGCCGTGGCCGCTGCCGTGTTCCTTCGCCAGCTGCGCACCCTGCTCGGCGAGCTCGACCAGGGTGCGTGCGGGCACGTCGTCGACGTGTGCGAAACCGTCGACGGGTGGCAGCGCGCCGCGCCATGCGGAGTCCATCGAATATCCGAGGTCGATCGGACTGCCACCGGCCGAACCGGCCAGCACGAGGTCGGCGCCGACCGTCACGTCGTCGACGCCGAGTTCGGCGACCACGGTGCGCATCGCCAGCGCTTCGAAACCCGTCGCCACCCAGGCCGAGACGTATTTCTCCCCGCGGCGGCGCAGGCGCACCACCGCCCCGGGGTCCAGCCGCACGGCCCTGGTCAGAAACGTCGCGAGATTCTCCCGCTCCGCCGGATCGGGCACATGCAGCACTCGTTGTTCCGCCATCACGGCCGCTCCGCCGTCAGCACTCCGCCGCCACCGACGCGGTCGCTCAGTCCATCCATTCGGACAGGTAATCACGCTCGGCGTCGGTGAGCCTGCGCAACCGCTGCGCCCGCATGTCGAACGCCGCGATCTGCGTGGACGCCACCACGGCTGCGGGCGAGTCGGGCAGCGCGCCCGCCGCCCGCACCTCGTAGCCGATGGTGAAGTCGACCGCGCGCAGCTGCTCGATCCACATGGCGATGTCCAGCGGCGTATCCTCATGCCGCAATTGACCGCGATAGCGGACACGCAGATCGGCGAGGACGCACCCCTCACGCAGCGGTGCGGTCGGGCGGCCGTCCTCGAACAGCCACGGAATGCGCGCCTCTTCCAGCAGCGTCACCATCCGGGCATGGTTGACGTGCTGGAACACGTCCATGTCCGACCACCTGACATCCACCTTGGCGTGGAACCGCTTGGGCAGCACCAGGCTGCCCGCGGCCTTCCCGCTGCCGCTCACCGAACTCGTCAACGTGGTACCTCCGATTGAGCGCCCACCCCGCTCACCATGCTCCGCACTTGCCGCGCTGCAACCGACAACGTGGCGAGATCGTGGGTTCCGGACTCGAACAATTCCGACAGCGCCGCCCTGGCTCTGCCGAGGCGGGACTGATTCTTCGACTCCCAGTATGCAATCTTCTCGTCCGCCGTCTCCTCGGGGTCGCCGCCGGAGAGCACGTCGAGCGTGAGCGAGCGCAGCGACCCGTACATGTCGTCGCGCAGCGCGAGCCGCGCCAGCGCGTGCCAGCGGTCGCCGCGTTCGAGGTGGCTGACCGCCTGCAGCAGCCAGTCGATCTTGAGGTGGTCGTTGAGCGCGTAGTACAGCGACCCGACCTCGTCTCCGTCCCGGTCGGTGATGTCGGCGATGTCCACGATGTCCAGCAGCGGGAAGAGGTGGAGCAGACCGAACACCTCGGTGGCGAGGTCGGTCGGCGCACCGCGAGCGATCAACTCGGCGGACCGGTCGGTGAGCGAGAACACGTGGTGCCCGCGCAGCCATCCCGGCACCTTGGGGGCGAGTTCCCGCACGTCGGCCCGGTACCGGCTGATCTCGGAGCCCACCGCGATCGGCTGCGGGCGATTGCTCAGCAGCCACCGGGATGCCCGGTCGAGGGTCCGCTTCGTCTCCAGTTCGAGCAGGTCGCGCACCGGGGTCGGCGCGTCACAGGCGCGGATTCGCGCCCATCGTTCGTCCAGGTCGAAGATTCCGCTCGCCGCGGCGAAGGCGCGCACCGCGTCGGTGGTGGTGGCGCCGACCTCTTCGTTCAACCGGTGCGCGTAGGTGATGCCGCCGTAGTCCACCATCTCGTTGACGATCATGGTGGTGACGATCTCCCGGCGCAGCCGGTGACGTTTGATCGCCGCTCCGAACCGGTCGCGCAGCGGCGTGGGGAAGTACTCCGGCAGCCGCGCGGCGAAGTATTGACTGTCGGGCAGGTCGGAATCGAGCAGATCGGCCTTGAGCGAGAGCTTCACGTGCGCCATGAGATTGGCCAGCTCGGGCGAGGCCAGTCCGGCGTTCTCCTCCAGCCTGTGCTTCATCTCCTGGTCCGAGGGCAGCGCCTCGAGTTCGCGGTCCAGGCCGCGACGCTGTTCGAGTTCCTCGATGAGCCGCGTCTGCACGCTGAGCATCTGCGGCGCCTCGGTGCGCGAGATGCCCATGAGGAAGTTCTGCGCCACATTGTCCTGCAGGACCATCTGGGCGACCTCGTCGGTCATGGAGGCCAGTAGCGGGTTGCGCTCGTCCGGCGGCAGCTGACCGCCGGAGACCACGGCGTCGAGCAGGATCTTGATGTTGACCTCGTGGTCGGAGCAATCCACGCCCGCCGAGTTGTCCAGCGCGTCGGTGTTGATCTTGCCGCCGTTGCGGTTGAACTCGATGCGGCCGAGGGCCGTGGCACCGAGATTGCCGCCCTCGCCGATCACCTTGACTCGCAACTGATCCCCGTTGACCCGGACCGCGTCGTTGGACTTGTCGCCCACCTCGGCGTTGGTCTCGGTGCTCGCCTTGATGTAGGTGCCGATACCGCCGTTCCACAACAGATCCACCGGAGCGAGCAGGATCGCGCGAACCAGATCCGGCGGCGACAGCGATACGACGTCGTCGCCCAGGCCGAGAGCCGCCCTGGCCTGCGGGCTGATCGGCACGGCCTTCACGGTGCGATCCCACACACCGCCACCGGGGCTGATCAGCGACGTGTCGTAATCCGCCCACGACGACCTCGGCAACGCGAACAACCGCTGCCGCTCCCGGTACGACCGCGCCGCGTCGGGAATCGGGTCGAGGAAGATGTGGCGGTGGTCGAAAGCGGCCACCAGACGAATGTGCTCGGACAACAACATGCCGTTGCCGAACACGTCACCACTCATGTCACCCACACCGACCACCGTGAAGTCCTGGGTCTGAGTGTCGATCTCCATCTCACGGAAATGCCGCTTGACGCTTTCCCACGCACCCTTGGCGGTGATGCCCATCGCCTTGTGGTCATAACCCGCCGAACCACCGGAAGCGAACGCATCACCCAACCAAAAGCCATAACTTTGGGCCACGTCGTTGGCGATGTCGGAGAACGTCGCAGTGCCCTTATCGGCCGCAACGACCAGATAGGTATCGTCACCGTCACGCCGCACCACCCGAGCGGGCGGAAGCACCTCCCCGCTCGCGCGATCCACGTTGTCGGTGACATCCAGCAGGCCCGAGATGAACGTGCGATAGCAAGCCACACCCTCGGCGCCCAGCGCCTGCCGGTCCGCGACCGGATCACCGGTGGCCGCGGGTGGTTGCTTCACCACGAAACCGCCCTTGGCGCCGACCGGCACGATGACCGCGTTCTTCACCGCCTGCGCCTTCACCAGGCCCAAGATCTCCGTACGGAAATCCTCCAAACGGTCCGACCACCGCAATCCACCACGGGCCACCGGCCCGAAGCGCAGGTGCACGCCTTCCACCCGCGGCGAGTACACGAAGATCTCGAACTGCGGCTTCGGCTTGGGCAATTCGGCGATCTCCCGTGGCTCGACCTTCACCGACACGAAGTCGCGCGGTTTGCCTTCCGCGTCGGTCACGTAGAAGTTCGTCCGCAGCGTCGCTTTGACCAGGCCGAGGATCGCGCGCAGGATGCGGTCCGCGTCCAGGCTGACCACCTCGTCGATCCGCCCGCGCACCTGGGTCTCCAGTTCCGCGGCGTGCTCGGCGGAGACGGTGTCGGGGTCGAAGCGCGCCGCGAACAGGTCGACGAACAGGCGCGCGATATCCGGATAGGTGAGCAGCACACGGCAGATGTTGGCCTGGCTGTACGGAAAATTGGCCTGCTGCAAGTACTTCGCGTAGGTGCGCAGGATCGACACGGCCCGCCACGGCAACCGGGCACGCAGCACGAGCTCGTTCATCCCGTCCGCCTCCGCGCGGCCGTACCACATGGCCGCGAAGGCTTCCACGAACCGTTCCCGCAGCCCGCGCACCTCCGCCTCCAGCACGTCGGCGCGTTTGGAGGACTCGAGCAGTTCGGCGTCCAGATCGCGGTCGAGCGAACTGCGCAGCAGCTCCGGTCGGGCCAGCAGGCCGAAGTCGTAGATCCACCGCTCACCGCCGGTGCCGTCCGCCGCCGCCTCCAGCGCGATCTGGTACGGCCGCTCGTCGACCACCTCCACACCGAGGCTCTGCAACAGCGGAAGCACCTGGCTCAAGGAGATGCCGCTACCACCGACGTAGAGCGTGAAACGCCACGAGCCCGGCGCCGAATCCGGCTTCCGGTACAGATATTGATCGATGACGCCGTCTCGCAAATGTTCCAGGCGCACGATGTCCCTCAGCGCGCGGGCCGCGGCGAAATCCTGTTTGTAACCCTCGGGGAAGGCCTCCGCGTATCGCTGCACCACCGCGGGATCCAGCACCGTCGACGTGCTCACCTCGTCGTTCAGCCGGTCCTCCCAGGTGCGGCTGGCCTCGGCGAGCAGGTTCTGCAAGCGCAGCCTGGTGGGCTCGGAGGTATCGGCGCCGGGCGGCGTACGGCGCGGGACACCGAGTTCGGCCTCCGGCATGCGCACGGTGAAATACACTCGCGCCAACTCGCTTTCGCCCACCCGCGCGGAGTAGTCGATGGACACGCCACCCAGTTCGCGGACCAGGATCTCCTGCATCTCGAGCCGAGCGCTGGTGGTGTACCGGTCCCGCGGCAGGTAGACCAGGCAGGCGACATAGCGACCATAGGTGTCCGCGCGCAGGAACAGGCGCACCTGGCGCCGCAGGCTGACGCTCAGCACGGCGGTGGCGGTGCGGCGCAGCGTCTCGCTGTCGGCGGAGAACAGCTCGGTGCGCGGGAAGGACTGGATGACCTCGAGCATGGCCTGACCGGAGAACGAGTCCAGGTCGAATCCGCTCTCCTCGATCGCCGAACGGACCCGGCGTTCGATCACCGGGATGTCCAGAACGTTCTCGTGCACGGCGGTGACGGTGAAGACGCCGATGAACAGGTGTTCACCGACGATGGTTCCGTCGGCGTCGAAATCGGCGACACCGACGAAATAGGGATACACCGCACGATGCACGGTGGCGGGGACCAGCCCCTGGGTCAGCGTGAGCAGCGGACGGTCACCGCCGTTGACCGGCACGTGGAAGTCGGTGCCCACGTCGGGCCGCAGCACGCCGAGGCAGGTGTCGGGCACGACGGTGGACATCTCGCGGCCCTGGTCGGTGCTCAGTCGGTAGCGCGCGTAGCCGAGCAGGGTGAAGTTCCCCCCGGCCAGCCAACGCAGCAAGTGAGCGGTGTCGGTCAGTTCGGTCGGCTGGAACGGCGCGGACCCGGATTGCGCGGCCGATTCGAGATCGTCGGCCAGTCTGCTCTGCACGTCTTCGATGGCCTCGGTGTCGCCGATCACCTGACGCACGTCGTCCACCACGTCCGGCACCGCGGATTCGATCTTGGCCAGCAGCGCCGCACTGGTCGACGGGTGCAATTGCACGTGCATCCAGGACTCCCGCAGTCCCGCCCCGCCGGTGCCGTCCACCTCGTGCGCGGCGGCGTGCGTCAGCCGCCCCTCCTCGTCCCGCTCGACCTCGAAGATCGGGTGGATGATCTCGCTGACGCTGGCGCCGATCCGGCTCAGCGACGAGCTGATCGACTCGACCAGCAGCGCCATGTCATCGGTGACGATCTGCACCGCCGCACCGATTCCGGAGCCGTCGTCCGGGTGGTACACCCGCACCAGTGCGCGACCGGGGCGGCGCGTCACCGCCAACTCCAAGTGCCTTCGGAAGATCTGGGTGATGCCGGTGATCGCACAGTCCACATCGCCCGCGTCGACGTGGCGGAAGTACGCCTCCTCGAGCGTCGCGAGTTCGCCGCGCAGTGACTGCGGCAAACCCGCGGCCCACGCCGCGCTGGACAATTCGGACGAGACGGTCATTTTTCGCCAACTCCCTCGGATATCGGTTCCGTAACAAAGTGACGCCGGTCCGAGAGTAACTGTGCGCCGATGACGCGTGGGTGAATTCCCTTTTCACATCCGGTGGTTCACCACGACGGCGGAGTTCGCCGCTCGTGTGCCGAGATCACACGCGACAACCTCGGGCACAGCACAGAAGTCGGACCCGCGAACGTCAGGTGAGCGCGACAGGTCGTATCCGTGGCGGCAGCGGCGCCGCACCGGTACCTCGGGTCAGCTCGACCACCGCGTCGGCGGTCGAAGCCACCGATTGCTCGAACTGCGCCTGCGCATTCACGACTCCCACCCTAGCGAGCTACGCGTGGGTAGGTGTCACTCCTGTTCCGCGTTCCCCGGAAAGACTTTTCGCGCCACCCCACCGCGGCCGTCGCCCCCGCTCTCGACCCGAACTCCGGCTCAACCGGCCCCGCATGGCACACCAGCAAACGCCAGGCAGCGCGCACTCGCTCATGGCAGGCAGGCGGGCACCCTGGCAAGGAGAAACCTCGCCGACACCAGATCCAGCGGCGGTGAAGGTGCCCCGGACGTATATCGAACAGTCGGAGCCCTTCCCCGCTCACCGACCAGGCCCAACAAGGTTTACGCTGCGCGGGGCGAACTGTATCCGAGTGACCCACCCCGGGAACATATGCGTCCGACGTCCCTGTCTTGCCCCCTATGGCCCCCAGCAACCACCGCCGACCGGGGCCCTCCACAGGCGAGGTCCTGCGCCGCCCGAAGTCGAACCGTGGGATCCGCCGAAATCCGGGCTTTCGCGGCGTTGTCGACCTCGCCCGGCCACAGCATCCAGGCAGTGCGACACGTAGGGCGGGTGCGGCCGCACCGTGCACCCGCCTACGCCGACGAACTCAGCCGCGGGTGAGTTTGCGGTGCGTAACCCGGTGCGGGCGGGCCGCTTCCGGGCCGAGCCGCTCGACCTTGTTGGCTTCGTACGCTTCGAAGTTGCCCTCGAACCAGAACCACTTGGCCTCGTTGTCGGAGTCGCCCTCCCACGCGAGGATGTGGGTGCAGGTGCGGTCCAGGAACCAGCGGTCGTGCGAGATGACCACGGCGCAGCCGGGGAACTTCTCCAGCGCGTTCTCCAGCGAGCCGAGGGTCTCGACGTCGAGGTCGTTGGTCGGCTCGTCCAGCAGGATCAGGTTGCCGCCCTGTTTGAGCGTCATCGCCAGGTTCAGCCGGTTGCGTTCACCGCCGGACAGAACGCCCGCGGGCTTCTGCTGGTCGGGGCCCTTGAAGCCGAACGCGCTCACGTAGGCGCGCGACGGCATCTCCTGCTGGCCGACCTCGATGTAGTCGAGGCCGTCGGAGACCACCTGCCAAACCGTCTTCTTGGGGTCGATGCCCGCGCGATTCTGGTCGACGTAGCTCAGCTTGACCGTCTCGCCGACCTTCACCTCGCCGCTGTCCGGCGACTCGAGCCCGACGATGGTCTTGAAGAGCGTGGTCTTACCGACGCCGTTGGGCCCGATCACGCCGACGATGCCGTTACGCGGCAGGGTGAACGACAGGTCCTTGATCAGCTGACGGTCGCCGAAGCCCTTGTCCAAGTGCTCGACCTCGACCACCACGTTGCCCAAGCGCGGGCCCGCGGGAATCTGGATCTCCTCGAAGTCGAGCTTCCGCATCTTCTCGGCCTCGGCCGCCATCTCCTCGTACCGGCCGAGGCGAGCCTTGTTCTTGGCCTGCCTGGCCTTGGCGCCGGAACGGACCCAGGCGAGCTCTTCCTTGAGCCGCTTCTGCAGCTTCTGGTCCTTCTTGCCCTGGACCTCGAGCCGCTCGGCCTTCTTCTCGAGGTAGGTGGAGTAGTTGCCCTCGTACGGGTAGGCGCGGCCGCGGTCCAGCTCCAGAATCCACTGGGCGACGTTGTCCAGGAAGTACCGGTCGTGGGTGACCGCGAGCACGGCGCCCTGGTACTGCGCCAGGTGCTGTTCGAGCCAGTTCACGCTCTCGGCGTCCAGGTGGTTGGTCGGCTCGTCGAGCAGCAGCAGGTCGGGCTTGCTCAGCAGCAACTTGCACAGCGCCACGCGGCGGCGCTCACCACCGGAGAGGTTGGTGACCGGCTCGTCCGGCGGCGGGCAGCGCAGCGCGTCCATTGCCTGCTCGAGCTGGGAGTCCAGGTCCCACGCGTCGGCGTGATCCAGGTCCTCCTGCAGCTTGCCCATCTCCTCCATGAGCTCGTCGGAGTAGTCGGTGGCCATCAGCTCGGCGATCTCGTTGAAGCGATCCAGCTTCACCTTGATCTCGCCCATGCCCTCCTCGACGTTGCCGCGGACGGTCTTCTCCTCGTTGAGCGGCGGCTCCTGCTGGAGGATCCCGACGGTGGCGCCGGCGGCGAGGAACGCGTCACCGTTGTTCGGCTGGTCCAGTCCGGCCATGATCTTCAGCACGCTGGATTTACCCGCGCCGTTCGGGCCGACGACGCCGATCTTGGCGCCAGGAAGGAAGTTCAAGGTGACATCGTCGAGCACGACTTTGTCGCCGTGCGCCTTGCGAACCTTCTTCATTTGGTAGATGAACTCAGCCATAAGTGTGAAGCCTATCGGTGCGAGAGATGGGGGGACGAAGCAGAGCTACCCTGCCGCCGGGACGAAAACCGGCCATGCGATCAAGCGTCGACCGGCTCGGGCGCGTTGCCGCGCGGCGGTGCCGAATCGGCGGCAACGATATTCTCCCCCGGCGCGTCGCCCACCGGCACCTGACCTTCAGCGCTCGCGAGAGCGGAAGTATTCCGTGGCGGCAGGTCGGACAGCCGCGTCAAGTGCGCGACACAGCGGGACAGGTCCGGTCCGACCGCGGTGGCGCGCATCTCCAGATCCCGTCGCTCCACACCGTCCTTGCTCCGGTACTCGTGGGAGCGCAGCTGGCCGTAGGCGATGATCGGATCGCCGCGCCGCAGTGACGCGTCGACACCTGCCACCAGCCTGCGCCAGCAGCTGACGGTGAGATAGAGGGTGCCGTTGTCCACCCATTGCCCCGACGTCTGGTCCAATCGGCGGGAATTGCTGGCCAACCGGAAGGTGACCACCTGCTCGCCATTGGTCAGATCACGCTTGACCGGATGGGTGGCGATCGTTCCGATCACGGTCGCATTCGCCTCGTACATAGCTACGCCCCTTCACATTCGGATCCGGAACCGCCCGGAATGTCCTCCCCCTCCAGGAGGCACTTCCAGCGTGCGCCGATTTCGCGGACCCGAGCGATCCGATCCGGGAATGTGCACAACTTCCCGAAATGTGAAGACCGAGCTTTCACGCCCGCGTGGTCAGAACACCGCCACGTCGGTATTGGCGCCGCAGAGGACCACGACCGGTCGCTCGTCCGGCGCGGGAACGTAGACGCCGCTGTGCACTGCGGCCAGCGCCGTGGCGCCGGACACTTCCACCAGGATGCGGAATTCACGCCACAGATATTCCCGCGCCGCGCTGATCGCGTCGTCGCTGACCAGCACCGAGCGCACGCCGTGGCGGCGGGCGACGTCGAGTGCGATGTCACCGATCCGGGTCGGCCCCAGCGAGTCGACGGTGATCCCGGACCCGACAATGTCCACCGGACGCTCGGCCGCCAACGCCGCGCGCAGGATCGCGGCGCCGTCGGGTTCCACCCCGATCACCCGCTGACGCCGCCCGACCGCGGCCGCGATGCCCGCGACCAGTCCGCCACCGCCCACCGCGGCCAGCACCGGTGGCCGACCACGTACCTGCTCCTCGAGTTCCAGCCCCACCACACCGATGCCCGCGACCACCGCGGGCAGGTCGTAGCCGTGCAGCAGCAGCGCGCCCCGTTCGGTGGCCAGCTCGGTCGCGTGCTGCAAGGCCTCGGCGTAGCAGGTGCCGTGCCAGAGCACCTCCGCGCCGTGCGACCACATCGCGGCGACCTTGGTGTGCGGCGCCGTCTCCGGGACGACGACGGTGCAGGATTTTCCGAGCCGCGCCGCGGCCAGCGCAGCCGCGATACCCGCGTTGCCGCCGGAGGCGATCACCACCTGATCGACCCCGGCGCCCGACTCGAGCAGCGCGTTGAGGCTGCCGCGTACTTTGAACGTCCCGCCGTGCTGGAGGTGCTCGAGCTTGATCGTCACCGGGACGGGACCGGACGGGCTCGCGATGGAGGTGTGGAAGACCGGCGTCTTACGGATCTGCCCCGCCAGCCGCTTGCGTGCGGATCGCACGTCCGACCGTTCCACCCGCCCGGCCGGTCTGTGTGGGGAGACCGTGGTGGCGCGTTCACTCACTTACGCACTTCTCCATCTCGCTTGGCCAGTTCGGCGAACATCGCGTTGTGTGCGGCGAGTGCGGCGTCGTTGTCGCGTTCGGCGGCTCGATCGGTGCGCTGCGCGAGTCGCTGATCGCTGCGCGACCATTGGATCAGCAACGCCAGCATCACCACCACCAGGGGGACCTCACCGCTCGCCCACGCGAGGCTGCCGCCGGTGCGCTGGTCGCCGAGCAGATCGCCGTTCCAGCCGAGACCGAGGCCGTGGTAGAACCAGCCGCCGAGCACCGTGGTCATGCTCATCAGCGCGATGCCGAAGAACGCGTGGAACGGCAGCGAGCCGAACACCATGGCGAGCTTGGTCAACGACTCCACCTGCCTCGGCTTGGGATCGATGCCGATCACCACCCAGTAGAACAGGTAACCGCTGAGCAGGAAGTGCACGTTCATCAGCAGGTGCGCCGCGTGCGAGTCGGCGTAGGCGTCGAAGATGCCGCCCAGGTACAGCGCGTAGAAGCCGCCGACGAAGATCGCCGACGCCACGATCGGGTGGGTCAGGAAACGCGAGACCGGGTTGTGTACCGCGGCCAGTAGCCATTCCCGCGGACCCGGCACGCCACCGCGGCCGGCCGGCGGCAGCGCGCGCAGCGCCAGCGTCACCGCGCCACCGAGCGCCAACAGGATCGGCGCGAGCATGGACAGCGCCATATGGGCTCCCATATGCACGCTGAACATCGCGGGTGAGTACCGGCCGACGCCGGCAGAGGTGGCGACGAGCAGCACCACACAACCGGACAGCCAGGCGAACGTCCGCCCGGCCGGCCACGCGTCACCCCGCGCTCGCAGCCGCCGCACGCCGAGCAGGTACAGCACCGCGAGCACGATGGACAGCGTTCCGAAGATCAGATCGAACCGCCAGTCGAACGCCAGGCGGGCGAAGCTGGGCGGCCCGGCCAGGTTGTAGCCCAGCTCCACTTCGACCGGCGTCGGAACGGAATCCGGCGGTGGCGGCGGCGTACGGCCGAGCCCGACCGCGAGGCCGATGGTCGCGGCGAAGATCAATACTTCGACGCCCGCGTACCGCACCAGGGCCAACCGGTCGCCGGGATCGGCCGCCAAGGCGGGCAACGAGGCGCGGCGCTGCACGTAACCGAACACACCGAGCACCGCCAGCGCGGCGGCCTTGGCCAGCACCAGCCTGCCGTAGGTGCTGGAGAGCAGTTCGTCCAGCGGCACGCGGACCCAGGAGTTGATCACGCCGCTGACCGCGATCACGGCGAAGGCGACCGTGGCGGTCGACGAGAAACGCCGGGCCGCGACGTCGGTGTACGCACCGCCGCGCAGGGCGTGCGCGAGCACCGCGAACAGGCCGCCGACCCAGACGGCGGACGAGATCAGATGCAGGATCAGGCTGTTGGTCGCCACGTCGTGCGACCCGCCCGAGGAGGAATGGCCGGTCAACGCCAGCGGCATCATGGTGGCGATCGCGGCCCCGAGCAGGACCGGAGTCCAGCCCCAGCGCAATGCGAGGCGGCAGCCCACGGCGACGATCAGGGCGAAAACGACGGTCGTCCGCCAAGCTCCGGCCAACTCGATTCGATCGATCGCCTGCCACAGTTCCTGCGGGCGCAGAACATCCCCCACCGGCCGTCCGGTGGTGTCCGAAACCGTCAGCGGCACCAGCAGCGCCGCGCAACACGCCCAGACCACCGCGAAATTCGACGCCCTGCGCACCGCGCGATACCCGCCGACGTCCAGCAGCCCGTTCGACTGCGGCGGCACCAGGAAGGCCGCGAACAACAGCGAGCCGACTGTCAGCGCGGCCGACAGGTCGGCGAGCGCCCGGACCGCGGGCAGTCCGTAGGTGGTCGCCGCACCCGGGTCGGGGATGCCGAGCAGGCTCAGTGCCTGCGCCGCCGACAACCCCACCACCAGCGCCGCGACCACGGCGGCGGTGGCGCCGGCCAGCGCGGTGATCGTGCCGAACGTCGCCCCCGACCGAGCGGCCTCGACTCGGGGAGCGGCGGACGAGGTGGGGGCGGAGGACATACGACTGAGCGTAGTTCGGCGAGTATTCCGTGGCCCGGTCGGGTTTGTACCGATATCCTTGGCCCCGATCACCACGGCGCGTCACCTACTGTTCGGGATGGCTGAAACGTTGCTAACGCTAAGAATCCGGCCACCTGGACGCTCGCTATAATCGACTCGCTGGACAGCACGGCCAATGTCGGCCATCGTAGAACCCGCTGCCTCCGTAGCTCAGTTGGATAGAGCAAGGGCCTTCTAATCCCTAGGTCGCAGGTTCGATTCCTGCCGGGGGCGCAACAACCCCTGTGACCTGTACATACAACGGGTCACAGGGGTAGTACCCACCGAGCGCGACGCTCAAACACCAAAGAACATTGCCCGGTCGGCTTCCCTATCCGGAGCGTAATTTCGACGATCCGGCCGAGTTCGCCGACGACTTCGCGACCGAGTTGCGGCACCGCTTCGGAGCAGCCGGCCAGGAAGTACGGCGGCACGCCGAAGGTGGCCCGGAAGATCGCCGTGGGTGAGCACGCCCATGATGAGGATTCGGTCGCGGAGGGCCGCAGTACGCTGTCGCCGGTGAGTTCTCCGGTCCTGGACCACATCGATCGCGCGATCGTGCACGCGCTGCACATCGACGGGCGCGCACCGTTCAGCCGCATCGCAGCGGTGCTCGGCGTGTCCGATCAGACGGTCGCACGGCGGTATCGCAGGCTGCGCGCCACCGGGCAACTGCGGGTGGTCGGCCTGCCGAACTCCCGGCGACTGGGGTGGGTGGAGTGGTTCGTCCGGGTCCAGGTGACCCCCGACGCGGCGGTGGCTGTCGCCGATGCGCTGGCCCGGCGGCCGGATACCTCGTGGGTCTGCCTCACCTCGGGCGGCACGCAGATCGTCTGCGTCACCCGCACCCGCAGTTCCCGAGAGAGCGATGCCCTGCTGCTCGGGCAGTTGCCGAAGACGCCGCGGGTCACCGGCGTCACCGCGCACTGCCTGCTGCGCGTCTTCGCGGGCGGTCCGGCCGGCTGGCACGGCCGGGCCGACTCGCTCACCGCCGAGCAGATCGCCGCGCTGGCCCCGTCTCAACAGGCGTCGACAGCGCCTGCGGAGGGCGACGAGGAATTGTTCGCCATCCTCGCGCAGGACGGTCGCGTCGGTTACTCCGACATCGCCCGGGCGACCGGGTGGTCCGAGATGACGGCCAAACGCCGCCTGGCCCAGTTACGCGAGTGCGGTGCGTTGTTCTTCGACGTGGATATCGATCCGGTACTGCTGGGATTCGAGACGCTGGCGATCCTGTGGCTGACCGTCGACCCGGCACGGGTGCGGCAGGCCGCCGAGGCGATCGCCGCGCATCCCGACGTCGCCTTCGCCGCCGCCACCACCGGCCCCACCAACCTGCTGCTGTTCGCGGCCTGCCGCGATGTGGACGCCCTCTACGACTTTCTCGAACAGGGCATCGGCAACCTACCGGGCATCCGCGGCGTGGAGAGCGCTCCGGTCATCCGTAACAGCAAGCGAGTCGGCGCAGCCCTCACCCGAACACGCCGCTGAGCGCGACACATACTTCCGCCCTATTCGGTGCACAGACCGGGCGGGAGCCGTTGCGTGGCCGGGTGAGCGATTCCACCATTACAGACGGCAATATGTCGAAATCCCGCAATCAACGGGCGGTGACTGGAACAGGTGCCCCACGGCGGCCCAGCCTTTTGGGCATGACCGACATCGATCGCATCGACCACTCCGTCCTCTACACCACCGACATGGATGCCACCGCCGGAACATACGAGGCGCTCGGCTTCACCCTCACGCCGCTGTCCATGCACATGGGCTCGGATCGGCCCGGTGGTGAGCGCAAACCGATGGGTGCGGGCAACCGGTGCGCGCTGTTCGGCTCGACCTACCTGGAACTGCTCGGGCTGTTCGGGGACGGTTCGGTCGATCCGTGGCAGATCCGGCCCCTGATCGCACAATACGAGGGTCTGCACGGCTGCTCGTTCGGCTGCGCGGACGCCGAAGCGGTCGAGCGCCGGCTGCGCGCGGCCGATCTGTCGTCGTCCGGGGTGCTGCCGCTGCAACGCGACGTGGACACCCCCGACGGCCCGGCGACCGCGCGGTTCGAGGCGGTGCACCTCGACCGCGCGCTGACCCCCGAGGGGCTGATCCACATCGCCCGGCATCTGACGCCCGAACTGATCCATCAGTCCCGCTACCTGGACCACGCCAACGGCGCCACCCACTTGCACAGTGTGCTGCTCGTCGTGGACGACACGGAACTGGCGGCGACCGTCGACCGCTACGCCCGCATCCTCGACGTCCGGCCGCTGACCGAGCCGCCGCTGACGGTCCTGCCGCTGACAGTGGGCCGGATGGAGATCGTCGCGGTCTCCGACTTCGAGGCGGTCCTGCCCGGGGAGCCGGTGCCCGCACTGCCCTACCTCGCGGGCCAGGCCGTCGCCGTCGCCGATCTCGACGCCGCGCGGAAACTGGTGGTTGGCAACGGTTTCACCGTGCGCGAGCTGCCCGGGGGATTCTTTGTCGGGGCTGCCGAGGCCCGCGGCGGGGCGGTCGCCTTCCTGGCGGCATGAGCGATGAACGAACTGGTACACGCGCCCGCCGGGGCATTGCGCGGTGTCAGCAGCGGGTCGGTGACCGCGTTTCGCGGCATCCCGTTCGGCCGGGCCGCGCGGTTCGCCGCGCCGGGGCCCGCTGCCGCCTGGACCGGGATACGCGATGCTCGGCGGCCGGGTCCGGCGTCTCCACAGCCACGCTCGCGGCTGGAACGGGTGATGGGGCCGGGCAGTGCACTCGACAGAAGCGAGGACTGCCTGTCGCTGAACGTATGGACACCGGGCGGCACCGGGCTGCCGGTGCTGGTCTGGCTGCACGGCGGCGGGTTCTCCAGCGGTTCGGGCGCCGAAGCCTGGTACGACGGCTCCCTGTTGGCCGAGCGTGGGCGGATGGTGGTCGTCACGGTCAACTACCGACTCGGCGTATTGGGGTACCTGTACTTGGCGCCGGAATACGGCCCGCCCAATGTGGGCTTGCTGGACCAGGTCGCGGCGTTGCGCTGGGTGCGGGAGAACATCGCGGCGTTCGGCGGCGACCCGAGACGCGTCACGCTGGCAGGTCAGTCGGCCGGGGCGCTGTCGGCGCTCGCACTGCTCCGCCACCCGGCCGGTGTAGGGCTGTTCCGGCAGGTCATCCTGCAGAGCACGCCGACAGGGACGCGGCCGTACGCCCCGGCCGCGGCCGCCGGGATCGGGCGGCAATTCCTCGAGGTACTCGGCCTGCACCCCGAGAAGGCGGATCGGCTACGGGCCGTGTCGATCGGCCGATTGCTGTCCGCACAGGGAGAGCTGGCCCGGCGGCGGGCCGTACCGCTGGACGTGACACCGCCGTTCCAACTGGTCGCCGCGGGCGGGGTGTCCGCCGACCTGGTGGGCGGACTGCCCCGTGACCTGCCGATGCTGGTCGGCACGACCCGCGACGAAGCCCGCGCGTTCTTCCCCGACGGGCCTGCGGAGCTGACCGAACGGTTCTTCGGCCTCGACGGCCTGCCGACCCGATCGGCCTTCGCTTTCCGGTTCGACTGGTCTCCGCCGGACAGCCTGTTCCGAGCCTGCCACTGCATCGACCTACCCTTCGTGTTCGGCCGTCTCGAGGCCTGGCGCACGGCGCCGATGCTGGCCGGCGCGGACCCGGCCGACCTGCGGCGACTGACCATGAAGGTGCAGCAGGCCTGCGCTGCGTTCGTGCACACCGGTGATCCCGGCTGGGCCGGGTTCCCGCACATCGAGCACTTCGTCTAGGTCCGTGTCTCGAGCCGAGATCACCGAAGCCTCACTCGCCGCCGATCGCGACGACGTACTTGCCGGAACCTCGTCCAGTGGCAAGCAGATCGTGTATTTCAGCGACCCGGTCCAGCGAGTCGACCACCGTCACCGGCAGTTCCAGTCCGCCGTCACCGACCTTGGCCAGACCGTCGGCGAGGGCCGCGGCGACTCTGTGCGGCACCGTGTCCCGCAGCCGGCTGATGCTGAACCCGATCAGGGCGACGTTGCCGCCGATGAGCCGGGCCAACGGCGGCAACGGCGTGGGCGTGCCACCGGTCGCGTTGCCGAACAGCACGATTCGCGCACCGGGCGCGGCCAGTTCCAGGTCGAGCTCGAGATTCGCGGTACCGGTCGGATCGAGGATGACGTCCACCCCGCCCGGGGCCGCGGCCCGCACCGCGGCGACGACATCCTCGCCGCGCGCGGTGACGACATCCCACCCCGCCGCGAGCCCGTCCGCGATCTTGTCCGGCCTGCCCACCGTGCCCAACCGCGGGCCCGCGCCCTCGGCGGCCGCCAGTCGCGCGACCGCGTGGCCGACTCCCCCGCTGGCCGAGTGCATGAGCACCGAGTCGCCGGGCCGCAGCCGGGCGGCATCGCGCAGCAACAACGTGGCGGTCGACAGCACGAGCGGCGCGGCGGCCGCGACCGGTAGCGGTACGGCGGCGGGTACCGCGGTGACCACGTCGGCGGAAGCGAGTGCGACCTCGGCCAGCCCGCCCGCGCGGGTCAACGCGGCGACGCGGTCTCCGACGGCGAAACGGTCGACCCCCGCGCCGAGCGCGCGCACCCGGCCCGCCACCTCCAGCCCGGGCGTGTACGGCCAGCCGGAGGCATATCCCGCGTCGCCGCGTCGCGCCATGACATCCATGAAGTTGATACCTGCGTAGGCGACCTCGATCGCCAGCTCGCCCGGACCCGGGCGCGGCTCGTCGGTCGAGACGACCCGCGTCGTGGTGGCATCCGGCGCCGGACCGGTCAGCTGCACTGCCCGCATGAGGACCCCTTATTCGATGTTCGATGTTCGTCGAACATAGAATAAGCACGGTAGCCTGGTTTCACCAAGGAGGAGGGAGTGCGCACATGGCCCGATCGCAACGGAACACGGCCCCACCGCGGCACCCCGACGTCGCCGAGCTGGACCTCCTCGACATCCTGCACGCGCTGTCCGACCGGACCAGAATGACGATCGTGCGGACGCTGTGGACCGGGCCGGAGCGGGTTTGCGGCACCTTTCCCGTGGATGTCGCGCCCTCGACGCTCAGCCATCACTTCCGTGTCCTACGCGAAGCCGGCCTGATCCACCAGCGAGACGAAGGCACCAAGCGCTGGACATCACTGCGCCGCAACGATATCGAGGCCCGATTCCCCGGCCTCGTCGGCCACATAGTCGACGCCTTCGAACGCGCGTGAATCACACCGTGGTGCGCAACCGCCAGGACCCGAAAAGTGCGGCGACTACGGCGTAGGGCGCGGACCGCAGTCGCCGAGCCCGCCTGCCCGCCACCGGAAGCGGGCACGCCACCGGACCCGGCGGCTAGATCGTCGCGGTCGACGAGGCGATGTCGTCGGCCAGCGGGGCGATGGCGCCCAGGATCTGGGCGACCAGATCGGCGGGCACGCCCGCCGCGGTGAGCGACGCCTCCAGATGCCCCGCTACCAAGCCGAAGTGCTGCATGGTGATACCCCGGCCCTGGTGTACCTGCTTCATCGGAGCACCGGTGTACGGGATGGGACCGCCGAGGGCCGCGGCGAAGAACTCGACCTGTTTTCCCTTCAAGCGCGACATGTTCGTGCCGGTGAAGAATCCGGCCAGTTCACCGTCGGCGAGCACGCGGGTATAGAAATCTTCCACGACGACCTCGAGTGCCGCGTGACCGCCGATCTGGTCGTAGATGCTGCTGGTTGTCTTGCTCTTCCCGAGCCAGGAGGGCATTCGCATGGCTACCAGGACACCACCGGACTGTTGCGTCCGGATTAGTACAGTGTCGCGACTCTTTTGCCTTCGTCGCAACGCGATTACTCGCTCCTCACCGCCACGCGGGCATCGCTGAGATAGTTTCGCAACACGTACGGAAAGCCTTCATCCGCACATCGCTTCCATCGCTGCCGCCAATAGCCGGATGCCGTGGTCGATCTCGTCGTCGGCGATCGTCAGGGGCGGCATCAATTTGATCACCTCGTCCATCGAACCGGACGTCTCCACGAGCAAGCCACGATCGAAAGCGGCCCGGCCGACCTTTTCCGCGAGAGACGTGTCCTCGAACGCGACGCCGTGCACCAGGCCCCGCCCCCGCGTCGAGACTCCGGGGAAGGTCGAGACGAATTCGCCCAGGGCTCGCGCGATCCGCTCCCCCTTGGCGACGGTCGCGAGTTCCAGTGCGGAATCCGACCAATAGTGCTCGAGCGCGACACGCCCCGTCACGAACGCCGCGTTGTTGCCCCGGAAGGTGCCATTGTGCTCACCGGGCGCCCACTGATCGAGCTCCGGCCGAAACAACACCAACGCCATCGGCAGACCGTAGCCGCCGATCGACTTCGACAACGTCACGATATCGGGCGTGATCCCGGCGACCTCGAAAGAGAAGAACGGCCCGGTACGGCCGCAACCCATCTGCACGTCGTCGACGATCAACAGAATGCCGCGGGCCGAACACAATTCGGCCAGTCCGCGCAACCACTCCGTCCGGGCCACATTGATGCCGCCTTCGCCCTGCACCGTCTCCACGATCACCGCCGCAGGCTTGTCCAACCCCGATGACGGATCATCCAGCGCCTTACGCATCCACAGCAGATCGTCGGCGACACCGAGATACCCGTCGTATGGCATCGGCATCGCGTGCCCGAGCGACACCCCTGCACCCGACCGCTTCGCGGCGTTCCCGGTCACCGCCAGCGCGCCCAGCGACATCCCGTGGAAAGCGTTGGTGAAGCTCAGCACGGTCTGCCGCCCGGTCACCTTGCGCGCGAGCTTCAACGCGGCCTCGACCGCGTTGGCTCCGGTCGGCCCGGGGAACTGGACTTTCCAATCCAGCCCGCGCGGGGCGAGGACGTTGTCGCGCAACACTTCCAGCAACCGCCGCTTGGCGACGGTGGACATGTCCAGCCCGTGGGTGATGCCGTCCCCGGCGATGTAGTCGAGCAGCGCCCGCTTGAGTACGGGGTTGTTGTGGCCGTAGTTGAGCGAGCCCGCGCCCGCGAAGAAATCCAAGTACTCCTTGCCGTTCTCGTCGCGCAACCACGCTCCGCTGGCGGTGTCGAAGACGGCGGGCCAGCAGCGACAGTACCCGCGCACGTTCGATTCGAGTGCCTCGAAAACAGTCATCTCGGCGACGGTCATCGGCGTTCCTTACTCGTCGTGCGCGAGCGCTCCACAATCTGAAGTGAGAGTGTTTCTAACATCGACGCAGCCCGGATGTGGCCTTTTCTTCAAAACGCGCCGAAGCCTTTCCCGCTCCGCGCCGCGGCCAGTAGAGTCAACTCCTTGTGCGCGGCAGACCGGAGGGGGGCGGACAGCGTGCCGTCAGGGAACGATTTCGCAGCGCCGTCGCCCTCTACACATCCCTCGTGGGCGCCGGATTCCGCAGACAGTGGCAATACAAAATGGCCATGTTCGCGGGGCTGTTCACCAACTGCGTGTTCGGGTTCGTCCGCGCGGCCGTCCTCGCCGCGGCGGTGGATGCCGCGGGCGACTTCGGCGGGTACGACCGGGGCAGCGTCGGCGCCTACGTGTGGCTCTCCCAGGGGCTGCTCGGCGCGGTGCAGTTCATGGGACCGCTGGGACCGCTGGACGATCGGGTCAAGAACGGCGACATCGCCATCGATTTCCTGCGCCCGGTCGACATCCAATGCGGCTATCTCGCCGATGATCTCGGGCGCGCGGCGTGCACCTTCCTGCCGCGCGGAGTGCCGAGCGTGCTGGTAGGCACGCTCACCTTCGGGCTGGCGATGCCGGTCACGCCCGGTCCCTACCTGCTCGGAGCGGTGAGTGTCCTGCTGGCGGTGGTCATCTCGTTCCTGTGCCGGTTCCTCGTGGTGCTGATCGGATTCTGGGTCGTGGAAACCCGCGGCATCCGGGTGCTGTACTACGCCGCGGGCACGTTTCTGGCCGGACTGTTCGTGCCGGTGCACATGTTCCCATCGTGGCTGGGCGCCATCGCGGCGGCCACGCCTTTCCCGTCGATTCTGCAATCTCCGATCGACGTGCTCTCGGGACGGATCACCGGCGCGGAAGCACTCTCGGTCGTCGGGATCCAAGTGTTCTGGGTGGTGGTCACCGCGATCGCCGGACGCGTGCTGCTCGTCGCGGGCCGGCGCAGGCTGGAGGTGCAGGGTGGGTGACATCGTTGCCCCGCGCACCGAGTCGTGGTCGACGCCCTACGTGGCCGTCTTGCGCTCCAGGATCCGGGCGCAGCGCAGCTACCGGTTGTCGTTCGCCAGTGAGCTTCTGAGCGCATTTCTGGTGGGCCTGGTCGAATTGGCCGAGGTGTGGCTCATCTTCCGCACCGCACGCGTCCTCGGCGGCCTCGACCTGGACGGCGCACTGCTTCTGTTCGGGTTGAGCAACACGAGTTTCGCGCTGTCCCAGGTGCTTTTCGGCCACCTCGACACGCTGCCGGTGCTGATCCGGATGGGCCAGCTCGACGCCTACCACCTGCGGCCGCAACCACTGCTGCTGCAATTGATCACCAGCGACATCTCCCTGCGCCGGTTCGCTCGCGCCTCGGTCTCGGTCGTCGCGCTGGTGACCGGTGCGGCACGCAACGACATCGCCTGGAGTTCGACCACGGCCGCGCTGCTCGCACTCACGCTGGTCGGCGGTATCGCACTGTTCGGCGGGGTGTTCGTCTGCGCCGCCGGATTGCAGTTCTATCTGATCGACGGCTCCGAGCTCACCAACAGTTTCACTTACGGCGGCTCGTTCGCGGCGACGCAACCGGCGTCGGTGTTCCCCACCCCCATGCGGCTGCTGTTCGGGTTCGCGATTCCGGTCTCGTTCACGGCCTATCTGCCCACCCTCGCGCTGCTCGGCTTGCCCGGCCCTCCGCTGCTGCCCGCCTGGCTGGCCTGGCTCACCCCGGCGGCGGCGCTGTGGGTCTGGCTGCTGGCGCTGGGTTTGTGGCGATCGGGCACTCGGCACTACCAGGGAGGCGGCGGATGAGCACGGGCAGCCCGGAGGCGATCATCGACATGGAGAGCCTCACCAGGCAGTTCATCCTGTATCGCAAAAACGGCCGCCGCTGGCGCAGGCGCCGCGAGACGCTCACCGCCGTCGACGGGATGACCGTCCGGATCGAGCGGGGCGCCGCCGTCGGCTACATCGGCGCCAACGGCGCGGGCAAGTCCACCACGATCAAAATGCTCACCGGCATCCTGGTCCCCACCGCGGGCACCGTGCGCACCTGCGGGCTGGATCCCGTGCGGCAGCGACGTGAACTGGCCGGGCGGATCGGCGTGGTGTTCGGCCAGCGCTCGCAACTGTGGTGGGATCTGCCCCTGCGCGAGTCGTTCTCGATCCTCGCCGCGATCCACCGGTTGGAGCCGGGCGCCGCGCGCAAGCGCGCGCACGAACTGATCGAGCAGCTGGAAATGGCCGACACACTCGACACACCGGTGCGCCAGCTCTCGCTGGGCCAGCGCATGCGCGCGGAAGTCGCCGCGGCACTGCTGCATTCGCCCGAGTTGGTCATCCTGGACGAGCCCACGATCGGCCTCGATGTGCTGTCCAAACAACGGCTGCGCGAGTTCCTGCGCACGGAGCGGGCCGAGCGCGGTACGACCCTGCTGCTCACCACCCACGATATGGGCGATATCGAAAGGCTTTGCGAGCGTGTGCTCGTCGTGGATCACGGACACTTGGTGTACGACGGGTCGCTGACCGGCCTGGCGGCCACCGTCGGCGCGCGCCGGGTACTGGTGGTCGACCTGGCCGAACCGGCGCCCGACCTCGACGATCTACGCTGCGCCCAGCTGCTCGGCACCGAAGGCGACGGTATGCGGCAGCGGCTGGCCTTCGATCCCGAGCAGATCACGGCCGCGCAATTGCTGGCCGCGGTGTCGGAGCGCGCCGAAGTGCGGGACCTGTCGATCGAGGAGCCCGAGATCGAGGACGTCGTCCGGCGGATATACGAATCCGCCCGCTGAACAGGCGGGCGGATTCGGTACCGGTTCAGTCGGGCTCGCGAGCGCCCTGGTCGAGCCGGAAGGGCGGGTACTCGTCCCGCATCAAACCGGCATAGGCCTGCACGCGGATGATCCAGCGATTGACGCCCATCACGAAGTCGTAGATGCCCTGCGGGTAGCGCGCCGTGAACAGCAACCCGATCAACGCGACGATCAGCAGGATGCTCAGCAACGAGATCGAGCCGCCGCCCCAGTCGTCACCGTCGCTCCCCGCGATCGCGATGCCGCCGCTGAGCACCGCGCCGACGATGAGGTAGTGCGGAATGGCGAGCAGCCACCACTTCACCAGCACCAGGCCGCGGTGCAAGGTCTCCGGATAGTCGATCTCCAGGTCGGCCGGGTAGTCCGCGTTCGGTTGCAGGCTGAACGGCGGGTACTTGTCGGTGCCCAGTACCGAGAGCGCGTAGAAAGTCACCCGCCATCCCCAGCGCATGACGCCCACGTTGAAGTCGAACAGTCCCCGCGGATACTTGCCGGTGATCAGGATGGCGAAGAAGGCCACCACCGTGAGCACGGCGTACGCGATGTGTAGGAAGAACAGCACGACGTAGTGCGGAATCGCCAGTAGCCACTTGACCAGCCACAGCCACCGCGACAGCGCGGAGTCCAGATCGCCTCGAACACGAATCGGGCTGGGCGGCGTGACGGGCTTCTCGAGTTCCATGAGCAACGCTCCTTACGGTTGCTGTGATCCATGCCACAACCAGTAGGTGTCCTGATTGTCGCGTATTCGGCCGCCGGCGAACGGCACCATCTGATACCGACATGCCAACGAATCGGGGTGCATTCGGTCTTCGGCAAACGACCGGCGTTGTGCCGCAGCCGATATCACCCGCACCGCGACCGCATCGTCGTTCCCGCCCGCGGATCGTCGCGCGGGCGAACTTGTACCATCGGACAGCGTGACGTTCGGCGCGCTGCGGCTACCGGTGATCCGGATGATCGTGGCTCTCACGTACACCGTCTGGGTGGTCGCCATGGCGGTGCCCCAATGCCACGTCTTCGGCCACGCTGTCGCGTCACACGCCCACATCGAAGCGTCCGGGCCCGTCGTGGCCTCTATCGTCTCCCCGGCGATCCTCGTCGACCGGCATCAGCACGCCGCCGAACCGGACCGGCATGTGCCCGCCGATGGTGTGCTCGCCGCCCTGCCGCGCGCTGTCTCGCTGCTGCTGTTGCTGTTGATCGCGTCCGTGTCGGTGCTGCTCGCGGCCCCTGGGTCCGCGCTCGGGGGCGGCGTGCGCGCACCCCCGGTCGCGACCCTCCCGGTATATCCGGGCAGAGACAGACTCACTCGATTCGGCATCGATCGGAACTGATCGGTCAGCGTCAGGCCGGAGCCTGCCGGGGCCCGGCCGGTGTTCGTGCGAAGTCCGCACTCACACCGTCGCTGCGACAGCGACCGCACAGAATCGACGATTCCCTATGACTTCTGCGCTGCAGAACCCGGCTGTGCCCGATCCCGCTCCGCGCGAACCGGAGACGACCCCGCTCGCGAGCCCGGCGAGTCTCCTGACGGCGGCCCAGCGCTGTCCGCGTCCGGCGACCATGGTGGGCAACACGCCCGTGCTCTGGATCACCGAACCGCTCGGCGGCACAACGCGACCGGACGGCCTCGGCTTCTGGGCCAAGCTGGAGGGCGCCAACCCCGGCGGCATGAAGGACCGGCCCGCGCTGCACATGGTCGAGCGCGCCATCGCGCGCGGTGCGCTCGCACCTGGCGCTCCGATCATCGAATCCACCAGCGGCACGCTCGGTCTGGGCCTGGCGCTGGCGGGAATGGTGTATCGCCACCCGGTCACGCTGGTCACCGACCCCGGCTTGGAACCGCTCATGCACCGGATGCTCGCGGCCTACGGCGCGGGGGTGGAACTGGTCACCGAGCCGCACCCCACCGGCGGCTGGCAGCAGGCGCGGCGCGACCGCGTCGCCGAACTGCTGGCGCGCGATCCGCGGGCTTGGTGCCCGGACCAGTACCGCAACCCCGACAACCAGGACGCCTACGAGACCCTGGCGCTCGAGTTGGTCGCCCAGCTGGGCAGGATCGACGTCCTGGTCTGCTCGGTCGGCACCGGCGGCCATTCCGCGGGGATCACCCGCACGCTGCGCCGATACTTTCCGCACCTGCGCTTGGTCGGCGTCGACACGGTGGCGTCCACGATCTTCGGACAGCCCGCGGGGCCACGGCTGATGCGCGGGCTGGGTTCGAGTATCCACCCGGACAACGTCGACTATTCGGCGTTCGACGAGGTGCACTGGGTCGCGCCCGCGGAGGCGGTCTGGGCCTGCCGCAGACTCGCCGCGACACACCACGCCAGCGGCGGCTGGAGCGTCGGCGCGGTCGCCCTGGTCGCGGGCTGGCTCGCCCGCACCGGCGATCCGGCCACGCGGATCGCCGCGGTCTTTCCCGACGGACCGCTGCGCTACTTCGACACGGTGTACAACGACGACTACTGCCGCGAGCACGGCTTGCTCGACGTCGCACCACCCACCGCACCGCTGCACATCGCGCATCCGTCCGACGCCGTCGCGCTCTCGTGGACCCGGTGCACGACGGTCGTCGATCCCCGCGACGCCGCCGGGAAGGAGCGGACGCGATGACCGATCTGATCGCCACCTACCGCGGCTTCAACCGTCCCAGCCGGATGCTGATGGTCAATCAGTTCGCCATCAACACCGGCTTCTACATGCTGATGCCCTACCTGGCCGGTTACCTGGCCGGTCCGCTCGGGCTGGCCGCGTGGGCGGTCGGGCTCGTCCTCGGTATCCGCAACTTCTCCCAGCAGGGCATGTTCCTCGTCGGCGGCACGCTGGCCGATCGACTCGGCTACAAGCCGCTCATCGTGACCGGATGCCTGCTGCGCACTGGCGGTTTCGCGCTGCTCGCGGTCGCGGACACGCTGCCCGCGCTGCTGGTGGCCTCGGCCGCGACCGGCTTCGCGGGCGCGTTGTTCAACCCGGCGGTCCGCGCGTATCTGGCGGTCGACTCGGGCGAGCGCCGGGTGGAGGCGTTCGCCGTGTTCAACGTCTTCTACCAGGCGGGCATACTGTTCGGCCCGATCGCCGGGCTCGCGCTGATGGCCGTCGACTTCCGTGCGACCGCCACGGGCGCCGCGGTGGTGTTCGGCGTGCTGACGCTGGCCCAGTTACGCGCGCTGCCGCAGCACCGCGCCGAGCCGAAAACCACCTCGGTGCTGGACGATTGGCGCGTGGTGCTGGCCAACCGCCCGTTCCTGCTGTTCGCCGCGGCGATGATCAGTTCCTCGGTCCTGGCCTTCCAGGTCTACCTGGCGTTGCCGGTGCACGCCGCACGGATCGCGGGCGACTCGGCCACCGTGCTGATGACGGCGGTGTTCGTACTGTCCGGGTTGATCGCGATCGCCGGGCAACTGCGCATCACCCGCTGGTTCGGGCAGCGGTGGGGCCGCGCGCACAGCCTGGCGCTCGGCATGGCGATACTCGCGTCCGCGTTCGTGCCGCTGGTGGTGATCCCGGGCACCGGCTTCGGCGTGGGGCCCGCGATCGGCGCACTGCTGTTGACCGCGGTCGCGCTGGGAATCGGTGCGGCAGCGGTCTTTCCGTTCGAAATGGACACCGTGGTCGCGTTGTCGGGCAACCGCCTGGTGGCGACGCACTACGGCCTCTACAACACCATCGTCGGTATCGGCATCCTGCTCGGGAATCTGGGCATCGGAACGCTGCTGGACCGCACGCGCGAGGCCGGGATGAGCGCACTGGCGTGGGCCGCGCTCGTCGCCGTGGGAGCAGCCGCGGCGGCGGGGCTGTTCGCGCTCGCCCGCTCCGGACGGCTCGACGCACCGCTACCGGTCGGGTGATCGATCGGACTGTCCTGGATGTGCGCCTCCGGGACGGTCCGCCTCAGGCCGGTCCGCTCGACTGCGCCGAATACAGGCTGACCTCGCCACCCTCACTGAGAAAAGCGTTGACCAGCATGGTGCGGGTGGTTCGCAGCTCCTCCTCGTCCGGCGCGGCGGTGGTGATCGAGATCTGCGGGATGACCGCCCAGTTGACCACGTAGCGCTCCGGCGGGCCGTCGTCGTCGGACAGCCGGGCGAGACGGAAGACCGAGACGGTCTTGCGGACGATCAGATCACGCACGACCTCCGCGATTCGCTCAGGGTCTTCCAGCGCGAACATGAAGCCGAATGTCAGCTCCGGCGATGACACGTAGGCGGGCACGAATACCGAGGCTAGCCCATGCGGCGGTGGCGCGCAGCGCACGCACCGAATCGGTTGCTGCTCATACGCTCGACAATTTCGAGAACGCACCGCCGAGCGCCGGTCCGGGTGACCGATCCGTAACGGAATATAACGATTTCCCGGCAGCTTTCGGATTCACAGACCAGAGTATTGCGCGGCTTCGGTTACCGCGCTTTCCTGAAAGTGTCCTGATTTCTCGGACCGTCTTCTCCCGCATCGTCGCGGATTTCCCGGTTTCTCTGCCGTGCTGGTGGAACGCGGGATGGCATCCGGGTGCGGGACTGCGCCGGAGCCGAGGGGCGCCCCTCCCCGAAATCCCCCTCGGCCCTGGCGCATCCAGGATTCGTCGTGTCGCAGAGGTAAGTCATGCCCACCGAATACGCTCAGCGCAGTTTCGGAGCCCAAGAGCTGCCGCCGCCCGCCGCACTGCTTCGCGCGATTCGCGAACCCGGCGAGAACCAGCACCGGCACAGCGTGCTGCACGCCGCGCGGAAGCTCGTCGACTGCCATGAGCGACGGCAGCGGGCACTCGAGCGATCACACGCCCCGGAGGCATCCAGCACCCGGGTCGCCGCCTGCACCCAGCAAGTGGAGGACATCGACGGCTGCCGCGCGGAATGGATCGGGCGGATCGACGCATGGGTGGCGGAGAATGTGCAGCACCGAGAGGGCGCCTCCCTGCATACCGAGACACTCGGCGCGGTCATCGACCGAATCGCGGCCAAATGGGTTTCGGCCCGACACTCTTTGGACGACGAGATCACGACCGGGCCGCACCCGGGGCAGGCGGGCGGTGAGGCCCACCTGCAGTGGTCCAGGCTGGCCGAGCTGGTCGACGGCTATCAGGATCTGATCACCGACGTCATCGAGCATCGGCGCAGGCTGCCGGTCTGGTGATCAGCGCGGCTCGTCGACGCCCGGCTCGACGACTTCGGCGTCGAGGAACGCCTCCGTCGCGTCCGCCCGCGGTTTCGTGACCGTGACCTCGGTCTCGGTGTCGAGGTCACGATCGAGATCCCGCTGTGCCTCCGCGTCCCGGCGCGCCGCGGCCGCCGCCTCGTTCATCTCGATGGCGTCGGTGATCCACTCACCGATCTCCTTGGTGACCTCGGCGACCGTCCCCGTGATGATGTTGGCGATATTGCCGACGTGCCTGGCACCGGAAGACGTCAATTCCTGAATGAGATCCTTGTTGCTCTCGAATTTCCCGATCATTCACACGCCCGCTTCGCTCGCCTTTCGCTGACGCATCACGATAACACCGGGGGACGGTTCGCTCTCGACCCAGCGCGGCGGAAGTGCCAGCTTGAAAATCTTCTTCCATACCGAGCCGATCTGCTTACTGAGCGAGCCGGTGTTGTACGGCAAACCGTACTTTTCACACAGTGCGCGGACCGTAGGCGCCATCTCCGGATAACGGCTCGCGGGCAGATCGGGAAACAGATGGTGTTCGATCTGATGCGACAAATTCCCGGACATGATGTGGAACAGCTTGCTGCCGGTGATGTTGGCCGAGCCGAGCATCTGCCGGATGTACCACTCGCCGCGGGTCTCGTCCGCGGTCTCCTCCTCGGTGAACGTCTGTACGCCGGCCGGGAAGTGACCGCAGAAGATGATGGCGAAGGCCCACACGTTGCGCACCAGGTTGGCGGTGACGTTACCCGCCAGCGTGTGGAAGAACAGCGGTCCGGTCAGCGCGGGGAACACCAGGTAGTCCTTGAGCACCTGCTTGCCCGCCTTGCGCCACTGACCGAGGATCAGGTTCTTGACCTCCGGCCACTTCTTCTTACCCGCCAGGATGTGCTCGACCTCGAGGTCGTGGCCCATCACACCCCACTCGAACAGCATCATGAGCACGAAGGCGTACAGCGGCTGGCCGAGCCGGAGCACGTTCCACTCCTGCGCCTCGTCCATGCGCAGGATGGAGTAGCCGATGTCGCGGTCCTTGTTGTGGATGTTGGTGTAGGTGTGGTGCAGGTAGTTGTGCGAGTGCTTCCACTGGTCGGCCGGGCAGACCGTGTCCCATTCGAACACGCGGGAATTCAGGCCGGGCTCGCGCATCCAGTCGTACTGGCCGTGCATGACGTTGTGGCCGATCTCCATGTTGTCCAGGATCTTCGACACACTCAGCGCCGCCACGGCGGCCAGCCAGAAGGGCGGAAGGAAGCCGAGATACATCAGGCCGCGCCCGGCGATCTCGAATCCCCGCTGCGCCTTGATGATCGAGTACAGGTATTCCCGGTCGCGCTCGCCGAGGTCGGCGACGATGGCCGCGCGCAGCTCGTCGAGTTCACGGCCGAGTTCCTCGATCTGGTCCGGGCTCAGGACCAGCGGTCCGTTCTCGGTTTCGGTCAGGATGGTCATAATTGGCTCCCCTTCGTGAATCAGATGTCGATGTCGACGTCGCCGACCGGCGCGCTGATGCACAGCTGGATCGGCTGGTCGGGGTCGGTGTCGGTCTCGCCGGTGCGCAGATTGCGCGTGCAGCCGGAGCGGCGCACCGCTGTGCAGGAGAAGCAGATCCCCATGCGGCAGCCGTACTCGGGCGTGAGACCGGCGGATTCGGCTTGCTCGAGCAACGTGGCTCCGGTGTTGTCGGCGCTCACGCCGCTGGCCGAGAAACTGACGGTGCCGTGTGCGTCGGCGGCGTCCACCGGCGCGACCGACAGCGTGAACTCCTCGGAGTGCAGCCGGTCCTCGAGTTGCTCGGCCTGATAGACCGTGCGCACCGCGTCCATCAGCGACGGCGGGCCGCAGACGAAGGTCTGCGCGTCGGCGAACCAAGGCGCGACGCGCTCCAGTTCGTCGTAGTCGAAGTACCCGCTGCCCTTCGGCCGGGCGAGATCCACCCACGGCGCACCGGAATCCGCCCGCGGCGCCAGATCCGGCATGCGATGCGGATAGCGCAGCTCGATGCGGAAGTTCGGATGCCGTGCAGCGATCGCGTCCAGTTCCGCTCGGTGCGGCAGCACAGCGGGCGACTTGGCGTAGTGCAGGAAGACGACCTCGCCCGAATGGTCCTCCGCGGCGAGCGTGCGCAGCATGGACAGCACGGGCGTGATGCCGCTGCCACCGCTGATCAGCAGGACGCGCCGCGGCCGCGACTCGGGCAGCCGGAACACGCCGTCGGCGGGTGCCAGGTCGACCACCATGCCGGGGGCGGCGTGACGGTACAGGTACTGCGACACCAAACCGTCCGGATGCGCTTTCACGGTCAGCTCGATATGACGATCCCGACGGCGTTCCGGGTTCACCGGCGAGTAGCACCGCGTGTGCCGCACGCCGTCGATCACCACGCCGATCTGGACGTACTGTCCGGCGACGTGGCCCTGCCAGTGCCGGGTGGGGCGCAGCGTGAGCGTCACCGAGCCGGGCGCCGAGCGGCGCACGTGAGTGATCTCGGCCCGCATGTCCCGCACCGTGAGGGTGGGGCGGACCAGCTCGAGGTACCGATCCAGCGGGTGCGGCGAGGTCAGGGTCTGCACCAAGTTGATGAGATCCACCATTTGTTCTCCGTACCTCTTGTCGGACTGACGACGTGCGGCTGGAATTTCAGTGCACGTCTGTACACTCAACTAGTGTGACGGATGACCGGGGCTAGGTGTCAACCGGCGAAACATGTGACTCGAACTACATCTGGGGATAGGTCGAATGGTGAACGGATGTATGCTCACCGAGATGAGTGAGCAGGCGGCTACCCGAGGCGAACGCAAGGAGCGGACCAGGCAGGCGCTCCTGGACGGCACGCTCGCGCTGGCCGCCGAACGCGGATTCGCCGCGCTCAGCCTGCGGGAGATCGCCCGCTCGGCCGGCATCGTGCCGACGGCGTTCTACCGGCACTTCGCGTCGCTGGAGGACCTCGGCGCCACGCTGGTCGACGACGGCGTCACCGCGCTGCGGCTGGCGCTGCGCGAAGTCCGCCGCAATGCCGACGCGGGCCTGTCGGACACGGTCCGCTTCGTGTTCGCGCAAGTGGGCCCCAAACGTGAGCTGTTCGGCTTCCTCACCAGGGAGCGCCACGGCGGGTCCGCCGCCTTGCGCACGGCCATCGCCCGGGAGATCCAACTGATCGTCCGAGAGCTCGTCGCCGACCTCTCCCGCATCCGGGCCCTGGACTCCTGGACGCCACGAGACCTGGAGATCGCCGCCGATTTGATGGTCAGCACGGTGACCGACGGGATCGCCGCCTACGTGTCGGCCGCGCCGCGCGACGAGCAGGCGATCATCGACCGCACCGTCCAGCAGATGCGTTTGATCGCACTCGGCATGGGCGGCTGGCGGCCACCGAAGCGGCGCTGATCCGCCGCCGAACTCACTCGGCGGGCCGTGACTCCTCGACGCCGCCGCCCGCCGCGACCGAATCCGCCGAACTCACTCGGCGGGCCGGGGCTCCTAGACATCGCCGCGCACCGTGACCGGATCCGGTGACCGCACCGGCAGCAGCACCGCGAGCCCGGCCGCGAGCACGACCAACAGGCCCGCGATCCCCGCCCGGTCCGAACCGAACAGCCAGACGAACAAGCCGAACAGGCTCGGGGCGAGGAAGGACACCGCGCGCCCGGTGGTCGTATACAAGCCGAAGAGCTGCCCCTCCCGGCCCGGCGGCGCGAGGCGGGTCAGGAACGAGCGCGCCGCCGCCTGCGCCGGGCCGACGAAGACGGTGAGCAGCAAGCCGAAGATCCAGAACATCAGTGGGCCGGACACCACCAGCAGCGCCAGCCCGCACACCAGCATCGCGGCCAGGGACACCACGATGACGATCTTCGGCCCGGCCCGGTCGTCGAAGCGCCCCGCGACGATCGCACCCAGCGCCGCAACGACATTGGCCGCGATGCCGAACAGCAGCACATCCGAGTCGGCGATCCCGTAGACCCGCACGGCGAGCACCGCACCGAAGGTGAACACCCCGGCGAGGCCGTCCCGGAAGACGGCGCTGGCCACCAGGAAGCCGACCGTGCGCCGGTCGACGCGCCACAGCTCGCGCAGGTCACGCCACAACACCCGGTACGAGCCGAGGAACCCCGCGCTCGCCGCGCCGGGATCGGCGTTCGTCCGTGGCAGTTCGGGGACCGCGAACAGCACCGGCAACGCGAAGGCGGCGAACCAGACGGCGGCGAGCACGGCGACCAGCCGGATGTTGAGTCCCTGATCGGTGGGCACGCCGAGCAGCCCGCGGTTGTCTCCCTCGCCGGATATGAAGCCGAAATAGCAGATCAGCAGCAGCAAGATGCCGCCGAAATAACCCATCGCCCAACCGAATCCGGAGACCCGGCCAACGGTCTGCGGCGTGGAGACCTGCCGCAGCATCGCGTTGTACGGCACGTTCGCCAGTTCGAAGCAGGCCGACGCGAACGCCAACAGCGCCAAGCCGAACCACAGGTCGTGGTAGTCGTCGTGCACGAAGAACATCAGCGTCATCGCCGCGACGGTCAGCGCGGTCAGCGCACCGAGCGAGCCCTTGCGTTTCGCGGACGCGTCGAAGCGCTGTCCGCTGACCGGCGCGGTCAACGCCACGATCAGGCCCGCGATGCCCAGCGCCCACCCAAGCCACGCGCTGGCGGAGACACCGCCGGGCAGATCGTCGCCGACCTTGTCGGTGAGATACACCGAGAAGACGAAGGTGAGGATCACGGCGTTGAATGCCGAAGATCCCCAATCCCACAGCCCCCACGCCACCACTTGCCCGCGCCCGGCGGCCTGCCCGACTGTCGCCTGGGCGTTCACCTCGGTCATGCCGCGCAGCTTAATGCGCGAGACGGTGACGAGGCGGGCCGAAATCGGGTCCGGCCGTGACGAAACGGAGGGTACTTATGCACCTAGTTGCATAGTACCGAGTGTCACGGCTATCCTCACCGCATGGCACTCGAGCATGCGTTGCTGGTATCGCTGACCGAGCGCGCCGGCTCGGGGTACGAGCTGGCGCGCCGCTTCGACAAGTCCATCGGCTACTTCTGGAGCGCGACCCACCAGCAGATCTATCGCGTCCTCAAGCGCATGGAGGAGTCCGGCTGGGTCGACGGCGAGACGGTGATCCAGGAGGGCAGGCCGGACAAGAAGGTCTACTCGGTGAGCGAGACCGGACGCGCCGAACTCGCGCGCTGGATCGCCGAACCGAGCGATTCCGCCACTCCGCGCAACGAACTCGCCGTGAAGATCCGCGCCGCCGCGTACGGCGACATCACCGCGTTGCGCGCGGAGGTGGCCCGCCACCGCGACCAGCACGCCCAGCGGCTCGAGCTGTACCGGCACATCGAGAAACACGACTTCCCCGCTCCCGAGCGGCTCGCCGGGACGGCCCTGCACCAGTACCTCGTCCTGCGCGCGGGCATCCGCGTGGAGGCCGGATTCGTCGAATGGTGCGACGAAGTTCTGCAAGCACTACACCCGCGCGCGACAGCCCCGCACGCGGACGGAGAAAGGCGACCTGCCCCATGAGCTCCTTCCCCCATTTGTTCGAGCCGCTCGATCTCGGCTGCACCACCCTGCGCAACCGCGTGGTGATGGGTTCGATGCACACCGGGCTGGAGGACCGCGCCTGGGACACCAACAAACTGGCCGCCTACTTCGCCGAACGAGCACGCGGCGGCGCGGGCCTGATCATCACCGGCGGCTACGCGCCGAATCGCGCAGGCTGGCTGCTGCCTTTCGGCGCCAAGCTGACCAACAAAACCGAAGCGTACCGGCACCGCGCGATCACCAAAGCGGTGCACGAGCACGGCGGCAAGATCGCCATCCAGATCCTGCACGCGGGTCGCTACTCCTACATGCCGGGCAGTGTGTCGGCGTCGTCCATCAAGGCGCCCATCAACCCGTTCCGGCCGCGCGCGCTGTCGGCCAAAGGCGTCGAGCGCACCATCGACGACTACGCCCGCTGCGCGAAGCTGGCCCAGTTCGCGGGCTACGACGGCTGCGAGATCATGGGCGGTGAAGGATATTTCATCAACCAGTTCCTCGCGCCGCGCACCAACAAGCGCACGGACGCGTGGGGCGGCTCCCCGGAGAACCGGCGCCGGATCGCGGTGGAGATCGTGCGCCGCACCCGCGCCGCGGTCGGCCCGGACTTCATCATCGTGTTCCGGCTGTCCATGGCCGAGCTGGTGGAGAAGGGACAGAGCTTCGACGAGATCGTCGCGCTGGCCGTGGAACTCGAAGCCGCCGGGGTGAACATCCTCAACACCGACATCGGCTGGCACGAAGCGCGGGTGCCCACCATCGTCACCTCGGTACCCCGTGCCGCCTTCGTCGAATTCACCGCGAAGATCACCGCGCGGGTGACCATCCCGGTGTGCGCGTCGAACCGGATCAACATGCCCGAGGTGGCCGAGGAGATCTTGACCCGCGGTGACGCGCAGCTGATTTCGCTGGCCCGTCCCTTCCTCACCGATCCGGAGTGGGTGAACAAGGCCGCCCAGGATCGCGTCGACGAGATCAACACCTGCATCGCGTGCAACCAGGCGTGCCTGGATCACGCCTTCCAGCGCAAGACGGTGTCCTGCCTGCTCAATCCGCGCGCCGGGCACGAGACCGAGCTGAAACTGCTGCCGACCCGCCGCAGCAAGCGCATCGCCGTGGTCGGCGCGGGCCCGGCCGGGCTCTCGGCGGCGGTGAGCCTCGCCGAACGCGGCCATCGCGTCGACCTGTTCGAGGCCGACGACAAGATCGGCGGCCAGTTCGACATCGCCCGCCGCATCCCGGGCAAGGAAGAATTCAGTGAGTCGATCCGGTACTACACCCGGATGCTCGAGCTCACCGGCGTCACGGTGCACCTGAACAAGCGGGTCGGCGCCGCAGAACTCATCGCGGGCGGCTACGACGAGGTCGTGCTCGCCACCGGCGTACAGCCGCGGATCCCGGACATCCCCGGTATCGACCACCCCATGGTGCTGTCCTACGCCGAACTGGTGCGGGAGGAGAAGCCGGTCGGCAAGCGCGTCGCCGTGATCGGCGCGGGCGGCATCGGCTACGACGTCAGCGAATTCCTCACCGTGGAAGGGCATCCCGCCCTCAAGCTGGACGAGTGGAAGGAGGAGTGGGGCGTCACCTCCGACGACGAGCAGGTTCCCGGGCAGCTCACTACGCCCAGGCCGGCTCCGGCGGCGCGCGAAGTCGTTCTGTTGCAACGCAAGACCACTCCGTTCGGGAAGGACCTGGGCAAGACCTCCGGGTGGGTGCATCGGGCCGCGCTGAAGGCCAAGGGCGTCGAGCAGATCGGCGGTGTGAACTATGAGCGCATCGACGACAACGGCCTGCACATCAGCTTCGGAGAGAAGCGACAACGGCCCCAATTGATCCCGGTCGACAACGTCATCGTCTGCGCGGGCCAGGAATCCGTGCGCGACCTGGAGGCCCCGCTGCGCGCCGCCGGGATGAGCCCGCACCTCATCGGCGGCGCCGAACTGGCCGCCGAGCTGGACGCCAAACGAGCCATCGACCAGGGCACCCGGCTGGCCGCACGGCTGTGAGCGGGCGGCGGCCGGGCCCGGACGCCCGGCCGCCGTGACCGCGGCACGGAACCCCGCCGGGGATCGTGCGGCGGACCACCGGGTCACGTCGCCTAGGCTGCATCGGGTGAGCCTGCCCTCCCCCACTTCCGAGAACCGCGCGGTCGTCACCGGCGCCTCCTCCGGCATCGGCACCGCGCTCGCCGCCGAACTCGCCGCCCGCGGCTACTCGCTGATCCTGGTCGCCCGCCGCGAGGAGCTGCTCACCGAGCTCGCGCAGCGACTGACCCTGGCCCACGGCATCACCGCCGAGGTGCGCGCGGTCGATCTGGCCGACCGCGAGCAGCGCGCTGTACTGGTGAAAGAACTGGCGACCCGCGAGATCGCCGTCTTGTGCAACAACGCGGGCATCGCGACCTTCGGCGCGATCGCCGAACTCGACCCGGCCTACGAGCGCGCGCAGATGGAACTCAACGCCGTCGCCGTGCACGACCTGACGCTGGCCGTGTTGCCCGGCATGCTCGCCCGCGGCAGCGGCGGCATCCTGATCAGCGGCTCGGCCGCGGGCAACATGCCGATCCCGAACAACGCCACCTACGCCGCGAGCAAGGCGTTCGCCAACACCTTCTCCGAATCGCTGCGCGGCGAGCTGAAAGGCTCCGGGGTGCACGTCACCCTGCTCGCGCCCGGCCCGGTCCGCACCGAGACCCCGGATCCCGCCGACGCCTCCATCGTCGACCGGATGGTGCCCGACTTCATGTGGGTCTCCTCGGAAGCCACCGCGAAGGTGTCCATCGACGCGCTCGCCCGCAACAAGATGCGCGTTGTCCCCGGCCTGATCAGCAAGGGAATGAGTGTGGCGGGACAGTACGGCCCGCGCGCGGTCACCGCTCCCATCGCCGGCGCGTTCTACAAGAAACTCGGCAGCTGAGCCAGCCGCGTCAGCGAGCTGTCAAGAAGCGACGCCCGGTGGTCAAGGATCCGCAAATGACCGGCCCACCGGCCCCGCACCCGGCGTAGTCCTGGCATCGGCCCCGCAATTCGAGAAAGCGGGGGCGACCCAGGAGAACATCGTGACGCTGCTCGACATCCTCCCGTCATTGCGGTCGGGATCACCTTCGCGCCTGGATGCCGCGGTCTGGCCGCGGGACACGCACTACGACGGCGACGGCGGGATCACCCTCGGCGGCGCCGCCCTCGCCGACATCGCCGATCAGTACGGGACGCCCACCTACGTCCTGGACGAGCAGGAGGTACGGTCCCGCTGCCGGGCCTATCGCAAAGCTTTTCCCGAGGCCGAGATCATCTACGCGGGCAAGGCCCTGATGACCCGGTCGGTGCTGGATTGGGTTACCCAGGAAGGCCTTTCGGTCGACGTGTGCTCGGCGGGCGAACTGGCCGTCGCGCTGGCGGCTGGTGTGGACCCCGCGCGCATCGTCCTGCACGGCAACGGAAAGTCGTTCGACGAACTGGCCACCGCCGTGCGCAGCGGGGTCGGCCGGATCGTGATCGACTCGCACACCGAGATCACGCTGCTGTCCGCCCTGGCCACGAAGCCACAGCAGGTGTTGCTGCGGCTATCCCCCGGCATCGATGTCCACGGTCATCCCGCGGTGCGCACCGGTGTGCACGACCAGAAGTTCGGCTTCCCCCTCGGCAGCGATTCGGCCGCCGAGGCGATCGACCGTGTGCTGCGCCAACCGAACCTCACCCTGGTCGGCTTCCACTGCCATCTGGGCTCGCAGATCTACAACCCGGATCACTACGGCGAGGCGGTACGGCGCTTGGTCGCCGCGATGGCGCAGGTGCGGCAAGACCACGGCGTCTTGCTGACCCAACTGGATCTCGGCGGCGGTCACGCGGTGGCCTATCGCGCCGGTGACGCCGAAATGAATCTCGCCGAACTCGCCGACATCCTCGAGGACGCCCTCGACGCCGCCTGCGCCCGCCACCACTTCCCACGCCCGGTCCTCGCGCTGGAACCCGGCCGCGCCGTCGTCGCCAGGGCCGGGGTGACGCTGTACCGAGTGCTCTCGATCAAGCACGTCGAAGGCGGGCACACCTACGTCACCGTGGACGGCGGGATGAGCGACAACCCGCGCGTCGCGCTCTACGGCGCGCGCTACGAGGTCGTGGTCGCCAGCCGCCACCCGTGCGGTCCGCAGATGACCGCGACGGTCGCCGGTCGCTTCTGCGAGGCGGGCGACATCCTCGCCGCCGACGTCCGGCTGCCTGCCGACCTGCGCCCCGGCGAGGTGCTCGCGATGCCGTGCACCGGCGCCTACCATCACAGCCTTGCCTCGTCCTACAACACTGTCGGGCGGCCGCCGATCATCGCCGTTCGACACGGCCGCGCCCGCGAACTGATCCGCAGGGAGACGACGGCGGACCTGCTCGCCCGCGAGGTCGGATGACCGGCGCGCTCAACGGCGCCGGGTGCCGAACAGGCTGCGGGTGATCTCGCGTCCCGCCGCGGTGGCGGCCGAGCGCAGGAAGCCGCGGACCGCGGGGTTCCGCATGATCCGCTCGGCGGCGGACTCCTCTTCCACGCGGTTCACGTTACGGCCGGGGACGGGTGCCGGTTCCGGCTCCCGCGTCGCGTCGGCCATCTTGGCGGCCAGCAGTTCGTAGGCCGATTCCCGGTCGATGGTCCGGGCGTACTTCGAGGCCAGCGGGCTGGACAGCGCCCCCGACCGGATCGCGTCCACGCCGATGGTGTCCATCAGCGACCGGGGTGGCCGCATCCTGGTCCAGGCCACCGGCGTCGGCGCGCCCTGCTCGGAGAGCACCGTCACGATCGCCTCGCCGGTGCCGAGGGAGGTCAGCGCCTGCTCCAGGTCGTATACACCGGTCCTGGGGTAGGTGCGGACGGTCTTGGCCAACGCCTTCTGGTCGTCCGGGGTGAACGCGCGCAGCGCGTGCTGGATGCGCGCGCCGAGCTGGGACAACACCGGGTTCGGGATATCGGTGGGCAACTGTGTGCAGAAGAACACGCCCACTCCCTTGGACCTGATCAGTTTGACGGTCTGCTCCACCTGATCCAAGAACGCCTTCGAGGCGTCGGAGAACAGGAGGTGCGCCTCGTCGAAGATGAACACCAGCTCGGGACGCTCCACGTCGCCGACCTCCGGCAGGGTCTGGAACAGGTCGGCCAGCACCCACATCAGGAATGTGGAGAACATCACCGGCCGCGCCGCCTCGGCACCCAGCTCGAAGAGTGTGATCACCCCTTTTCCGTCCACCACCCGCACCAGGTCGGCCGGATCGAGTTCCGGCTCGCCGAAGAACGTGTCGCCGCCGTCGGCCTCCAGATTCGCCAAGGCGCGCAGGATCACGCCCGCGGTGGCCGCGGAGACACCGCCGATGCCTTTCAGGTCATCCTTTCCCTCGGAGCTGGTCAGATGAGTGATCACGGCGCGCAGGTCCTTCAGGTCCAGCAGCGCGAGGCCATTGCGGTCGGCCCAGTGGAAGATCAGTCCGAGGGTGGATTCCTGCGTCTCGTTCAGCCCGAGCACCTTGCTCAGCAGAACCGGGCCGAACGAACTGATCGTGGCGCGGATCGGAAGCCCTGCCCCGGTGGTGCCCAGCGACACGAACTCGGTGGGGAAGCCGGTCGCCGCCCAGTCCGCGGCGCCGGTCTCCGCGATCCGCGTGGCGAGTCTTTCGCTCGATCGGCCCGGCTCGGCCAAACCCGACAGGTCGCCTTTGATATCGGCCAGCACCACCGGAACCCCGGCGCTCGACAGTTGCTCCGCGATGCCTTGGAGGGTCTTCGTCTTCCCCGTGCCGGTCGCCCCCGCGACCAGACCGTGCCGGTTCATCATCCGCATCGGGATACGGACGCGCGCGCCGGAATCCACCCTCCCGTCGACCACCACGGTGCCCACGTCCAGCGCAGCGCCCTCGAACGCGTAGCCCGCGGCGATCTCTTGTGCGGCGGTCGAGCCCGGGGACGGTTCGTCTCTTCCTTCGGCAGCACCGGCTCCACCCGCCGTCTGCTCGGCCAGTTCACGTTCCGCGGCCTCCGCGGCGGCGGACGCCTCCGCCGCGATCCGCGCCGCCTCGTCGGCCGCTTTGCGCGCCGCGGCCGCCTTCTCCTTCGGGGTGGTCATCGCACGTCTCCGTCCTGGCTCGACCGGGCTGCTTCACTCAATGTTTGCTGCCGCACCGAAAACGCCGGGTGACGATCTGGAAGAAACTGTATCGCCACCGGTCGGATTCCCGTCCGCATCGGCGGCTTCGGGGTTGCCGAGCCGTATCGCGGGCACCGGACCTTCGCCCGGCTAATGTTGCACGGGTGTCCGACAAATACATGGTGTGGATGGATTGCGAGATGACCGGCTTGCGCTTGGACAGCGACAAGCTGATCGAGGTGGCCGCACTCGTGACCGACAGCGATCTCAACATCCTCGGCGAGGGCGTGGACATCGTCATCCACGCCGACGACGACGCGCTGGCCGCGATGCCTGCCGTGGTCGCCGAGATGCACGCGCGCTCCGGGCTGACCGACGAGGTCCGTCGCTCCACCGTCACCCTCGAAGAGGCCGAGCAGCGCGTGCTCGACTACATCCGCCAGTACATCCCCACCCCGCGCACCGTGCCGCTGGCAGGCAACTCGATCGCCACCGACCGCGGTTTCATCGCCAGGGACATGCCGCTGCTGGATGCCCACCTGCACTACCGGATGGTCGACGTGAGCTCGATCAAGGAGCTGTGCCGCCGCTGGTACCCGCGCATCTACTTCGGCCAGCCGGAGAAGGGCCTGAGCCATCGCGCACTGGCCGACATCCAGGAGTCCATCCGGGAACTGGAGTACTACCGGCGGACCGCGTTCGTCGCGCCGCCCGGTCCCTCCACCACCGAAATCGCCGCCGTCGCCGCCGAGGTCTCCGAGACCGCCGAACAGCGGACCGAATCGGCGCAGGTCAACGGCTCGCCAGATAACGATTAGGGAGTGGGCGGGTAGACACGCTAATATCTAGCCCGCCGGTTCTTCACCGGCGATGGTGAGCGTAGTTCAGTTGGTAGAGCACCAGGTTGTGATCCTGGCTGTCGCGGGTTCGAGTCCCGTCGCTCACCCCAGGTGTCGCGGTGTGCGAACCGTCCTCTGAGGCGGTTCGCACACTACGGCTGGCGCTTTCTCTACTCTGTTCATTCCCCGCATCGGCGCGCGACGTGAAATAGCCGTCCGTATCTCTCCGAGGCGGCGATCATGTCCCGAAGACCCCAAGCCATCGGCAAGCGCCTGCACTCGAATGGGTCCACATGCGAAATGCGTCACGATGCGGCGTGCCATTTCATGCCTGAGCGCGCCCTCCTGCCACGGCCGACCACCGAAGGTCTCGGCGCTTATGGAAATCGTCTTCCGCAGAGGCCGAGCGCCCGCATGACCCGCCTCGCCGCACCGGCCGGGTCCTGACGCGTTCGTCGCGGGCATCGCTTCGCGCCGCCGATCGAGGAAACCGGCCCACGTCCCCACCGAGAGCCGAGTCGGCTCGATCGGGCGCGGCTGACACTCCGCGCAAGGCTCTTTCACTGCGCCCCAGACCTTTTGCCGCAGGCACTCGCCGCGATGTGAAACGAAACCACTCCAGAATCCGCCACGCGTCCGTAGACTGCGGTGCACGTGGGACGGTGTCGCTGGGGCGCCTTCCCGGTTCGACCAGAAAGACACACCTCGTGATGCGTTCCGCGGTTATCGCAGCCTTCGTCGGCGCCACTCTCCTCACCGGATCCAGCGGAACCGCGGTCGCGGGAATCGGACTTCCCCCGCTGCCCGACTCCGGCTCGGCGTCGAGCGGATCGGCGGGCGGCCTGGCCACCACCGGCTCCTCCGGCACCGGATCGGCGGGCAGCAAGCTGCTGTGCGCCGCCACCGGCAGCGCCATCGCGATCCTGGGCGACGCCCAGTTGGGTTGCAACATGCTGCCGTGACCCCCTGAACGCCGAACGGGCCACCGGATCGCTCCGGTGGCCCGTTCGGCGTTCCGCTTCGGCTCAGCGATTGTCTTCGGCGTTGCCCGCTTTCCAGACCGACCACGGGATGTTCCAGTCACCCAAGCCGTCCACACCGGACAGGGTGCCGCCCACGGTGTTCTTCACGATCGTGATGTCACCGCGCTTGGCGTTCTGGAAGACCCACTGCGCGTTCGCCGGACTGAGGTTCAGGCAGCCGTGACTGGTGTTGCTGTACCCCTGCGCACCGACCGACCAGGGCGCCGAGTGGAAGAAGATGCCGCTGTAGGACAGTCGCGTCGCGAAGTCGACCGGCGTCTTGTACCCGTCGGGCGCGTTGACCGCCACGCCGTAGGTCGAGGAGTCCATGATGATCTTCTCGTGGCGGTCGGCCACGATGTAGACCCCGTTGTCGGTGGGGGTGCTGTCCTTGCCCATCGAGGTCGGCATGGTGCGGATCACCTGGCCGTTCAACTCGACGGTCACCTGCTTGGTGTTGTCGTCGGCGGTGAAGACCATCGCGTCGCCGATGGTGAAGAACGAGTGGATGTTGTCCTGCCCGTACAGGCCGTTGCCGAGATTACGTCCGTAGACGTTCACATCGACGGTGATCTTCGATCCCGGCGCCCAGAAATGCTCCGGCCGCCAGCGCACCTCGCGGTTGTTCACCCAGTAGAACGCGCCCTCCACCGGCGGCTCCGTGGTGATCTTGATCGCATCCTGCGCGGCCTTCCGGTCGGGGATGTTCTCGTCGAACTGGACGGCCACCGGCTGTCCGATACCGACGACCTCCGCCTCGCCGGGCACCAGGTAGGGCTTGGTCTGGTTACCGGGCGAACTCGTGGTGAAACTCAGCGTCGCGGAGTTCGCCCCGCCGAGCCCGATCGCGTCGGCCTTCAATCGGTAGGTCTTGCCGTAGCCGAGCACCTCGGTGGTCTCCCACGAACGCCCGTCGGCGGCGAGCCTGCCCTCCACCGCCTTGCCCTGCGGGCTGACCAAGCTCACGTTGGTGAACTTGCCGTCTTCCACCTTGAGCGCCAACGGGACGCCCGGCGATACCCCTACCTCGCCATCTTTCACCGGCGACAACAACTTCGGCTTGATCAGTTCTGTGATGGGGTTGCGGTCGATGGCCACCTGAGCCGCGTCCTTGGCGTCGGATGCCGAACATCCGGTCAATGCCAGCGCGGCGACCGCGACAACTATCACCGGTCCCGCGAACGTGCGTAGCGACCGCCTCGTAGTCGGCTTGCGCACGTGCCGACCTCGACCAAAACTCATTTCAACCCCGTTTCAAAGTCTCGGCGCTCCAGGACACACCGAGGGCTTCGGATACCGACCGCCACGCCGCTCACCCCGCCGTGTACGCGGGCGGTCGAAACCACAATCGGACATTCTGCCAGTGCGTCACGTCCTGGCCAATGTGAACACCTAGTCCGTCACTGCAGCGTTACCACCACTAGATCACCGCGGCGAACCCACGCGTTACGGCGGCGGAGAGCATCACATCCGCGCCGGTCAGGACACGATTTCACTTCTGCGGCCCCGGCCTGTTAAGGTTTGTCCCGCACCGGAACACGGAGCAAGCGCCATTAGCTCAATTGGCAGAGCAGCTGACTCTTAATCAGCGGGTTCGGGGTTCGAGTCCCTGATGGCGCACAACACGCAAACCGTGCCCTTGTCAGTCATCGGCTGGCAAGGGCACGGTTTTCTTCGTCTCCACGATGGCCCCGATTTCCGTGACATCACCGTGACCTGGAGTTTTTCCCAGTTGCACCAGTGGTCTCAATTCGGACAGCTATACGCCCGCGATCGCCGCGAAATCCACCTGTACGCCCGAAAATTTCTGTGACCTACGGCACAAGAGGTTTAACGGCAAACTCCCAGCTTGGATAACGATTCGGCAACCGCGTCTTGGGCTTTCCAAGATCGTCAGCGCCTGCCGTTCATGATCAGTTCACCGTCCGTTAACCATGCGTGACCATTCTGCAATCAGGTCACAAAGCGACCTGAAGTTTGGTCAGCCCGAGGAGTTGTAGACACCGATTCGGTAACGATCACACGGCAGGCACCCTGCCCGCCACGTGATCGGCGGAGCGGAATCCGGCAACGGACCCGCAATCCCATACTTCCGCCCGTCTCACCGCATCGAGGATGCGGGTCTCGCGCGACAAGCGGCCGAGCCCACCGAGGGCGATCCGGTGCCGCACGCAGAAGCGTCGCGTTCCGGGGACATCAGCGTCCCCCACAACAAAACCACACAAAAGCACATGGCCGTTTCGGCGAACGCACACGAGCGTACGCCGCAGGATCCGTGCTGCCCAACTGCGGCCGGATCGAGTAAGTCCCCGATCAAGGAACCGATTCGCAATGCCTGACAGACGCCTTTCCACCCTTCGCCGCCCCTCGCTCCGCGAAACCGTCACCGTCGCCTTCGCCGCCGCGGGTGTCGTCGCCGTGGCCGCCTGCTCCGCGGCGTCCGTTGCCGACAACAGCGTCCCGTCTCGCATCGCCATGGTGGCCGAGCAGCAGCCCGAGGCCGCCGCCGCTCCGGTCGCCGCACTGGCGGCCGAGGCGATCCCCGCGCCGATGCCCGCACCCGCGCCCGCCCCCGCCCCCGCGCCCGCTCCGGAGGCGGCCCCGGTCCCGGCCCCGATGCCCGCCCCGGCCCCGCCGGTCTACGCGGACAACCTGGACGGCTGGATCCGCCAGGCGCTCGACATCATGTCGGCGAACGGCATCCCCGGCACCTACAACGGCATCTACCGCAACATCATGCGCGAGTCGACGGGCAACCCCCAGGCCATCAACCTGTGGGACTCCAACGCCGCCATGGGCATCCCGTCCAAGGGCCTGCTCCAGGTGATCGACCCCACCTTCGCCGCCTACCACGTCGCCGGCACGCCCTTCGACATCTGGGACCCGGTCGCCAACATCACCGCCGCCTGCAACTACGCGGCGCACCGCTACGGCTCGATGGACAACGTCAACAGCGCGTACTGATCCACACCGTCACGCAGCCTCCCCATCCATCGGATGGGGAGGCTGCGGCGCTTTCCGGCCGTGTCCGCGCGGTCGGGCAGGCGTATCTGCGGCTCGGCAATAATGGTCCACATACCCGCGACCCCTTGGACCTTGCCGTGACCGACTACGCACACAACGACGCGGCGGCCAAGAGCCGCGCCGAGAAAGCACGCCGGCTGGCGAGTTACCTCTGGCCCCGTGGCATCACCGGCTCCGAGGTGCTCGCGATGCCCGCGCCGGTACGGCGCAAACTGGCCAGGGCCGCCGGAACGAATCCGCCGAGCACCGACGAGACCTGGACCGCGGTGGCACGGCTGCTGACGGAGAAGGACGACTGGGCCGCCCGACATCCGCGGCATCCCGCTGCCCGGCGCGAACACACCGACGAGAAACTGCTCTGGGTGAAGCCGCCGATCACGCCGTGGTCCTGAGTTACGCGAAAGTCTTTGCGCTTCAACGTTTTCTGTGTCTACTACAGAATTCCGTAGACTAGCGTCATGCACCCGCCGACTCAGCCGTCACGATGACCGAGCGCAAGCCGCCGAAGCAGACCTTCGAATCGTGGATCGACAAGCAGATCCGCGAGGCGGCCGAGCGCGGCGAATTCGACAACCTGCCCGGTACCGGCAAACCGATTCCCGGAGTGGGCACGGCTCCCGACGAGGACTGGTGGCTGCGCGCATATCTGCGTCGCGAAGGAGTCAGCGGTGACGCGCTGCTGCCCCCGTCGCTGTTGCTGCGACGCGATATCGAGCACTTGTCCGAGACCGTGCGTGATGCGACCGGCGAGCGGGAGGTGCGAGCGGCCGTGAGTGAACTCAACAAACGCATCGTGGAGTGGCTGCGGATGCCGGAAGGACCGTTCGTGCCGATCGCTCCGGTGAACGCGGACGAGATCGTCGAGCAATGGAGGCGCGCACGCGAGGTCGCGAGGCCGAAACGCGCGCAACCCAGCCTCGAAGCCACCGGCCCCACCCGAGCGCAGACAGGCCGCATCGCGCCGCGTCCACGCCGCCAGTGGTGGCGTCGATGGCGGCGGCACGACACCGAAGCCGGATAGCGGCGGGAACGGCGATCAGGCGCCGAGTTCGGTCACCTGCTCGACCTCGGTGACCACCTTGTCCGCCAGCGCGCGCAGCGCACGCGCCTCACCCGGCGTCATCAGCTCGACGAAGACGCGACGGACCAGATCGACGTGGTTGGGCGCGGCCCGCTCCAGCGCCACCCGCCCTTGCGGCGTGAGCTGCACGATGATGCCGCGGGCATCCTCCTCCGCGGGGCGCCGCTCGACCAGTCCGCGCGCGTCCATCCTGGCCAGATGCTTGGACAGCCGGCTCTTCTCCCAGCACACCTCGGTAGCCAGCTCTTTGGCGCGCAGACACCCGTTGGCGGCTGCCGACAACGCCACCATCAGTTCGTAGTCCGCCAGGGACAGGCCGTCCTCGGCCAGCCCGGCGGAAATCGCCCCGTCCAAACGCTGGCGCAGCCGCACGTAGGCCTGCCACGTCGCCTGCTCGTCGTCACTCAACCACCGGACCATGGGAATGAAGTGTAGTCACCGTTGGTTGACATGGACACCAACTCCCGAGGAGGTCCCCATGCCCGCCGTCACTGTTCCCGACATCATGGTCCTGCCACGCCTCCCCCGCCCGGACGCGACCCTGCGCCAACGGCCGGTCCGGAGCGTGGTCACCGCGCACAAACAGCGCGAAGGCGCGGGATTCGAGGTGCGCAGGCCGTTCCCCAGCATGGATCTGCGCACGGCCGATCCCTTCATCCTGCTCGACCAGATGGGTCCGGTCGCCTACGAACCGCACGAGGCGAAGGGTGCACCGTGGCATCCGCACCGCGGCTTCGAGACGGTCACCTACATGCTCGACGGCACCATGGTGCACCACGACTCGCAGGGCGGCGGCGGCGTCATCGGCGAAGGCGACACCCAGTGGATGACCGCGGGCTCCGGCATCCTGCACGACGAGGTCCCGCCGGAGGAGATGGTCGCCTCCGGCGGCTGGTTCCACGGCATCCAGCTGTGGGTGAACCTGCCGCGCGCGCTCAAGTTCGCCACGCCGCGCTACCAGGACCTGCGCGCTCGCGAACTGACGCTGGTGAGTTCGCACGACGGCGGCGCGCTGGTGCGGCTCATCGCCGGAGAGGTCGGCGGATTCACCGGCCCCGGTTCGACATACACCCCGATCGCCTACGCCCACGCGTCGATCACGCCCGGCGGAATCCTCGAAACACCTTGGCCGCAAGAGTTCACGGCGATGGCGTACGTGCTATCCGGCAGCGGCACGGTGGGCGCGGAGCGCAGGCCGCTGAACGAGGGGCAGCTCGCGGTCTTCGGCCGCGGAGACGCGATCAGCGTGACAGCCGATGCGCGCCAAGACAATCGGACCGGAGCGCTCGAAGTCCTGCTGCTCGGCGGACAGCCGATCCGCGAACCGGTGGTGCAGTACGGGCCGTTCGTGATGAACACTCGCGCGGAGATCATCGAAGCGATGGAGGACTACCAGGCCGGACGCATGGGAAACATCCCAGCGGAACACATCCGCGGCATCGGGACGACCTCCTGAGCCACGGCACTGGGTGCGATCCCCTAATCCCCTAGTTCCGTCCCCGCGAGGTTGACAAGAGAGCGGCCCGTCACAACAGTGGATGCGGCGTCCGGTCGGACGCCCATCCACCGCAGCAACCACATACATAGAGGAATACATGAACGTTCGCCGGCTCTCCGTCAGCGCGGCCATCGCGGGATTGACCTTTCTCGCGGCTCCTGCCGCCCTAGCCGCCCCTCCGTCCGGATCCGCCGGAACCGGCTCCTCGGCCGTCGACACCGGCTCCGCCGCGACCGGCTCGGCCGGTCTGTCGCAGACCGGTTCGGCCGGTGGCGCCTACGCCAACTGCGACGACGCCCGCGCCGCGGGACACGCGCCGCTGTTCCGCGGCGAACCGGGCTACGGCCCGCACCTGGATCCCGACGGCGACGGCTTCGCCTGCCCGACGGTCTGAACCGACCGCGAAACGACGACACCCGGTGGGCATCGCCACACCGGGTGTCGTCGTTTTTCCAGCTCAGCGGAAGATCTTGAGCAGCACCAGCCCGACGACGACCGCGGCGGCGCCGATCAGGCTGTATTTCACCTTCGGCTCGTTCAGCTTCGAGACCACGATCTGCTTGGTGTCGTCCGCGATCCGATGCGGGTCCGCGCGTACCGCGAGTTCGTCGAGCGTGCTCGCCAGCCGAGTGCGGGCGGCCTCGATCTCCTGCTCGATCCGCTCGGTATCCCTTGCCACGTTCCACCCTCCTGTTGTCGATTGCCGCACCCGGTGCACGAATCGGGCCGCACGCTCGGCCGTTCGCGGAGCACCCGGGGCTCGCGGACGAGTCTATCCGCCGCCACGCGCCGCTATCCGGCCGCGCGAGGATCTCCGGTCGGGACCTTCGGATACCGTGCAGAAGGTGACCACCAACCAACGACTCTCCCCGGGCGACACCGCCCCCGACTTCACGCTTCCCGACGCCGACGGCAAGGACGTCTCGCTGTCGGACTACCGCGGTCGCAGGGTGATCGTGTACTTCTACCCCGCCGCGAGCACGCCCGGCTGCACCAAGCAAGCCTGCGACTTCCGCGACAACCTGGCCGACCTGGACGGCGCGGGCATCGACGTCGTCGGCATCTCACCGGACAAGCCCGCCAAGCTGGCCAAGTTCCGCGACGCGGAACGGCTGACCTTCCCGCTGCTGTCGGATCCCGATCGCGCCGTGCTCACCGCGTGGGGCGCGTACGGAGAGAAGACCATGTACGGCAAGACGGTCGTCGGCGTCATCCGCTCGACCTTCCTGGTGGACGAAGCGGGCAAGATCGCCGTCGCGCAGTACAACGTCCGCGCCACCGGCCACGTCGCCAAGTTGCGCCGCGATCTGTCGGTGTAGCGCGGGCAACGAAAAGCCCGGCGCCGCAGGGGCGCCGGGCCGAAGTCGGGTGGATCGGATCACACCTGCCACACCTGCTGGGCTGCCCACTGCGCCATCAGGCGAAGGTGCTCGTCCCACCAGTCCGCGGCTTCCGGGGTGAACACGGCGGGTGGTGGGGCCTCACCGGGGAACAGCAACGCGGCGTCGGGTGCGCCCACCTTACGATCGGTCGGGACCCCGGTCCCCGGCAGGAGCGGCTCCGGGGTTTCCGTCTCCGGCCTGGTTGTCGCGTCTGCGGCGACCAACGGCAACGGACGATGCCGCGGGGCGAGCCCCCCGCGCTGGTCCGGAAGCCACACTCCGGTCGTGGTGGCGTCGCCGCCCCGCGGCCCGTCGAACGACTCGTCCGCCTCGGTGTCCGCGGGACGGACCGGCTCTACCGGATGCGTCGCGCCTGCGCCCTCGATCCGGGCGTCCGCCACGACGGTCGGTGTCGGCTGCGCGGAATCGTTCAGCAGATAGCTCCCGCCGACGACCATTCCGCTTGCCAGCACACCGGCCGCGGCGAACACCGCGACGCCGCCGCGCGCCCGACTCGACTCGCTCACCGGCCCGACGTAACTGTCCTGCTCCAGCCGGGCGCTCAACGCCGCGCCCGCGGCGGACGCGAAAGCGCCTACGGTGCAGGGGATCACCGGAGCCCCGAATTTCTCGACCGCCCTCAGCACCGCGGAGCCCGCGCCCGCCGAGCCGATCAGCGCCACCGCGTCCGGCCGCGCGCCGGCCGCGTCCAGCTGATCCCACGCCGCCGTGACGCCGATGCCCAGCGACCGGGGCGTCGCCCGGCCCGCCTGCCCCACGGCGGCGAGCACCCGGCGGCGGCCCCGGTCGACCAGGGTGAACGCGTGGTACCCGGGCACCACCTCGCACACCAGCAGGTTGTCGTAGGCGTCGAGCCACGTCATCATGCTCGCCACGCTCAGGTGGGCCGATTTCACCGAGACCAGCGAGGCGCTGTGCCACGGGCCTGCCGCCAGCCGGGTCACGATGGCGCGCCGCTCCGCGGCGTCCCGATAGGCGACGGCTACGCCACCGACTTCCCGCTCCGAGCCCAGCCCGGCGGCCAGGGCGTCCAGCGCGGTCTCGACCGCCTCGGCCACGTCCGCCTTGCTGTCGCCGTCCGTTCGCTCGATCCGGCGCAGCAGCACCCGATCGGCCAGCTTCCTGCCGTCGGCGAGCGCTACCGCGTGCACGGCACCGCGTTCGGTCGAAACGCCGAGAGTCACCACAGATTCAGCTACCACTGATCACGCCTTCCCCTCTGTGCATTGACCGAGCTCACGGGCTTGCCGAAAGCCATGAGCCCCATGGATTCCCCTGCTCGGAACACACGTCGCGATGCACGCGCGCTCGGTATATGTTCGATGCCGCATCGGTTACGGATGGGTAGCGGAAATCAAGTCAGCTGGACGCGAACGGCGGATGCGCGTATCGCACGCTTGTCCCTACCGTTAGCCTGGATGCGTGGAAGTACGCGCGGAGGCCAGGGTGAAGCACCGTCTGGACCCTGCGTTGGAGCTGCAGGACGACCCACAGGAGCTCATGCCGCGACGCCGGCCGACGCAGGAACGCAGCAAACGAAAGTTCGACGCCTTACTCCAGGCGTCCAGGGAGCTGCTCGTCGAGGTCGGGTTCGAGTCGTTCACCTGCGAGGAGGTGGCGGCCAGGGCGGAGGTGCCGATCGGCACGCTGTACCAGTTCTTCGCCAACAAGTACGTCATCGTCTGTGAGCTGAATCGCCAAGATCTGGTTGCCGTTTCCCAGGAGCTGGCCGACTTCCACGGTGAGATTCCCTCGCTGGACTGGTTGCGGCACATGAACCAGTTCGTCGACCACCTGGCCAACCTCTGGATGACCGACCCGTCCCGGCGGGAGGTGTGGCTGGCCATGCAGTCCACGCCGTCCACCCGGGCCACCGGGGCGATCCACGAGAAGCAGTTCGCCGAGGTCGTGTCGCAGATGCTGCGCCCGCTCACGCCGCGCACTCCGCGGGCACGGCGCACCATGATGGCGGAAGTGCTGGTGCACGTGGTCTATTCGATGCTCAACTTCTCCGTGCAGGACGAGCAGAGCAGCGCCGAAGCGGTCGCCGAACTCAAGCGGCTGATGGTCGCCTACCTGCTGGTCGCGGAGAAGGAATCGCGGACCGGCGGCCAAAAATAAGTGGTGGTCCCGGCCGGAACCGGGACCAACCGCGCGACTCAACCGGCGCTCTCGCGGCCTTCGATGAGGTCGGCCAGCTCGCCCGGGTCCTCCAGCACCACCATCGCGGCGGCGGTGTCGCCGTCGTGGGTCAGCGACAGGTGAACCCTTACCCGGGGCAGGAATTCGGCGGCCAGGCCGTGCAGCTTGATGCTCGGCCTGCCCCACGCGTCGTTGACCACCTCGATCAGCGGATAGGGGTTGTCCCCGATCTGCGGGCGGCGGGCGAACCGCGACGACGCCCATGCTTTGAGCACCGCCTCTTTCGCCGCCCACCGCGCCGCGTAGCTGCGCGCCGGGTCGGTCCCTTTGCTCTGGCAGTAGCGCCGCTCACCCGCGGTGAAACTTTCCCGGAGCATCGTCGTTCCGGCGCGTTCGAGCTGTTCGGCGAACTCGGAGATGGTCACCAAGTCCAAGCCGATACCGAGGATCGTCATAGGCGGCCAGCCTACGAGGTCCTCGGCGAGCCCGCGCACGGACCCGGCGCGGCGAGTTGCCCCGCCGCGCTTCCGGTTACGCGCATCCGATGCCCTTCGCGCGGTAGGCGCCGTCCTGATCCAGGCGCGCCTCCGGCGAGAGCAGCACGTCGGCCTCCAGCTGACGCGCCCGCTGGGACGGGGTGCCCTCCCCGCCGAGCCTGCGATCCGCGGGACGTTCGTACAGCGGCGCGCCGCCGCACATCGCCTCCACGAACCGCTGGCGGCCGGTCAGCTGACGCTCCTGCGCCGTGCGCTGGTACTCCTCGCGCCGTCCCGGCTCGATGGCCTGGATGAACGCCTCCGGGTGCACGATCGCCAGCAGACCGTTCACGTGGCCGAAGCCGAGCGAGGTGACCAGACCCGCCTTCAGCGGAAGGCGCCCGCCCAGCCGCAGCGGTTCGCGCAGCCACACCAGGTGCGGGAAGGCCAGCATCTTCTCGTCGACGCAGTCGAGGCTGCGGTTCGGCGGGATGACGCCCTGCTCCAGCACCTGGCACAGGCCGATGAGCTGGAATGCGGCCGCCCCGCCCTTCGCGTGCCCGGTGAGGGTCTTCTGCGAGACGACGAACAGCGGAGCGCCGTCCGAGCGCCCGATGGCCGTCGCGAGCCGCTCGTGCAGTTCCGACTCGTTCGGGTCGTTGGCGGCCGTCGAGGTGTCGTGCTTGGACACCACCGCGATCTCGTCCGGGGTGACGCCGAGCTTGCGCAGTTCGGTCGCCAGCCGGGATTCCGTCCCGCCACGACCGGCGCCCAGCGCGCCCAGGCCCGGAGCCGGGATGGACGTGTGCACGCCGTCGGCGAAGGACTGCGCGTAGGCCACCACGCCCAGCACCGGCAGGCCCATCTCCAGCGCGACGCTGCCGCGCGCCAGCAGGACCGTGCCGCCGCCCTGCGATTCGATGAACCCGCCGCGGCGGCGATCGTTGGCGCGGGAGAAGTACCGGTCGCTGATGCCCTTGGCGCTCATGGCCGCGGAATCCGCGGTGGCCGACATGTCACCGAAGCCGACGATGCCTTCGATGCCGAGATCGTCGTAGCCGCCTGCCACGACCAGATCGGCCTTGCCCAGCCGGATCTTGTCGACGCCCTCCTCGACCGACACCGCGGCGGTCGCGCAGGCCGCCACCGGATGCACCATCGCGCCGTAGCTGCCGACGTAGGACTGCACCACGTGCGCCAGCGCCACGTTCGGCAGCGCCTCCTGCAGGATGTCGTTCGGCCGCGACTCACCGAGCAGGTTGTCGATGTACAGCGAGCGCATCGAGGACATGCCGCCCATGCCGGTGCCCTGCGTGTTGGCGACCAGCGAGGGGTGCACCCAGCTCATCAGCTCAGCGGGGCTGAACCCGGAGCCGATGAACGCGTCGACCGTGCAGACGATGTTCCACAGCGCGACCCGGTCCACCGAAGCGGCCATATCGGGCGAGATGCCCCAGATGGTCGGGTCCCAGCCGGTCGGGATCTGGCCGCCGACGGTGCGCGAGAGCTTGGCCCGGCGCGGCACGCGGATCTCCGTGCCCGCTCGGCGCGTCACCGTCCAGTCGCCGGAGTCCGCGACCGGTGTGATCACCGTGTGCTCCGGATCGGCGGCGTGGAAGGCACGCGCCTCGGCCTCGCCGCCCACCGTGAACGACAGGTCCTGGTCGAGGAAGACCGAGGTCATCAGTGGGGCCGAATTGTCGGTCATGGCGCCGTCGTCCTCGTAGCGGCGCACACCGCAACGGGCGACCACGGCGTCGTGGTAACGCTCGGCCAGCTCGTGCTCGGGGACGTAGTCACCGGACGCGGCGTCGTACCAGCCCGGCTTCGGGTCGTTCTCCCAGGTGACCATGCCGGTGGTCCAAGCCAGTTCCAGCACGCCCGCCGCCGACAGTTCGTCGGAGACCTCCATCTCGAATCGGGTGCGCGCCGAGCCGTACGGGCCCAGCTCGCCCGCGCCGACGATGACCACCATGTCGGCCGGATCCACAGTCACCTCGCCCCACTCGGGCACCGGCAGCGCGGAGGTCACGGTCGGCGGCGCCGGCAGTGCGGCGATCGTGCGACCCGCGTCCGCGTCGGTCTCCGCCTCCGCCTGCTCCGCGGCCTGCTTGGCCAGCGCGGGCAGGTCCAGCTTGGCCCTGGCCAACCCACCGGTCAGGTCGATCTGCTGCGGGCCGGTCGCGGTCACCTGGCGGGCCCGCGAGGTGCACCACTTGAGCAACTCGTCGGCCATCTCCGCGGTGGACCAGGTCTGCACACCCGCCTTCTCGACCGCCTCGACCATCGGGTCGTTGTGGCCCATCAGGCCGGTGCCACGCACCCAGCCGATCAGCGCGTGCACCAGGGTGACCCGGGTCGACCACGACTTCTCGGCCCGCCACTTGGCGACCACCGCGTCCAGCGCCGCCTTCGACTCGCCGTAGGCGCCGTCGCCGCCGAACATGCCGCGGTTGGGCGAACCCGGCAGCACCACGTGCAGTTTCGCGTCCACGTCGTGATCGGCGCCCAGCTTGGACAGCCCGCCGATCAGCCGTTCGACCGACCAGAGCAGCACGCGCATCTCCATTTCGGCGCGCGCGCCCGCGTCCGCGAGGTCACCGGCCACTCGCGGCGCCGCGAACGGCAGCAGCAGCGTGGGCGTCATCGCGTCCTTGACCTTGATCTTCGCGCCGCCCGCGCTGTCGACCTGCTCGGTGCCGATCCAGTCGATCAGGGCGTCGACGTCCTGGTAGGACGCCATGTTGGCGGGCACCACCCACAGAGCCGCGCCGTGCCGGGCGTTGTCGCGGTAGAGCTTCCGGTAGAAGGCGAGGCGTTCGTCGTTCAGCGACGACGTGGTGACCACGACTGTGGCGCCACCGCTGAGCAGCCTGCCGGTCGTCGCCGCCGCGATGGATCCCTTGCTGGCGCCGGTGATCACCGCGATGTCGGAGGACCACAGCCCGGGCTCCTCCGTGCTCAGCGCCGCCTCGGCGATGCGCTCGTACAGGCCGGCCAGCACCGAGCGCGCTTCGTGCATCGCCCGCTGCCGCCACCAGTTCGCCTGCGCCGCAACGGCTTCCCCCGCACCGATGAACCCGGTGACCGGTCCGTTCGCGCTGCCTGCGTCGTCGGCGAGCCACAGCCGGGCCAAGTCCTCGCGCGCCGTGGCCCACCGGTCGTCCAGCAGCACCGCCTTGCGGGCGTCGAACGCGGGCGCCACCAGACGCGGCCAGTCCGAACCGAGTTCGGCCGACACCAGATCGACCAGGGAGTTGTCGGTCGCTTCCGGCGCGGAGACGCGCTCGGAAAGTCCGAGCTGTTCCAGTACGACGCGCGCGGCCGTGGCGAGCACGCCGTCGCGTCCGGTGATCTGCTCGGTGAACTCGCCCAGCGCGGCGGCGTCGACGGTCGCACCGCCACCGCCGCCCGCCGAGGGCAGCGACACCGCGACACCGCGACGGGCCGCGACGGCCTGCACGGCGGCATCGATGGCCGCGTCGACCGAGGCGGCGTCGCCCAGCGCGCCGGAGACGAGGCCGCCCAGGTCGCCACCACGCACGCTGGTGCCTTCCCTGGTGCCCAGCGACACCTCGGCGGTCACGTGGCTGGCCCACCCGTCACCGAGTTCCCAGACCTTCTTGACCCGGTCCGCGATGGCGGCCGGACGCTTGCCGGACGGCCCGAACACCTTGCGCAGATGGTCGCCGATGGCGTCGGTGAGCACCGTGCCGAACGGACGGTAGGTACGGGCGAGCCGCTCCACCGTCGCGGACAGCGCACCCATGTCGGCGTCGGCCGCGCCGTCGATCGCGCCGAGCGAGAGCTCGGAGCCGAGGTCGACCAGCAGCTGGTTACGCCGGGAGGAAACGCCGTCGCACAGGCCCTCGATGGTGTCCACCGGGCCGATCTGGTCCAGCCGCAACTTGGTCCACAGCGCGATCAGCACGCGCGTGGCGTCGGCGGCGGTGAACGCGATGTCGTCCGGACGCGGGCCGCCCGAACTCGGGGCGGGCGCGGCCACGGGTGCGGCGGCGACGGCCGCTGCCGGAGCCGCTGCGGCGGCAGGCTCCTCCACCGGCTCGTCGACCGGGGCGGGATCGGTGTCGGTCGCGTAGACGATCGCCGCCTCGCGCTCGATGTTGAGCACTTCCACCTTGGCTCCGCCGAAAGCGGGGAGCTTCAACGTCTGGCTGGCCAGGTTGGCCACCGTCGGCGTCGCGCCGAGACCGATCTCGATGAACCGCTCGATGCCGAGGCCGCCCTGTGCGGGGTCGGTGAACAGCAGGTCCTGGGTCTCGATCCAGCGCACCGGGCTGGCGAACTGCCACGCGAGCAACTCGATCAGCACCACGCGGCACAACTCGGTCGGCCGGGCGGCCCAGCTGTCGAAGTCGGCCAGCACCTCCGCGAGCGGTTCGGACGGCACCAGGTCCGCGATCTCCTGCACGAACGCCCGCTCGAGTGTGAAAAGCCTCGGCACCAGGTTCGGGATGTAGCGGCCGATCAAGGTCTCCGGGCGCAGATCCACCGGCAGCAGCTGCTCGAGCTTCTGCCGGAACTCCGGAACGCCCTTGCGCAGCACCGTCGAGTGGAACGGCACGTCGATGCCGGGGACCAGGATGAACGCCCGCTTGCCGCCGAATTCGGCGCGACGACGGTCGATCTCCTGCTCCAGCGCGTCCAGCCCGGCCACCGTGCCCGCGATCGCGTACTGCGAACCGCGCAGGTTCAGGTTGACCACCTCGAGGAACTCCCCGACCCGATCGCCGACTTCCTTGACGAAGCCGACGACCTCCGCGTCGGGCAATCCGATCTGTGAGGGCCGGATCGCAGCCATCCGATAGTCGCTGCGTCCCTGCGCATCCCGCGGCACCAGCTCGTGCATCGCGGAACCGCGCTGGAACACGACCTCGAGCACCGCCTCCAGCGGCAGCACTCCGGCGACGGCGGCGAGCGCGTTGTACTCGCCCACCGAGTGGCCCGCGAGCAGCGCGCCCTCGACGAACGCACCGGACTCGCGCAGTTCCGCCACCTGGGCGACGCCGAGGGTCGCCATGGCGACCTGGGTGAACTGGGTCAGGTGCAGCACGCCGTCCGGGTGGCGGTGTTCGACGCCGCGCGCCTTCAGGTAGGTCGGGTTGTCGCGCACCACGGCGAGAATCGAGAAGCCGAGCGCCGCACGGGTGTGCTTGTCCGCGCGGTCCCAGATCTCCTTGGCCGCCTTCGACCGGGAGCGGGCATCCAGCCCCATCCCCTTGCGCTGGATGCCCTGTCCGGGGAAGGCGTAGACGGTCTTCGGCGCCACGGTGCGACCGGTCGCGGTCATCACCAGCTCGCCTTCGGTGCGGCAGGAGACCTCGACGACCTCGCTGCCCGCGTCGAGCGCTACCCGCTCGACGCGCACATCGATCTGCGCCCCGGGACGGACCATGCCGAGGAACCGGGTGGTCCACGCGGTCACCGTCCGCGCGGGTACCGAACTCGTGGGATCGACCGCCGACACGACGTGCTGCGCGGCCGCCGACAGCCACATGCCGTGCACGATCGGGCTGCCGAGCCCGGCGAGCTTCGCCGCGGCATCGCTGGTGTGGATCGGGTTGTGGTCGCCGGAGACGGCGGCGAAGGCGTGCATGGTGCGCGGAGCCACGATCGTGACGTCGCGGCGACGCCTGCGCGGGGTGTCGGTGGCCGCGTCGGACACCGTGCCAGCCGCGCGCGGCGGATCGGCCAGTTCGCCCGCGCCGTTGCGCCCGCGGATCGCGAACCGCTCGGTGAGGGTGGCCAGCACCGGCATCGACATCCCGGTCTCGGGCTTGTCCAGCATGGCGGTGATCCGCACGTGCACCTCGACGACCCGGCCCAGGTCGGTGTCGACGGTCTCACCGGCCTCCGCGCGCACCGCCAGCACACTGGTCTCGGCGGGCAGCGCACCGGCGAGGTGCACTTGGTGGTCCAGGTGCACCAGGTCGAGCATGCCCTCGATGACGCTCTCGCCCTTCGCGGTGCGGGTCGCGCCGAGCACCGCGAACACGGCGGGCCAGCACGCGCCGACCAGCACGTCCGGCACGGTGCGGCCGAGCGTGCTCAGCGTGGCGGGCAGGCCGGAGCCGGTGACCCCGGCGTGATCGGCGATGAGATCCGGCGTCCAGGCCAGATTCACGTGGGCGACCTTGCCCTTGACCTCGGGCAGATCCTGGCCCGCGGCGACCGCGAGCAGCGCGGCCATGGCCTCGTCGGCGTCGGCCTCGGTGACGACCGGGGCGCCACCGTTGTAGACCGAGGTCGGCACGGTGATCCGGATGCGCACCGCGTTGCCCGCCAGCAGCGGGACGGTCAGCTCCACGTAGGCGTGCTCCGGCTCGGCGCCTGGGGTCTCGACCAGCGTCGCGCCGGTGGGCGGATGCACCGCACCCTTGCCGTCGACGACCCACTCGGACAGGTCACCGAGCCGGTGCACCGGGCTGATCGCGGTGCGTCCGGCCCACTGCACGTCCGGGGCGGCCAGCACGGCGTCGATCGGGCCGCTCGTGACGCCCGCCGTGCGACGCGCGTCCACCGGGGTTGGCGCCACGCCCGCGCGCACCAGGGAGTACGCCGTGTCCTGTTCGAAGCGGTCGAGCAGTTCGCCGACCGGCTCGTCGACCCGGGTGATGCCCGCGACCGCGACCGTGCCGGGGATGACGCACACCTGATCGGCCGAGTAGCGCGGATCGTGCGCCTGCCACAGTGAATCCGAGCGCCACCAGCGACGCACGTCGCCGTCCACGACGGGCACGAAGTTCACCGGCTTGCCCGGGGTCTTGCACAACGCGATGAAGAACGGGACGTCGGCCGGGTGCAGCAGCGTCTGCGCCGTGGCGGGATAGGCGTCCTTCAAGGCGCACAGCGCCGCGACCGGGTTCTCGAAGTCGTCGTCACTCGCGAACAGCGTGGGGATCTCGCCGCGGTCGGCCGGGTGCAGCCGGGATTCGGTGCGGCGCACCATCTCCGCGAACCGGTCCCGCCAGGTGATGTCCAACCACACCGAACGCGTCGCCTCGGCGATCGCGTCGCCCAGGTCGCTGCCGCAGTCGAAGTCCTTGCGCCGGTCCAGCCCGACCGCGAGCTCGACGTAGCGCTCCAGCCAGTCCTGGTAGGTCATGGTGGCCAGGTCGCCGAAGTACGGCTTGGCGGTGGCGTTCAGCGCCGCGATGATCTCGTCGCGACGCGCCGCGACCGCCTCCGCGTCGCCCGCGACCTCGTCCAGCAGTCGGCCGGTGCGCGAAGCGGCGTTGTCGATCTCGTGGATGTCGGCGCCCAGCTGGCTGCGGCCCGAGGCCATGCCGCCGGACGCGGTGCCCGCACCGACCCAGTCGGGCGTGCCGGGAGTGTCCACGAGCAGTTGCTTGACCTCCGGCGCGGTGGTGGCCTCCAGCGTGGCCATGGCCGCCGTGCCGACCAGCACGCCGTCCAGCGGCATCACCGGGTAGCCGTGCCGGACCGCCCACTGGCCGGTGAGGTACTCCGTCGCGCGCTCGGGGGTTCCGATGCCACCGCCGACGCACACCACGACATTGGCGCGGTTGCGCAGCTCGGAGTAGGTGTCCAGCAGCAGGTCGTCCAGGTCCTCCCAGGAGTGGTGACCACCGGCCTTGCCGCCCTCGATGTGCATGATCACCGGGTAGTCCGGGACCTCGTCGGCGATGCGCAGCACGGCCCGGATCTGGGCGACCGTGCCCGGCTTGAACGCGACGTGGCTGATCCCGACCTCGGTGAGTTCCTGGATCAGCGCGACAGCTTCCTCCAGCTCGGGAATGCCCGCCGTCACGATGACGCCGTCGAACGGGGCGCCTGCCGTGCGGGCCCGCTGCACCAGTCGCTTTCCGCCCAGCTGCAGCTTCCACAGGTAGGGGTCGAGGAACAAGGAGTTGAACTGCACCGAGCGCCCCGGGTGCAGCAGCGTCCGCAGCTCGGCCACCCGGTCGGCGAAGATCTGCTCGGTCACCTGCCCGCCGCCGGCCAGCTCCGCCCAGTGGCCCGCGTTCGCCGCGGCCGCGACGATCTTCGCGTCGACCGTGGTCGGAGTCATGCCCGCGAGCAGGATCGGCGAGCGCCCGGTCAGCTTGGTGAAGGCCGTCTCGACCACGATGCGCCCGTTGGGCAGCCGCACCGGCCGCGGCGCGAACGCCGACCACGGGGCCGCGGGCTCCGGCGCGGCACCGGGGGTGAGCAGGCTGCGCTGTCCGGCGCGGGTAGCGGCCGCGATGATGCCGAGGCCGGTGCCCTTCAGCGTGCCCCCCGTGACGCGGGAGAGCAGGTCGCCCGGGCCCAGGTCAAGGATCCACTCCGCGCCCGCGGAGATCACGCCCTCGACGACGGCCACCCAGTCGATCGGATCGACCAGGATCTGCCGCGCCAGCTCGCCCGCCAGCTCCTTGTCCAGGCCGCACTGGTCGGCCCAGCTGCTCACCAGGTCGACGGTGTCGGCCAGCGCCGGGTGGTGGAAAGCCACGTCGACGGCCACGTCCTCGAAGACCGGAGCGAACACCGAGCCGCCGCGCACCTTCGCGTCGCGCTCGCGCGCCTGCTCGTCGTGGATCTGCGCGCACCGCTGCCGCACCCGCTCCAGCTGCGCGGGCGGCCCGGACAGCACCGCGCGCCGACGTCCGTTGCGGATCGAGACCACCACGGCCGCAGCGGGATCGGATCCGTCACACACCTCGGCCACCACGGCGCCGAGCTGCTCGGGATCGACATTGGACACCGCGACCATCGGCGAGCGCTCGCCCACCGGCATCAGCCCGCGCCGCCGCGCGACCAAACCCGCTGCGGCGCCGATCATCTGGGCTACCGCGAGCAGCTCCGCGTCGCGGGCGCCACCGGCTTCGACCGCGGCGGCGGCGAGCAGACCCTGCGAATGCCCGACGATCGCGACCGGCGCGTGCTCGGCCGGATCCAAGCCTTGCAGCCGCAGCGCCCGCACGGCCGCCACCTGGGTCAGCAGCACACCGGGCATGGACACCGCCGCCGAGCGCAGTACAGCGTCGGACGGGGCCGCGGAGATCTCGCCCTCGTCACCGTCGGCGAGTTCGTTCTCCAGCATCCAGCCGATCGGGTCGAAGCCGACCGGACGAACCACCAGCAACTGCGCCGCGACCGGCTCCAACAGCGCCGCCGCCTCGTTGACCAGCGCGGTCAGCTCCGGCTCCAGCGCACTGTCGCGCGCGATCTCCTCCAGCTCGCTCAGCCACTGCGCACCCTGCCCACCGAAGGCGAGCGCGTACGACACGCCGCCGAGCAGACGATCCAACAGCGGCGACCGCGCCCCGCCCGACGCGGCCTTCCCGGCGGCGGCAGCCACCTTCGTGCTCTGTCCGGCTTCGGTCTTGGTGCTCTCGTTGATCGTCAAGACGCTTCGACTTCCTTCTCCATGCGACATGCCTCGGCGACACGCCGGTCCCTACCGGTTCACGAGTGATCGCGGTTGATCGGCCTGATACGGGCGAGGATGACACAGAATCATGAGGAAATCCTCACGTTTGCCCCTGGGCGCGCCCACTACTAGAGAGTATTTGAGTACGTACGTACCAGAATAGTGGTAAACATGACTCCGCCTCATGTTTGAACACGCTGGTCCATCGGGTTACCAACACGTACGAAACATGAGTGCCCCTCACATTGACGTTTGCCAAATCGTTATAATCCCAGGTGAGGTTACTGACGAGTACGCCACGCCAACCCAATGCTTCGCGATGACCGATTGGCCCGGTAGAGTTTGGACGGTCGTACCATCAAGCGCGAGTGGCGAAATTGGCAGACGCGCCAGATTTAGGTTCTGGTGTCCACGGACGTAGGGGTTCAAGTCCCCTCTCGCGCACAGATTCCCGTCAGTCGTGACACCTTCCCGAGCCGCGCGTGGGAGCGCACTCGCGCACACGGAGTCGACCAGCTGAACACGCTCTGACCTGCTGCGATCCATGCCACATGCGCCGGATCGCGACACATTTGCCTTCTGCGAAAAGTTTGCTGGCGGTGGTGGTCAGCCGTGATCGCGCCGGTCATCCCGCCACAGTGGCCGTTGCAGGAACGTGTTCACCGACCGCAGGTCACGAACCGCGTGGTTCGTACCGCCGACGGCGATGTCGTCCACGGAATCTGCACACCCGGAGACCGAGGCCGCATCCTCGACAAGCACCCCGTCGCCGCCCTCGACCGGCGGCCGAGCATTCGCCTGGAACCGACTCGGCTCGATGCCGGAAGGCTGCTGACCCACCCCCGCTCTCGATGAGTTGTGCGTGGCCAGCCGGCGACTGCTCGAGGAGGTGCGCCGATGACCACACCGGCAGTCAGCGCAGAAACGCTCGCCGCGGCACGCCTGGTGTTGAACCAGATGGGCATCTTCCCCGCGGATCGCGTCGCTGTCGGGCTGTTCAGGTCTGCCACAGGAGGGAGACTGCGCCGATGACTCCGTTGCCGGGCTGCCTCACATCAACACGGGCACCGAAGTTGCGGACAGTACTGCGTTGCAGCGCTGCATGTTCCAATTTGCATGCCCGCGGAGGGATCGGCGTCAAGCCGAAGTCGGCTCACGACGTGAAGGCTGTGGGCGCGGCGGCGATGATCCAGTTGCCGAATTCCACCGCCAGGTGCCATCGGTGCTCGCGGATGAACCGAGCGGGCACACTCGCCGGGAACTGCACGGTCAGCAGGGCTTCCATCGTTCCGCGGCGGTCGAGGAATTGGTGTCGTACACCGCCGATCACGAGGCCGTCGTCGAGCAGGGCCTGTCCCGCGATCTGCTGGGGGTAGCGGGGGTCGGCGGGGATGGTGAGCGCTTCGGTTCTGCCGTAGTCGACGAGAAATCGGGTGGCAAGGGGTGACCCGCCGGTGGTTTCGACGACTTCCTGGCGGCCGTCGGAGAGGCCGCGCAGGAGGTAGTGGTCGGGGCAGGCGTCGACCATATCGGTCTCGGCGTTGGTAGCGGTGAGGTCGGAGAACCAGGCGGCGAATCGTTCGGCGCTGCAACCGGGAACCTCGAGGCGGGTGACGGCGTGCTCGGTGCGGCCCCGGCTGAGCGCGACGCCGGTGCGCGTCATCCGCTCGGAGATCTCGAGGTCACGCCTGAGGGCGGCGTACACGCCCGCGTGACCCAGGCGGGTCTTCATCGAGGTCAACGCGGATCGTTGCGCGTCGAGCGGAGCGCCGAGCAGGTCGTCCAAACGCTTTCCCGGCGCGAGTTCGGCGAAGGCTCGCGCTCCCAGACGACGGGCGAGCTTGGTCAACACCACCGCGGCCCGGCGGGCTTCCCATGCTCGTACTTGTTCCCGCGAGACTTGCTCGCCGCCGATATACGTCCGAATCGCGATGGACTCGCCCATGAGCCTCGCCTTCCTCTCCGTTTCCGTCCCGACCACTTCCCGTCGGCGGGGGATGAACCAACGTCCGCCCGCTCGGGAAGCGCGGTGGCTAACGCCGAGCAGACCAGCGTCAACGTAATCCCACCCCCTCGCAAACGCAAGCTTTCCTAGCTTTAATGTCCCGGAACTGTTGACAGAGTGACCCGAGTCACCCATGCTATGTTAACGCAAGTTCATCTTGCATTAACATTTCATCCCCGTTCGAACACGTCGTCGACGCGCGCGAACAGGGCGGCAGGCGAGAGGAATCGGTCAATGCTGACCAGGCGAAACTTCATGAACCGGACCGCAGGAGCGGCCGCGACCGCGGCGACCGCGATGTACCTGGCCTGCGGCGCGGCGGGGGCGAATCCTGGGTCCCCGGCCTTCAGGACCGGGCTGCGGACCTTCATCGGCGGTGCGCCGGTCGAGCCGTCCGGGGTCGTGGAATGGGAGCGTCGACGACTGTCGGTGGCGGCGGCACGACTGTCGGTGGCGGCGGCACGACTGTCGACCGACTTCGCCGGACTGTTGCGGGGTGAGCTCGATTCCCTGCTCGGTCGGTTCGCCGTCGCCGTGGACGACATCGCCGCCGCGCGATCGGCCCTGTCGAAGGCGCGCGCCCTGATCGGCTCGGAAGGACTGCGGGAACTGCTCGCCGCCGAACTCGCCGCCTCCGAGGCGGCCACGCGGACCGCGCTCGCCGCCTCGGGCGGGCAATGGGCGATCTCGACCACCGAGATCGTCAGCGACCGAGGCAGCGCCGCCGGTTTCGTCGAGTGGTTCGGCCTCGCGCGCACGACCGACGCGCGCGCGATCTGGACCGACGCGTGCCCCGACCACTACATCATCGCCACCTTGGCGGACGGACGTCAGGAAGTCGTCGAGGTGACCGGTGGAGCGGTCCTGGCCAGCCGCTTCTTCGTCGACTACGCCGACTCGACCGGAGTTCCCGTTTCCGCTGACCCGGCCTATCCGCTCGCCGTCGCCGGAACCGCCGCACTCGCCGATGGCACTGTTATCGGGGGCGTGCGGCACCAGTTCCGCGACGAGCCCGGCGGCGGCTTCCGCAGCCATCTCGCGGTGGCCTTCCCGGCGGCCGTTCCGGGCCTGTACATCGCCGAACACGAGTGGCATCTGGCCTGCGAGTTCGGCAACTGGATCACCGCCTACCTGCGCTGACCGAGCCGTTCGCGGCCCGGTCCGCCCATCGCCGGGTGCGCATCGAGTAGAACAGGGGCATGAATCAGCGCGGACGCGACGCGAGCATCGACGAACCGTCACCGCCCCCGGCCCCGCGCAAGCGGACCGGGGGACGGTCGGCGCGCGTGCGCGACGCGGTACTGACCGCCACCCTGGAGCAGGTAGCCGAACACGGGATCGAGGGGCTCACCATCGGCGATGTCGCCGCCAGGGCGGGCGTCGCGGAAACGACGATCTACCGGCGCTGGGGCACGCGCACGGCCCTGATCGCCGAGACCGTCACCGAACTGGCGGCGGCGGGCAACCCCGCACCCGATACCGGGACGTTGCGCGGCGATCTCCGGCAACTCGCCGAACAGATCTCCCACCTGATCTCGCGACCCGGAATCGCGCGGCTGCTCGGCACGACCATCGCGCTGTCGGCCGATCCCGAGGTCGCCGAGGCGCGCCGACGCTTCTGGGTCGACCGCTTCGACCGAACCGCGCACGTCATCGGCAGGGCCGTCGAGCGCGGCGAGCTGCCGTCGGACGTCGATCCCCGCGAAGTACTCGAAACCCTCTCAGCCCCTATATATTTCCGTCTTCTGGTGGTCGATGGTGCGCTCGACGACGAATTCATCGCGCGCTGCATCGAGCACACGCTCATCCTGCACGGGGTGTCCCGCTGAAGGTCCGCGTATTCGGCGACTGCGCTCAACCCGAACGGGGAGGCGCCCGCGATCGGGCGGATCGGCCCGCTGGGCGTAGGCCTCGGTGTCATCGCGCCCGGGTCAACAGGTGGACCGACGCTGTGGATCGTGTTCGCAGGCCGTGCTCGACGTGTGCATGCACGTGCGCTTCGGTGACCGCGACCCCATCGTGGCCGGCGGCCTGGAATCTGTGAGCCGCAGCGAGTTCTACGCCACCGACATCCGATGGGGCATCCGAGGCGAAGGCGCGGCTCTGCACGACCACCTCGCCCGCGATCGAATCACCGTGGGCGGCAAGAACTCCGCGGCGACGGCGGCAATTCCGTCCGCCACCATGGGCATCGGAACGATCCCGGCCACCGAGAAGGCCCTTGCCTGCTCGGATTCGCCTGAGCGAGGGTTGCTCAGGCGTCCCCGTGCGGCGCGACCTCCGTGTCGCGTTCGCCGGGCGGCGCGCCGACCGCTCCGAGCAGGCTCAGCACGTCGACGGCGTTGGTGACCCGCGGGGACGCCTGCGCTCCGGCCTCGCCGAGTTGTTCGGCGACCCAAGTCCGCGAGGGACCGGGATTGTGGCGACCGGAGACGAACCACACTCCCGTCGCCGGTTCGCCCCCCTGATTGACATACATGTGCGGCCTGGTGGAGTCGAAGCACAGCGAGTCGCCTGCGGCGATACGATGCCGGTCGAAGTCGAGCAGCAGCGTCAACTCACCCGCGAGCAGGTAGGCGTACTCGGTTCCCTGGTGGCGCATCATCATCCGGTCGACGGAACTGGCCGCGCCCGGCTGATAGGTCACCAGCAGTGCGTCGACGTCGGCGCGCGGATCGACCGCCAGCCGTTCCCACCGGACCCCGTTTGCCATCTCCAACACCGGGTTGTCGGCGGCCCGCTGCACGACCCCCGTGGATTGGCGGCGGGGTTCTGCGGCGCGGTCGGCGTCCGGGCGCGTCTGTCCGATCCCCAGCAACTCGTCGAGCGAGACGCCGAGGTGGGTCACCAGGGCATAGAGAGTGCTCACCGAGGGCTGAGATTTGCCGGTCTCGATCTGGGAGAGCTGGCTGGCCGAGATGCCCGCGGCGGCCGCCAAGCCGCGCAGACTCAGTTTCTGCTCGAGGCGAGCCTGCCGCAACGCCGATCCGATCCTGTCCTCCATCGGCTCACCCTTTCATCCGGACGCCCTCGATCATTCATTCACAGTGAACACTATGCGGGTCGTTCGCATGCCAGCGCGATCGGCGTTCGGCCTGGCATAACAGTCCGGCTACATCGCCGCTGAGGCATCCGCGTCTGCGCCGTCTGGACCGAGTCGCGTCGAACATGGCCACCGAAGCCTCTAATTGGCTTCGGCACAACAGTTTACGTAGTGACGAGAAGTCCTTTCCAGTGTCCGACATTGCGGAAATCCTCCGATCGAATAGCTACCTTCTATCAATCATCATGTTTGGTGTTACTTGACACTATGTGGAATCTTGTTCCATGATACTGAACGTCACTCTCACGAGTGCGTCCATTCCGGTCACCGATGACAAAGGAGACCCATGTCTTTCCTCGCAGCGCGTCACCCCACGGCAGCCGTGCCACCGCTCGCGCGACACGCGATGTCCGAACGAGGGAGGCGGTCATGCTGATCGGATTCGCCGGCCTGGGCCGTATGGGACATCCGATGGCGACGCATCTGGTCCGGGCGGGCCACTCCGTCCTCGCCTACGACCCCGTTCCCGGACTGACTCCGCAGGGAGCGACCGCGGTCGCCTCCGCGCAGGACCTCACCGCCGCCTCGCTGTCGATCAGCATGCTGCCAGACGGTCCCTCCACCTTCACCGTGGTGAGCGAAGTGCTGCGCGCCGCGCGGCCCGGTCACCTGCACATCGTGATGGGCACCATCGGCCCCGAAGCCGTGCGCGCACTCGGCGAACTGCCCCACCTCCAGCTCATCGACGCGCCGGTCTCGGGCAGCGTCTCCATGGCCGAGACCGCGTCCATCACCACGATGGTCGGCGCGTCGGCCGACCAGTTCGAGCGTGCCCGTCCGGTACTGGCCGCGATGACCGCGGCCCAGTTCCACGCGGGCCCGGTCGGTGCGGGCTCGGCGGCCAAACTCGCCGTCAACGCGGTGCTGGCCGGGCTCAACCAGGCTGTCGCCGAAGGCCTGCTGATCGCCGAGGCCGCCGATCTCGACCTCGGTGTCTTCTACGACATCCTGAGCGGCAGCGCCGCCGGAGCCCCGTACGTCGGCTACAAACGCCAGACGTATCTCACACCGGAGTCCACCGCCGTCGCGGCCCCGGTCTCCCTCATCCGCAAAGACCTCGGTCTGGCCCTGGACCTCGCCCACCGGCACGGGCTCGACCTGCCCGGCTCCGAAGCGGCGCTGTCCGTCCTCGACAAAGCCGTGGACGCCGGCCTCGCCGAGGCCGACATGGCCCGAGTACTCACCGCACTGCGCGATCGCGCGGAGAAACCGAACCACACGACCGCTGCCGAACTCGAACAGACAGGAGCGCGCCCATGACCGGCGCAACCATGACCGCTGCCAGCATCGAGACCGCCATCCGGGGGCTCGAGGATCGGCGCTACGCCGCGGTCCTCACCGGCGAGTTCGACCGTTTCGCCGCGCTGGCCCACCCCGACCTCGTCTACACCCATTCCACCGCCGAGGTCGACACCCGCGACAGCTACCTCGAGAAACTCCGCACCGGTCACTACCGCTACCACCGCATCGACCACCCGGTCACACGGGTCGTCGTCGCCGCGGACACCGCGATCGTCGCCGGTGAGATGCACGCCGAGATCACCGCCGGCGGCGTCCGCAAGACGCTGGCCAACCGAGTACTCGCGGTCTGGGTGTACGAGAACGACGAATGGCTGTTGCTCGCATTCCAGCCCACCGTCATCCCGGCGGGTGAACGCCGATGACGAGTTTCACCTACGACGGGTTGCCCGGCCGCGTCGTCTTCGGTGCGGGCGCAGCGCGCACCCAGCTGCTCGGCGAGATCGACCGTCTCGGCGCGGAACGGATCCTGCTCATCGGCACCGGCCAGGAAGGTGTGATCGGGGCGCGGTTGTGCGCGCCGTTCGCCGACAGGGTGATCGCGACATTCACCGACGTGCGTCCGCACGTGCCCACCGAGGTCGCCGAACGCGCCCGCGCCGCCGCCGAACGTGCCGATCTCGTGCTGTCGGTCGGCGGCGGGTCGACCACCGGAACCGCCAAGGCCGTCGCCCTGACCACCGGGCTGCCGATCCTCGCGGTGCCCACCACCTACGCGGGCTCGGAAGTCACGCCGGTGTGGGGGCTGACCGATCGAGGCCGCAAGACCACCGGCACCGATCAACGGGTCCTGCCCCGCACGGTGATCTACGACCCCGAACTGACTGTTTCGCTCCCGGTGGACCTCTCGGTCGCCAGCGGTCTCAACGCGATGGCCCACTGCGTCGAAGCGTTCTGGGCGCCGCAGCGCAACCCGATCTCGAGTGCTGTCGCCGAAGCAGGTATTCGCCATCTGATCAACGGATTACCCACCGTCCACGCCGCGCCCTCGGATCTCGCGGCACGCGGTGAACTGCTGCTCGGCGCCTACCTCGCAGGATCGGCGTTCGCCGTCGCCGGATCCGGTCTGCACCACAAGATCTGCCACGTCCTGGGTGGCGCGTTCGATTTGCCCCACGCGCAGACACACGCCATCGTCCTGCCGTACGTGCTGGCCTACAACCTGCCCAACGCGCCGCAGGCCGGAGACCGGATCGCCAACGCGCTCGCCCGCCCCGACGCGGTGACCGCGTTGCGCGAACTCAGCGAGAAGCTCGAAATTCCCAAGGGATTATGCGAACTCGGCGTCACCGAACTCGACATTGCCGCGGTCGGCGACGACATCCTCGCGATCGCACCCGCCGACAACCCCACTCCCGTCACTCCTGCCGGCCTCCGTGCCCTGCTGCACGCCGCATGGTCGGGATCCGACCCTTCGAGGCACACCACATGAGCATCGACCGAACCCTGACCACCGACCGCGAGGAAGCCGTCACCGAGGAGGTGCTGGCCAGCTTCGACGCCACCCCCGATCCCCGCCTGCGCGAGATCATGCACAGCCTTGTGGAGCACCTGCACGCCTTCGCCCGCGACGTGCGGCTCAGCGAACGCGAGTGGGAGGTCGCCATCGGCTTCCTGACCCGCGCCGGGCACATCACCGACCAGCGCCGCCAGGAGTTCATCTTGCTCTCCGACGTGCTCGGCCTGTCGATGCTGACCATCGCCATCAACGAACCACGCGAACCCGGAGCCACCGAATCCACAGTCTTCGGCCCGTTCTTCGTCGACACAGCCCCTGAAGTGCCGCTCGGCGGTGACATCGCCCGCGGTGCGGCCGGAATCCCCTGCTATGTGTCCGGCCAGGTGCGCTCGGTCACCGGCGTCCCCATCGAGGGTGCGCGCATCGAGGTGTGGGAGGCCGACGAAGACGGCTTCTACGACGTCCAGTATCCCGACGGCCGCTCGGCGGGTCGCGGTTGGCTGCGGTCCGGCCACGACGGCGAATACCGTTTCCGCTCGATTCTCCCCGCGCCGTATCCGATCCCGCACGACGGCCCGGTCGGCGACCTGCTCGCGGCCACTGCCCGCGGCCCCATGCGGCCCGCCCACCTGCACTTCATGGTCACCGCACCCGGATACCGGACCCTGATCACCCACATCTTCGTCGCCGGCGACCCGTACCTGGACAGTGACGCGGTGTTCGGGGTGAAGCAGAACCTTGTGGTCGACGTCGTGAGCCACGACGCCGTCGACCCCACGCCCGATGGCACCCGTTCCGAACGCGGCTGGACGAGCATCGACTTCGACCTCGTCCTGGCCGCCCACGACGGCTCCTAGCCGGCTATCGCGGGCCGCACACCGCGCCGTCCGCGCACGCGGATCCCGGATCTGCCCGGCAGGGCGGGCTTCATTCCCTGCGAACACGATTTTCCCTGCCGCGCAGTCATGTCCGCGGCAGGCCACTTTGGAGGTGTCGCGATGCGACGTAGTCGTTGGATCGTGCTCGGCGGGTGTTTTCTCGCCTACCTGTTCGACGCGCTCGAGATAGTGCTGCTGTCCATGGCCCTGCCAACCATCCGCAAGGAAATGGGGCTGTCGGTCACCCAGGGCGGACTGCTGGCCACCGCCACCTTGATAGGCATCGGCGTCAGCAGCGTCCTGGGCGGTTACGTCGCCGACAACTTCGGACGTAAGAAGGCACTGATCGCGTCGCTGGTCACCTTCGGTGTCTTCACCGCCGTGATCGCCGTCGCCCCGAACTTCGAGACCGTCCTGCTGCTGCGGTTCCTCGCCGGCATCGGCCTGGGCGCGGTGTGGAGCGTGGTCTCGGCCTACGTCGTGGAGACCTGGCCCGAACACAGCAGAGGCCGCGCCGCCGCCTTCGTCATCAGCGCCTTCCCCGCCGGTGGCGCGATGGCCGCCACCATCTCCGGCTGGTTCCTGCCGGACTGGCGACTGATGTTCCTCGTGGCGGGCGCCGCGGTCGCACTCCCCGTCGTCGTGGTCCTGATCTTCTTCACCGAATCCGCGGGTTGGGCGGTGCACAAGGCCGCCAACGCGGGCGAGGTCGTCTCCGTGCGCGATGTCCTCGGCCCCGGCCTGCGCCGCACCACCCTGCTCGGCACCCTGATGGCGGCCCTCGCGCTGTTCGGCTACTGGGGCGCGACGACCTGGCTGCCCACCTACCTCACGACCGAACGCGACCTGCCCTCGAGTTCGGTCGCGGTCTTCGTGACGATCCTGAACCTGGGAATGTTCGCCGGTTACAACGGATTCGGGTTCCTCGCAGACCACATCGGCCGCCACCGGACCATCATCCTGACCCTGGCCGGGGTCTCGCTGACACTGCCGATCTACGCGGTGACCACCCACCAAACCAGTCTGCTGTGGCTGGGACCGCTGTTCGGCGCGTTCACCGCCTTCTTCGGCCTGTTCGGCTCCTACCTCGGTGAACTGTTCCCCACCCGAGCCCGCGCCACCGGAGCCGGATTCTGCTTCAACATCGGCCGCGGCATCTCCGCGCTCGCGCCGTTCGCCTTGGCCGGACTGGCCGCCGACATCGGTTTCAGCGGCGGACTCATCCTGTGTGCCTGCTTCTTCGGACTCGCCGCCGTCGTCGCCCTGCTGCTGCCCCGTTCCGGCGCCACCGACGACACGGTCGTCATCCGACCGATGACCGACCCTCGCGACGACGCACCCGTCACCGTATGAAACGCCGTCGGGCCGCTCGTCATACGACCGGCCCGACGGCGCTGTCCGGCAACACGCCCCGACCTAGAGGACCTTCTGTGCCATCGACGATGCAAGCCGCCGTCTACCACGGCGCCCGCGATATCCGTCTGCGACACGTCGCCATCCCCACCCCGGGCGCGACCGAAGCGCTGGTGCGTGTGCTGCGCTCGGGCATCTGCGGAACCGACGCCGCCGAGTGGACAGCCGGGCCGAAGATCTTTCCCGTCCACCACCGTCACCCCCACAGCCGCCACCTCGGCCCGATCATTCCCGGGCACGAATTCGTCGGCGAGATCGTGGAAGTCGACACCGGAACAGACCTCGCCTCCGGCACACTCGTGGCCAGCGGAGCCGGGATCTGGTGCGGCACCTGCCGACGCTGCCACGAAGGCCGCACCAACCGGTGCGCGCGATACCAGACCCTCGGGCTCGACCTCGACGGCGGCATGGCCGAATACGTCGCCGTTCCGGTGCGAACATTGCGCCGACTGCCGCCCGGCCTCCCCCTCGACCACGCCGCACTCGCGCAGCCCTTGGCCGTCGGCATCCACGCCGCCCGCCGAGCCGGGGTACGCGACGGCGACCATGTCGTGGTCATCGGCGCCGGAGCGATCGGCTCGTTCGTCCTGGCCGGCCTGAAACATCTCGGCGACTACGACATCACCGTCATCGACTTCCCCGGCGCCCGCCTCGAACGCGCCAGACGGCTCGGCGCCGCCCGAACCCTGCCGCCCTCCTCAGCGCCGCTGAGCGCCGACGTCCGCGACGCGCTCGGCGGCCGCAAGCCCGATGTGGTGATCGAAGCCAGTGGCGCGCCGGGCCAACTGGCCGCCGCCCTCGACATGGTCGCCGACGGCGGTCGAGTCCAAGCCGTCGGCATCCCGAAACAACATCCCACACTCGACCTGCACTCGATGATCTTCCGCGAGATCACCCTCGACACGACCTTGGCCCACATCTGCGACACCGACCTTCCGGCGGCATTGGACATCCTCACCGCCACCCCGGAACTGGGCAACGAATTCGCCCGACCCCCGATAGCGCTCGCCGAGCTGGGCGACGCACTGGACCAGCTGGCCGCCGGCCGGATCGAAGGCAAGATCCTCATCGATCCCGGCCACCGAATACACCGGCCTTACTGACGATTCCCCCCTCCACAGGGCACGCGGGCATCCTCGGATCAGGAAACGGTAGGGAATGCGGCGAGCATTATAAATTGGGCAACACGGAAACTTCTACAATTCCGCGAAAACGCGTACAATTCGGGCAGGTCGGGACTGTCCCTGGAGCCCTATCATGTTCGACAGAAAGAATTCACATACAAAGTTCGCCCGGTTAGCGGCCGCCGCCGGTATAGCCGCAGTTGCCGCAGTTCCGGTCGTCGCAGCCGCGGCGCAAGCGCCTACCGCCCGCGCAACGACGCCCACGTCTGCGACCCAGCTCGTCGACAGCCCTGGTTGGGGTCACGGCGGCGGCTGGGGTTGGGGCGGCGGCGGCTGGGGCCGCGGCGGCTGGGGGTGGGGCGGTGGCGGCTGGGGCCGCGGCGGTTGGGGTTGGGGTTGGGGCGGTGGCTGGGGTAACGGTGGCTGGGGGTGGTGGAACCCCGGCTGGGGTGGCTGGGGCAGCTTCTAGCGCCGGTGACCGAGCCCGGACACGTACAGCGTGCCGGGCTCGGTCGCATCGAGCAGGGCTCATCTGAAGCCGAGTTCGACCGACCGGGCTGGAGCTGGTGACGAAATGAAGATCGTGTGCGTCGGTGGCGGGCCGGCCGGACTGTACTTCGCGATTTCGATGAAGCGGCGCGACCCGGCTCATGACATCACGGTGATCGACCGCGATCCCGCTGGGTCCACCTATGGCTGGGGCGTCGTGTATTGGGACGACCTGCTCGACATTCTGTATCGGAATGACCCCGACAGCGCCCAGGCGGTGCGGGCCGGGTCGGTCCTATGGCGTGAGCAGGAAATTCATGTGCGTGACGACCGAGCCGCGTATTTCGGGGGCTACGGGTTCAGCATGGGGCGCGCGGCATTGCTGGACGTACTTTCCCGGCGGGCGAGCGACCTGGGCGTCGATGTCCAGCATGGGCGAGAGGTGCACGATCTGTCCGGCTTCGGCGACACCGATCTCATCGTCGCCTCCGACGGCGCGAACAGCCGGGTACGGCGGCTGGTTGACGATCGTTTCGGCACGTCCGTCACACTCGGCGAGAATCGATATGTCTGGCTCGGTACGGACAAGGTCTTCACCCGATTCACCTTCGCCTTCGAACACACCTCGGCCGGATGGATCTGGTTCCATGCCTACCCGTCGATTGCCGGGAAAATCAGCACCTGCATCGTCGAGTGCCAACCGCAGACTTGGCGTGGACTGGGATTCGATTCCCAGGACAATCTGGAGAACTTGCGCGTTTTGGAGAACATATTCGCGCGCACTCTCGACGATCACTCCTTGCTCAGCACCACACGAGGCGAAGCGGCGAGGTGGAGCCGCTTTCTCGAGGTGACCAACAAGATCTGGTATCACGACAACGTGGTGCTGCTCGGCGACGCGGCGCACACGACGCACTTCACCATCGGTTCCGGCACCCGGTTGGCAATTGTCGACGCCGTCGTGCTCGCACAGAACCTGTACGAGCATGCCGAGCTCACCGACGCGCTGGAGAACTACGATGCGCAGCGCCGCGCTGCGCTACGCCCGATCCAGGCGGCCGCCCGCACCAGCATGATCTGGTTCGAACACGCTGACCGGTATCTCGACCGCAGCCCCGTGCAACTCGCCTATGCGATGGCGGCTCGGCACGGGCCACAAATGCCGTGGCGATATCAGCAACACCTGCTCACACAGATACCCACTGTGCGCAAGATCCGGCGTGCCATCGACTCCGGACGGCGGTGGTGGCGCGCTGCTCGACGAGGGGAACTCGCGATGGCAACAGTGGTCTCAACTCACCGGCCGCGTTTCCTCAGCCCAGCTCGCCAGTAACCGCAAGGCGGTTTGCGAGGCCGACCCGTCTTCGACGGTGTGCGCGATCAGCGCTTGGTCCGGATCGTCCGGGAAGCGCAGGGTTTCGAAGCCGAGGTCCAGTTCGCCGACCACCGGGTGCCGGTAGACGTACCGGCCGTGGGTCTTGTCCTTGATCTGGTGCTCTGCCCACGCTTTCCGGAATTCCGCGCTGCTCGCGGCAAGCTCGTCGAGCAACGCCGCCGTTTCCGGGTCGTCCGGGTGCCGCCCGGCGTCGAGTCGGAGGTAGGCGGCCACGTCGCGGGTCTTCTCCGGCCAGTCGGCGTACAGGCTGCGCATGCCTTCGTCCAGGAAGACGAGGCGGGCCAGGTTCCGCTGTGCGGGTGGCAGTGCGCCGAAGTCCGTGATCAGCGCGGCGGCGAGTCGGTTCCAGGCCAGGACATCGGTGTTGCGGCCGACGATGTACGCGGGCACGTCGGCGGCCGAGTCCAGCAGCCGCCGCAACCCCGGCCGGACCCGCTGCGGCGCATCCGCGCGGTCGCCTTCCGACCAAGGTCGTGCGAGCCGGTAGAGGTGTTGCCGCTCGACATCGTTCAGGCGCAGCGCCCGGGCGACCGCATCCAGTACCGCTTCGGAAAAGTGCAGGGTGCGCCCCTGTTCCAGCCGCACGTAGTGGTCGACGCTCACCCCGGCGAGCTGCGCGAGTTCCTCCCGGCGCAGCCCGGGAACGCGGCGGCGACCGCCGTAGTCCGGCAGGCCGAGTTCCTCGGGCCGCAAGCGGGCCCGCCGGGAGCGCAGGAATTCGCCTAGTTCCGCCCGTCTGTCCAATGGCATGCGGCCAGTATCCCCGCGCCTGCCGGACGCGAGCCTGGTCATGCGGTGCCCAGGCTCCAGCTGGCACTGGGTAGCCCGGGACGCGGCCGCCAAGGTTGGAGGCACCGAAAACGAACGCCGACAAGAAAAGAGCACTGCGCAATGACCACCCTGACCGCCGTCCCCCTCGGCACCACCGGTATGGACATCACCCGGCTCGGCTTCGGTTCGTGGGCCGTTTCAGGATCGGGCTGGACCTTCAGCTGGGGCGCCACGGACGACGCCGAATCGGTCGCCGCGATCCGCCACGCGCTCGACGCGGGCGTCAACTGGATCGATACCGCCGCCGTGTACGGCCTGGGCCATTCGGAGGAACTGGTCGGCAAGGCCATCTCCGGCCTGCCGCAGGCCGACCGCCCGTACATCTTCACCAAGGTCGGCCTGGTCTGGGACCCGGAGAACCCATCGGCCGCGCCTCGGCGGATCATGAAACCCGCGAGCGTGCGCCGCGAGGTCGAAGACTCCCTGCGGCGGATGGGGGTCGACCACATCGACCTGTACCAGGTGCACTATCCCGACACCGGCGAATCGCTGGAGTACGCCGGCGGCGGCTTCGGGGCGGTGTCGCCCAACGCCACCCCCTTGGAGGAGTACTGGCAGGTCATGGCCGACCTGAAGGCCGAGGGCAAGGTTCGGGCGATCGGATTGTCGAACCACACGCCCGACCTGCTCGAGGCCGCCGAGCGGATCGCTCACGTCGACGTCATCCAGCCGCCGTTCTCGGCGATCAACCGGTCGTCCGCCGCCGAGATCGCTTGGGCACACGCCCACGAAACCGGCGTGATCGTCTACTCGCCGTTGCAGTCCGGCCTGCTGACCGGGGCCTTTTCCGCCGAGCGTGTGGCCGGCCTGCCCGCAGAGGACTGGCGGACCGCCCACCACGACTTCACCACCGGCCTGACCGCCAACCTCCAGTTGGCGGACGCGCTGCGCCCCATCGCCGCACGACACGGCGTGACCGTCGCCGAGGTGGCCATCGCCTGGGTGCTTGCCTGGCCCGGTATCACCGGAGCCATCGTCGGTGCGCGCAAGTCCGACCAGGTCGACGGCTGGATCGGCGCGGACTCGGTGGCGTTGACGCCGTCGGACCTGGCCGAGATCGCCGCGGCGATCACCGCCTCCGGCGCGGGCGCCGGTCCCACTCAGCCGTGAGAACCTCTACCGCACAGGAGATCATATGTCGCTCACCGTCATCGCCGAGTGCCTGGCCGCGCCAGGACAGGAGGATCGGCTTCGCACCGCGCTGGAAGCGATGATCGAGCCTTCGCTGGAGGAGCCAGGCTGCCTGGCCTACCGGCCCTACCTCGACCCGAACCACGTCGGCCGGATGGTGATCGTCGAGGAGTGGACCAGCGCTCAGTCTCTCGCCGACCACTTCACGACAGCGCACTTCCGACATGTGGAGCAGGTGCTCGAACTCGTGCTCGCCGAGCCGATGACCCTCCGCACACTCGTCGCCGCCCCTATCGGGTGAACTGTCGAGAGCCCGCGACGGAACCCCGACCGCGATTCCATACGCGAGTTCGGGGGTTCCTGACCGGGAGGAACTACCGCGGCCGCTGGCCTCTCCGAGAACCCGCATTCGTGGGAGGGGACGCTGCGGCCCGGTGCGACTGCAAGAGGCAGTGCAACGATATCCACAGCGTCAGCTCGGATACCGTCGCGGCATCGAGCACGACGGATGCTCAACGGCCGGCGGGAGCCGAGCAAGCGCGGGATGTCGCTGCGGAAAGGTGCTCTGAATGGTCGAAGACCGTCGTGAGGTTCGTATCTCGGTTCTGGACACGGCTCCTGTCACGCAGGGATCGAACGCGAGGATGGCGCTGCGCAATAGCGTTGAGCTGGCACAGCTCGTCGACGATCTCGGTTACTACCGGTACTGGGTGCCCGAGCACCACGGGATGGCGGGTGTGGCTTGCGCGGCACCGGCAGTCGTTGTCGAACGCGTGGCCTCGGTGACGCGGCGGATTCGGGTCGGCGCCGGCGGGGTGATGTTGCCGAATCACGCTCCGATCGTGGTCGCCGAACAGTTCGGCACCTTGGAGGCTTTTCACCCGGGGCGAATCGATCTCGGACTCGGACGAGCCCTCGGCGGACCTCGCGAGATCACCGACCTCGTGCGCAGCGAGCACGACCGCACCGCCGAATCGTTCGAAGATCAGGTTCGAGAACTGCTCGCGCTGTTCGAGGTGGATAGAGCCGGTGGCCATCCAGCCGTCATCGCTGTGCCCCGCTCCGCGCATCGTCATCAGTGTGGCGGTTATCGTCGCCGACAGCGACGAGCAAGCCCAGTGGCTGGCCGGATCGCTGAGAATGAAGGTCGCCCGGCGACGGCAGGGCCGACCGATACAACTGCCCAGCCCGCAAACCGCTGAAGCACACGGGTATATGGATAGCCGGAACACCGATGACAAGCTGACCGGTGTGTTCGTCGGGTGCGCCGCCACGGTGCTACCGCAGTTGCAAGCGCTGGTCGATGCCACCGGTGCCGACGAGTTGTTGATCAAGACCGACCTGTACGACCCGAGCGACCGCCGCAGATCTTATGAACTGTTGATGGAGTCGCACTCCCTTCGGCGGGCCTCGGAGAGGTGATCGGCGAAGGCGTCCACCACAGGCTGCGGACCACTCCTCGGTATCGAGTCCTGAATCTCCGCAAGCACGCCTCAAATGTGGCCGAATCTCATAGTCGGGTGTAGTTGGCCTGGTCCTGCTCGAACGCTGTCAGGATTTCCGGTGTCAGCGTCAGGCGAGTGTTGGCGACGGCGGCCAGATAGTCCTCGACGTCGGCGGGTTCGCTCGTTTCCTCGCGGACCGCGCGTTCGAACGCCGACTGCGCACCGGCACGCGCGGCGAACTCGATGTCCGCGGGAGTGAAGTGGACTGTCGCGCGGACCAGGCGTGCGAGATCGATGGTCTCGGCTGCCGGACCCAGGTAGCGCCGCCAGATCGCCTTGCGGGCAGGCTCGTCGGGCGGGCCGACCGGTATCACGTAGTCGAAGCGGCCCGGCCGCAGGAATGCCGAATCCAGAGTCCGGACCGAGTTGGTCGCGCAGATCAGCAACCGGCTGTAGTCCTCCCGGAAAACCGGGATCAGCTTCAGCAACTCGTTCGTCACCCCGTGCGCCGGGCTGGTCGCCGTCCCCTCGCGCGCACCGGCGATCTCCTCGACCTCATCGATGAACAACAGCAGTTCATCGAGGTCGCTCAAATCCGCGAACACCTCACGCAGCGAGGCCGCGAGACCACCGCTGGCCGTCGCGGCCAGCCGAGACGGGAACAACTCCACGAACGGCCAACCCAGCCGTGAAGCGACCGCTTTCGCGAAACTGGTCTTGCCGGTACCCGGCGGTCCGAACAAGATCACGCTCTTGGGTGGCCTGACCCGATAACGTTCCGCGACATCCGGGCGCGCCAACGGCAACACGATCCGCCGCTCGATGACCTCTTTCTCTCGGTCCATGCCCGCCATCGACTCCCACAACCCCGGTGGCAACAGCCGACCGCCCAACTCGCTCAGCAGACTGGACTGCGCGGGCGCCAACGGTTCGACCAGCTCGTAGAAGACCAAACCCGTCCTGCGCAGATAGCCGGAATTCTCGAACGCGACCGACCCGGTGGCGCCCTCGGGAACGAGCGTGCAGATCCGCCGCACCCCATCCGCCCGCAGCCGCCTCTCCAGTTCGGTCAGCAACGCACTGCCGATACCGCGCCGCCGCCACTGCGCACCGAGCGCCACCAGCAACACCCACGCCCGCTCACCTTGGACCTGCGCGACGGCCATACCCACCATCTCTTCGCCGACCTCGGCCACCACCGCCGGCTGCCCCGCCCGCGCGGACGCAAGCACCTCCGCCAACGCGAACACCGGCTCACCCGCGGTGTCCATACGGCTCTGCTCCCAGATCTGGATCGCCTGATCCAGATCAGCGTCACGAAACTCGCGAATCCGCCATACCGGCATACGCACCTCGAACCGCCATCGAAGGGTGGGCGAACCGAACCGCTCCTTCAGTAAACACCCATGGCGTACGTGAGCAAGCCGATCCCCGCGCCCCGCCGCAGCTGGCGACCAGGCGCACCTTGCGCCCCGACGGCCGCCTCGGGTCCGACGAGGGATTCAGCGGCTGATCACCGCGGCCGCCAGGTAGCTGTGGCACATCCGCCGGACGGTCTCGGGCGGGATCTCGGGCCGCCGGAACCGACCGGTCAGGAATCGAGAAGCGGCGCTCGCCGCGCGCCGCCTAGCGTTGGTGCCATGAACCTCACCACTGATCAGGCCGCAATCGATTCCGTCGTGCTCGAGGTGCCCGATCCGGGCGCTGCCGGGGCTTTCTACGCCGCCGCGTTCGGACTCGGCGGCAAGTTGCGCTTCCGCGCCTCCGACGCTCCGACCAGCGGTTTCCGCGGCTATGTGCTGTCGCTGGTGGTGTCTCAGCCGAGCACCGTCGACAGCCTCGTCGGTACCGCTGTCGACGCAGGTGCGACGACGCTCAAGCCCGTCAAGAAGAGCTTCTGGGGCTACGGCGGTGTCGTCCAGGCGCCGGACGGCGCGCTCTGGAAGGTGGCGACGTCATCGAAGAAGGACACCGGCCCGGCCACCCGGGAAGTCGATGATTTCGTCGTGCTCCTCGGGGTCGACGACGTCAAGGCGACCAAGCAGTTCTACATCGACCACGGCCTGGCTGTGGCGAAGAGCTTCGGCAGCAAGTACGTGGAGTTCGCCACCCCGGCCGCGTCGGTCAAACTGGCGCTCTACGGGCGCCGTGCCGCTGCCAAGGACGCCGGCATCGCACCGGAAGGCACCGGGTCGCACCGGATCGCCATCCGCGGCAATATCGGCCCTTTCGTGGACCCGGACGGGTTCGCCTGGGAGGCGGCGGTCTGAGCCGGTCGGTCGGCCGGTGCTCGCCGGACATGCTCACTGACCGCATGGGTGTGCCCATCGAGCGAGGATCCAGGTCGCTCGATGGGCACTTCGCCGCGGTGATTACAGCGAGCCTCCCCCGCCCAGCAGCCACGGGTTGAACGTGCACTCCAGATTCGGATGACCTACCGGGTCCAATGCCCGCAACGCGATCGACAACGCTCGCGGCGAATACATCATCGTCAGATGATCCGACACATCCTGCTCACACCCGTCCTGCAACGTGATGTTCTGCACCGACACCCCCGGCGCCGCCTTCAGGAACGTCAGGTCATACGGATTGGTGATCTCGTCATACCGGGTACCGACCACGGTGTAGTCCACCCCCGCGATCGTGTCACCGTGTTCGTTCAGCTTGTTGACGAAGTCGGAACCGATCGTCTGCTGAATTCCCGCATGCCCCACGAAAATCTCGATGAAACCCAGCACGTCGATTCCGAAGTTGTTGATCGCCCGCCCCAGCGCGCCGATCCCGTCGAGACTCGTCCCATGATGCGTCGCACCGAAAGTGACCAAGTTCTTCACCTTCGCCGCGCCGCCTTCGAACTTCGTGTACCAGTTCGACATCGACCCACCCTGGGAATGCGCCACGAGATCCACCTCCGAGGCCCCCGTCGCCGCCAGCACGCGATCCACGAAGACTGCCAACTGCTTGGCCGAATCCTGGATGTAACCGGTGCCCATCACCCCCGGCAACACCGACCCCAGACCGCCGCCCTCCAACAGATTCGACCGTCCATAGTTGAACGTGAACGTGCAGAACCCCGCATCCTTGATCGGCTGCCCCATGAACGCGAATCCGTTGTAGGCGTTCATCCACGTCCCGTGCACCAACACCACCGGACGCGGATGCTCCGCCGTCGGCTTGCAGTTCCAGTCGTTCGCTCCCGGCGGCGCGACATCCGGATGAGTCAATCCGTACCCGAACGCCGCCAACCACGACGTCATCGGCGGACCGAATCCCACGGTGTCACTGGCATAGCCACCCGACGACCCGGAACTACTGCCCGAACCCCCGTAGCAGTCACCGGATCCATTCCCGGAACCCGCACCACTCCCCGACGTACACGCCGACCCCGACCCCGCGCTCCCCGAATCCGCAACCGGCGCTGCCTTACGGCCCGCCGCGATGTAATCGGCCAACTGCTGCTCCGTCGGACCCGTCTCCGGGGCCGCGTGCACGGTCAGCACGCTCAACCCCATCGTCATGGTCGCGGTTACGGTGAATACGGCGGTGCGCAATATTCGCCGACTGACGCTTGATCTCATCGAATGCCTTTCCGTATTTCGGCATGGTTGTCCTTGCCGGCAGGCGCGCCTCGCAATGTCGAACGGCAGCAACGATAGGACGGAATTCGGCGAAAGATGCTGGTCAGCAACGGATTCTGGGCGGCTCACTGCGAAGTTGCGGCTACCTATATGAGCGGCCACAGAACGAGAGAAACCGAGATCGACCACATGGCACGGGCCGCCGACGAGATACCGCGGTCACGCAGTCCCGTTTCCGGACCAAAATCCGAAGCGCAAGGCGTCGGAGTCGGTCACCGGATTCAGCGCATCAGTGGATTGCGGGGTCCGTCACAAGTCGGCCCGCCATTTTGCGATGGCCTGCCCGATCTCGGTGACGGGGGCCTCCTGATAGAGCCACTCACGCGCGAGCCGATGCCAATTGTTGGTGGCCCGCAACTGACCGAGCACGGCGAAGGTGAACAGATCCGCGCGTCGCGAGAACACATGCTCGGGCGGAAGCAACTGCTGCCGCATGCCTTTGAACTGGGCGGCACGAGGGTCGACAGCCAGAATCACCGCACCGGTCGCGACCTCGGGGGTGATCGTTATTCGCTCGTCGAGCAAATGCCATCCCGTCGCGGCCCATACGTATTCCAAGCATTCCTCCGCAGTGACCTCCACATCCGGGTCGATGATGCCGCGCCCGACCCAGGCCTCGTAGAGGTCTCGGGCGCGGTGCTCCCCGGCCGCACGCAGACATGCGCGTTCGAAGTCGACATGCAGGGGGTCCATCCGGTCGTAGAGTCCGAAATCGACGAACGCGAGCCTGCCGTCGGCCGCCAATAGGATATTTCCCGGATGCGGATCACCGCAGAATTCGTTGTCGCAGAACAGCGAACTGATATAGAAGCGGTAGATCAACTCACCGAGCCGGTCACGCTCGGTGTCGGGCAGCGTCCGGATCTGCTGAAAAGTGCCGCCTTCGACGAACTCGGTTACGAGAACTCTGCGCGCGCAGTACTCTTCGATACTGTCGGGAACCGTGATGAAAGGATGCCCCCGATAACGCATCGCGACCCGATGCTGGGTCCTGGCTTCCCGCGGATAGTCGAGTTCGTTACCGATATTGCGCGAGATCTCGTCCAGCACGGCATTGTCGGCGGCGCTGGGCAACATGGACTTCCACAGCTTGCTGAGCATCTCGAGATTGCGCATGTCCGCGTGGACGGCTCGATCGACGCCGGGATATTGCACCTTGACCGCGACGGTGCGCCCGTCGTGCAGTCGTGCCCGATAGACCTGGCCGATCGATGCCGCGGCGATCGGTGTCTCGTCGAAGTCGGCGAATACGCGCGCAGGCGGCCCGAGATCGTCCTCGATGACTTTCAGCATCTCCGCGAACGGCACGGCCGGCGCCTGATCGCGGAGTTCGGCCAGCTTGGTCCGAAAGAGCTCGCGATGCGATTCCGGAACGAGGTCGACATCGAGGACCGACAGCATCTGGCCCAGCTTCATCGCCGCGCCTTTCATGCTGCCGAGCACCGTGACAACCTGCTGCGCGGTCGCGAGTGTGGAACGTTCGGCGAGTACGCGCCGGGCCTCTTCGGTCCGGCCGATCATCGACAACCGGGCTCCGACCCCACGCACGGCTTGGCCTGCGGCCAGTCTGCCCAACCGACCGCTCCTGACCAGACGTCCTCCGGGCACTCGATCGGCCACGGCACGCACCTCCATGAGCATCCGCGCGTGCGTCGCGCGTCCGGATATTCTTCGCACCTCCATCGCGGATTGTCGAGGGGGCGAGGCGGCCTGCGGACTACCGCGAGTCGGCCATTCGCCTGGCATCGGCGGGGAGCCGCCGGGTGCCGTCGTCGGTCCAGACGATCAGCGCTGAACGCAGGTACCACAGTCCCCTGGCGTCGGCGGGATCGAGTCCGGTGAGCTGCGCGATTCGGCGCAGCCGGTAATCGACGGTGTTCGGATGCACATGGAGTTGCCGCGCTGTGCGCTGGCGGTTGAGGTCGTTGTCGATGTGGATCCGCAGCGTCTCCAACAGGTCCGGATGTTCCATCAGCGGCGCGACCCGGGTGCCGAGTACATCGCGGCCGATGCCGGGCCGGGTGAGCTGATATTGCAGCGCCAGTTCGGTGAATCTGTACAACCCGGGTTCGCGTCCGAGTTGCTCTACGGTGTCGAGCAACTCATGGGCTTGGGCAGCGGCGACGGAGACCTGTCGGGGACCGGCGGTCACGACGGTGGCGGTGACCGGCACGCGCGCCGCCGCGGACAGCTTGTCGACCACGCTGTCGAGATCGAGGGCGTTGAGCTGGGTGGTGGGAATGAGGATCGTTCCTCCGTCGACCGACAGAAGCGACAGCGCCCGGCCGTCGAACAGGTCGGCGAGGCCGGACTGCAGGCGGCGCAGCTTACGCCGGGCGACGACTCGGCTGTCGAGCTGGGGAAGGCTTTCGTCGGGATGCGCGGGCACCGCGACCGCGAGCACGAAATACTCGTCGGCGACCGGTATTCCGCATTCGCGAGCCATCATCGAGGACGCGTGCCCGCCGAGCAGCGCCGAAGTCAAGGTGTGCGTCGCGGCGTGGTCCTCGGCCGCCACGGCTTTGCACTCTCGCACATACGCTTTACTGACCGTCGCGGTGATCAGGTTCAAGAGCTCGAGCGTGACGGCGGCGCCCGCGATGAGGTCGGCGCGGCCGTCTTCGTCGGCGAACAGCATGCCCAATCCGAATTTGAACCCGGCGTGGATCGCATGGAGGATGCCGTCGATCGGGATCCCCTTCCTGGCCCATCCCGCCGCCGCTGTCTGCAGAATGTCGGTTCGTCCGGTCGATTCCTGCCCGTTCAATCGCTGGACGGACCACTCCAAGCACATCCGAACCACGGCAGCGGCTTCCGCCTCGGCCGTGCCGCCGGGCAACGCGGCGGAATCGATGAGGTGCGCGACGACCTTCGCGGCGGCCCGGTGGGTTTTCGGTGTATGCGGCGTGACGCGCCGCGCCTTGTTGGATTCGACGTGGGCGATGCTCTCGATCGTCACTGGTGACCTCCTTGTCGCCGTGGAACCGAGGGAGCGTCGGGTTCGCGCTCGATCGGCGACCGTGACTACCTCGCGGTGTCCGCGGCACTATCTGCCGTTCGGTCCGTGGAAAAACGGTAAACCGCAGGCCGACTCAGCTGCTACTCCGCTTCCGGCGACTGGGGAAGTAACGGAAAAATAAGCTCTGACCAGCAAAGATCATGAAGGAAAGCCCGATTTGGGAAGCTCATGCGCACCACATACATGGTCAGGTGCTCACTTTTTTGCGCAGAGCGCCACAGCTGCTCAAACGGCGGCGCGCGCCGCCGCCTCGGCTTCGGCCCAGGCGCCGATCATCCGCGCTGTCATGTCGATCGCCTCCGCCCGCGCGGGGTCGTCGACCTCCAGGGCGGACGCGCGCAAAACAGCCGCGAAACCGGTATTGATCACGACGAAGGTCATCACGTCGTACTCGTGATCGTCGCCCGGACCGAGCACTTGGATCAGCATCACTTTCACCAGCAGGCGCAGCCGCGGTTCGAACTCGGGAATGCCACTGCTGTAGAACTGCACGCCTGCGACGAGCGCGCGCACCAACTTCGCATTGGCCACCAGCTCTTCGGTGATCACGCCCAGGATGTCGGCGGCGACCTGATGCATCGTTTTTCCCGACAAGTCGAAGACGCGCTGGGTGAAACGCCGCTCCACCGTTTCGAGCAACCGCTCGAGCAGTTCTTCGACCAGGACACCGCGATCGGCGAAGTACCGGTAGACCGTGCCGATGCTCACGCCCGCTTCCGCCGCGATCTTGTTCGTGGAGGTATTGGCGATACCGCGCTCACCGAACAGCCGCGCCGCTGTGTCCAGGATGTGCTCCCTGGTCGCTTTGGCCCGCGCCTGCGCGGGGCGACGACGTTGACCGACAGCCTTCGGCGGCATGACTTCCTCCCGCCCGTCCACGGAAAATGAGCGTCGCTCATCCTAACCACAGCGACCGGCGTCGTGCTCGAACTCGGGTTCGATGACCCGATCGACGGGCGATGCTGGAACCCTGTCCCTTAGCATGCTAGTTTGCTAGCATTGCCTCGTGGCCGAGGAAGTGAAGCAGTTCAACGTCTACCTGCCGATCGAGCTGATCAAGCAGGTCAAGTATCGGGCGATCGAGTCGGAGATGTCGTTGTCGGCGCTGGTCACCGCCGCGCTGCGCGCCTACCTCGACGACGAAGGAGAGGATCGACAATGACCACCGATGGCATCGAGGCCGTGTTCCTGGAGACCCACAACTGGGGCCGGATGGCGAAATTCCTGCAAGGGCTGGGCTTCACGGTCGGCTTCGAGACCGATCACAACTCCGGCCAGTTCCGCAACGGCGAGGGAGCTTACGTCTTCGTGGCCGAGGTGCCGCCGACACAGCAGACGAGCACCCGGTTGGTGCTGAAGGTGGCGAGCCCAGAGGTACGTCCGGGTGACGGTGTCGAGATCCGCACCGACTTCGAGCCGACCCATTACGGGACGAGGGAGATGACCGTCCACGACCCGGACGGGCGGGTATGGAGCCTGCAGGCCCCGGGAGAGGAGTGAGCCGAATGACACCCGAGACGATCGCGCCGGACAGCACCGCGGTCCGGGTAGCGCTGTGGCGAGCCGTGCACGCGCTGCACGACCAGGCACCGCACGTGTTCGACGACCGCGTCGGCCTACGCCTGGCCGCGCCCGAGGACGGCTGGCGGGACCGCCCGGACATGGATCCGCGGTCCACCGCGCCGATGCGCGCGGGCATCGTGTCGCGGGCTCGTTTCGTAGAGGATCTGCTGGCCGAGCAGGCCGAGCGCGGCGTGGATCAGTACGTGGTACTCGGCGCGGGACTGGACACCTTCGCCCAGCGCAGACCGGAGCTGGCCGCACGGTTCACCGTCTTCGAGGTCGATCAACCCGGACCGCAGGCATGGAAACGGCAGCGCCTCAGCGAACTCGGCTTCGACATCCCGCCGTGGTTGCGGCTGGTTCCGGTCGATTTCGAAGTGGACGCGTGGTGGCAGCGGCTCCTCGAGGCCGGTTTCGACCCCGCCCGTCCGGCGCTCGTCGCCTCCACCGGTGTATCGATGTACCTGACCCGCGAGGCGAATATCGCTACTCTGCGGCAACTTTCGGCGCTCTCGCCGGGCTCCGCTCTGGTCACGACCTTCCTGCTGCCGCTCGAACTCGTCGACGCCGATGAACAGGTCATGCGCGGATTCGCCGAGGAGGGCGCCCGCCGATCCGGCACGCCGTTCATCAGTTTCTTCCGTCCCGAGGAAATGGTGCGGCTGGCCGAAGACGCGGGATTCGCCGCCACCCGTCACGTCCCCGCCGCGGAGCTGACCGGCCGCTACTTCGCCGACCGGACCGACGGGCTGCGACCGGCCGAATCGGAACAGATTCTGATCGCGACGACCTGAACGCATCGGCCCGCCGGGCCGTCTCGCTCCCCATGCCACAGCTCGGCTATGGACTCGATGCGGGACGGCCCGGTCAGCATCTCCGGGTCGGCCGGACAACGCACCGAACCCCGGCTACGCCGCGACATCGAAAAGAGTGAGCTCTCGGGTAGATTGGGCGCGCAGCTCCGCGCGCTCACGTATCGCACAGGTCGGGCCGATTCCTTGTGCGACCGATTGTGGCGACAGCAGCCAACCGTGACAGCGACGGCAATGCGCGACCAGTCGCACCACGGGGCGGTCATCAATGTCGGCCAATTCGTTCTCCTCTGGCCAGGTGACTACACCGCCAGTGTGGCATGAGGCACCGACATCTCCCGTTCATTGCCGGTGTTTCCATCCGTGATCGGTCACTGGGGCGCCTTCGTCTGTGCGGTGATCACGCGCGATCCCCAGGCGTAGCCATCGGTTTACCGCAGCCGCATGAGATCTCGCACCCGCGCTGAGGAAAGATGGTGCCCATGACCGCTTCTCGACTGATTCGTTCGTTGGTGGGTACCGTGCCCGCGGTGCTCGCCGTCGTCAGCTTCACCGCGGCCGGAGGGGCGGCGACCGCCCAGGCCGCGCCCGGTATTCCTTCGGTTCCCGGCGTCGTGCAACGCCTGCAGATCGCTCCCGGCCAGAACAGCGCCGAGATCAGCGGCAACGTCGGGCAGGGCAAGGCCGACAGCTACTCCATCGCCACCGCGCCGGGGCAGCGCCTGAGCTTCGACGTCGCGGGCAATGCCCGCGTCTCGGTGGCCCCGCTGATCGGGCCGCAGGTCGCCAACGAGGCACCGCACGCCGATCTCGTCGCCGACGGCAACGACTACCAGATCCTCGTCACCTCCGCCGACGGCTCGGCGGCCGGTTACACCCTCAAGATCACCCTCGTCTGACCCACCGCCGTGCTGCCCGTCGGCCTGATGTGTCGTGCCACGACCTTCGGGCCGGCGGGAGCAGTCTCGCGTCCCGCAGGCCGCGCGTCGGCGGGCAGCATCGCGCTTACCGGGCGGGCGCAGTGCCGTTGGGCACACCGAAGGCAAACACCGGCGTGCGGCTGGGGTCGTCGCACTATGGTGAGGCGGTGCTGCTAGAACCAGGTGACCAGTTCGCGGGCTTCGTCGTGCGGGCCCCGCTGGGACACGGTGGCAGCAGCCACGTGTACCTGGCCGAGGATCCGGAGTGGTCACGCCCGGTGTCCTTGAAGATCTTGGGGCCCGAGGACAGTCGGTCACCCGAGGCGCGCGCCCGATTCGTGCACGAGTTCGACATCTTGTCGGCGTTGCGACACCCCGACATCGTGCGGATGTACACGCACGGGGAAACCGACGGCAGGCTGTGGTCGGCACACGAGTACGTGGCGGGCGCGACGGGTTCGACATTGGTGCGTTCACCGCATCGGTACCCGGACCTGCGGCGGGTGCTCCACGTACTGACACACGTCGCGGCGGGATTGGATTTCGCGCACGCCAACGGAGTGGTCCATCTCGACGTGAAACCGGCGAACGTGCTGGTCGGGACGGACGAGTCGACGGTGAAGATCTCGGATTTCGATTCGGCGCGGTGGCTGGATCGGCCGGAACCGCCTTTGGCCACCAACGGGTTCGTCGTCGTATCGGTGCCGTATGCCGCGCCGGAACTGCTGCGGGCGGAGACGGTGTCACCGGCCACCGACCAGTACGCGTTGGCCTGTTCCGCCGTCGAGCTGCTCACCGGCCACACGCCGTTCTCTCGCGTGAACCTCATGGCCACCGCCGAAGCGCAGCTGCAGGAGCCTCCCCCGGCGCTCTCCGCGCAGCACCGCTGGATCCCGCCCGAGGTCGACGCGATCCTGCACCGGGCACTCGCGAAAGCCCCCGGTGACCGCTACGACTCCTGCGCCGAACCCGTCCGCCTGCTCACCGAGGCGCTTCGCGACGTCGACCCCCGCCCCATCGCCCCCATTCTGAACCGCCTCAAAGTGACGGTCACCCGCTCGCCACTGATGAATGCCGCATTCGGACGATTCGGCGGCAAAGTGTTCGGCAACCGCTGATCCCCCTGATCACACCCGTCGCGGGAGCACGCTGACCGGGGACTCCGGGCCGTGCCGCGGCAGCTCGAGCGCGTGCAACGGCAGCGTCCGGTCACTGTCGACGCGCGTGGAGATGTGTTCCAGGACGACCCCTTCTCGCAAGGCCCACGGGCTCACTTCCAGGCAGTCGATGTCCAGTGCCGCCATGGTCGCGTCCGCCACCATCGCTCCGGCCAGGATCTGACTCGCGCGTGCCGGAGAGACCCCGCGCAGGGCCGCCCGACAGCACCCGCTCGACGGCGTCGGCGACCCGCTGCGCCCCGTCCGCGGTGATCACCCCGGCCGCGTCGATGTCTTCGCCGAGCAGCACCGGCTCCTTCAACGCGCGCAGTGGCAACGGAGGCGCCCCGCGAGAGGCGTCCACCACCAGAAACTGCGCGGAATTCGAACCGATGTCCAGCACACCCAGTCGCACACCTGTCGCCTACCCCGCGCGGCGGCTTTCATACTCGACTCCGGCGCGGTTTCGGCGGCCGGTTGCGCCTACGCCTTCGGGTCCGCCCCGGTGTAGCGCTGATTTGCTGGTTTCCTTGCGATGAGCCGATGCTGCGGCCACCCTGAAAGGTATGCGGACCCGCGATATCGAGGTCGGGTGCACCTATATGGTGTTGGTCCCGCAGCGCTTGCCACGCAGTCGCTACCCCGACTGCGACCAGCCGGGTTCGCTCACGTGGGCGTGGTCGTGGCTGCGCGGCGGCCGGTTCCGGCTCACCGTCACCGGCATCGACCACACCAGCGAGCCGACCACCGTCGAAGGGCTGCGGATCACCGCGAACTCCCGCATCGCGGTGGTCCTGACCAGCGAGCAAGCCGACGCGCTCGGACTGCCGATGGGTGTGTTCCGGGTGCGCGGGACCTTGTTCGACGGCGAGGATCGGCCCGTGCGCCTGCCCGAAGTCGAACCGCTGCGAGTCCCCGCCCGCTGGCTGCGGCCCGTCGAGCAACCCTGCCTGACGCACCGCGATATCGATTGCTTCCCCTACCTGTGAGGTGACTCGCGGAGAGACGCTCGGTGACCCGGAGCGGTTCGACCTACCCGGCTTTGAAGACCTGCGTCGAGTTCTCTCCGATCACCCGGCCGGTTCTGCCGATCAGGAGGGGCAGTTGCGCCGGCTCAGGCCGCGTAAGGCGCGATGAGCCGCTCGACAGCGTCCCAGAGTTCGGCTTCGCGCGGCGGATCGTACGACTCCTCCGACGAGCGGACGACCCGGTCGCGGTCGACGTAGGAGCCGGTCGGCGCGGCGGTGGCGCCGAGGACGACGTCCGCGAGATGGCGCCCGGCGGCAGCGCGGCTGGTCGCGAACGGCGTGCGGGTCAATACCGGCAGGACGCGGCGCATCGCGAACCGGGAGACCCGACCCGCGTTGCGAGCGAGGTCGGTGCCGGGGACGAAGCCCGGGTTGAAGCCGATGGCATCGATGCCGTCCGGCAGGCGGCGGGCGTACTCGTGCAGGAGGTGGATGGCGGCGAGTTTGCTCGTCGAGTACGCGGTGCGCCCGGCGGCGGTGGTGCCCGGCTCGGAGAACGCGCCGGGGCGGGCGAGGACGTCCGCGGACCGCCAGACCGGGCCTGGCACCATGCCCAAGTTGTGCCGGAAGTCGCCGAAGTGAGTGTCGCTCACGGTGATCACGATGCGCGACGGAGTGCGGAAGCGATCCTCGAGCAGGCGGATGAACAGGTGGTTGGCGAGCACATTGACGGTGAAGGTGGACTCGAATCCGTCCGGCCCTTCGGTGAGCGCGTTCGTGTACTGGATTCCCGCATTGCCCACGAAACCGTGCAGCGGCGGCAGCTCGCCCAGGTCGAGCCTGCTGCGGATCTCGTCCGCGGCCGATCGCACGCTGTCCAGCGAATCGAGGTCCGCCGGGACGTGCGAGACCCGGTGTCCGCCCGCGCCGAGTTCGGCCGCGAGTCGCGCACCGGTGGACCCGCGTGCGGCGACGACGAGATGCGCCTGCGGCGCCGCGTGCACGATGCGCTCCGCGGCGACGCGGCCGATCCCGCGACTCGCCCCGGTCATCACGATGGTCGAGGGCATAGCGGCTCCTTCACTTGATGACAGCCCGTCGGTCGCCTCGATGGTCGCCGCCGCGGCCCTCGGCAGCCAGTGCCGCGCCCGTCACCAGGACTGACAGTACCCAGGCTGATGCGGCGCGCGGCGGCGAGAATGAGCGCATGGCTTCCGCTCGCTCCGCTTTCGGCGCGCTCCTGCACGCCTGGCGGGATCGTCTCGCGCCCGCCGACGCCGGGTTCCCGGTGACCGGCGGCCGTCGTGCTCCGGGATTGCGCCGTGAGGAGCTCGCGCAGCTGGCCGGACTCTCGGTCGACTACGTCTTGCGCTTGGAGCAGGGTCGCGCGCGCAACCCCTCCGCGCAGGTGGTCGGCGCCCTCGCGCGGGCCCTGCAACTGTCCAGGACCGAGCGCGACGAGCTGTATCGCGCAGCCGGATTGCTGCCCCCGCGGGACGGGACGATCGGCACGCATGTCCCGCCGGGCATCCAACGGCTCACCGCCCGCCTCGGCGACGTCCCGATCGGGGTGTTCGGCGCCGACTGGACGCTGCTGTGGTGGAACGGCATGTGGAGCGGGCTGCACGGTGACCCCGCGCTGGTCCCGGTCGGCGAGCGCAACCTCGCCCGTGCGGTTTTCGGCACCGGCGCGGCCCGCGCCTCGATGCGTCCGTTCCGGTCCGACCGCGCGCACGGCGCCTTCGCGGCGTCGATCGTGGCCGATCTCAGGGACGCGGTGTCCCGCTATCCCGCCGACGCGGGACTCGATCGTCTCGTGCGGGAATTGCGCGACACCTCCGCCGCATTCGCCCAGCTGTGGACGACGGCGACAGCGTCGCAGCACACCAGCGATCGGAAGACGGTCCGGCATCCCGAGCTCGGCGACATCACCCTCGACTGCGACGTCCTCGTCGTTCCGGGCGCCGACCTCCGCATGGTCACCTACACGGCGGCAGGCGGCAGCGAGGACGCGGGGAAGCTCGACCTCCTGCGGGTCACCAACGGGCGCGCGGCGGGCACACTGCCCTGAACGCACGGCGATCGACGTCCCGGGTCAGTGCACGAGCTGATCGGCCCATTCCCGCGGTAAGGCCGCGCTCGACACATCGGCGATCTCGTGCAGCCGCTGTGCGGGAAATCCCTGACGACTGAGCTGGATCAGGCCCTGGGCGACCACCACGACAGCGGCGCTGACCGCCGAGAGCGTGGCTTCGTCGTCGTCTCCCGCGTCGTGCATCGCGGGCCGCAGCCGGTCGGCGACGCCCCGCTCCATCTCGGTGGTGGTGCGGCTGCCGATGGTGGCGACTTCGGGGATCCGAGTGCCGAGCTGCGCGATGCTGTTGATCATCAGGCAACCGCGCCGATCCGGTTGCGCCGCGCAGTCTTCGATGATCGCTTGATACAGCGCGCGCACCGCGGAGCGCGCCGAACCGCCCGCCGAACCGATGGCATCGCGCACCAGACGCGCACGGCCCTCGCAATAGCGTTCGAACGCGGCCAGGAACAGTCCGCGCTTGCTGCCGTAGGCGGCGTAGATGCTCCCGTTCCCGACGCCGGTCGCGAGCGAGACGTCTTCCACCGAAGTGCTGTCGAAACCCTTCGACCAGAACAACTCGGTCGCGGCGTCGAGCAGGTTCGACTCGTCGAATCGTCGCGGCCGTCCCATGTGCTCACCGTACCAATCGGCGTGCGAACTGCGGCACATCGCTTGTTCTGGAGCCGTGCCTCCACAATAATGGTGACATGTCCAACAACTTCGCCGCCTCGCCCAGCAAACGGGTGGGCATCCTGGTATTCGACGGCGTGAAGATGCTCGACTTCGTCGGGCCCGCCGAGGTGTTCGTCGAGGCCGATCAGTCGGTGGCGGGGTACGAGGTGGTGCTGGTCTCGGCCGACGGCAAGGACGCGCAGACCTCGATCGGCGCGCGGGTGGAGGTGAGCTGCGCGGCGGCCGACGCGGGTCGTTTCGACACCGTGGTGATTCCGGGCAGCGAGCTGCCACCAGGGAAGTTCATGACACCGGAGGTCTTGGCGGCCGCGCGGCATCTTTCCTGCAACACCCGCAGGCTGGCGTCCATTTGCAGCGGTGCGTTCGTCCTGGCCGATCTGGGCCTGTTCGACGGGCGCCGCGCGACGACGCACTGGAAATTCACGACCGAGCTCGCGCGACGCTATCCGTCGATCGAGGTGGACCCGGACGCGATCTTCGTGCGGGACGGCAATCTGTACAGCTCGGCCGGGGTCGCCGCGGGCGTCGATCTCGCGCTGGCGCTGGTCGAAGAGGACCACGGCGCCGACGTCGCGCGGCGCGTCGCGCAGGCGCTGGTGGTCTACATGCAGCGCGCGGGCGGTCAGTCACAGTTCTCCGCGTCGCTGACCGGACCGGCGCCGCGCAGCCCGCTGGTGCGCAGGGTGGTGGATCTGATCTGCGCGGACCCGGCGTATCCGCATACGGTGCAGACGCTGGCCGCCCACGCGCGGGTCAGCGTCCGGCATCTGACCCGGCTGTTCCGCGCGGAACTGGAACGCTCGCCCGCGGAATACGTCGCGTTCATCCGCTTCGGCACGGCCAGGGACATGCTGCACGCCGGATACAGCGTGACGGAGACCGCCATGGCCGCGGGGTACGGCACCAGCGAGGCGTTGCGCAGGGCCTTCGTGGCACGCGTTGGCATTTCCCCGCGCAAGTACCAGCAGCGTTTCCGGTCGACCGCCCGGATCGATCCGGCGCTGGAGCAGGCCGTGTCCTGAACGGAGGCTTTTGTGGCCCGTGGGGAGGGGCGCGCGGCGGGGCCTACGGCCGAGACTGAGTCGGCCACAGCGCCGCTCACCGAGCGCTGGAGAAAGGAAACCGATGTCCGCCCCGGCAAGTCCGACCATCGTTCTGGTGCACGGCGCCTTCGCCGACGCCTCGAGCTGGTCCCCCGTCACCGCACGGCTGCTCGACCAGGGCCATCGCGTCGTGGTTCCGCCGGTGTTCAACCGCAGCCTGTCGGCGGACGCGGCCTACATCAAGTCGTTCGTGGAACGGATCGACGGCCCCGTCCTGCTGGCCGGCCACTCCTACGGCGGCGCCGTCATCACCGTGGCAGGCGTCGCCGACAACGTGGTGGGCTTGGTCTACGTGTCCGGTTACGCCCTGGAAGAAGGCGAGAGCCTCGGGCAATTACAGGGCGGATTCCCGGATTCCGATCTGGCGGCCAACCTCGTCTACGCGCCGTACCCGATCGAGGGTGACGAGCCCGGCACGGACGTCTCGGTCGCCATCGACGCGTTCCCCGATGTCTTCGCCGCGGGCCTGGACCCGGCGAAGGCCGCGGTCCTCGCGGTCTCGCAGCGGCCGCTGTCGGCGTTCGCGTTCACCGAGCCCGCCTCGGCGGCCGCGTGGAAGACGAAACCGGCCTGGGGCATCGTGTCCGGCGCCGACCGCACCATCAATCCCGACGTCGAACGATTCGGCTACCAGCGAGCCGGAATGCGCGCGGTGGTCGAGATCGACGGACCACACCTGGTGATGCAGACCCACCCTGACGAAGTCGTGGCCGTCATCACCGGCGCGATCGATCAATCCGCCTGAATAACCGCAGTTTCCACCACTTCTACGAGAGGCACGATCATGTCAGGTAACCCGCTGGGCATCTCGCTCGAACCGGCGGCGCAGGAGTTCGTCGACGCGACCTCGCAGCCGCCGTTCCTCTACCAGCTCCCGCCCGAGGAGGGGCGCAAGGCGGTGGACTCCGTGCAGGACGCGCCGATCTTCAAGCCCGAGGTCGACGAGGAGTGGATCACGGTCGAGGGCGGCCCGACGGGCTCGGTGCGGGTTCGGATCGTCAAGCCGCAGGGCGTCACCGAAACGCTGCCGGTGATCATCTACACCCACGGCGCGGGATGGGTTTTCGGCGACGCGCACACCCACGACCGCCTGGTTCGCGACCTGGCCGTCGGCACGCACGCCGCCGTGGTCTTCCCCGAATACGACCGGTCGCCCGATGTGCGGTATCCCGTGGCCAACGAGCAGTCCTACCGGGTGGCGCAGTGGGTTACCGCGGAGGGCGCGGCGAAGGGCCTCGACTCGTCCCGGATCGCGATCGCGGGTGACTCGGTCGGTGGCAACATGGCCATCGCGCTGACCCTGATGGCCAAGGAGCGCGGCGACGTCTCCTTCGTTCAGCAGGTGCTGTTCTACCCGGTCACCGACGCCAACTTCGACACCGGCTCCTACCAGCAGTTCGCCGAGGGCTACTTCCTCACCCGCGAGGGCATGAAGTGGTTCTGGGATCAGTACACCACCAGTGCCGACGAGCGCGCGCAGATCACCGTCTCACCGCTGCGGGCGACCACCGAGCAACTGGCCGGGCTGCCGCCCGCGCTGGTCATCACCGCCGAAGCCGACGTGCTGCGCGACGAGGGCGAGGCCTTCGCGGGCAAGTTGCGCGCCGCGGGCGTGCCGGTCACCCAGGTGCGCTACGGCGGGATCGTCCACGACTTCGTGATGGTCAACTCGCTGCACGACACCCATGCCGCCAAAGCCGCGGTGGCGCAGGCCGTCGCGACGTTGCGGTCCGCGCTGTACACCGACTGACCGGTCCCCGACCACCCGATTCGAAGGAACCACACTTGTGAGCACCGAGCCCGTCAGTCCTTCCACGCCGACCATCGTGCTGGTCCACGGCGCGTTCGCCGACTCGTCCAGCTGGAACGGGGTCATCGAACGGCTGCGCGCACAGGGACATCCCGTGATCGCGGCCGCTAATCCACTGCGCGGTCTGGACAGTGACGCAGCCTATGTCGCGTCGGTACTCGATTCCGTGGAAGGGCCGAGCGTTCTGGTCGGCCATTCCTACGGCGGAAGCGTCATCACGGTGGCCGCCGCCGGACGGAGCGACGTCGAAGCGCTCGTCTATATCGCCGCGTTCATTCCGGATGTGGGCGAGAGCGCACTGCAATTGACCGACAAGTTCCCCGGATCGACGCTCGGGCCCACTACCCGGGCCGCGTCCTATCCGCTTCCCGACGGGGGCACTGGTACCGAGCTCTACATCCGGCAGGCGGAATTCCACCGGCAGTTCGCCGCCGACGTGCCCGCCGCCACGGCCGAGCTGATGGCCGCGACCCAGCGACCGGTCGCCCTCGACGCGTTGCAACAGCCCGCGACCGCCACCGCTTGGCGGGACATCCGGTCGTTCGCGCTGGTCACCGGCGAGGACAAGAACATTCCGGTGGAAGCGCAGCGGTTCATGGCCGAACGCGCGAGCGCCGAAATCGTCGAGGTCTCGGCCTCGCACGCGGTCTCGGTGTCCGCTCCCGACGCAGTCGGTGAGTTGATCGCCCGAGCCGCCGCCGGCTAGGGATCCGCGCGGTCACGCAAAGCGGCCCGCGCGGTGGGAGATTCCCCCGCGCGGGCCCGACCCATCCCCTCCTCCGTAGCTCGACTGGCGGCGAGCCGTCGAGCCGTACAACCAGTTCACAGAGCTAGGCGCGGTCGCAGTACTAGACCGGATGCCTTGCGCTGCACCGAATTCCTCAGCCGCACAGCCCTGATCGAGCCCGGGCCACCAGCTCCGCGTACTTCGATACGACATTGCGATGCAATCGGCGGCAACGGTTCTCAGCCTGCGCGGCCTCGATACTCGGCCCTGTCGTGCGCGGCATCGAGCATCCGTCAGCCGCAGACGGCACCGATCGAGGCCGAGCCCACCAGCTTCGTGTACTTGGCCAGGACGCCGCGGGTGTAGCGGGGCGGCAACGGTTCCCAGCCGGCGCGGCGGCGGGCGAGTTCGTCGGCATCGACCAGCAGGTCGAGCGTGCCCTCGGCGACATCGAGCCGAATGGGGTCGCCGTCACGCACGAAGGCGATCGGGCCGCCGTCGACGGCTTCCGGCGCGACGTGCCCGACGCACAGGCCCGTGGTGCCGCCGGAGAACCGCCCGTCGGTGAGCAGCAACACGTCCTTGCCCAGGCCCGCGCCTTTGATGGCCGCGGTGATGGCCAGCATCTCGCGCATCCCGGGACCGCCCTTCGGCCCCTCGTACCGGATGACGACCACGTCGCCGGCCGCGATCGTGCCGTCTTCGAGGGCGTCCATCGCGGCCCGTTCCCGATCGAAAACCCGTGCCGTGCCGGTGAACACGTCGGAGTCGAAACCCGCCGACTTGACCACGGCGCCATCCGGCGCGAGAGAACCGGAGAGGATGGTGATGCCACCGGTCGGATGGATCGGCGCGGCCATCGCGCGGATCACCTTGCCGTCGGGGTCCGGCGGGGTGATGTCGGCCAGGTTCTCCGCCACCGTCCGTCCCGTCACGGTCAGGCAGTCGCCGTGCAGCAACCCGGCATCGAGCAAGGCTTTCATCATGACCGGCACGCCGCCGATCCGGTCCACATCGGTCATCACGTGGTTGCCGAAGGGCTTGACGTCCGCCAGGTGCGGCACACGGCGACCGATGCGCGCGAAGTCGTCCAGCGACAGGTCGACATTCGCCTCGTGCGCGATGGCCAATAGGTGCAGCACGGCATTGGTGGAGCCGCCGAACGCCATGACGACCGCGATCGCGTTCTCGAAAGCGGGTTTGGTGAGAATGTCCGACGGGGTGATGCCCTGGCGGATCAACTCGACCACGGCCTCGCCGCTGCGGCGGGCGTAACCGTCGCGGCGCCGGTCGGTCGCGGGCGGCGCCGCGCTGCCGGGCAGCGACATGCCCAGCGCCTCGGCCGCGCTGGCCATGGTGTTGGCGGTGTACATGCCGCCGCATGCGCCTTCGCCGGGACAGATCGCCCGCTCGATCGCGGCGACGTCGTCACGGCTCATCAACCCTCGGGCGCAGGCGCCGACCGCTTCGAAGGCGTCGATGATCGTCACTTCGCGCTCGCTGCCGTCGGAGAGCTTCGCGATGCCGGGCAGGATCGACCCCGCGTACAGGAACACGCTCGCCAGGTTCAGCCGGGCCGCGGCCATCAGCATCCCGGGCAGCGATTTGTCACAGCCGGCCAGCAGCACCGAACCGTCGAGCCGCTCGGCCTGCATCACCGTCTCGACGGAGTCGGCGATCACCTCACGTGAGACCAGGGAGAAGTGCATCCCCTCGTGTCCCATGGAGATGCCGTCGGACACCGAGATGGTGCCGAACTGCATGGGGAAGCCGCCGCCGGAGAAGACGCCGTCCTTGCAGCCCCGGGCGAGTCGCTCCAGAGACAGATTGCAGGGCGTGATCTCGTTCCACGAGGAGGCCACGCCGATCTGCGGCTTCTCCCAGTCGTCGTCGCCCATGCCGACCGCGCGCAACATCCCGCGAGCGGCGGTCTTCTCCAGCCCGTCGGTGACGTCACGGCTGCGCGGTTTCAGATCGGGGACTTTCGAGTTCTCGGGCACGGTTTCCCATCATGCTCGCCTCCGCGCCGATTACCGCGACGACCACGCCGAATTCGCGAAGACCCGCCGCTCGTCCGCCCTGAGCGTAATGCCGGGCACTCCGGCGGCCCGGAACCGTACGCTCTGCTCATGAGCGAGCACCCGAGACTGCACTCGATTCCCGGTGGACGCGATGACCGCACCCCTCAACCGGACTCGCGAACGCCGCCGGAACCCTTGTGGCGCGAGGTGCTCGGCGAACAGTTGCGCACCCTGCGGCAGGACCGCGGCGAGACGCTGGTCGAGACGGCCCGGCGGGCGGGTATCTCCCCGCAGTATCTGTCGGAGGTCGAGCGGGGACGCAAGGAGCCGTCGAGCGAGATGATCGCCGCCCTGGCCGGATCGCTCGCCACCACGCTGGGTGAGCTCACCGGCCAGGTGGCGGACGAACTCCGCGCGCGCCGCAGGATCGCCCTCCTGCCGCGGTCGGCGCCGCTTTCCGGCACCGGGCCCACGCTGATGGCGCTGGCGGCCTGATCAGTCGCGCCGTCCCAGGACCTGGTCGACCAGGCCGTACTCGATCGCGGCCGACGCGGTGAAGACCCGGTCGCGGTCGGTGTCGTGCCGAAGTCGCTCCACCGACTGCCCGGTGTGCCGGGACAGGATCGACTCGATCTCCGCCCGCAACCGCACCAGCTCGTCGGCCTGCAGGATCAGGTCGGGAATCGCGCCCTGTCCACGTGCGGCGGGTTGGTGCAGCACCACCCTGGCGTGCGGGAGCATGGCGCGACGGCCCGGCTCGCCGCCCGCAAGCAGCACCGCGCCGACCGCGATCGCCTGGCCGACGCAGGTGGTCTGGATGGGCGAACGAATGTGCTGCATGGTGTCGTACACGGCGAGCATGGAGGACAGATCGCCGCCCTCGCAGTTGATGTAGAGGTTGATCTCCTGCTCCGCGCTCTCCGATTCCAGGTGCAGCAGCTGCGCGATGAGCGCGTTGGCGACCCCGGAGTCGATCGGCGTGCCGAGGTAGACGATGCGCTCGGCGAGCAGGTGGGAGTAGATGTCGGTGATCCGCTCCCCGCCACGCGGATGCTGCGCGATCACATTCGGGATGGTGTAGGTGCTCATGCTGTGTCCTTTCCGGCATGATCGGGCCCCTCCGTGGTCACGCCGCGCTGCCGCCTCAGGGGCTGACCGATCATGCTGTGCCCGCTTCCGGCATGATCGGGCCCCTCCGTGGTCACGCTGCGCTGCCGCCTCCGGGGCTGACCGATCATGCCGAGATCCCGATTCGCTGGCGTTGCGGGACGACCTGCCCGAACGAGTCGACGATGTGGTCGATGAAGCCGTACTCCTTGGCCTGCGCGGCCGTGAACCATCGGTCGTGCAGCGAATCCTCGTAGATCCGATCGAACGGCTGGCCGGTGTCCTCGGCGATGATCCCGAGCACGGTGTCCACGGTGTAGCGCAGATCGTCGGCCTGGACCTCGACGTCGACGGCCGTGCCGCCGATGCCCGCCGATCCCTGGTGCATCAGCACCCGGGCGTGCGGCAGCGCGAAACGTTTACCCTTGGTGCCCGACGACAAGAGAAATTGTCCTGCGCTGCAAGCCAATCCGAGCGCGAGCGTGGAGACTTCGCACGGCACCAGCCGCATGACGTCGCGGATGGCGAGCATCGAGGGGACCGATCCGCCCGGCGAATGGATCCACAGTGAGATACCCGCCTCGGGATCCTCGGCGGCGAGCGTGAGCAGCTGGGTCATCAGCAGCGTCCCGTTGTCGTCGTCGAGCGCGCCGTCGAGCACGACGATGCGGCGACTGAGCAGTTGCTCGCGTGCCCGCCAGCTGAACATCGGAGTCTTGTCATCGTGAGCCATGGCTCCACGGTGCCGCACGCGTGGCGCCGGACCGTTCCCCTGCTGCCCTCGGCAGATCCGCTCTCAGCAGTCGAGCGAGGGATCCCGAACCGGGGCGGCGAACGGGCCACGCAGCCGTTCGGTCACCTCCCACAGCCGCAGCGCGGTATCCCGGTCGTAGGACGCGTCCGAGCTGCGCGTCTCGGTGAAGCGGTTGTAATAGGCCCCGTTCACCAGATCCCGCGTCGTCGCCAGGTGGACGACCGGCGCGGCGCCTTGCCGCGCGGACAATGCCGTCAGGTGCAGCATCGCCACCCGCGCCCGTGGGAATTCTCGGCCGAGGTCGGTGCGCACGAAGCCGGGATGCAATGCGGCCACAGTCAATTGCGGGTACCTGCGACGCAGTTCGTAGGTGAACAACAGGTTGGCCAACTTGGTACGGCTGTAGGTCACGAACGGGTCGAAGTTCCGCTCGCTCGGCAAGTCGTCGAAGTCGATGCGCACCGGGCCCGCGCGGAACATCGACTGCCGGTGGCCTTCGGAATTGACGTTGACCACCCGGCCGCCGCCGCGACACAGCAACGGCAGCAGTCGTCCGGTCAGGGAGAACGGCGCGAGATGATGGACGGCGAGATTCAGCTCGATTCCCTCGCCGGTCACGCGACGTTCGGGCGTCATGACACCGGCGTTGTTGATCAAGATGTCCACGCCGTCGAACCGCTCGGCGACCTGCTCCGCGACGTGGTCGATACCCGTCGAGACCGCCAGATCGGCGCGCACGAACCGGCCACCGGTCTCGCGAGCCAGCCGCGCGCCTTTGTCCGCGTCGCGGCCGACCAGCACGAGGTCGTGGCCGTCCTTCGCCAGCCGCAGTGCCGCTTGCCGTCCCAGCCCGGACGTGGCTCCGGCGAACACGATCCGGCTCATCGCGCCGCTCCGGCCGCTACGTCGGATTTGCCCAAGCCCAATGCACCGGCGATCACCCGATCGCGCAGGCGGAAAGGCAGATACGCGAGCATCCGCAGCATGCGTGCGTCCGAACTCGCGACGTAGCAGTCTTTGGGCCGCCTGGCCTCGGCTGCCCGCACGATCGCGTCGACCACCGTGCCGACCGGCCGTGTCTTCTGTTCCGCCAGCGCCTTATCGACGGCGGCCAATCGTGCGCGGTAGAGCTCGACACGGTCGGCGTCGGCCAGCAAGAGTGCTTCGCGCGCAGCCGATTCGGCCTTGGCGAAGATCGTCGTCTCGAGCGCGCCCGGCTCCACCACAGAGACCGGGATGCCCCAGGGCGCGAGCTCGACGCGGGCCGCGTGGGACAACGATTCGAGCGCGGCCTTGCTCGCCGAGATCGGTCCCAGGTACGGCATCGCGGTGCGAGCGCTCGCCGCGCTGATGTTGATCACCCGGCCGCCGCCAGCCCGCAACAGCGGAAGTGCGGCCACCAGGACCCGGTGCGGGCCGTAGACGTTGATGTCGAACTGCCGGTGCAGTTCCGCGTCGGGGACCAGCTCCAGCGGCCCCTGCACGATGACGCCCGCGTTGTTCACCAGCACCTGTAACCCGGCTGGGCCACGGTCGGCCGCGACCGCGTCGAGCGCATGGCGAACGCCCGCGCTGTCGGTCACATCGAGTTCCACCGGCACGACGTTCGCGTGCCCGAACCGGGGGGCGTTTCGCAGCGTCCGCACTCCGGCGTAGACGCGGTAGCCCCGCGCGGCGAATGCCTCGACGGTGGCGGAACCGATTCCGCCGCCCGCACCGGTGATCAGCACCGCCTTCGAACTCTGAGTCGTCATATCAGCCTCCATAAGTAGGCAACCACATGTTCCTTGCAACATGTATAAATCTACATGTTGGAACAGTCAAGACGGTGAACTACGGCAGAACGACAGAGGTACGCTCCAGCCGGGCCACTGATCACGGAATAGGGAGCGTCGATGTCACTGCGTCACGGGTTACTCGGACTTCTCGCCGACCAGCCCGGCAGTGGCTACGACCTGACGCGCCGATTCGAGGAGATGCTCGGCGCGATCTGGCCCGCCAAGCATCCCCAGATCTACGGGGAGCTGACCAGGCTCGCGGAAGAAGGACTGGTCGAGGCGGCGGCGGAGGGCCCGCGCCGGCGCAAGGAGTACCGCATCACCGACGACGGCGTCGCCGAGTTGCGCCGCTGGCTGGTGCACGTCGATGTGGACCACACCATCCGTCTGGAACCGGTCCTGCGCTCGTTGTTCTTCTGGCTGTTGAACTCCGACGAACTGGAGGCGCACCTCACCAGGGAAGCCCGGTTCTACCGGGAGAAGGCGGAAATCTACCGCGAGTACGCGAACGCCAAAGACCGCGGGGACTTCGGCGACTCCCCGCAGACCCGCTCGATGCGTGTCACGGTCGAAGCCGCGGTCCGACTGTACGACGCCCTCGCCGAGTGGGCGGAGTGGGCGAAGACAGCGCCTTTGTCCGACCCGGAATCCTGACGATCCCAGCGTATTCCGACCGGAAGACGCCGATGCCCGCCGGGCGCGTGGTGCGCCGGCGGGCATCCTTACCGGGGGGCGTACTCGCTAGGACTCGCGACCCGCGGTGGAGGCGGAACGCTGCCTGCTGGTGCGGGCGCGGCGGCGTTCGGCCTGCAGTTCGGCGAGTTCCTGCTCGAGGATGTCGGCGACGCGGAACGAACCGGTGTCGTAGATGTCCGGCGGGCGAGCCGTCGGCGCTTGCGCGACGTCGGACGCGGGGCTGTCCTTGCCGTTCTTCGGCTCCGGCGTCGAGCTGTCGCTCTTGCTGTCCGCCAGCGGTTGCCGGGTGACGGCCGGGATCTCGGCCGTCGAGACCTCCGCCTCGGCCACCGGCGTACGCGGCTTGGCCGGCGGCGTCTGCCGGACGACCACCTTCGCCGCGGAGTCTTCGGCGGGCACGCGCGCGGCCGGCCGGGACTCGGCCTTCGCGGCCGATACCGGTGCGGGCTCGTTCGCAGCGAGCTTCTTCCCGTTGGCGGCGGGCGCACCGCCATTGGTGACGATGACGTCGGTGTCCTTGACCTGCACCGGCGACGTGGGGCGCGCGTCGAAAGCCGCCATCGCGTCGAGATCTTCGATGGACTCGGGCAGCACGGGCTTGCGGGGCGCCTCGACCGGCGGCCGCTTCTTCTCGGCTTTCACCGTGGCCACGGGCTGCTCGTCGGAGACCTCCGGCAGGAACTGGATTTCGGCGACCTCGACCACGTCCTGCTCGACGATCTCCTCCGGGGGCGCCGCGACAACAGGAGGCGGTTCGTAGTGCCTCTGTTCGGGTGGAGCGCTCGGCGCCTCGGGCGCGACCGGCGCGCGGTATCTGGGCAGCGTGAGCCGGATCTGCTCGGCCGGGTCGGGCAGGTCACGGACCTGCTCGGTGGCCCTGGCGATGGCGAGGCCGTAGCGAGCGCTCGCGGCGTCGTGGATGAGCAGCGCGACACCGATCATCACCGGCGCGATGGCGTGCACGGCCGCGTCGTACCAGGCGCCCGCGCGCAAGTAGGGATAGGTGTTGAGGCTGACGGTCAGCGCCAGCAGGGCGACTTCGGCCGTCGCGACCTGGCGGCGGTTGTCGATCACACCCCATTCGGCGACCTTGTTCGTGCCGATCATGATGATGATCAGACAGACGCTGATCATGCCTTCGAGCAGGTAGCTGAACCAGTAGAGCGGATCGGTCGCGCCGCCGGGAGCGATGTTGTGCTGGACGTTGACCGCCGACCACAACATGCCCGCCGCGACGACACCCGCCAGCGCGCGCAGCGACCAGGACCGATGCCGATACAGCGAGGCCAGCTTCGCGTGCGGGCTGGATTCGCGTCGCTGCGCGGCAATCGCCTTGCGGGCGAGCAGGAGATCTCGCATGTCGGCCTTCTCGATCGCTTCGGTGGTCTGCCTGGCGCGGTCGGATGCCGCGGCGGCAGCCTGCGCCTCTTTCCAGCGCTGTCCGCGCTCCTGGGTGCGAATCCGTTCGGCGAGCTCACGTTCGGCATACAGTTCGTCCTCCGACAGCGCCTCGGTGAGCGCGGGATCGAACTGGTAGGCGAGCCGTCCACGGGCCTTCTCGACCCGCCTCGCCAGCTGTGTAACCTCGTCCTCGATGGGATGTTCGATGACCATCAGCGCTCCCCGCACGGGAGACGCGATGGCAGACAAGTGATCACGTATGGCAACGGCACGTTTCATTCATAGTCGATCCACCGCTACCGGCGAAACTGTTCATTTGCCATCTCGCAAAACTATTCGGCGTGCCGCGGACGACACACGCTGTGCGACGTGATTTCCCGGCGGTCGCAGGCACTTCCTTCCCCGCGCGCCAGACCATTGATCGCTCTATGCTGAACTGGCGCGCTTTCCCTTCGCGGCGGCGCGTGCGCTCCCGCAGCGCGTTCGGATACGCCGGTGCCGTCGAGATTCGCCCCTCGGCGGCACCGGGCCGACCGCGTTCCGCCATTTACGTGCACCGAGTATTTCGCGCGGCCATTCCGGCCCGCCGAATCGCGGAGGCCTTCTCGCACCGGGCGGCTCACTCCGCAGGCGGATCCGCCCGGCATTCGGCGTCCACCGAGTCGAGCACCCGCGACAACGTGTCGAACAGCAACGAGTCCAGCCGGTCCTGGTCGACGTCGTCGCGGGACAACCACTGCACCGTCAGGTCCTCGGCCATCGCCCACCACGAACGCACCACCAGGCGCTCGGCGGTCGACCGCGCGGGCCTGCCGAGCGCGGCGAACACCCGATCGGTCAGTTCGTCGTGCATCCGCTCCATGATCGATTCGAGGACCGGGTCCTGCCCGGCGGCGCGCAGCAGCCCCACCAGCGGTCCGCTGCGCTTGCGCATGTAGCTCACGAAGTTCGCGATCATCGAAGCGAGCGGGTCCGCGGCGTCGGGGTCCGGGCCGGTGGCGCGCAGGAACCGCTGCGACGCGGCGCGGACGAGTTGCGCGTAATAGTCCTGCTTGGTCGGGAAGTAATGGAACAGCAGCCCGCGCGAGATGCCCGCCTGCTGCGCGACCGCGTCGACGGTGATCCGGTGCCAGGGCCGGTCGATCAGCATGCCCAGGCCGATTCCGATCAGCTGCCTGCGCCGGTCGTCCGCCGAGCGCCGGCCGCCCGGCTCCACGGCGACCTCGGTCATCCACCCTCCTCTATTGAGCAATGCTCAACAATATGCTACCAATGACCTGACCGGAAGTTGAGCAATGCTCAGCAGACCTCGAGGATGGGTATGGACTTCACGCACTCCGATCGAGCCGTCCGCCTCACCGATCAGGTGCGGCAGTTCGTGCGCGACGAGATCGAGCCGCGCGACGAGGAGCACGCCGCCGCCCTGCGGGAATCGCCATGGGCGGTTCCGCCGGTGGTCGAGGAGCTCAAGAAGAAGGCGCGGGACGCGGGTCTGTGGAACCTCTTCCTGCCCGATCCGGAACTCGGCGCGGGCCTGGGCAACGTCGACTACGCCCCGATGGCGGAGGCGATGGGCAGTTCCGGGTGGGCGCCGGAAGTGTTCAACTGCAACGCACCCGACACCGGCAACGCCGAGGTCCTGCTGCACTACGGCAGCATCGAGCAGCGGCAGCAGTGGCTGCGACCGCTGCTGGACGGCACGATCCGCTCGGCGTTCTGCATGACCGAACCCGAGGTGGCCTCCTCCGACGCGACCAATATGGCCGCGACCGCCGTGGTGGACGGTGAGGAGATCGTGCTCAACGGCCGCAAATGGTGGAGCACCGGCATCGGCCACCCGAACTGCAAGTTCGTCATCTTCATGGGCCTCACCGACCCGGAGGCGCACCCCTACCAGCGGCATTCGATGGTGCTGGTTCCGCTGGACACCCCGGGCGTGCGGGTCGAACGGATGCTCACCACCTTCGGCTACCTGGACGAGCCCTTCGGCCACGGCGAGGTCACTTTCACCGACGTGCGGCTGCCGCTGGACGCCGTGATCGCCGGGCCGGGACGTGGCTTCGAGATCGCGCAGGGCCGTCTCGGTCCCGGCCGCATCCACCACTGCATGCGCGCCATCGGCCTAGCCGAGCGCGCGCTCGAACTGGGCTGTCGCCGCGCCCTGTCGCGCACCGCGTTCGGCAAGCCGCTGGCCAACCTCGGCGGGAACCGCGAGCGCATCGCCAACGCGCGCGTCGCGATCGATCAGGCGCGGTTGCTGGTCCTGCACACCGCCTGGCTGCTGGACACCAAGGGCTTGGCCGGCGCGCGCAGCGAGGTCTCCCAGATCAAAGCGGTCGTGCCGAGGATGACCCAAGAGGTGCTGGACATGGCGATCCAATTGCACGGCGGGGCGGGGCTTTCCGATGACTTCCCGCTGGCGCGCGCGTTCGCCGGCATTCGTTCGCTGCGCTTCGCCGACGGCCCCGACGAGGTGCACCTCGGCGTGATCGCCCGGCAGGAGCTGCGTAAATACGGGACCGACCGGTGAGCGCTCCGGAGGCCACCGCCGTCCGCGCGGAGGACGCCTTCGACGTCGCCGCCCTGCACATCTGGCTCGCCGAGCGGGTTCCCGGTCTGAGCCAGCCGCCCGAGGTGCGCCAATTCTCCGGCGGCGCGTCCAATCTGACGTATCTGCTGCGCTACCCGGATCGTGACCTGATCCTGCGCCGTCCGCCGAGCGGAACGAAGGCGGCTTCCGCGCACGACATGGGCCGCGAGTTCCTGGTGCAGGAGCGGCTGCGTCCGCACTATCGCTATGTGCCGCGGATGGTGGCCCGGTGCGCCGATCCGGACGTGATCGGCAGCGATTTCTACGTGATGGAGCGGGTGGCGGGGACGATCCTGCGCGGCGATCTGCCGGAGGGCACCAGCCTGTCCCCCGATCAGGCGAAGCGGTTGTCCACCACGGCTTTCGACTGCCTGATCGAATTGCACCAGGTCGACCCCGAGGCGGCCGGTCTCACCGGAATCGGCAAAGGCGCGGGCTATGTCGGCCGCCAAGTCGCGGGGTGGTCGCGGCGCTTCGTGAACGCGCGCACCGACAATGTCAGCGATTTCGCCGCGGTGATGGCCTGGCTCGATGCCAACCAGCCCGCGGACGTCGCCACCACTGTCATCCACAACGACTTCCGGCTCGACAATCTGGTGCTGGATCCGTCGGGCTCCGGCGCGATCGTCGGTGTGCTCGATTGGGAAATGGCGACGCTGGGCGACCCGCTGATGGATCTCGGTGGCGCGCTGGCCTATTGGGTGCAGGCGGACGACGACGAGGTCATGCGGGCCTCCCGCCGCCAGCCGAGTCACCTGCCCGGCATGCTGACCCGCGCGCAGATCGTCGAACACTATTGCGCGCGCACCGGCCGTTCCGCCGAGAACTGGCCGTTCTACGAGGTCTTCGGGCTGTTCCGCCTGGCCGTCATCGCCCAGCAGATCTACTACCGCTACCACCACGGCCAGACCACGAACCCGGCGTTCAAGGATTTCTGGAAGATGATCAACTACCTGGATTTCCGCTGCCGGAAGGTCGCGGGCCTCGAGTAACACGTCACGCGAACTCCGTCATCGACCGAGCGCGATGGACCCCATATCCGCGACGGCGCAGCCGTTGGCGACCGGTATCCCGGCGAATCGGTCGCGCAGCCAAGCGACCACGCTCTGCTCGGCAAGGGTGTTGAGGGTCAGATGTTCGCTCGCGTGGTCACGGATGTAGGTGACGCGAGCGGCGGGGTCGCGGCAGTAGGCGGCGGCGAGTGCGTCGGCGGGACCGATCGGGACGAGCCAGTCCGCGGTCGCGTGGTAGAGGAAGACCGGTGCGTCGGGCACCGACTTGCCCATTCTGGTGCGGTCGAAGACCGCGCGCAGCACCGGCGTGTGCAGTAGACCGCCCTGGACCAGGCTGTCGATGTCGAGGAACGGTTCCGTCGCGGCCTGATACAGCACGCAGCCGCTGTCCTTCGCGTCGAGCAACCGCCGTCCCGTCGGCGTCGCGTTCGCCCGCAGGTAGGCGTCCAATTCCGGCTCCTCGCGGGCCAGACCGATGATGGCGGCCGCGACCAGGCCCGCGCCCGGCCCCTTGTTCGCCGCCAGCGACAGCGCCTCGAGGTCGACGTCGGTACCGCCGGAGACGACGCCGACCAGGTTCACCTCCGGCGCGTAGGAGCTGCGCGACTCGGCGCCGTGCAACGTGGGGACCGAACCTCCGGAATAGCCCCACATCGCCACCTCGGTATCCGGTCCAGGCAGTCCCAGCGGACCGAACCGCTCCGCGGCGCGGATGCCGTCCAGGGCGATCCGCGCGGCCAGCGGGCCGTGGGCGAACGCCGAGTTCGGCCCTTGATGATCCGGCACCACGACCGTCCACCCCTGCGCCAACAGCGCCGCAGCGCTGCGCAACGGGTCGATCTGCCCGTCCAGCAGACCGGCCGCCATCGACCGGCGCACGGTATAGGACGGCGCGCAGAACAGTCCGGTGGAATCCTCGGCGGCGTGCAGCGACACCAGCTTCCCGTTCGCCGCGGGCGGTTTCAGCAGCGTCGCGACGGCGGCGATGGGCTGGTCGGCGCTGTTGTTCGACCGGTAGGAGATCTGCCATGCCTCGGCATCCAGCGCCCCTGGCGCCTGGTTCGCGATGGTGACCGGCCGCGCGGCGAGGATTCCACCGGGCCGCTGGGCGCCGATCAGCTCGGCGGGCGGCCGATAGAAGGGGTCCTGCTCCGGCGGCGCCGGATCCGCCACCGCCGGGAGTTGCGGCTCCGCCTGTGACGGCGGGCCCGGTATCGCCAGCAGCACCGAAAGAGCGGTTCCGACAACCGCGCACCACCGTGCGAACACCACCGACGACCTCCCCTTGGAATCGATCGCTTATGCACCGCATTTCGCGCCGATCGACCGCCCCGGCAGTGGCATCGTAACGAAAGTCCCCGCGCTCGAATGGGAGATCGGACTCAGTTCGGTGCGGTGATCTTGGCGATGGTGGATCCGCCGTCGGCGGTGACCACGGTGACGAACTGCCGGTAGGTGCGGCTCGTGGCGTCGGGGCGCAACTCGGTGATGACCACGTCGTAGCGTCCGTCGAGCATGGGGGTGATCATGACGCAGTGCTGCGTTCCGGTGGGGACGGAGGCGATGCCCGCATCGATTACGGCGACCGGCGGCACCACGGCGTCGGGCGCCGTCAACGATCGCGCTACCGCTCCGGACCGGGTCGCGTAGTAGGCGTGCTGGAAGGCCAGGATCACGTCCGGCCCCGAGGCCGTGGAGCCGGTCCCGTTGCCGCGCACCAACTGTGCGCCCCGGGTCGGCTCACAGCCGGGACCGCCGCCGAGCACCGGGTCCGCTACCGTGGCCGATTGCCGGGGAGCCGACGCCGCGTCGGTGTAGACCAGGACCAGCGCGGCCGCGGCGAGCGAGGCGGCCAGCCCGGCACCGCCGACCAGCCACGCGCGCCGAGCGCCGCGCCGGGCACGGCGTCGATCGCGGTGGGTCCGATGCCGGTCGCGTTCCCGGCGCGGCGGCGGCTCGTCGGCGGAGATCATCCCGGGCCACGTGGGCACGCGTCCGGCCCCGACCTGGCCCGGGCGGGCGCGTCGGCCGCCGGGCTCGGACGTGTTCGACGACATGATCTCGCCGCACCCCCTTTTACCGGTGCCTATTCGGCCACCGTGGGTTCCCTCTCAATGCCGTTGCGCAATAACAACATTGCATATCTCTTCGGATTCTGTCGGTCGAATGCTCAACAGGCAAGGACGAACTCCGCCACGACAGTCCCGGAACACGCGAAACCGGCCGATCGGGACCGGGCGGTCGGTGCGATTCCGGGCCTCCGGGCGATCTCGCCGCGGACGGAAGCGACGCGGCCGCCCTGCCGCCGTAGCATCCCGCTCATGAGCCAGCCGATGCCGCCGCCCTATCCGCAACATCCCGCGCACCAGCCGCCGCAGCCGTATCCTCCGCCCCCGCCGCCGGGACCGCAGTTCCCCATCCTGGTCTCGACCATGAACGACGTTCCCGGACAGGAGATCGCCCGGGTCTTCGGCGAGGTCGCCGGGCTGACCGTGCGCAGCCGCAGCTTCGGCTCGAACTTCAGCGCCGGTTTCCGTTCGCTGGGCGGCGGGGAGATCCCCGAGTACACCCAGCTGCTCTACCAGTCGCGGCACGAGGCGATCATGCGGATGTGTCAGCACGCCATGTCGTTCGGCGCGAACGCGGTCATCGCGATGCGCTTCGACTGCAACGAGATCGCCGGGACGATGAGCGAGGTGGCGGCGTACGGCACCGCCGTTCTGCTCAAACCCTCTGCCTGATCGAGCTAACCCCAGGTCAGCGGGTCCAGATGGAGGAAGAAGCGCTGACGATCGGCATCCAGCTCGATGCCGTAGCGGGCGGCGAATGTCCGGTCGGCCTGTTCGGCGCGCCGCTCGTCTTGCCATGACTCCCGGGAATTGGCGAGCAGCAAGGCGATATCGGCGTAGGGGTCGGCGATGCCGAGACGCCCGAGGTCGACGAAACCGGCCACCGTGTGCGTTTCCGGATCGAGGATGATGTTGGGCAGGCACAGATCGCCGTGGCACACCACGGCTTCGGCGAACTCCTGAGTCATCCTCGGCTCCAGCTCACCGGCCAGCCTGGTGAGCAGGACGGTGGGCGGAGTGCCCTGCTGTTCCTCGGGGAGGAACTCGGTGTGCACCGCACCCCGGACCACCACGTCCTGGGCCATCGCGAACATCCGCGCCAGGCCACGATCGAACGGGCACTGCTCGGTGGGCACCTCGTGCAGGCGCCGCACCGTGTCCGCGATGGATTCCCAAGCGCGGCCCAGTGTCTCGCCGGATACCGCGTCCGCGGGCACGCCCGGGACCGCGCTGGTCACCAGGCAGGGGCCATCGTCGCCGTCCCGCCAGTCCAGCACCCGGGGGCCGGGCATATCGTGGCTGTCGAGCCAGACGATCTTGTCCCGCTCCAGCGCGAGGTCCGCGACCCCACCGGGATCGGCACACTTGGCGTAGCGGGAGCCGTCGGCGGACCGGAACACCTCGGCGCCGGACTCCCCGCTGCCGACCGGCGCCCATCGGCAATCGGACGGCAAGGCGGCACGGAAGCGGACAAGCGACTCGGACACGCCATCGACGGTAGCAACGGAACCGGCGCGTGACCCACCTCGCAGACCCCCGGCAACCCGGATGTATAGTTGCTTAAAGCAACTAGTTGTGGTTGCCAATCAATGTGCTGGTGGGGAACATCGAGGTGAGTGTCATGTCCGCAACCGCTCGCGAGCGCCGGATCACGGCGGCCGAACTCGCGGCCGCCGACGAACTCGGTCAGCGGCTGGTCCGGTTCATGCGCGCGGTCAACCGGGCGAAATGGCAGCCCGTCCGGCCGGGTCCGGACGGACTGGAGCGACTCGCCTACGCCGTGCTGTTCTCCCTCGTGCACGAGGGACCGCAGCGCGCGGGCAGGCTCGCCGAACTGCTGCACGCCGAGGCATCCACCATCAGCAGACAGAGCAGACAACTCGTGGCACACGGCCTGGTCGAGCGCCGGGCCGACCCGGTCGACGGCCGGGCGTGCGTGCTTGCGGCCACCGCGGAAGGCGTTCGCGTCTTCGAGGAGAATCGTGCCCAGCGCAACCGGTGGCTGGCCGACATCCTGGCCGACTGGCCCGCATCGGACCGCGACACCTTGACCGCGCTGCTCGACCGGCTCACCGCAGGAATAGAGACCACCACCCGACACCCAGCCGATCCGAAATAGGGCTCATTCATGACGACTTCCACCACCCGGGCTCCGCGGAACCCGGCCGCAGGCGCGGACACGTCACTGTCGCACCGGCAGATCCTGACCATCCTGTCCGGGCTGCTGCTCGGCATGTTCCTGGCCGCGCTCGACCAGAACATCGTCAGCGTCGCGATCGTCAAGATCGCCAACAGCCTGCACGGTTTCGACGAACAGGCCTGGGCGACCACCGCTTACCTGATCACCGCCACGATCACCACGCCGCTGTACGGCAAATTGGCCGACATCTACGGCCGTAAGCCGTTCTACCTCACGGCGATCAGCCTGTTCGTGATCGGTTCGGTGGCGTGCACCTTCGCCACCTCGATGTACCAGCTCGCCGCGTTCCGCGCGTTCCAGGGCCTGGGCGCGGGCGGCCTGATGTCGCTGGCGTTCACCATCATCGGCGACATCGTCCCGGCGCGCGAACGAGTGCGTTACCAGGGCTATTTCATGATGGTCTTCGGCACGGCCACGGTGCTGGGCCCGGTGCTCGGCGGCTTCTTCTCCGACTACGAACAGCTCGGCGGCATCGAGGGCTGGCGGTGGGTGTTCCTGGTGAACGTCCCGGTCGGCGTGCTCGCCCTGCTCGTGGTCGCCAAGGTGCTCAACGTGCCGCACCAGCGCCAGCATCACCGGATCGACTGGTTCGGCGCGCTGACGCTGACCATCTGCGTGGTGCCGCTGCTGATCGTCGCCGAACAAGGCAGGCACTGGGGATGGTCCTCGCACCGCTCGCTGCTCTGCTACGGCATCGGCGCGGCGGGTCTGGTGCTGTTCCTCCTGGTCGAGTTCTTCATGAAGGACTCCGCGCTGATCCCGTTGCGGCTGTTCAAGAATTCGACCTTCAGCGTCACCATCGCGGGCGGATTCATCGTCGGCGTCGCGATGTTCGGCGCGATCACCATGGTTCCGCAGTACTTCCAGGTCGTGCGCGGCTACTCGCCGACCAAGGCCGGTCTGCTGATGCTGCCCTTGGTGCTCGGCATCATGATCGGCTCGCAGGCCGCGGGGCGGATCACCAAGAGCACGGGCCGCTACAAGATCCTGCCGGTGACGGGCACGTTCATCGTCGCGGTCGGCGCGGTCCTGTACGCGCAGGTGCACTACGACAGCCCGCTGTGGCAGCCGCTGGCCATCGGCGGACTGATCGGGCTCGGGCTCGGCTGTTGTATGCAGACGCTGATCATCGCCGCGCAGAACGCCGGTCCGCGCTCCGACATGGGTGTTTCCACCGCGTCGGCCACCTTCTTCCGGCAGATGGGCGGCACGCTCGGCGTCGCGGTGTTCCTGACCATTCTGTTCAATCTGCTGCCGCACCGGATCACCGACGCGTTCGGCGGCGCGCTGCCACCCGGGTTCGGGACCGAGCAGCTCAGCGGCATGCAGTCCAACACCAGCGGCATCGCGGCGCTGCCCGACGCGCTGAAGGTGCCGATCCTCACCGGCTTCACCAACTCCATGCACGGGGTGTTCTACGCGGCGGGCGCGGTCGCGCTGCTGGCCTGCGTGGTGCTGATGTTCATGAAAGAGATCCCGCTCCAGGACACTCCGGCGCCCGCCGCGCAGACGCCGGTCGAGCAGACCGAGGCCGCCGAGTCGCACTGGGACGCGGATCAGGTCTGGGAGGGCGCCGCGCAGGCGCTGTCGGAGCCGGAACCGGTGCTCGCCGCGGCCGCGGGCGGCTACGCCTCGGGCGAACCGGCGGCCAACGGCGCGTACCTGCGCGAGCCGCGGGCGAATTTCGATGGCGCCGAGCACGAAGGCCGTTCGCTCAACGGCTACGTCCATCGCGAGGACGGCAGGCCGGTGCCCGCCGCCGCACTCACGCTGATCGACCATCAGGGGCGGCAGGCCGCGCGGACGAACGGCGGCGCGGACGGCAGTTACCTCGTCGGCGTGCCCGACGCGGGCAACTACGTGCTGATCGTGTCGGCCGCGGGACATCAGCCCGCCGCGGTCAACGTGACCGTCGCAGACCGGCCGCAGCAATTCGACATCACCTTGCTCGGCTCCGGCGAGGTGTCCGGCGTGGTCCGGTCCAGCACCCTGGGCGAGCCGCTGCCGGGCGCGACCATCACGCTGACCGATCTGGACGGCGAGGTCGTCGGATCCGCGACCGCCGAGGGCGACGGCGGCTACGTTTGCCACGGCGTGGTGCCAGGCACATACACCGTCGTGGCGGTCGCCGAGCACATGCGTCCCAGCGCGACCGCGCTGACCGTGCCGGACAGCGGATTGCTGCACCACGACATCGTTCTCACGCCGATGGCGGTGCTGGCCGGGTCGGCGTGGGCGGACGGCGGCCGGGCGGTCGCGGACGTGCAGATCAGCGTGCTCGACGCGGCGGGCGTGCTGACCGCGACGACGCGCACCGACGAGAACGGCCGCTATGTCGTCGCGGATCTCGCCGAAGGCGACTACACGGTCGTCGCCCGGGGCTATCCCGCGGTGACCAGCCGGATCACGGTGAGCGGCGGCGAGATGGCCCACGACGTGCGGCTGGGCTACGACCTCGAGGACGAGGCGACCGGGAAGGTCCCGCCCGTCCGCTGACGGATTTTCCGGCGTACGGAGGAGGGGCGGTGGTCACCGGACCACCGCCCCTCGCCGTTCGCGCCGGTGGATTCGGCCGATTCTCACTCGGCTCAGAAGCGAATCATCCCTCCGGCCGGCCGCGTTTGTGGTCGCCGAATGGTTCGTCGCGTTCCCGGACCGCCGTGCGGAAACCGGCGGTAGCAGCGCGGGTTTGGAAGGCGTAACCCTCCGTGGTGTGCCGGGAGATCCCGTCGAAGACGGTGCTGATCATGCCGGAGTTCGCCACACCCTGGGCGTACAGCGCCGAGTTCAGCGCCAGTTTGGCCATCATCAGCTGGTTGATCGGCATGCGCGCGATCCGCGCGACGAATTCCTCGGTGCGCGCGTCGAGTTCGTCGGCCGGCCAGGATTCGATCGCCAGGCCCCATTCCACCGCTTGCCTGCCCGTAAGGCAGTCGCCGGTGAACAGCAGACGCTTGGCGCGCTGGTCGCCGAGGCGATGCGCCCACATGCCCGCCGCCGGGACACCCCAGACCCGGGTGGGCGGGTAGCCGATCTTGGTGTCGTCGGCGCAGATGATCTGATCGGCGAACAGGGCGATGTCGCTGCCGCCCGCCACGGCGAAGCCGTGCAGTTTGGCCACGGTCGGCTTGTTCGCGTGCATCAGGCTGGCGAAACCGCGGTTGAACCGACTCATCATCGCGTAGTCGATCATCGGGTCCCAGGTCCGCGCCGGATCGTGATTGCGGCCCTGCACCACCGGGTCGACGACCGTCCCCGCCGCGTCGCCGGGACCGCCTGCCACCGCGAAACTCTGCTCGGCGAACATGCTCAGGTCGTATCCGCCGCAGAATCCCTTGCCGCGCCCGGACAACAGGATCACGTGCACCCGCGGGTCCAGATCCGCGCGTTCCACCGCGTGCGCCAGGTCGTTCGGTGTGTCGGGCGTGATCGCGTTGCCCTTCTCCGGCCGGTTGAAGGTGATGCGCGCGATGCGGCCGTCCCGCTCGTAAGTCAGCGTCCGGTACTCGCGTGCGTCGTCCGGGTCCGGGCGTCCGGCCCACGGTGAGTCCGGCTGCTCGGTCCACCCGCGATACCACGCGCCCGCGTCGCCATCGGCCCTGATGTCACTGTCGGTCATCGCTTTCCCTTCGACGCTGGTCCCGAACCCGTCTCCGCAGTCTGGCGCAAACGCCGATTGACAGTCAACATTGACTGTGAAAATGTCGCGCCGACGGAGGGAGCCGGAATGGCCGGACTACGCGAGGAACAGAAACGGGCGACCCGCGCCCGCATCCTCGACGCCGCCGCCGACCTGCTGGCCGAACAGGGCTACCGGGCACTGTCCACCCTCTCCGTTCAGCGTGCCGCGCAGGTCAGCCGCGGAGCGCTGCTGCATCACTTCCCGACCCTCGGCGCGTTGATCACCGACCTGGTCGGCCATCTGGTCGCGCGCAACGAAGCGGCGGTACGAGAGATCGCGGCCGGACTCGGCGACGGAGCCGATCCCGTGCTGCGCGCCTTGACCGCCCTCTACGAATCGATGGCGCGACCGGCGGCGCAAGCCGAGTTCGAACTGTGGACGGCCGCGCGGACCGATCCGGCGCTTGCCGAGGCGTTGCGCGTGGCCGAACGAGAAGCCGGGCGCGACTTGCGGCGCGTGGTGGACGCGCTGTTCGGCCCGAGCCTCGTCGCCCACCCCGGCTATCCGGCCGTCCGCGATCTCACCGTCGCGATCCTGCGCGGCACCGCGATGTCCCGTCCGCTGCGCACTTCGGAGCGCGCCGCCACGGCAACCATCGACCGATGGGCACAGGCCATCGCAGTTCTGCTCGCACCAGGCATTTAGCAATCAGGGAGCGTCGAGGCGACCGAACTCGCTGTGATACGCGTCACTTGTGCCCCGGATTGTGCCGTCTCACACACTCTCGCTATCCTGGCTGCACTTTGAGACCACCGAGTCTCAATGCAGCCTTCGACGGGGCCGGGTTCGACCACCGCGCGGCGCCGGCGAAGGCCTTTCCTGCCGGGGAGCGCCTGCGGCGCCTGTACTACCAGGAGCAAACGCCATGCGATCGAAGTGGATCTCGGCGGCTATCGGTTTCACGGCGATGGCGCTGTCGTGCGTAGGGCCGGGCAGCGGGCCCGCCGTCGCCGAGCCCGAGTGCCCGAGCATGTACGTGGTGGCCATCCCGGGCACCTGGGAAACCACCACCGATGGCGAGCGCCCCGGCCCCGGGATGCTGGCCGGAGTCACCAACGGCCTGCCGTCCTCGGTGCGGGTCGACTACGTCAGCTACGCCGCGACCGCCTTCCCTTGGGAGACCGAGGTTTACGGCGCGTCCAAACGCGAGGCCGTCGACAACGCGCGCGGCATGATCGGAGCGATGGCCAGGGCGTGCGGCGCGACCAAGATCGCATTGCTCGGCTACAGCCAGGGCGCGGACGCCGCGGGCGATCTGGCCGCCGAGATCGGCACCGGGATCGGCGTCGTGCCGCCGTACCGGATCGCGGCGGTCGGACTCATCTCCGATCCGCGCCGCTCCCCCACCGACGCGCTGGTCGGTCCGCCGGTGGGCGGCGCGGGCGCGGGCGGTCCCCGCATCGGCGGCTTCGGCTTCGTCAGCCCGCAGACCCGCACCATCTGCGCGGTCGGCGATCTGTACTGCACCACGGCGTCGGACGATTTCGTGACCCGGTTCGCCGGCTTCCTGGCCCAGACCTCCCATCCCGACCCGGCCGATCTCTGGCGCTACCAGATGGAAATGGGCGCCATCGTCGGCGATCTGATGTCCAACGGCGGAATCCCGTTGCTGCAGAGCCAGTTGTCGGAGTCGGCGAACCAGGAACGGGCCCGGTTGCTGGACCAGTTCTACCGCTCCGAGGCGCACACCGCCTACGGCAGCTACCGCGTCGGCGGCGGCGCGACCGCGCTGTCGTGGATGCACGACTGGCTGGCGTCGCTGGCCTGAGTCAGGGCGCGAGCCGCCGCGCGACCTCGCCCAGGCCCTCCGCGACGGCGCTCTGCTGAGCGGCGCTGAGCACGTCGACGAGGACGCGGCGGACGGTCGCGACATGGTCCGGCGCGATCTGCGCCAGCCGTTCCCGGCCCGCGCCGGTGAGCACGGCGATGACCCCGCGCACGTCGGTCGGGCAGGCCTCGCGCACCAGCAGTCCGGCCTTCTCCAATTGCGTCACCTGGTAGGTCAGCCCGCTTTTGGAGGTGTAGAGCGCGTCGGCGAGTTCGGTCATCCGCAGGCGGCCCTCCGGCGCGTCCGCGAGCCGCACCAGCACCTCGTACTGCGTGTGCGACAGCCCTTCCCGCTTGAGCTGCCGTTCCACCTCACGGTCCACCAGCGCGCCCGCCGCGAGGAAGCTGTGCCACACCTGCATCTCGCGCGCGTTCAGCCACCTGGTCTCCACAGCTCCACCCTAACCATATTGTTCAAATTTGAACAATCAGCTACCGTTTAGTTCGAATTCGAACTACCTGCGGCCGAACAAGGAGGAGCGCCATGACCAGCGTGAACACCGGAAGAATGCCGGTGCTCTATCTCTCCCACGGCGCTCCGCCACTGGCCGATCACGCGAGCTGGCCCACCGAACTGGCGGCGTGGTCGGGCGCATTGCCGCGCCCCCGGGCGATCCTGATCGTCTCCGCGCACTGGGAGGCCGCGCCGATCGCGCTCGGCGCCACCGAGACGGTGCCGCTGGTCTACGACTTCTGGGGCTTCCCCGGGCGGTACTACCAGGTGCGCTATCCCGCGCCGGGCGCGCCGGAGCTGGCCGAGAAGGTGCGAAACCTGTTGCGCGGACCCGGCGTCGCCGTGGCCGACGTCCCGGCGCGCGGGCTCGACCACGGCGCCTACGTGCCGCTGAAGGAGATGTACCCGGACGCCGACGTCCCGGTGTTGCAACTGTCCATGCCGACGCTGGACCCTGGGGCGCTGCTGGACATCGGACGGAAGCTGGCGCCCCTGCGCGACGAGGGCGTGCTGATCGTCGGCAGCGGTTTCTTCACCCACAACCTGCGCGCCCTGACGGCCGACGACGAACACGTGCACTCCTTCACCGCCGAATTCGACGAGTGGGGCCGCGACGCGCTGGCCGCACACGACCTGGACGCACTGCTCGATTTCGAGCGGAAAGCTCCCGCCGCGCGCCTGGCCCACCCCCGCGCCGAGCACTTCGCACCGCTGTTCGTCGCACTCGGCGCGGGCGAAGACGACCTCGGCGCGCTGCGCACCGTCATCGACGGCTACTGGTTCGGCATGGCGCGCCGATCCGTCCAGCTCGGCTGACGCACCACGTCATCGGATGCGCAGCGCCGTCAGCCGCCAGCCCGCCGAGCGCGTCCGGACGATCCTCGCCGCCACGGCGAAACGGCGACCGCCACGGGCATATGCGGCGAAGACCTCGGCGGTCCTGGCATCCACGAGCGCCACGCTCACCCGGATCGGCACCGCGACGCCGAGTGCGTGACCGGGCACCAGACCGGCGGCGAGCAATGTGCGCACCGCGGCGACGACCGTGGCGTCGGCGACCGCGGCCAGTTGCGGTACGGGTCTCCTACGGTCGAGTACCTCGAGGACGATGCGCACCGCTGACTCGGCGAACCGGCGTGCCGCCGAGCGGGTTTCGTCCCCCGCCTGCGCGGCGGACGCATGACTACGCCGCACCGCGCTACGGATCCCGGCACTCGACCGGCCGGACACAGCGCGCGTCCGCGTGCGGCAAGGTAGCGCCCGTGCCGGCGCGGGATCGCGAACTTCGGCGCGCCCGCGGCTGTCCAAGGGCGGCTCCGGATTCGGAGCAGGCGCCAACCAATCGTGATAACCAGCCATGCAAATCCCTTCGAAACCCCGATGTCGAAACCCTGTGACGACCGATTCTGCGGACGAGACACGGGAAAACGCGCGTAGTCGGCTACCCGATTCCGCCCCGACTCACCAGCACCCGCATCCGGCACGCACGAAGACCGACCTAGGTTGGAGGGCAGCCCCGACCGGAAACGGAGACCTTGGATGACCGACGAGCCAGGAGCGGATGTGACCGTGCCCGGAGAATCCGCGACCCCGCCTCGCCTGGCCCGCCTCGCGCTGCTGGTATCCGCCGGAGTCCTCGCCGGGTATCTCGCGCTCGGCCAATTGATCGCGATCCTGCCGGTTTCCTGGATGATGCCGCTGCTGGGCAACGCGATCGTGCAGTCGGCGGTGCTCTTGCTCGGCTCGGTCCGTGACGCGCTCGGCTCGTGGAACATGGTGCTGGCGGTGGCAGCGACCGGGCTCGCGCTCACCGCGCTTCGCTCCGGCGAGCGGGGACGGCGCCCGGCGGCCGCGGTGACCGGCGTGGCTGTCGTCGGCCTGGTGCTGTCCGTAGTCACGAGCGCGACGCTGGTGTTCGCGGCGCACGACGCGGCGGGCGTCTGGGTTCCGTTCGCCCCGGCCGTCCCGTTCAGCACCGTCGGTGACGCGCCGGACGAGACCGTCACCTACGCGACCGTCGACGGGCAGCCGATCCAGGCGGATCTGTATCTGCCCGCCCCGGGACCGGCCCCGGCCCCACTGGTGGTGAGCATCCACGGCGGCGCGTTCGTCGCGGGCAGCCGCGGCACCGACGCCTACACGACCTGGCTGGCCGACAACGGATACGCCGTCCTCGACGTCGACTACCGCCTCTCCGGCGCGACCGAGCACCGCTGGGACACCGCGGACGCCGACGTCGCCTGCGCGCTGACCTGGGCCGCCGCGAACGCGCAGCGGTACAACTGGGACCTGCGGCGGATCGCCACGTTCGGCGAGTCGGCGGGCGGCAATCTGGCCGTCAACGTCGCGAACAAGATCAACGCGAGCGCCTTGCGGCCCAGCTGTGGCAGCGCGGAGGAGCTGCCCGAGGTGCGCGCCGCGGTCGCGCTGTACCCGGCGGTCGATCTCACCGCTTCCGGCACCGAGACCGCGCTCGGCGTCGACGCGGCCCGGCAGTATCTCGGCGGTACGCCCGAACAGTATCCCGAGCGCTACACCGCGACGAGCTCCGCTCCGCACGTCAGCGCAGCCTCCCCACCCACCCTGTTGATCCAGGGGTCCAGCGATCACCTGGTGCGCGCCGAGCACACCGCGGCCTACGCCGCCGCGCTCGAGACCGCGGGCGTCCCGCAGCGCTACGTCGAGCTGCCTTACGTGGAACACGCCTTCGGCACCACCGAACTCGACACGGGCGCGCGGGTCACCCGCGAACTCACCAGGACCTGGCTGGCGGAATACCTGCCGTAACCGGCGTCACACCGCCGCGCGGGGAATACTCGGGCACCCCAGCCGGTTCCTTTGGTTGCCATATCCACCAAATTGAGTCAGACTGAGAACGAAGGAGGCGTCGTGCAGTTCGGAATCTTCACGGTCGGTGATGTGACGACCGACCCCACGACCGGCCGGACGCCGAGTGAGCACGAACGCATCACCGCCATGGTGACGATCGCGCGCAAGGCCGAGGAGGTCGGTCTGGACGTGTTCGCCACCGGCGAGCACCACAACCGGCCGTTCGTGCCGTCGTCGCCGACGACGATGCTCGGCTACATCGCGGCGCGGACCGAGCGGCTCCAGCTCTCCACCGCGACGACCCTGATCACCACGAACGATCCGGTGAAGATCGCCGAGGACTTCGCGATGTTGCAGCACCTGGCCGAGGGGCGCGTCGACCTCATGCTCGGCCGCGGCAACACCGGCCCGGTCTACCCGTGGTTCGGCAAGGACATCCGCGACGGCATCCCGCTGGCCATCGAGAACTACCACCTGCTGCACCGGCTCTGGCGCGAAGACGTGGTCGACTGGGAAGGCAAATTCCGGACGCCGTTGCAGTCGTTCACCGCCACGCCGCGCCCGCTGGACGACGTTCCGCCGTTCGTCTGGCACGGCTCGATCCGCAGCCCCGAGATCGCCGAGCAGGCGGCCTACTACGGCGACGGCTTCTTCGCCAACAACATCTTCTGGCCGAAAGAGCACTTCCAGCGACTGATCCGGCTGTACCGGCAGCGCTACGAGCACTACGGCCACGGCTCCGCCGACCAGGCGATCGTCGGCCTGGGCGGACAGGTGTTCATGCGCAAGAACTCCCAGGACGCGGTGCGCGAGTTCCGCCCCTACTTCGACAACGCGCCGGTGTACGGACACGGCCCGTCGCTGGAGGAATTCACCGAGCAGACCCCGCTCACCGTGGGCAGCCCGCAGCAGGTCATCGACAAGACGCTCACCTTCCGCCAAACGTTCGGCGACTACCAGCGCCAACTGTTCCTGATGGACCACGCGGGCCTTCCGCTGAAGACCGTGCTGGAGCAGCTGGACCTGCTCGGCGAGGAAGTGGTGCCGGTGCTGCGCAAAGAGTTCGCGGACCTGCGCCCGGCGCACGTGCCGGACGCCCCGACGCACGCGAGCCTGGTCGCCGCCCGCGACGCCGCCGTGGAGGCGACCCGATGACCCGCATCGCCGTCGTCTCCGCCGGCCTGTCGCAGCCCTCGTCGACCCGGCTGCTCGCCGACCGGCTCACCGCGGCCACCGCGGCGGCGCTGTCCGCGTCCGGCGCGGACGTGACCGTCGACGTGGTCGAGGTGCGCGAGCACGCGCGGGATCTGGCCGACAACCTGCTGACCGGATTCGCGCCGACCGGGTTGCGCGCGACGCTCGACAGCGTGGCAGGCGCCGACGGCCTGATCGCCGTCACGCCGATCTTCAACGCCTCCTACAGCGGCCTGTTCAAGACGTTCTTCGACGTACTGGAACCGGACGCGCTGGCAGGGATGCCGGTGCTGCTCGGCGCGACCGGCGGCTCGGCGCGCCACTCCCTCGCGTTGGAACACGCGCTGCGACCGATGTTCAGCTACCTGCACGCGGTGGTCGCGCCCACCGCGGTGTACGCGGCGTCGGAAGACTGGGCGTCCGCGGCGACCGAGGGGTTGAGCCCTCGGATCGACCGCGCCGCAGCGGAATTCGCCGCCGCGCTGACCAACACGCCGCGAGCGCGTGGCACCGATCCGTACGACGACCCGGTACCGTTCGCACAGCTGCTCGGCACTCACTGATCTTCCCCCGACCGATCCCACCCCCGTTCACACCCAACTAATTCAAATCTCAACTATCAAGGAGAACGCCATGTCGACCGGAACCACCAACGCTCTCACCGCGGGCACCTGGGCCATCGACCCCGCCCACTCCACGCTCGGCTTCTCGGTGCGCCACCTGATGGTCAGCAAGGTGCGCGGCCGCTTCACCGACTTCTCCGGCAAGCTGGTGATCGGCGAGGACGGCAGCGCCTCGGCCGAGGCCGAGATCCGGGTCGACTCGGTCACCACCGACAACGAACAGCGCGACGCCCACCTGCGCACCGCGGACTTCTTCCAGGCCGAGCAGTTCCCGGTGGCCACATTCAAGTCCACCGGTTTCCGGGTGAAGGGTGACGATTTCGTGGTGGACGGCGAATTCACCATTCGCGGTGTCACCAAGCCGGTATCGCTCGAGGTGGAGTTCCTCGGCGTCAACCCCGGCATGGGCCAGGGGCCGGTCGCGGGCTTCGAGGCCAAGACCGTGATCAACCGCCGCGACTTCGGCATCACCATCGACATGCCGCTGCCCGACGGCGGCGCGGTGATCGGCGACAAGATCACGCTCACCCTCGAGGTCGAGGTCGGCCTGCAGGCCTGATCCGCGCGGTCCCGCGGCTCGATGCCGCGGGAGGCGTTTTCCGTCAGAACAGCGTCATGGGCTCGGCGGCGGCGGGCTCGGGCAGCGGCTCGAGCTCGGGCAGCCGGGCCCTGACCGCGGCATGGAAACGGCGGGCCAGTTCCAGCGAGCCCGCATTGTCCGGCGTGTGCAGGAACACGGTGGGCGAGCGGCCTTCACGCAGCCATTCGGCGACCGTGCCGACCCACGGCCGCCAGCCGTCGACGGTGCGCTGGACGTCGTCGCGGCCGTGAAAGCGCACGATCGGGTATTCGGTCAGCGCGCGCATCCTGCGCCGCACCCGCGGCTTCTTCGCGGCCGCCTCCTGTTCCGCCGCGCTGGCGGGCGGACCGTCGAAAAGCACGGTGGTGTCGAACGGCACCCATTCGGCGCCGACCCTGGACAGTACGTATTCCAGCCTGCGCGCCGCCTGCTCGTCCTCGAAGAACGCGGGGTGACGCACCTCGACGGCGACCCGGTACGAGCGCGGGAAGTCGCGCAGGAAACCGGCCAGCACACCGAGATCGGTGGGTCCGAACGAACCCGGCAGCTGGATCCACAGGGCGTGGATGCGTTCGCCGAGCGGCTCCATCGCGGCGAGGAAGGACCGCAGCTCCTGCTCGACGCCGGTCAGTCTGCGTTCGTGGGTGATCGGCTTCGGCAACTTGAGCACGAAGCGGAACGCGGGATCGCATTGCGCCGCCCATGATTCGACTGTGCGCAGCGACGGCGTCGCGTAGAACGTCGTATTGCCTTCGACCGCGTTGCACCACGTGGCGTACCAGCGCAACCGCTCCCCCGGGGAGAGCTGACGTTCCTGCCAGGCCGCGTGCGTCCACATCGCACATCCCACGTGAAGCCGCATGCTCTCGACGCTAACCCACGCTCCCGACACGAGCTCCGGGCCCCGGACTCACCGCCGCGCCCGCTTCTTCGACCGCACCCAGCCGAAGGTCAACTCGACCGCGCGTTTCCAGTTCTCGTACTCGTCCTCCCGCAGCTCCGCGTCCATGCGCGGAACCCATTGGGCGGCAAGGCGCCAATTGTTGCGCAATCCCTCGAGGTCGGGCCAATACCCCACGGCGAGACCCGCGGCGTACGCCGCGCCCAGTGAGACCGTCTCGGCGACGAACGGACGCAGCACCGGAACATCCAGCACATCGGACACGATCTGCATGAGCAGGTTGTTCGAGGTCATCCCGCCGTCCACGCGCAGTGCCGCGGCTTGCAGGCCGGAGTCGGCGTTCATCGCCTCCACCACGTCCCGGGTCTGCCAAGCGGTCGCCTCCAGCACGGCGCGCGCGATGTGGCCCTTGGTGATGTAGGAGGTCAGCCCGGCGATGAGACCGCGCGCGTCGCTGCGCCAATGCGGCGCGTACAGCCCGGAGAACGCGGGCACGACGTAGCAGCCGCCGTTGTCTTCGACGGTGCGCGCGAGGGTTTCGATCTCCGGCGCACTGGTGACCAGTCCGATGTTGTCGCGCACCCATTGCACGAGCGATCCCGTGACCGCGATCGGCCCCTCCAGCGCGTAGACCGGCTCGGGGCCGATCTGGTAGCCGATCGTGGTGAGCAGGCCGTGCTCGGAACGCACCAGGTCGCGTCCGGTGTTCATCATGAGGAAGCCGCCGGTGCCGTAGGTGCACTTGGTCTCCCCACGCGCGAAACAGGTTTGGCCGAACAACGCGGCATGCTGGTCGCCGAGGGCGGCGGCGATCGGGATGCCGGGCACGACCCGGCGCGTGTTGCCGTAGGACGCGATCGAGGGCTGGATGCGCGGCAGCATGCGGGCGGGGATGCCGAAGAACTCCAGCAGTTCGTCGTCCCAGGCGAGGGTGCGCAGGTTCATCAGAAGGGTGCGGCTGGCGTTGGTGACGTCGGTGCAATGCAGCCCGCCGTCGGGGCCTCCGGTGAGGTTCCAGATCAGCCAGGTCTCCATGGTGCCGAACAGCACCTCGCCCCGTTCCGCGCGCTCGCGCAGACCTGGCACCGAGTCCAGCATCCAGCGCAGCCGCGGCGCGGCGAAGTAGCTGGCCAGCGGCAGGCCGCACAGCTCTCGGATCCGGTCGGCGCCCGGCTTGTCCCCGAGCTCGCGGACCAGTTCCTCGGTGCGCACGTCCTGCCAGACGATGGCGCGTCCGATCGGCGTGCCGGTGCGGCGGTCCCACACCACGGTGGTCTCGCGCTGGTTGGCGATGCCCAGCGCGGCGATCCGGTCGGCCGTCACACCGGAATCCCGCAGGGCCTGCGGCACGATCCGCTCGACATTGCGCCAGATCTCCAGCGCGTCCTGCTCCGCCCAGCCCGGCCGCGGATAGTGCTGCCGGTGCGGGCGCTGCGCGACGCCGACGAGCCGGGCACGCTGGTCGAACAGGATGCACCGCGTGGAGGTGGTGCCCTGGTCGATGGCCAGCACGTAACGCTGCTTCATGCTCGGCTGCTCCTGATCGACATCGGACGGTCACCGCGGGGACGAAAGTCAGTGACTCGTACCGAGATCGCGCGACACCGCCCGTGCGGCGTCGAGCACCTGACCGACCAGCGCGGGCCGGTGCCGCAGCTGGGCGTCACAGAGCCGGTCCACCGCGCCGGTGATGCCGATGGCGCCGACCACGAGGCCACCGGGCGCCCGGATCGGCGCCGCGATACCCGCCTCGCCCGTCCGGAATTCCTCGGTGTCGCCCGCCCATCCGGCCTGCCGGACGCCGCCCAGCGCCCTGGCGAGCCCGGTGCGGTCGACCAGGGTGCGGTGTGTGAGCGGGGCCAGCTCGGCGCGGCGCGTCGTGGCGGCCAGCTCGGCGTCGTAGGCGAGCAGGACCTTGCCCAGCGCGGTGGCGTGCGGCGGCAGCAGTTCGCCGAGTTCGAGCGCCTGCTGGGTATTGTCCGGCCGGAACACGTGATGCACCACGACCACCGCGCCGTCCATCGGCGCGCCGATCCGCACCGATTCGCCGGTGCGCGCCGCCAGCGCGTCGGCCCAGTTGATCGCGCGGGAGCGCAACTCGTTCGCGTCGAGGTAGCTGGTGCCCAGGTGCAGCAGCGCCGCGCCGAGTTGGTACTTGCCGGTGGCCGGATCCTGTTCGACGAAGCCGACGCCTTGCAGCGTGCGCAGGATGCCGTGCGCGGTCGGCTTGGGCAGGTCGAGCGCGCTCGCGATGTCGCCGACGCCGAGCCGCCCTGAGCCGCGGGCCAGCAGCCGCAGAACGGCCGCCGCCCGCTCGATCGATTGGATCGCACCTGGCATATCGGGGAACCTACCCGTGTCGTGATTCGACAATGTCGAACGGCTGGTGATACCTGAGCAACATCATTGAAACCCAGTGTGAGCTGCGCCATACATCCTCCTCGCGCGTCGGACGGTAGCGTCGCCGCCTTCCGGCAACCAGTCGAGGCGTTCGACATTGTCGAACGGCAGCTGTATCCGGGTTCCGTATCCCGCCGTAGTTTCCGTTTCACGCACGGTCGCGTCCGCGACCTGCGGGGCGAACGGAGGCTCAACGATGAACTTCGGCTCGATCTTCCTCAGTGAAGCACTCGGCACAGGCGTGCTGGTGCTGCTCGGGGTCGGTGTGGTCGCGAACGTACTGCTGGCGAAGTCCAAAGGATTGGACGGCGGCTGGCTGCTGATCAACATGGGATGGGGGTTCGCGGTCCTGGCGGGCGTCTACGTCGCCTACAAGACCGGCGGCCATCTCAACCCCGCGGTCACCGTCGGCATCCTGTTCAGCGGGGCCGACGAGTTCGCCCCCGGCATCGCGATCTCCGGCTCGACGACACTCGCGTACCTGAGCGGCCAATTCGCCGGCGCCTTCCTCGGCGCGACCGTGGCCTACGTCGCCTACAAGCGCCACTTCGACGCCGAGATCGACGAGGAGAAGAAGCTCGCGGTGTTCGCCACCGGCCCCGCGATTCGCGCCCTGCGCTGGAACTTCGTCACCGAAGTGATCGGCACCTTCATCCTCGTCCTGGTGATCCTCACCTTCGGCCACACCCCGAGCGGGCTCGGCCCGGCCGCCGCCGCGCTCCTGGTCGTCGGCATCGGCGCCTCCCTGGGCGGGCCGACCGGATACGCCATCAACCCCGCTCGCGATCTTGGTCCGCGCATCGCGCACGCGCTGCTGCCGGTGAGCAAGCCCGCCCCCGCCGACGCGGTCCTGGTCCCCGTGGGCGCGGGTGCGCCCGCTCCGGCCGAATCGCCCGACGCCGCACCACACGGCAAGGACTCCGACTGGGGTTACGCCTGGGTGCCGGTGTTCGGCCCGCTGCTCGGCGGCGCGCTGGCCGGACTCGCCGCGCAGTTCCTGTTCTGAATCCTGCTCTTTCCCAGTAATTTCCCGAAAGGACCGCGATGAGCCAGTACGTCGGCGCCATCGACCAGGGCACCACGAGCACCCGCTTCATGGTGTTCGATCACGGTGGCAACGAGGTCGCCCGCCACCAGCTCGAGCACGAGCAGATCCTGCCGCGCCCGGGCTGGGTGGAGCACAATCCGACCGAGATCTGGGAGCGCACCCGCGCGGTCATCCAGACCACCTTGACCAAGGCCGATCTGGTCGCGAGCGACCTGGCCGCGGTCGGCGTCACCAACCAGCGCGAGACCACGGTGGTGTGGAACCGCAAGACCGGGCGGCCGTACTGCAACGCGATCGTCTGGCAGGACACCCGCACCGACCGGATCGCCGCCGAACTGGAACGAGCCGGGCACGGCGACATCATCCGGCGTAAGGCGGGCCTGCCGCCCGCCACCTACTTCTCCGGCGGCAAGCTGCGCTGGATCCTGGACAACGTTCCCGGGGTGGCGGAGGACGCCGAACGCGGCGACGCGCTGTTCGGCACCACCGACACTTGGCTGCTGTGGCAGCTGACCGGCGGTGTCGACGGCGGCGTGCACGTCACCGACCCGACCAACGCCAGCCGCACCATGCTGATGAATCTGGAGACTCTGGACTGGGACGACGAACTGCTGTCCCTGTTCGGGGTGCCGCGCGCGATGCTGCCCCGGATCGCTCCCTCGGCCAACCCGGAACTGTTCGGCACCACCCGCGCCGACGGACCGTTCGGCGGCGCGGTGCCGCTGGCGGGCGTGCTCGGCGATCAGCAGGCCGCCACCGTCGGACAGGTCTGCTTCCGTCCCGGCGAGGCGAAGAACACCTACGGCACCGGCAACTTCCTGCTGCTCAACACCGGAACCGAGATCGTGCGCTCGCAGCACGGCCTGCTGACCACGGTGGCCTACCAGTTGGGCGGGGAGAAGCCGGTGTACGCGCTGGAAGGTTCCATCGCGGTGACCGGCTCGGCGGTGCAGTGGCTGCGCGACCAGCTGGGCATCATCTCCGGCGCGGCGCAAAGCGAATCGCTCGCCCGGCAGGCCGAGGACAACGGCGGGGTGTATTTCGTGCCCGCGTTCTCCGGCCTGTTCGCGCCGTACTGGCGCTCGGACGCGCGCGGCGCGATCGTCGGTCTGTCCCGCTACAGCACCAACGCCCATCTCGCGCGGGCGACGCTGGAATCGATCTGCTACCAGACCCGCGACGTGGTCGAGGCGATGCAGGCCGACTCCGGAGTGCGGCTGGACGTGCTGCGGGTGGACGGCGGCGTCACCGCCAACGAGCTGTGCATGCAGCTGCAGGCCGACTTCCTCGGTGTGCCGGTGTCGCGTCCGGTGGTCGCCGAGACCACCGCGCTCGGCGCGGCCTACGCGGCAGGGCTCGCGGTCGGCTTCTGGAACGACACCGACGAGCTGGAACGGAACTGGAACGAAGCCAAGCGCTGGCATCCGACCTGGTCGGAGGAACAGCGCGAGCGTGGCTACGCGCGCTGGAAGAAGGCCGTCGCCCGCACCCTCGACTGGATCGACGTCGACGAATGAGGGGCGACGCCGTCCTACCCGAATAACCCCGAAACAAGGAGAGATACCGCTGTGTCCGCACGATTGGACGCCCAGTACCGCGCCCGCGCGGTGAACGCACTCGGCGACACCGAGATCGATGTACTCGTCATCGGCGGCGGCGTGGTCGGCGCGGGCGCCGCCCTCGACGCCGCCGCCCGCGGCCTCGCCGTGACCCTGGTGGAGGCCAGGGACTTCGCGGCAGGCACCTCGAGCCGCTCCAGCAAGCTCATCCACGGCGGGCTGCGCTACCTGGAGCAGCTGGACTTCTGGCTGGTGCGGGAGGCGCTGAAGGAACGCGGCCTGCTGTTGCGCCGGCTGGCCCCGCACCTGGTGCGGCCGGTGTCGTTTTTGCTGCCGCTACGCCATCGCGTCTGGGAACGCGCCTACATCGGCGCGGGCGTCGCCCTGTACGACACGATCGGCGGTGCTCGCGCCTTGCCGATGCATCGGCACCTGTCGCACACCCGCGCGCTGGAGCTGGCGCCCGCGCTGCGCGAGGACGCGCTGACCGGAGCGATCCGGTACTTCGACGCGCAGGTCGACGACGCCAGGCACACGATGATGATCGCGCGGACCGCCGCCCAGCACGGCGCGACCGTGCTCACCCGCACCAAGGTGACGGGGCTGCTGCGCGACGGTGAGCGCGTCGTCGGCGCGGAGGTCACCGACCTGGAAACCGGCCGGGTGCACACGGTGCGCGCGCGCCGGGTGATCAGCGCCACCGGCGTGTGGACCGACGAGATGAACCGGATGACCGGCGTCGAGTTCCCGTTCCACGTCCGCATGTCGAAAGGCGTGCACATCCTGGTGCCGCGTCATCGCCTGCATCTGGACACCGGCCTGATCATGCGCACCGAGAAGAGCGTGCTGTTCGTCATCCCGTGGCACGGCCACTGGATCATCGGCACCACCGACACGGACTGGTCGCTGAGCAAGGACCATCCGGCCGCCAGCGACGCCGACGTGCAATACCTGCTCGACCACGTCAACCAGGTGCTGCGCGAGCCGCTCACCCGCGACGACATCGTCGGCACGTACGCGGGGCTGCGTCCGTTGCTGTCCGGCGCGTCGGCCGACACCGCGACGCTCTCGCGGGAGCACGCGGTCGCCGAACCGGCTCCCGGTCTGTTCGTGATCGCGGGAGGCAAGTACACCACCTACCGGGTGATGGCCGCCGACGTCGTGGACGCGGCGGTGGCGGGACTCGGCCGCGCGGTCGCGCCGTCGGTGACCGAGCACCTGCCGATCCTCGGCGCGGTGGGTTACCAGGAACTCGCGGCCGACCTCGACAGCCTGGCGCAACGCGCGGGCCTGCCGCGGGCGACGGTCGAGCGCCTGCTCGGCCGCTACGGCTCGGCGATCACCGACCTGTTCGACCTGATCGCCCGCGAACCGGACCTGGGCCGTCCGCTCACCGGCGCGCCGGAGTACCTCGGCGCGGAGGCCGTGTACGCGGTGACGCACGAAGGCGCGCTGCACCTGGACGACGTGCTCACCCGCCGCACCCGCGTCTCCATCGAGGCCGCCGACCGCGGTCTGGCCGCCGCGCCCGAGGTGGCCTGGCTGATCGGCGCGCACCTCGGCTGGGACGCCGCCGCCACCGAGCGGGAGATCACCCGGTACCGCGAGCGGGTGCGCGCCGAACTGGCCGCCAACCAGGCGGCCGACGACGAGTCCGCCAACGCGGCTCGGATGGTCGCCGTCGCCTGAGCGCGGTCGCGTGGCACGGTTTCCGCGTGGAACCGTGCCACGCCGTGCTCACCGATCCATTCCGCCGTGGCCGCGCGGAGTCGATTCGTCGGTCTCGAGCTGCTCACCGGCCGGGTGCTCGTCGGCGTGCGTCGGTTTGGTGTGCTCCTCGGCGAAATCCGCGTCCTGCTGCATCGACTCCGCCGTTTCGGGATCGATATTCGGTGTGCTCATACCCGGCGCGTACCCGCGACCGCCGCGTCGACGCAGCGTACGTGGTCCGGACCTCGCACAATCCCGGCCGCGTCGGGTTGACCTCAACGGCGGTTGAGGATGAAGCATGGTGGCATGACTCGTCCAGCTGATTTCTGGAACACCGTCTATGACAACGACTCCGCACCCTGGGTGATCGGCGAGCCGCAACCGGCAATCGTCGCGCTCGAGCGGGACGGCGGCATCACCGGACGCGTGCTCGACCCGGGCTCCGGCGCGGGTGAGCACACGATCCTGCTGACCCGCCTGGGATACGACGTGCGGGGCATCGACATGTCGCCGAGCGCGGTGGCGTACGCGCGCGCCAACGCGGCCGAACAGGGTGTGCCGTCGGCCGTGTTCGAGGTGGCCGACGCGCTGGCCCTCGGCGACCGGCCGGACTTCTCCGGTGACCCGCCCGGCTCCGCGCCCGCGTTCGACACCGTCGTCGACAGCGCGCTGTTCCACGTCTTCGGGACCGAGGACGAGGCGCGCGCCGCGTACGTCCGCAGCCTGCACGCCGTCTGCAAGCCGGGCGGAACGCTCTACGTTCTCGCGCTCTCGGATGTCGAGCCGGGGTTCGGGCCGCGGATCAGCGACACGTTGATCCGGGAGTCGTTCCGCGACGGCTGGTCGGTGGAGGACCTACGAGCGACCCAGTACCGCGGACGGGTCACCGATTTGGTCGCGCAAGAAGCGACGGACCTGGAGATCTCCGAGTCCGGCCAGGTCGACGCCGCCGCGTGGCTGGCCCGGATCCGCCGCCTCTGACCCGGCTCATACGCCCTTCGGCGCTTTGCTGCCCATGAAGCCGAACAGGTAGCCCGCGACGCGGCGCATCTGGATCTCCTCGGCGCCCTCGGTGATCCGGTAGCGCCGGTGGTGGCGGTAGATGTGCTCGAACGGCTTGTGCCGGGAGTAGCCGAGGCCGCCGTGCACCTGCATCGCGCGGTCGGCGGCCTCGCAGCACAACCGGTTGGCCCAGTAGTTGCACATCGAGACCTGCTCGGAGACGGCGAACGTGCCGTAGGTGTCCATCGACCACGCGGTCTTGTGAATGAGGGCGCGCAACATCTCGCACTGGGTGTGCAGTTCCACCAAGGGGAACTGGATCGCCTGGTTGGTGGCCAGCGGCTTGCCGAAGGGCTTGCGCTGTTTGGCGTAGGCCACCGACTGGTCGATGCAGTACTGCGCCGCGCCCAGACTGGACGCGGCCTGGCGGATACGGTTCTCGTTGAAGAAGTGCTGGACCACCGCCAAGCCGCGTCCCTCGCCGCCGAAGACGGCGGAGCCCGGGAGCCGGACGCCGTCCAGCGCGACCCGGGCGTGGTCGGTGGGCATGTTGAAGGTCCAGAGGTACTCCTCGACGATGAACCCGGGTGCGTCGGTGGGCACCAGGAACGCCGTGATGCCCGTCGCGTCGCCGGGGCCGCCCGAGGTGCGCGCGAAGATCAGGTCGGCGTCGGCGATGTGCACACCGGTGTTCCAGGTCTTGCGCCCGGTGATCACCCAGCCGTCGCTGTCGCGGACCGCCGAGGTCTCCATGTGCGTCGCGTCCGAGCCGTGCTCGGGCTCGGTGATGCCGAAGGCGAAGAACTTCGTTCCCGAGGCCAGTCCGTCCACCCACTCCGCCTGCTGCTCGGGCGTGCCGTATTCGAGCATGAGCAACAGGCCGACATTGTTGGCCACGATGGCGTGCTCGTTCTGCAGATCGCAGTGCAATCCGAGGCCACGCCGGGCCAGGTGCTCGCGGATCACCGCCATGCCGAGGTTCGTGCCGTCCCGCCCGCCGTAGTGCGCTGGGAACGCGTAGCGCAGGTGACCGGCGGCGTCGGCGCGCCTGCGGACCTCGGCCAGCAGTTCCTCCCACTCCCCGTTCGGCAGGCCGCCGCGCTCCCAGTCGGTGCGGGCGTCCTCACGGCGGTGGTCGAAGAAGCGGATGTTGTCGTCGGCCTGCTCGAGCGGGGTGATCTCCCGATCGATGAACGCGTCGAGTTCGGCGAGGTAATCGACCAGTTCCGCAGGTAGCTCGAAATCCATCGGGCATTCAGCCTTTCGCAGTGGGTCGGATCTGCATCAGCAGGTCCCATTCGATTTCCGACACGCGGCGTCCGCTGGCCGCCATCACGATGTCGCGCACGCTGCCGTCCAGATGGGCCGCGGCCTGCCCGGCCAGTCCGACGCCCCAGCCGAGCGTGCACAGCACCTTCCACCAGCGGAACCGGTCTTCGTCGAAGCTCCCGCCACCGCGGTGGTAGCCGCGCACGAACGCCTCGCGGCCCGCCAGGCCGCCGAATTCGCGGTCGTCCGCGCGGAAGCGCCACATGCGCAGCGCGGGCCAAGCCACGTCGCGCATCGGATCACCCTGACGCTGCGCGCCTTCCCAGTCGAGCACGGCGCGCAGGCCGTCGGGACCGACGACGATGTTGCCGTTGCGCAGGTCGGTGTGCAGCAGCGCGGTGCGGGGCGGCGCGGGCGGGCAGTGGCGTTCCAGCCAGCGCAGCGCGAGGGCGAACACCGGACGGTCCGGCAGGAGCGCGCGCACCTGCCCGTCGGCCTCGATCAGCTGGCGCTCGGGATCGGCCGCCGCGACGGGCAGCCGTGCGGGCGCGTCCGCCGGGTCGATCGCGTGCAAGCGCCCCATGGCCTCGCCCAATTGCTCGGCGACCCGTTCGCCGATGCCCGACGCCTCGACCAGCCGTAACACCTTGCGCGGCACGGTTTCCCCATCGACGCGCTCGGAGATCACGAACGGGCCCCCGACAAAGGCGGCGTCGGTGCAGATCGCCACCACGGGCGGCACCGGAACACCGTGCGTGCGCGCCAGTTCCCGGACGGCGGCCTCCACGTCCACCGGAACCAGCTCGATCGCGCTCGGCACGATGGTCGCGACCAGGCGACGCGTCCCGCCGCCCAGATCGGCCTCGAAAGCGACGTTGCGGCGGCGGGCGCCCGCGGAGAGGTATTCGAGGTTCGACACCGTCACCTCGCGGGTTCCCGACCCGAGGAATTCGGCCAAGCCGCGCGCCGGATCGGCGCTCACTCGGCCGCCCAGGCGTCGTAGCCCGGCTTGGCGATCGCCAGATCCGCCCGCACGACGGAGACCAGGGCCGCCCATAGTCGCTCGTCATCGCCCTCGGCCACCGCGGCGAGCAGCTCGCGCTCCCGCTCGGCTGCGCCGGGGCCCGATTCGATCTCCCTGCGCACGATCCTGGCGAGGTTGGCCCCCACCCGCGCCCTGTGCCGCAACTCCGCGGGCAGGGCGGGTAGCAGCGTCTCCTCGAGCAGCTCGGCGAGCGAATCCAGCAACTCCGCTGCCGATGGGCGATTCTGCATTCGTTCCCCTCGGTCGACTCCGGCCCTCAGCATGGCACGCGCCGGCGCGGTCCCGATCGGTACTTTCGGCCGTCAGCCGTGGCCGCGCAGTCGCAGAAGTCCGGCTGTCGTGGCGCGGAAACCGCAGGCATCGAAGTAGAACGGCGCGAGGCGATCCTCGAAATCGACGTGCAACCAGGTGCAGCCCGCCGTCCTGGCACCGTGCGCGGCCCTGGCGACGAGTTCGGTGCCGATGCCTCGGTGCTGCCATTCGGACCGCACCTTCGGGTCGAGCAGGAACGCGTGGTCGCCGCCGTCCCACGCCACGTTGACGAAACCGGCAAGCGCGTCAGCGCCGGTCCGGGCGGTGACCCAGCCGAGGCTGTGCCGCGCCGCGCGGTCCCACCATCCCGGGTCCGCGTCGCCGCCGTGCGATCTCGTCAAGTCGGCCAGTTCGCTGTCGCTCAGAGCGCCTCGCCATCGGTAGTCGATCTCCATACCCAGCGACGGTAGAAAGGTCGACCGCCCGGGAGCCAGCGGTTTTCCGCCGAGGCCCTTCCTGTGTAGTGGCTGGGAGTCTGCCGTGGGCCCGCTCCGCACGGGTTCGCGCGCGAAACGGGTCGGTAAACTGCGAGGGGGATAGACAGGCGCGGGTGCGCCATTCGTTGCGCTGGGCGGATACAGGAGATTTCATGGCGACCAGTCGCGTCCGATCCGGAATCGTCGCGGGGTTCGCCCTGATCATGGCGGTGCTCGTGGCGGCGTGCTCGTCCTCGTCGGGGCCGGGGAAGACACCGGGTGCGGCGGGCCCAGCGCCCGCGCCGATCACGATCACGCCCTCCTCGGGCGCGGGCAATGTCGATCCGCTGGCGCCGGTGCAGGTGAGCACGGCCGACGGCCAGCTGGCCCGGGTCACCATGACCAACGAGCAGGGCAAGACGGTCGACGGGATCATGACGCCGGACAAGACGGCGTGGAAACCCACCGAGCCGCTCGGCTACGGCCGCACCTACACGGTGACCGCGGAGGGTTTGAGCATCACCGGCAGAACCGGCCCGACCACCTCGACCTTCTCCACGCTGACCCCCAACAACCAGACGAAGGTGTCACTGACCACCACGGGCGGCACGCCACTGTCCGACGGCGGCACGTTCGGCGTGGGCACCGTGGTGGTGGCGCACTTCGACGAGAACATTCCCGACCACGCCGCCGCCGAGAAGCACCTCGCGGTCACCACCGATCCGCCGGTGGAGGGCTCCTGGTACTGGCTGGACGACCGCAACGCGCACTGGCGTCCGAGGGAGTACTACGCGCCGGGCACCAAGGTCAGCGTGGCGGCGAACGTCTACGGCCAGGAACTCGGCCGCGGGCTCTACGGCCAGGAGGACACCAAGACCACGTTCACCATCGGCGCGGCGCACGTATCGATCGCCGATGACAACACCAAACAGGTCCAGGTCTTCGAGAACGGCAGGCTGATCCGCACCATGCCGACCTCGATGGGCAGGGGCGGCAGCGAGGTCGTCGGAGGCAAGACGATCACGTTCTGGACCCAGCCCGGGATCTACACGGTGATGGACAAGGCCAATCCGGTGATCATGGACTCCTCCACCTACGGACTGCCGATCAACTCCCGGCTCGGCTACAAGGAGGCCATCGGCTGGGCCACCCGGATCAGCACCGACGGCATCTATCTGCACCAGCTCGACTCCACCGTCTGGGCTCAGGGCAACACCGACGTCTCGCACGGCTGCCTCAACCTCAGCGGCGAGAACGCCCAGTGGTTCTTCAATTTCGCCGTCCCCGGTGACGTGGTGGAGATCCGCAACACGGGCGGCGCCCCGCTGGAGGTCTGGCAGAACGGTGACTGGGGTGTGCCCTGGGAGCAGTGGGTGCAGGGCAGCGCGCTCCACTAGAGCCGACACGCTGCCCGGTGTTGCCGATGGTGGGAAGCTGCACTACATTCCTGCACTCGCGAGACCACCCGGTCTCCCATCCCTGCGCGACGTTCCCGCGACGGCACCGCGTGGGACCCGCGTTGACGATCGGAGCCGGCTCGATGGCGATGCTGCTGTACTACCTACTCCTACCGCTGTACTTGGCCGAGGCGTTCGTCAACCAGCTGGATTGAGCGCGGAGCAAGTCCGGGTTCACGCATCCCTCAACCTGCTTGTTCGGCCCCGGGTGGCTGGTGGAAGCCGGGCCCGGCCTTGGGTTCCACATCGCGCGGATCGATCGGTTCGCGGCAGTGGTCGCAGACCAGCATGGGCGAGGTCTCGTGTCCGCAGGTGCGATGTTCCAGGACGATCGGCCTGCCCTCCGGCCCGGTCAGGTGGTTGTCGCCCCACACCATCATCGCGGTGACGATCGGATACAGTTCGCGGCCCGCTGCGGTGAGGTGATAGTCGACCCGGCCGCCGCCGTGGTCGGTGCGGGTGAAGATGCCCGCGTCGATCAGCATGCGCAGGCGGCTGGTGAGCAGGTTGCGGTTGGTGATGCCGATATTGCGCGCGAAATCGCTGAAGCGGTGCACCCCGAAGAACGCCTCGGCGATGAGCAGGATGGTCCACCGGTCGCCGAGTAGTTCGACGACGCGGGTGACCGAATCGTCGACCGGGCGCCGCAGTGTCATGGCGACATTTTCGCATCCCGCATCGGTATTGCTTTCCTACCGACGGTATCGGAATAATACCGAGCAAGACCGGTGCCCGCTCCGGGCCGGACAGCTGGGAGTGTCGATGACGACCACGAACCACCCGACCGACGACTACGTGCGCCTGCTCGACCCCGCCGTGCGGCCGGACCCGTACCCCGTCTTCGCGCGGCTGCGTGACTCCGGTGCGTTCCGGATCGGCACGGCTCCGGTCGTCGTGCTCACCCGCTACGCCGACTGCGCCGCCGTGCTGCGCGATCCGCGCGCGAGCGTCGACCGGTCGCTGGCCCGGTTGCAGCTGGGCTCGATGCCGATCCACGACGGCACGCGGGAAGACGGTGCGGCCCAAGCGAAACCCTCGTTCTTGTTCCTGGATCCGCCCGATCACACTCGCCTGCGCCGCCTGGTGTCCAAGGCGTTCACCCCGCGCGTCGTGCGGCAACTGGAGCCTCGGATCATCGAGATCGTCGACGACCTGCTCGACCAGCGCGCCCGCGCGGGGAGCTTCGACGCCGTCGATCACTTCGCCTATCCCCTGCCGGTGACCGTGATCTGCGAACTACTCGGCGTCCCGCTGGCGGACGAAGCCAAGCTCAGCGCCTGGTCCGCCCTGCTGTCCCGCACGCTCGACCCGACTTCTCGCGCGGCCGCCCAATTCCGCGCCGACCCGGCGGAGATCCAGCGCGCCGGGACCGAGTTGTACGCCTACTTCGAAGAACTCACCGACCGCCGCCGCCACACTCCCGGCCCCGATCTGCTGTCCGAACTCATCGCCGCCGAAGACGCCGGAGACGTGCTCACCCATGCGGAACTGATCTCGACCTGCGCGCTGCTGCTGGTCGCCGGGCACGAGACGACGGTCAACCTGATCGCCAACGCGACCCTCGCCCTGCTGCGCAGGCCGGACGAACTCGCCGCCCTCCGCGCGGAACCGGACCGCGCGGCCGGCGTCGTCGAGGAGACGCTGCGCTTCGACCCGCCGGTCCAGTTGATCCCGCGCATCGCCGCCGACGATCTGACCATAGGAGGCACGGACATTCAGCGCGGCGATCTGGTTGTGCTGCTGATCGCCGCCGCGCACCGCGACCCCGCGATGTTCGGCGACCCCGACGGATTCGACCCGGCGCGCGAAAACCGCCATCTGGCCTTCGGCCTCGGGGCTCATTTCTGCGTCGGCGCTCCCCTGGCCCGCCTGGAGGCGCGGGTGGCGTTGACCCGGTTCGCGCAACGAGTCGAGTCACCGAGGCTGACGGTCGACCCGCCACCGTATCGGGAGCACGTCAATCTGCGCGGGCCCGCGCACCTGCCCATCGAGTTCACGGCGATCCGGCCCAGGTAGGTCAGCCGTCGTAGGAGACGTGTGGCGTCCATCCCTCGGCGGGGCGGGTGGCCGCCGCGTACAGCGCCCCGGCGACCCGGTCCCTGGTGAACGCTCCCTCGCCGAGAACGCCGTTGATCTGCACCGCGACCGCTCGGATGCCCTCGGGCGCGAGGGTGGCGTCCACACTGGTCACCAGGTTGCGCACCGCCGCCTTCTGGACACCGAGCGAAGCGGCCCGATGCCAGGGCTTGTCCGCTGCCGCGCTGCCGGTGACCAGCACGCGGGCGCCCTCGGACAGGAAGGGACGCGCCGCTTGCACGGCGGGCAGCAGCGCCCCGGCGCCCACGGTGAGGTCCTCGAGCAACTCGGCGACCGACAGCCGCAACGGATCGGCCTCACGGAAGACGCTGGGATTGAAGTGCAGCACGTCGATGCGGCCGTGCCGCTCACCCACCCCCGCGACGACTCGGGCGACGTCGGCGGGATCACGCAGATCCACGCCGATGCCCTCCGCGTCGAACCCCTGCTCCCGCAACTGTTGGGCCAGAGGCTCGGCCTCTTCGGGCAACCGGCAGGCCAGCACGGCGGTGAAGCCGTCGGCTGCGAACAGGCGGGCGACCGACAGCCCGACGCCGGGACCGGCGCCGAGCACGAGGAGCACGGGAGCGGTCATGCTTTCCCGCCTCGGGTCTCGTGCGTCCCGATCATTCGACGACGGCCTTGATCCGGTTGAGGGTCTCGCGCATTCCCTCGACGTTCGTCTTGCCGCGCGCCCACCCGGCCAGCAACCAATACAGCCGCAGCACCGGATTGCTGTGCAGCTGAAACGACTCGGTGACCTCGGTGCCGCCGTCCACCGGCCGGAAAACATAGCGCCACGTGTTGATCGGCATGCCCTGTGGTCCCAGCACGGTGAAGGCGAACTCGCGACCCGGCTCGCAGGCGACGATGCGGCACACCGTCGCGTATTTCAGTCCCCAGCCGTTGCGGTTGACATGGCCGCGGAACTTCACGCCGACCGCGGGCCCTGTCGCGCCGCCGAGCCACTCGGCGGCGAACGTCTCCGGACTGAATCGCCCGGTGTTCTCGATGTCGCTGACCAGTTCCCAGATCTTGTCGGCCGGGGCGGCCATCCGGACCGTGACGCTGTCGTGCATGCGCCGAACGCTAGCAGGCGGTCCGGACGCCGCTCCCGGCTCCGACCGGGCCGCGGCCAAGCGGGCCGCCCAGCCGTCCACGTCCGCCAGCCGCTGGCCCGGCCGCAGCACCCAGCAGGCGGCGAGCAGGTCATGACCGAAGTGCGCCAGTGCCGTGTGCTCCGGCCAGTATTCGCGGGTCCACTCCGGATCGTCGGTCGCCGAGTCGATGCCGCTGCGCACCACGCCGACCAACTCGAATTGCAGATGCTGGACCAGCACCCACGCTTCGGCGTCCATCGGCTTACGGCGCAGCCGGTCGAGCAGGGTGCGCGCGGTGGTGCGCACCCGGTGTTCCAGCCGGCGAAAGGTGCGCCGGTGGCCGTGGGGTGCGACGCCGTGCAGCGCGAGCACGGCGACGGCGACACCGAGCAGTGTCTCCCACAACCGATCACGGATCACGGGTGCGATCGGCCCGCCCGTCGTGGCGACTCCACCCGCGATCAGGGCGACCGGCGTGATGAAGACGACGGCCAGCGCGTAATTGCGCGGCACGAACAGTTCGATGCAGAACTGCAGCGCGGCGACCAGCGCGATCAGCGCGTAACCGGTCGGCCCCAGCTGGTAGATGAGCGCGAACAGACCGAGGCCCGCGATGGTGCCGACGAACCTGTGGATGGCCCGCACCTGTCCGCGCACTCGATCCGGTCCGGTCTGCAAGACGATCAGGGCGCTGAGCACCGCCCAGTGCGGCCGCTCCAGACCGAGCAGCGCGCTGAGCGCACCCGCGCCAAGGCAGCCCACGGCGACGCGCATCGCGCTGATCGCCGCGTGCGAGGAGAACGACAGGGAACGCTCCAGCCGGAACCCGATGCCCGGGCGGGCGAACGAGACCAACGGATCGACCAGCAGATCGTCGGTGTCGTCGTCGGGGGCGTGCCCGGCGAGGTTGCGCCGCGCCTCCTGCAAGGTCGCCAGCAGCTCGGCTTCCCCTGGGTCCGAGGGCAGGCCCGCGTCGTAGACCGCGGCCCACGCGTCCGCCATCGCGGCTCCCGCCCGGTGGCGCAGGTCGATAGCGGGCGTTCCGGCCTCCCGCGCCGCGACATAGGCGTCGACCGCCCGAACCGCAGCGCCGACCGCCACCCGTTCGGGCTTGCGACGATCCCGCAGCACCCCGGCCATCGAGACGACGATCGACGCGACGACACCGCAGGCCGTGCAGAACAACAACGTCAACACTGAGGTCCCGACCTCGGCGGCTCTCATCGCGCCCGCGCAGACGAGCGCGAAGAACAGCGCACCGGGCGGACCGAGCCGCAGCGCATCGATGACGAACACGGCCACGACCGCGATCGCCGACACCACGACGACCATGAGCAGCGATGACCCGAACCCGGTGTCCAGCAGACTGCCGACCACCGCACCGACACCGCAGGCGGCCAGCAGCGCCGAGCCCGCGGCGAGGACCACCCGGCCGCGCACCCGGAACGGCCGCCCTTCGCCGTAGAGCACGGCGAAGGCGCCGAACATGACGAACACCGCCGCATCCGGATGGCCGAGACCGGTGATGATCGTGGCGGGAGCGGCGAACGCGAGCGCGGCACGCAACGCCACGCTCCACCGTCGGCCCGCGGGCGGCAAAGCGAACAACAGCGAGCCGACTCGGCCCTTCGGTGGCACCGGATCCGGGTATGTCGCGGCCACCTGCTGTCCTTTCTGTTCTGGACGATCTACCTGCTGGACACATTAGATTCGGGTCATGACCGCCGACGCTCATCTTCCGCTACCCTCGCGCGTCCACGCCTTCGCCGACGACGCACTCGGTGATCACGACGCCGTCGCCCTGGCCACGCTGGTGCGCGACGGTGCGGTGTCGCCGCGCGAACTCGCCGCCGCCGCGGTGGCGCGCGCCGAGCGGGTGGAACAGCTGGCGGCCGTCGCCTACCGGAGCTACGCGGAGCCGCTGCTGCCCGCCGAGCGGACCGGCGCCTTCTACGGTGTGCCCAGTTTCGTCAAGGACAACACGGACGTCGCGGGCATGCCGACCAATCAGGGCACAGCCGCGTTCCGCGCGCGGCCCGCCCGCGCGCACAGCGGCTACACCCGGCAGTTCCTCAGCACCGGCCTCACCGTGCTCGGCAAGAGCGCCATGCCCGAATTCGGCTTCAACGCCAGCAGCGAGACCCCGCATCTCGCGCCCACGCGCAACCCGTGGCACACCGGCCATTCCGTGGGCGGCTCGTCGGGCGGGGCGGCCGCGCTGGTGGCGGCGGGTGTCGTCCCGATCGCGCACGGCAACGACGGCGGCGGTTCGATCCGGATTCCGGCGGCGTGCGCGGGGCTGGTCGGCTTGAAGCCGACGCGGGGGCGGCACGTGGTGTCCGGGCTGGCCCGCACGCTGCCGGTCGACATCGTCAGCGAAGGTGTGCTGACCAGGACGGTGCGCGATACGGCCGCGTACGCCGCTGCGGCCGAACAGTATTGGCGCAATCCCGCGCTCCGGCCGATCGGCCGCGTCGACGGTCCCCCGACCCGGCGCATGCGGGTAGCGCTGGTGCTCGACAATCTCGCGGGGCCGCTGGCCGCCGGGCCCACCCGGGCGGCCGTCGAAAATGTCGCGCGCACACTCGAATCAGCCGGCCATTCGGTCGAGCCGGTGCCGCTGCCGTTCGACGCCGCGATCGAGAGCGCCTTCCTGCACTATTGGGGCCTGCTCGCGGCCGCGATCACCACGACGGGCCGGTTCCTCGACCGCCGGTTCGACGCCCGCCGCGTGGACGACCTGACCGTGGGCCTGCGCGCCTTGTTCCTGCGCCGGGCACTGCACGCCCCGCTCACGCTCTACCGGCTCCGCGCGGCGGCGGCCACCTACGAGCGGGCGCTCGGACCCTACGACGCGGTGCTGCTCCCCACGCTCGGTCACACCACGCCGGAGCTCGGCTATCTCAGCCCGACCGTGCCATTCGACGAACTCATCGAGCGGTTGCGCGCCTACGTCTGCTTCACGCCGATCAACAACATCACGGGAACACCGGCGATCACGGTTCCGGCGGGCCTGACCGACGCGGGACTGCCGATCGGCGTACAGTTCGCCGCCACCCGCGGCAACGAGCGCACCCTGCTGGAGCTGGCCTACCTGATCGAGGCCGAACGACCGTTCCCCCGCCTGGATCGCTGAGCCATCCGATGTTCGCGTCGTCCGTGCGCGTGGCGGTCGGTGGGTCAGACGACATTCGCCGCGGACGACGGACGGTCGCGGTGCACCGGGCCGTGGGCGTCGTCGCAGTGGTCCTCCAGCACCGGCAGCAGGCGCTGCGCGTCCACCGCGGGCGAGGAGGCGACGGCATGGGAGTGGTCGACCTGCAACGTGGTGTGGGTGATGCCGTAGTCGTGGTCGAGCAGGTGCTCGATCCGCTGGCGCAGGCCGTGGCAGTCGGCGCCCGGCCGGACCAGCACATGCGCCGACAGCGCGATGTCACCGGAGGTGATCTGCCAGACGTGCAGATCGTGCACCTCGTCGACGCCGTCGATGCCCACCAGCCCGCGCCCCAACGCGTCCGGATCGACGCCCGCGGGAGCGGCCTCCAGGAAGATCCGGCCGGATTCGCGTACCAGCCCGAGCCCCGCCTTGACCATCAGCGCGACGACGATGAGCGTGGCGATAGCGTCCGCCCTGGCGAAGCCGGTGGTCAGCACGACGAGGCCGGCCACGGCGGTGGCGATGAACCCGTACAGGTCGTTGAGCACATGCTGGAAGGCGCCTTCCACGTTGAGGCTGGCGCGGTTGGCCTTGCTGATCGCCCAGGTGGCCGCGATGTTGACCACCACACCGGCCAGCGCGGTCGCCAGCACGAGCCCGCCGGTCACCTCGGGCGGCTCCAGCAGGCGGCGCACGGCCTCGTAGGTGAGCCAGCCCGCCAGCACGAGCAGCGTGACGCCGTTGGCCTGCGCCGAGAGGATCTCGGCGCGTTTGTAGCCATAGGTGTACTTGCCGTTCGCCGGACGCGCCGCGAGCCGGATCGCGACGAGCGCGAGGACAATGGACGCGGCGTCGGTGAGCATGTGCGCCGCGTCGGACAGCAGGGCCAGCGAGTTGGCCAGCAGACCGATCACGACCTCGACCGACATGAAGCCGACGATGAGGGCGAGCGCGATGGTCAGCCACCGGCGATCGGCCTGACCGGAGAGCGCGTGCCCGTGCGCGTGACCGTGTTCGTGTCCCATCGACCCAGCCCTTCCCACATCTGATGTATGCGCATATCTGCATCTGTTCCGTCAGCTTAACCCACCACCAGCGGCGGGCGACAGAGCAGCCTAGTGAGCTGGATCACGTCGCAGAGGTAATCGACGGAACGCCTCACCCGAACAGGGCGTGCACCAACACATAAGTCGACACAGTGGCGATCAACCCCGCGGAGACACTGACGACCACGTTCATCGCCGCGTAGAAATACGCGGCACGCTCGGCCAGTCGCACGGTTTCGTAGCTGAACGTGCTGTACGTGGTCAGCGCTCCGCAGAACCCGGTGCCGACCAGCAGGAAAAGCGGTGAGGACAGCGCCGATCCCGCTCCGCTGAGGGCGCCGAGGACGAGACACCCGATCAGGTTGACCATGAAGGTGCCCCACGGGAACAGGCTGTCGCGGCGATCCTGCACCACGCGATCGATGAGATACCGCAGCGGTGCGCCGATCGCGCCGCCCACCAGGACCAGCAACACCGTCATCGAGCCGCCTTTCGCGCGCGTCGCAGGCGTTCGTATCCCGCCCTGGTGAGCCACATGGCGGCGAGGGTCGCCGACAGGGCGCAGATCAGCGTGCCCGCGAGGTAACCGGCCGCGACGACGATCGTGCCGGGCCGCAGTAGGGCGCGGATCTCGTTGACGTAGGTGGAGAAGGTGGTGAACCCGCCCAGCACACCCACTCCGAGAAAGGGACGCAGCAACCGATGAGCAGCCCAGATCTCGGTTACCGCGACCATGAGCACTCCGATCGCGAAACAGCCCGCGACATTCGTGATGAAGGTGGCCAGCGGAAAGTGCCCGGGGCGAGCGGGCAACCCCTGCGCCAGGCCGTAGCGGGCGAGCGCGCCGAGCGCCCCGCCGAAGGCGACGACGACCGATACCGGGCCGTGGGTACGCCAGAATTCCCACCGGCGAGCGCGGCCGGCCGCGCGATCGGCGATGCCGGTCGGTTCCTCGGTCAGTTCACCCGCCACGCAGAACTTCTACCCGACCGTCCGCGGCGGCGCCACCGCCGGGCACCACTGCCGCCGCACTCACCGGCGCTCGGCCCCTGCGTCGCCGTCGTGCGCGACGAGAACCGAGCAACCGACGTGCCGGGCGGCCTTCTCCGCGGTGCTGCCCATGAACCGTCCCCAGATGCCCGAGTGCCCGGTGCGCCCAAGCACCAGCAGGTCGGCATCGTGATCGGCGGCGGCCGTGGCCAGTTCGCGCGCGGCCTGACCCGCCCGCACCTCGGCCCGCACCGCTATGCCGTGCTGTTCGGCGGTCTCGGCCGCCGTGGTGAGCCAGCGGCGGCAGGTGACCTCGCCGATCGAGCGTTCGTCCTCGATCTCGCCGACCACCGGTCCGTAGTGCGGCAGGTACTCCTCGACCGCGACTACCGTGAGCGTGGCGTGGTGCACCGTCGCCAACTCGAGCGCCATCGTCAAGGCGGCCCTGGCGCCGGGTGAATCGTCGTAACCCACCACGATCCGCTGGAACACCTCTCCATTGTGAGCCCTCGGCTGGGTCAGAGCCAGCGTTCCAGCAACACCGCGGCAATCACGCCGTGGCCGTGGAGCGATCGGACGCGAGCACTTCGGCGGCCGCGCGCTCGCCCGAGCGGATCGCTCCCTCGATGTAGCCCGACCACTCCGTCGCGGTTTCGCTTCCGGCCCAGTGGATCGCACCGACCGGGTCGCGCAGCGCGGAGCCCGCGGTGGTCAGGACACCCGGGGGGAAGAAGGCCCCGTAGCCGCCGCGCGTGTACGGATCGTCCGCCCATACCTTCTCGTGCCACTCGATCGGCTCGCGGGCGGCGTGCCCGAAGGCTCGGACGAGCGAACCGATGATCATGGCGCGACGCTCGGCCGGGGGCAGGGCGGCGAGCCGCTGAGCGGCCCGGCCGGGCACCAGCGCGCCGAGTACGCCAGGACCGCCGGGCCGGGTCGCGTCGAAGGTGACCGGCACCGGATCGTGCAGGTTCAGCGATTGGCCGGTGAGCAGGTCGTCCCGCCAGAACGGCCGCTCGTAGACGGCGAACGCTTTCAGCACCGAGCCCATCGGCATGCGCTGGGTCAATTGGTCGCGCGCGGCGGGCAGCGGCGGATCGTAGGCGATACGTCCGGCGAGGGTGGGCGGCACCGCCACGATCACGTGCTCGGCGTGCACGTCACCGGAGTCGGCACTCACCACAACGCCATCCGCTCGCCTGCGGATACCCGTCACCGGCACACCGAGACGCACGGCGTCCCCCAGTTCGGCGGCGACGGCCAGCGCGGGCCCGTCGGCGCCGTCGACGAACAGGCGGTTCACCGTCTCGGCGGCGACCCCGGCCTCGACGCCGCCCGCCGAACGGATCGTGGTGAGCAGACCGAGCATCGAGATGCTGCCGACGTCAACGCACAACTCCTCGCCGATCATTACCTCGGCCAGGTTCCGCGCCCGCCGCTCCGGCAGATTCCGGCGCAACCAGGTGGCCGCCGTCATCGCGTCCAGCCGATCGGCGCCCGGCGCGGCCCATGGCCGCGTGAGATCCACCCGTGCGGCCATCCGTTCCAGCCGCCACATCGCCTGGGCGAGCACGACGAGGACGAACGTCGGAAGCGGTGGGCGGGCTCCGGTGAAGCGCCGCCGGACCACGCCCTCGACCAGCAGGTCGACTCCTTCCGGCGGTGGGTACGTCGCGGCCCCGTACTCTTCGGCCAGCGCGGCGAATCGCGTGTGCGCGCCCGAGATCCACTGGCCGCCGAGGTCGACGGCCCATCCGGCGCCGACCCGCGCGGTCCGGGTGCGACCGCCGACGCGATCGCTCGCCTCCAGGACGACGACATCCCGGCCTACCGCTCGCAACGCCCGCGCCGCGCACAGCCCGGCATATCCCGCACCGACGACAACGACGTCCGTACGGTCCATGGTGGCCTCCCGTCGCAGCACCGAAACTCGACAACCACTGTTGATCACCCGTCGCCGTTCCGCAACCGATTCGCCGCGCATCGACGGGGCCCCGACGCTCCCGACTCCCCGCCGCCCGGCGCGGTCCGACTGCACGCGAGACCGACCGGCGGTTCGGTGTCATCGACGGCTGCACATCTCGGGCTCGCCGAGGCGGGACGCGCCACTCGGCCGAAGCCGTGGGAATCGCGGTGTTCGCCGCATCGCCACCCGAACCCGCTGCGCCGGTTGGCCTACGGCGGCCGCCGCCTAGCGAGTCAGCGTGGCGAGGGCGGCGATGGCGGCCTCTTGAAAGATCGCCGTCAGCGTGCGCGGCCGCGCCGTGACACGTCCGCGCACCCATTGCCTGCAGTACTCCTGCGCCGGTCCGGCGCAGATCGCATGGGCCACCGGATAGCCGCCGCCACCCGGTTCCGCGGTTCCGAGCAACTCTCGATACCGGCGTGCCAGCGCATCGAAGAAGACCCGATTGTGCTGGGCGAGTTCGGGTTCCGCGAATCCGGTCACCTCGTCCGGCAAGGTGGCGAACAGGAACCGGGCCAGGTCGCGATGGTCTTCCACCCAGCCGAGATGGGCCGCGAGCATCGCGCGGATCGCTTGCTCGGCGCCGACATCCGGCGCATCGAGGCACGCCAGCATGGTCCGCTGGTAGTCGAGCATCCCGGAGACATAGACCGCGGCGGCCAATTCGGCTTTCGAACCGAACGCGTGGAACATGCTGCCGCTGGACAAACCGAGCCGATCCCGCACACCGGCCACCGTGAACGACGCATACCCCTTGGCCAGGAGCTGTTCCGTGGCTTCGGCCAGAATGCGCTCGCGGGTGCGCACGGCGAGCTACCCGCCGAACTCGGCATCGATGCCGGAACGGACCGCGGCGAGCACCTGAGCGCGCACACGCAGCTTCGTACCCGTGTGCGCCGCGGAGTCGATTCCGGTCAACCGGTGCGCTTCGGCCGTCGCGCGCGTGCGCAGGTCGTCGGCATCGGTGCTGAGCACGTCGAGAAAGCCCAGTTCTCTGGCTTCTTCGGGCGCGACCAGGATCCCGGTGTTCGCCGCCCGGTCGAAGCCAGGCGCGGTGAGCCGGTGCCGCGCCAGCTCCACACCGTAGTGCGGAATGGTCAGCCCGATCGCGACCTCGTTGAGACCCAGCTTGAAATCCCCCGCTACGCCGAACCGTACGTCCGTGGCCAGCAGCGTGAACGCGCCTTGGGCGATGGCATGCCCAGGGCATGCCGCCACGACGGGATACGGGAAGCCGAGCAGCCGGTGCACCAGGTTGCCGCCGGCACGCAAGGTGCGGCGGATGTCGTCGGCGGATCGGGAGAACGTCGCCAGGTCGTAGCCGGCGGAGAAAACGCGCGCGCGGCCGGTCAACAGGACGACCGCCCGGTCCGCCTCGGCCCGGTCCAGGGCGGCGGCGATGGCGCCGAGCATGTTCTCGGACATCACATTCGCCTTGCCGTCGTCCAGCGTGATCGTGGCGACGCCGCCGTCCAGCCGGTAGGTGACGAGTTCGGTCATGGCAGCCTCCTCTAGAGCAGGACTCTAGAGTATCACTCTAGGGGCTGCTGGCTAACCGCGAGCTGCGGGGTCGGACGACCGGACCCGAGCAAGGTGTCGTTGTGACAACGACGCGAAACAGCGGCCAACGGCCGCCCGATACAGGAAACACACGATGCTGCCGAAAAAGCCTGGCGCGTCCGGGCTTCGGGCTAGCCTCTGGACAGGCTCAGGTGAAGGAAGCGACATGACCGCAGCAACCGTCATCCGCCCGCTGGCGCCGAGCGAGGCGATCTTCGCCAACAGCGAAGTACTCGTCGGCTACTCGATTCGGGTCGCGGGTCGGTTGGATCTCGCCGCGCTGTCGGCGGCGTTCGAAGCCGTGGTTCGCTCCCGCCCCATCCTCGGCGCCCACCTCGAGCCGGACGGCCGCGGCGGCCACCTGCTGCTCGAATCCCACGGCGCCACACCGGAGCTGACGGTCGCCGCGGGCGATCCCGAGCGGTTGCTCACCGGAGCCAGGCTGGACCAGCGCAGGGCGCTCTCCTCGCTGTGCGTGGTGCGGGACGGCGATACCGCCGGAATCACGTTGGTGACCCACCACAGCGTCGCGGATGCCTATCATTCGCTGGCCGTGTTCGGCGAGCTGTGGTCGTGCTACACCGACCGCACCGAGAGGCGATCCGCCGAACTGCCGCCGCACGGCTTCCCGCGGTCGGTGGAGGACCTGCTGCGCGAGCGCGGCGTGCGGAAGATCGACACACCGGTCATGCCGCACCGCCCGGTGGGCGTCGCTCGGAGCTACTCCGGCCCGGACGATCCCGATTACCTCGTCCCGCGCACCGCGCGCTGCAGACTGACCCGACAGCAGACCACCGCGCTGATCGAACTCGGGCACCGGGAGCACACCACGATCAACGGCCTCGCCTCGGCCGCGATCCTGCTCACCGAGGCCGAGCTGCGCGGATTGCCGCTGACCGAGCTGGCCTACACCTACTCGGTCGACCTGCGTACCCGGGTGTCCCCGCCGATCGGGATGACCGAAGGCACCAACGTGCTCGGCTTCGCGAATTTCATCCCCGCGCCGCGGACCGGCACGACACTGGTCGAACTGGCCCGCGGCATCAGCGACACGCTGCGCGCCGGCCTGGACACCGGCATCGTGCAGCAGACCCCACTGCACATACCCGAGATCGCCGCCGGTCCCCCGCCGCGCGCACCGGGAATCGTGCTGGCCACCAATTGGGGACGAGTGCGCAGGCCTAAGGTGCCGGACGAGTTGCGGATCACCGACTTCCGCTCGATCATGCTCGGCAAGCCCGACAAGACCGGGCACCGGCTCCAGCAGCCGAGCGGCACCATCATCATCAGCACCTTCGACGACCGGCTGAGCATAGAGATCCACCACCCCGAGGAAACCACCGAGGAACAGCGGGTGCGGGTACGACTGCTCACCACCCACCTGTCGGAGTTCAGCGCGGCGGGCGCCGCCTGAACCCGTCAAGCGCGCGCGGCCTGCTTGCGGGACAAGGTCTGCAACGGATCGGTGAGCACGTCGGTGAAGGCCAGTTCCGCGGCTCCGATCAAGGTCGCGTCGCCCGCCAGCGCGCTGGTGCGCAACCTGACCCGCTCGCGGACGGCTTGCAGGCCGTTCACCGCGACGCGGCTGCGCACCTGGGCCGCCGAGGCCAGATAGATCTCCCGCAGCACGCCACCGAACACCACCATCGACGGATTGAAGATGTTCACCAGATTGGCGACGCCGTAGCCGAGCCATTCACCGACCTGGTGCAGCGCGTCGCGGGCCACCGCGTCGCCGCGGGCGGCGGACTCGACGATCGCGTCGACCGCCGCCTGTCCCGCCGGATCGGTCCGTCCCGCCGCGGCGATCAACCCGAGTTCACCCGCTTCGGCCTCGAGGCAGCCGCGGGAACCGCAGGCGCACGGCCGCCCACCGGGATTCACGATCATGTGCCCGACTTCCCCGCCGTAACCGCCTTCCCCGCCGAGCAATTCGCCATTCATGATGATGCCGCCGCCGATGCCGACATCACCGTGCAGATAGATCAGGTTCGCCAAGCCTTCGCCCACACCGCGTTCGCGTTCGGCCAGCGCGCCGAGGTTGGCGTTGTTGCCGACCGCGACGCGGAGGCCGAGTGCGAGTTCTCGCGTCAGCTCGGCGCCGAACGCGACGTCCACCCAGCCGAGATTCGGCCCGTACCGCACGACGCCGTCCGCCTCGCGGACCATGCCGCAGAACGCGACTCCGACGCCGACGCACCGAGCGTCCGGCGCGGCCGCCGCGATCATCTCCCGCGCCATCGCCGCGAGCGCGGCGATCACGTCGTCCGGGTCGAACGCGCCGCCGGGACGGGCGGTCGCGGTGCGCTCGAGCACCGACCCGCCCAGCCCGACGCGTGCGGCGGCGAGCCGGTCCGCGCCGACGTCCAGCGCGACGACGTAGACCCGCTCGGCCTGCGGACGCACCACCAGCGACGGCCTGCCCGCCCGTCCGGTCTGGCCCGGCAATTCCTCGCTGACCAGGCCTGCCGCCGCCAGATCCGTGGTGAGCGCGAGAATCGTGCTGCGATTCAATCCCATTCGCTCGGCGAGCGCGGCACGCGACACCGCCCCGTCACGGTGGACGTGCCGCAGCAGCGCGGCGAGGTTGCGCGTGCGGATCTCATCGGGCGAAGGTGCTGCTCGCATTCACCGGGCTTTCGTCACAGGGCTGGGATTCATCGCCGCGGGAGCGCACGCTTACGGGAGAGGGCGTCCACTCCGGCCGCCAAGAGCAGCACAAATCCTGTCACAACGAATTTCGTGCCCGCGCTGTAGCCCATCAGCCCCATGCCGTTGTTGATCACGGCGACCACCGCGGCGCCGAGCACCGCGTCCAGCATCCGCCCGCGGCCGCCGAAGAGGCTGGTGCCGCCGATCACCGCCGCGCCGACCGCGGTGAGCAGCACGTCGCTGCCGCCGGTGTTCGGGTCGACGGAGTTGGCGCGCGAGGCCGCGATCAGTCCGCCCACCGCCGCCATCGTCGAGCACAGCACGAAGGCGGTGATCTTCACTCGATCCACCGCGATGCCCGCGCGCCGGGCGGCCTCCGCGTTGCCACCGACGGCGTAGACGTGCCGGCCGAACGCGGTGCGGTCCAGCACGAACGTCCACAGCAGCAACAGCGCGGCGATCATCGGCACCACGATGGGCATCCCCGTCAGCGAGTGCACCGCGGGATTGCGGCTGCGCTCGCCGTTGAGCACCAGCACCGCCGCGCCGGCCACGAGCGCCAGCAGCACGACTCGCACCACGACCACCCGCGCCGTCGTGCCGGTGAGCCCGAGTTTCGTGCGCGCCCGCCACTTCCGGTATTGCACGAGGGCGAAACCCGTGACCAGTGCCGCGTACAGCGCCCAGCCGAGCAAGGGCGGCACGTTCTTGTTCGCGATGGCGACGATCGTCTCGTCGCGGATGGAGATGTTGCGGCCGTTGTCCATGATCTTCAGCGCCACACCCTGCAACGCGAGGAATGCCGCCAGCGTCACCACGAACGACGGGATCCCGATCTTCACCACGACCGTGCCGATCACCAGTCCGATCACCATCCCGGTGAGCAACGAGACCAGCACCGCCGAATACCACGGCCACCCTTCGTCGGTGAGCAGCACCGCGAGCACGGCGGCGCAGACCCCGCTGGTGAACCCGGCCGACAGGTCGATCTCCCCCAGCAGCAGCACGAAGATCAACCCCATCGCGATCACCGCGATCGCCGCGCCCTGGGTGAACAGATTGGCGAAATTGGCCTCGGACATGAAGACCGGGCGCGCCGCCCAGAAGACGGCCGACAGGACGACGAGCGCGATCACCGAGGGCAACGCCCCCATGTCGCCGCCGCGCACGCGGCCGACGTAGTCGCTCATCAGGTCGGTCACCGGCGCCGCCACCGGTCGCCGCTCGGTGGTCACCGCGGTCATCGGGTCGCTCCGCTCGCCTCGAGGCCGAGCGCGCCGCTACGGCCTGCCGTGATCAATTCGACGACCTGCGCGTGCGTCACGTCGGAGGTTCGTACCTGGGCGGCCATCCGGCCGAGATAGAGCGCGGCGATCCGGTCGGACACCGCGAAGACGTCGTTCATGTTGTGCGAGATCAGCACCACCGCCAGGCCCTGGTCGGCGAGCTTGCGGACCAGTTCGAGCACCTGCTGGGTCTGCGCGACGCCCAGCGCGGCCGTCGGCTCGTCCAGGATCACCACTTTGCTGTTCCACAGCACGGCTTTCGCGATGGCCACCGTCTGGCGCTGGCCGCCGGACAGGCTGGCGACCTGCTGCCGGACCGACTTGACGGTGCGCACCGACAGGCTCGCCAACGTCTTCTCGGCCAGTTCCTCCATCGCGTACTCGTCGAGCACGAGACCGCGCTTGCGCTCCCGGCCCAGGAACATGTTCTGGACGATGTCGAGGTTGTCGCAGAGCGCGAGGTCCTGGTAGACGATCTCGATGCCCAGCGCCGCCGCGTCGCGCGGGCTGTGCACCTGCACCGGCGCGCCCTCGAAGAGGAACTCGCCCGCATCGATCGGATGGGTACCGCCGATGCATTTGACCAGCGTGGACTTGCCCGCGCCGTTGTCGCCGACAAGTGCGGTCACTTCGCCGGGGAAGGCGCTGAAGGTGACCTCGTGCAGGACGTGGACCGGACCGAAACTTTTCTCTAATCCGCGTAATTCGATGACCGGCAGTTCGGACATGGGGTGGCTCCTCCGAAGAATGGAGCCCCTTCCGCAATCCCCTCATCGAACCGCGGAAGGGGCGTGCGATATCAGATCCCGTTGTCCGCGCAGAGTTTCGCGAACTCGCCGGTGCACAACTCGGTCTTGGTGACATAACCGTCGGCCACCACGTCCTTGACGTTGCGCGGGTAGATGGCCTTCGGTTCCAGCAGCACCGACGGCACGTCGGCGTTCGACTCCGGATCGCGCACGGTGCCGTTGGTCGTGCCGGGTTCCCCCTTCACCAGGCCCACCGCCAGTTTCGCGGTCGCTTCGGCCTCTTTCTGGATCGCCTTGTAGACGGTCATGCACTGGTCGCCCGCCAGCACGTTCTGCAGTCCCTGCACCGTGGCGTCCTGCCCGCTGACCGGCACCTGACCGTTGAGCTTCTGCTTCTTCAGCACCGCGATCGCGGCGTTGGCCAATCCGTCGTTGGCCGCGACGACGCCTCCGATATCCGGCCTGCCGGTGAGCATCTGCTCGAAGATGGTGCCCGCTGTCGTGTTGTCCCACTCCGGGACAGCCTGATCGGGGCCCTTGACGTACTGGCCCGCGTCGAATCGTGGCTTCAACACACCGTCGTAGCCGGTCTTCAGCAGGGCGGCGTTGTTGTCGGTCGGTCCGCCGTTCAGGTACGCGACCACCGGGCGCACCGCGTTGCGATCGGTCAGGCACTGCGCGACTCCCGCACCGAGCAAGCTGCCGACCTTCACATTGTCGAAGGAGACGTAATACTGCGCGCCGCCGCCCAAGGTGAGCCGGTCGTAGTCGATCACGGTGACGCCCTGCGACTTCGCCTTCTGGATCACCGCTTTGCCGGTGCCGCTGTCCAGGTTGGTCATCACCAGGACCGAGACGCCGTTGGTGATCATCTGGTCGGCGATGGTCTGGAAGGCGTTCTTGTCGCCCTGGGCGTTCTGGATATCGGCCTTGACGCCAGCGGCTTCGAACGCCTGTTGCAGGTACTTGCGGTCCGCCGTCTCCCAGCGGGCGGAGGTCTTGCTGTCCGGAAGGATCACGCCGATCTGGGTTTTGCCGCCGGAGTCCCCGGAGTCGCCGCACGCGGTGAGCGTGGCGGCCAGGAGCGCGAACGACAGCGCGGCGGCGCTGAGGATGCCCTTACGCATAAGTGGGCCTTTCATCACCGGCCGGGACGATGCCCCGGCCGGTCGGAGTGGAACAAATGTTGTTCACAGCAACATATTGGACTGTGACGCAGCGCACAACAGCTAATTTGTTGTTCCGAATAACAATCTCGACACGCACGCGTTCGCTCGGGTGGACGCCACTCCGGCCGGATCGGCAAGGGACACAGGAGGGCTCGTGAACAGGGAGGTCGGCCGTCGCGCCAGGACGCGCCCGCGGACGCTTCGAGATGCCGCCCGCGCCGCGCGGACGGTCGGACACGCGAAAGCGTGGCCTACGCGCGAAACCGACCACCGAGGAACAGGCGCATGGCGGGGCTTCGGCACAGTACCCTTGGCGGTGAATCATGGCGCGGTAGCGACAGACTGGGATCCGGGAGGGGAACAGTGGATACGCTCAGGCTCGACCCGGCGGCGGTGGCCGCCTACACCGCGATCGCGGACGCGGTGTCCGAACAATTGGCGTCGGCGGCCACGGTCGCCTCCGGCGCGGTGGATCCGGAACGGCTGGCCGCCGATCTCGGCGTCGTCGGCGCGGAATTCGCGGCGCGCTTCTCCGCGGCCGTGTCCGAACACGCCGAAGCGTTGTCGACGGCCGGACAGCTGGTCAGCGCATACGGCCGAGTGCTGCGCGGTTACAGCGAGAACGCGCAGGATGTCGACGCCGCGACGGCGAGCGCGATCGCGCGGTCCGGGGAGGCACCGGCATGAGAAGCTTGATGGGACTGCGCAAACGCACCCACACCACCCAGCCCGCCGCCGAGACCACCAGGCCGGTGAGCACCGAACCTGGCGTCGATCCGCCGATCGTCGCCGCGCTGGTCAAGCCACTGCTGACGCTGCGCTCCGCACTCGGCACCGGTGTCGGCGTGCCGAGCGCGGCCGCGACCGGGGCGCTCTCGGCCGCATCCGCCCAGGCGGCCGACACCGAAGGCCCGCACCGCGAAGGGCTGCACGCCCTGGAATCGACCTGGACCTCCCAGGCCGCCGACAGCGCGGTGCCCGCGATGCGCACCACGCAGACCCAGATCGGCGACATCTCCGACCGAGGTCCGGCCTACCTGTCCGTTCTCGCCGACGCGCACGCCACCTCCGGGCGCGCGGCGCGGCGCGTCGACCAGATCATCGCCGACTTCCGGCGCGACGCGCGGGAGATCCTGGACAACGCGACCTCCGCACCGGAGACCGACGCCGTCATCACCCGCGCCACCCAGGCGCTGCGCGACGCGCTCACCACCGTGACGGCCGCGCGCACCGAAATGGACGACCACACCAGGAAACTCGACGAGATGGGACCGCTCACGGTCACCACGCCGTCCGGCGTCAGCCAGGGGCAAGCCGTCTATCCCGGTAGCACCGGGCAAGTCGTGCCCGGCACCACGACACCCGCCACCACACAGCCCATGGACCCGGCCATGGTCGCGCAACTGCAATTGCAGCAGCAGCTCATCTCCGCGGGGGTGGACCTCGGCACCACGGCCATCAACGCGGGCGTCGACATCGGCACGCACATCATCGACAAGATCGCCGAAGTCGGCATCCACGGCATCGACACCGTCGCCGCGGCCGCGGACAAGGCGATCCCGGAGCTGATCAACCCGGGCTCCACCACCAACTCCGGCACGACCGGCGACGACTCGAAGAATTCCTCGAAGTTGTTCGACTTCGGTGGATCGCCGGAGCACAAGTCGTCGACCAGCGGCCCGGGTTCGCTGATCCCGCCCGGCAATTCGTCGCCCGCCGCGCGAGCGGATGCGCCGAAACCGGAGAGCAGGCCCGCGCCCGCGGTCGCGCCGCCCGCCGTCGACTCCGCGCCACCCGCGCCCGCGAGCAGCCCGGACCATCCCGCTCATCCCGGCCCGACCGGCGGCATGGTGGTACCGCCCGCTCCGCCGCCGGGCGGCGAAGACCAGGAGCACAAGCCGCGCGACGGACAACTCGGCGTGACCATCCCGTCCGCCGTGACAGCGGTCGTACCGGTGCTGGGCGAATTCGACGATGACGCCCCCTGACCGGGAGCATCCCAGTCAGGGCGCGAGCCAGACCAATCCGTTCGACACGGGTCTGCCGATGCTGCGCATTCCGGCAGGCAAGCCGTCCAAACGACGTCGTTCACCCGGCCGGCGCAAGCAGGTTCGTCGTCGTGAGCCGCAGTACGAGGCGCCGGAGCCACCGCGCCCGCCGGAGCGGCAAGACACCCGGCCGCGCCTCGGCGAGTGGGAGCAATGGCTCGAACCCGCGCCCGCCGCGGTGCGACCGCCGCAACCCGTTGCCCCGCAGCAGCGCGGCGCACCCACCGAGCCGGTGCGGGCCGAGCCCGAGGAAGGCCACGTCACGGCGCCCGCCATCGTCAACCGATCCGGCATTCATCCCGGCACCCCGGTGCGCCACCCGCGGCGCACCGAACAGCAACGCGGCAACCGCTCGCTGACGGTCTTGATCGTGCTCGCCATCGTGATCGCCACCGTCTCGATCGGCCTGGCCATGATCTATGGCTCCGAGGCGAATTCGCGCACAGCGGCGGCGACATCACCGCCGCGCGCGGCCGGACCCGCGCCGACCACCTCGACGTCCACCTCACGGGTCAGGCCGCCGTGGGCCATCGCCACGCCGGGATGCGAGCAGAAACGCACCGCCGACGTCGTCTCCGGCACCGATCCGGGCGGCACCGGCAACGGCCCCGACGCCATCTTCGCCTTCGAGTACGCCTACTACGCCGAACGATCCGGGTACCGGGCTCGCGCGGTGGTCGCCCCCGACGCGGCGGTATCGCCCGCCGATCAGATCCAGCGCGGCATCAACCAGGTGCCTGCGGGCACCCGATACTGCGTGCAGATTTCCCGGGCCGGGGACGGACCCGACGGCCAGGCACGGTGGGAAGTCCGCTTGACGCAGCAGTTCCCCGGCGAGGAGGCGAACACCTTCACGCAGTTCATCACGACCCGTACCGGCACGGATCAAACGCTGATCACCGGAATCACGGCAGGCTGACGCTTCCGTTCGGCCACGACCGGGAACGGCGCCGCCCCAGCTCCGCTCAGTGCGGCGTCAGCTTGACGACGGGAATCACCCGGTCGGTCTTCTCCTGGTATTCGGCGAAGCCGGGCATCACCTCGACCATCGCGGCGTAGAGACGGTCGCGCTCAGCGCCTTCGGTGACCGGAGTCGCGGTCGCCGCCAGGGTCTCGGTGCCGATCTCGAGCGTGACCTCCGGGTTCGCCCGCACGTTGTGGAACCAGTCGGGATTGGTCGGAGCGCCCGCTTTGGAAGCGATCACCACGATGTCGTCGCCGTCGCGAACGAACGCGAGCGGATTGGTGCGCGGGCGACCCGACTTCGCGCCGGTGCTGGTCAGCAACAGCAATTCGCGACCGGCGAAGGGGCCGCCGACCTTGCCTTGGTTGGCGCGAAATTCCTCGATGATCTGGGTGTTCCAGTCGCCTGCCATGGCTTGTCTCTCCTGGGAGTCGGGTGCGCCGGTTCGTCCGCGAGCCTACCCAGATCTGCCCGCCGGGGCCGGACTAACGTCCACCCAACAGCGGTAGAGGGCACGATGGCGGGGTGCGGGTGCTTGTTGTCGAGGACGAGAGATTGCTGGCCGACGCGATCGCCGACGGGTTGCGCAGGCATGCCATGGCGGTCGACGTGGTGTACGACGGCACCGCGGCGCTGGAACGTACCGGCGTGCACGACTATGACGTGGTGGTACTCGACCGGGATCTGCCCGGCGTCTCCGGCGACGAGGTGTGCGGCACGCTGATCGAGTCCGGCGGCTCGGCCCGGATCCTGATGCTGACGGCCGCGAGCGCGGTGGCGGAGCGGGTAGCCGGTCTGGGGCTTGGCGCCGACGACTATCTGACCAAGCCGTTCGCCTTCGCCGAGCTGGTCGCCCGGATCCAGGCGCTCGGGCGGCGGGCACGCAGCGCCGCTCCCCCGGTGCTGGAGCGGTCCGGTATCCGGCTCGACCAGCACCGGTTCGCCGTCACCAGGAACGGTGAACCGGTCACCCTGTCGCGCAAGGAGTTCGCGGTGCTGGCCGAACTGCTGCGCGCGGACGGCGGCGTCGTCTCGGCCGAGCAGCTGCTGGAGAAGGCATGGGACGAGCACATCGACCCGTTCACCGGCGTGGTGCGGTACACGATCATGAACGTGCGGCGGAAGCTGGGCGACCCGCGGCTGATCGAGACCGAGCCCGGCGTCGGATACCGGATCCGATGAGCGGGCGCACGATCCGGCTGCGGCTCACGCTGCTGTACGCGACGGCGTTCTTCCTGGCCGGCGCGGTACTGATCGCGTTGATGTACTTCTACCTGAATCAGTCGCTGGAGCGACGGCCCGGCGGCGGTGCGCAGCAAGTGGTGCGGGAGTATCTCCTCGAGCGGGCGGAGCGCAACCGTGCTCCGGTGTCCGCGGAACTGTTCAAGGCGCTCGGCGAGCAAGCCCAGCGGAATCGGCGGGACACCTTGCGCGCCATGCTGGTGTGGTCGCTGGTATCTCTGGGCGCGGTGGGGATCGCCGCGGGTGGGTTCGGCTGGTTGCTGGCCGGACGTGCCCTGCATCCCTTGCAGCGGATCACCGCGACCGCGCGGCGCGTGGCCGACACCAGCCTGCACGAGCGCATCGCCCTCGACGGTCCGCAGGACGAGATCAAGGATCTGGCCGACACCTTCGACGCGATGCTGGAGCGCCTGGACCGGGCCTTCGACGGACAGCGCCGATTCGTGGCGAACGCCTCCCACGAACTGCGCACACCGCTGACCATCAACCGGACCCTGATCGAGGTGGCGTTGGAAGACCCCGAGGTTCCCGAGTCCACCCGCAGGCTCGGCGCCACGCTCCTCGAGGTCAACCGCCGTCACGAACGGCTCATCGACGGCCTCCTGGTGCTGGCCACCAGCGAACAGCGGCTGACCGAACACCGCAGCGCCGACCTCGCCGACCTCGCCGCCGACGCGGTCGGGACCAGAGCCGAACGGCCAGGGGCCGAGATCACCGCCGATCTCGAAACCGCGCCCGTGCAGGGAGATCCGCTCTTGCTGGAACGCCTCGTCCACAATCTGCTCGACAACGCCGTGCGCTACAACCTGCCCGAGAACGGCTGGGTGAGCATCCGGACCAGGACGGCAGGCCAGCGCGCGGTGCTCACCGTGGCGAACAGCGGTCCCCCGGTGCCCGCGTTCGAAGTCGACAGTCTCTTCGAACCGTTCCGCAGACTCGCCACCGCCGAACGCTCGGCCGATTCCGATACCCGCGGCGCCGGGCTCGGCTTGTCGATCGTGCGCTCGGTCGCACAGGCCCACGGCGGCGTCGTTCACGCGACGGCCCGCCCGGAGGGCGGTCTGGCGGTCACCGTCGACCTCCCCCGCGCGCGGGCGTAGCGAGGTGCGGGCGAGTCCGACACCTCGCCCGCAGCGTGCTCAGTAGTTGTGGCAGGTGTCGGCGATGACGCGCAGCTTCTCGCGGTGCTGCTGCGCCTCCGGCGAGTTGCGGCGCTCCTCGAACCTGGCCTTGGCCTCCGGGTGCTTGTCCAGGAATTCCTTGGCGCGCTGCTTGCGCTGCTCGACCGGGAGACTCAGGAGTTCCTGGAGTTTCGCCTTCCGGTCCGGGTGCGCGTCGAGCCGGGCGGCGGCGTCGGGGAACTGGGCATGGACGGCGGCATCGATCTGGGCGAAGCTGCACGTCGTCTCCAGCAGTCCGCCCGGCTGCGGCTGCGCGGAGGCGGTCGCCGGAACCAGCAGCGCGCCCGCGGCGAGCAGACCGCCCAGAGCGAAGGTGGCTCGAACGATTCTCGTCATGTCGGATAACCCTTTCGGTGGGGACGTGGGGCCACCACCTCGTGACCCGGCGTTCAGTCCACCAGAAGGGGTGTTTGGACGGCGCTAGGTCTTGCCGACCCTCGTCACCTACCGTTGGTGTCGCTGTCGTGTACGGATCGGCCGGCCCACTCCGCTGGAGGCGTCTTGCGCACCATCGCTCGTGTACTGCTCGTCCTCGTGGCCCTTGTCTGCGCCGCGGTGTCCACACCGACCGTGGCGCTCGGCGCTCCGGAGGCCGTGCGCCTCGACGACGTCACCGCGAGAAAGCTCGACGAATTGCTGTCGCTGCGCGCTCAGGCGCCCGCGGCGGCGAGCAAGGCGGAACTGATCGAGCTGCTGTCGCGCCGGTTCCTCGGCACGCCCTACGGCGCGAACATGCTCGTCGGATCGGCGACCCAGCCCGAACAGCTGGTCATCGACTTGCGCCGGGTGGACTGCTTCACCTTCCTCGATTACGTCGAGGCGCTCACCCGCTCCACCGACCGCGAGCAGTTCACGACGAACCTGATCCGCACGCGCTACGCGGGCGGCCGCGTGGACTTCCAGCAGCGCAAGCACTTCTTCACCGACTGGTCGAACGTCCCCGACGTCGCGGCCACCGACATCACGGCGACGTTGAGCGCCGCTGCGGTGACCGTCACCGAACACCTCAACGCGAAAGCCGACGGCGGCACCTATCTTCCGGGGCTGCCGGTGGTCGATCGCGCGATCACCTACATTCCCAGCGCCGCGGTCGGCCAGGACGTCGTGAGCGGGCTGCGCACCGGCGACTACATCGGCGCCTATGCCGACCAACCGGGCCTGGACGTCACCCACGTCGGCATCTTCGTCATGACCGACGCCGGTCCGGTCTTCCGGAACGCGTCCTCGCTCGCGGGCAATGACAAGGTGGTGGACTCGCCCTTCGCGGAGTACGTGCGGTCGACACCGGGCATCGTCGTACTCCGGGCGCGCTGACCCCACTCCTCCGTGACGGATCAGGCGACGGGCACCGGCCGCCGGACGGCCGATTTCGGCGTCGCGGTGAGCGTCTTGTCCAAGTCGGTGCGCAGCGTGGTCGCCGAGTCGAGCAGGTAGTTCTGGCGCACCTTCCACGGATGACGGCCGCCTTGCCGGGGAAAGTCGCCGATGGAGCGCTGGACGTAACCGGAGGCCAGATCCAGCAGCGGGTGCTCCTCGAGCGTGCCCCGTGGCTCTGGCACCACGGAGGCGTAACCCTTGCGGTCCATGTGGTTGAGCACCTTGCAGACCAGCCGAGAGGTGAGGTCGGCGCGCAACGTCCACGACGCGTTGGTGTACCCGATGCACACGGCGAAGTTGGGGACGCCGGTGAGCATGGCTCCCTGCCAGACGAACTGCTCGGACAAGTCGACCCGCACGCCGTCGACACTGGGCGCGATGCCGCCGAAGGCGAGCAGTCGCAGCCCGGTCGCGGTGATCACGACGTCCGCCTCCAGCACCCGACCGGACTTCAGCCGGATGCCCTCCGGCACGAAGCTGTCGATGTGATCGGTGACGACCTCGGCCTTGCCCTTCTTCATGGCTTTGAAGAAGTCCGCGTCCGGGACCGCGCACAGACGCTGGTCCCAGGGGTTGTAGCTGGGCGTGAAGTGCTCGGCGACGGCCTGTTCGTCCTTCAGGATGCGCGTGGTGAGGCCGGTGAGCAGCTTGCGCGCCGCCTCCGGCCTGCGACGGCAGTACTGGTAGAAGCCGATGCCGAACAGGATGTTCTTGGTTCGGATCAGCCGATGCGCGGGGCGCGGCGGTAGCAGCTCGCGGATCTTGTCGGCCACTTTGTCCCGCCCCGGGACGGCGCTGATCCAGGTCGGCGAGCGTTGCAGCATCGTCACCAGCTCCGCCTGCTCCGCCATCGCCGGGACCAGGGTGACCGCGGTCGCGCCGCTGCCGATCACGACGACGCGCTTGCCGCGATAGTCGAAGTCCTCGGGCCAGAACTGCGGGTGCACCACCTCGCCGGCGAACGACGCGATGCCGGGGAATTCCGGTGCGTGCGGCTGGTCGTAGTTGTAGTACCCGGCGCAGGCGTAGAGGAAGCCGCAGGTCAGCGTGCGCGTCTCGGTGGAGCCGGTCGCGTCGCGCTGCTCGAGCGTCAGCGTCCAGCGCGCGGCGCCGCTGTCCCAATCGGCCGCGAGGACCTTGGTGCGGAAGCGGATGTGCCGGTCGATGCCGTTCTCGGTCGCGGTCTCGGTGATGTAGCGCAGGATCGACGGACCGTCCGCGATCGACTTGGCGTCCCGCCACGGCTTGAACGGGTAGCCGAGGGTGAACATGTCGGAGTCCGAGCGGATGCCCGGGTAGCGGAACAGGTCCCAGGTGCCGCCCAGCGTGTCGCGGGCCTCGAGGACGGCGTAGGTCTTGCCACGGCACTCGGTCTGCAAGCGGTAGGCAGCGCCGATACCGGATAGTCCCGCGCCGACGATCACGACATCGAGGTGTTCCGGTGCTGTGTCGGTCTGCGTCATGTGTCCAGTGTGCGAGCCCTACGGGGTCGCTATCTTGACTTTGCGCGACAACTATTTGATCCTCGACGACATGTCGGTGATTCGATCCGCAGGGCTGCGCGGTTTCCGCGCGACCGTGGCCGAACTCGGTGGCGACGCGGAGGCGCTGGCCACGGCGTGCGGGCTGCCGGTGGCCGCCTTGGACGCCGACGATCTGCTCGTGCCGGACGAGCGCGTCGCGGCCGTCCTGGAACTGGCCGCGCACCAGCTGCGCTGCCCCGATCTGGGTCTGCGGATCTCCCAGCGGCAGGATCTGGACATGCTCGGCCCGCTGGCGCTGGCCATCCGGAATTCGCCGTCGCTGGCCGACGTGCTCGAGTGCACGGCGCGGTACCTGTTCCTGCACGCGCGGTCGCTGAGCCTGACGCTGGAACCGGACCCCTACGGGGATCGCGGCGTGATCGCGCTGCGCTACAGCGTGCGGCCGGGACTTCCCACCCCCGTCCAGGGCACCGACCTGGGCTTGGCGTTCGTGCATCGCACCATTCAGCGCTTGGTGGGCGACCGATACGGGTTGCGCTCGGTCGAGTTGCCCTATCGGCCCGAGGCCGCGCTCGCCGGTTACGAAGAATTCTTCAGCGCCCCGGTGCGGGTCGAGCGGCCCTTCGCGGCGCTACGTATGCCGCGCAGCCTGGCGGGCACGCCGCTCACCGGCGGTGACGAGAATCTGCACCGGCTGGCGATGGCCTTCCTCGCGGAGCAGTCCGGTGACGCGGCGGCGGCGCTCGCCCCGCAGGTGCGCGCCGCCGTACAACAGCTCCTGGGTACATCCGCGCCCGAGATAGGCGCGGTGGCACGGCTGCTCACCGTGCACCCGCGCACCTTGCAACGACGCCTCGCCGCCGAACACACCTCGTTCGCCGCGATCCTGGACGAGGTCCGCCGGGACGCGGCCCGGCGTTATCTGACCACGACGGATATGCCGATGAGTCAGGTCGCCTCGCTGATCGGGCTGTCGGAACAAGCGACCTTCACCCGATGTGCCCGAAGATGGTGGGGCACAACGCCGACCACCCTGCGCCGCGTGGAATCCGACGGAAGAACACAGCAGCACAACACTTTCGGGTGACAGGCCGACAACGGTCCGGTGTCCGATCCGCCTGTTTCGATAACGGTTGTCCCGGAAAGCCCTCGGCGCATTCCCTCCTCGACGCGGTGTCTTTACCGTCGAAGACGGGGTAGGTGTGCACCGGAAGGGGGACTCCATGAACGCCTGGCTTTCGCGTGTCACGGACACGCTGACCCGCATTCCCGGCCTGACATCGCACCAGCGCACATTTCTCGCCGAGGCGCTGGCCGAACCGGGCCGATACCTGCTCGTCCATCGCGACCCCGTGGACCTGCCCGCCACGCACGCCCATGCGTTGCTGTTCTGCGGGACAGGACTTTTCGCGTTGCGCTTCGCCGAGGGCGTCCCGGCCGAACTCGACGAGATCCACCGCGACGTCGAGGCGCGATTCGGCCGATTGCAGTTCGGGCGCGAGAAGCTGGTCCCCCATGACGTGCAGCTCGTCCTGCTCGTACCCGCCGGAATCGGGGTGCGCGTGGACGGCCGGTTCGCCGTGGCCGGGCCGGGCGAGCTCGATCGGGTGATCCGCGCACGGCAGCGGCACTTGCGACCCACCCGGGTACAGGCCATCGCGAACACCGTCGCCCACCAGTCGGCCCGCGAATACGACTTGCTGGAGTTCGAGGAAGCGGCGCAGGGCGCAGCGGATCCCGCTCTGCTCGATCGGTCGGAGGTGCTCGCGCCGCAGCGGAATACGGCGTTGCAGAGGCCGTTCCAGCACTGGATGACCTTCCTGGATCCCGAACAGGAGATCCTGGTCGCGCGCAACTACACCGGCCCCGCGCGGCTGACCGGCCCTGCGGGCACCGGGAAGACCGTCGTGGCGCTGCACCGAATGGCCAGGCAGGCGCGGCGATCCACCGGCCGTCAGCTGTACACGACGTTCGTGAAGACGCTCGCGAACTGCCAGGAGACCTACTTCCGCAGGCTCGCCCCGGGAACCGAGAGCCGCGTCCAGTTCGCCGGTCTGCACGCCTGGGCCCTGGATTTCCTCGCACAGCGGATCGCCGCGCCGAAACTCGACCCGCACGGAGCCGACCGCGTGTTCAGCCGCGTCTGGGAACGGGCGAGGGCCGACTTCGAGGACATCGAGCCGCGCGCGAGCTATTGGCGGGAGGAGATCGACCGGGTGATCAAGGGGCGCGAGATCGACGACTTGGACGTCTACCAGCGCGCGGACCGATACGGGCGCAACGGTGTTCGTCTCGGCGACGACCGGCGCGCCGACGTGTGGCACAAGCTGTACGTGCCGTACGTCAGCGAGATGCGCGAGCGGGGCATCTCCGACTACAGCGACGTCATCGCCATCGCGCTGGCCGAGATCCGCAACGAACCGCTCCCGGAACCCTATGACGCGGTCGTCGTCGACGAGGTGCAGGACATCACGCTGGCCGGGCTGCGGCTGGCCCACGCCATCGCGGGCGGCAACGGGTCGAGTCCGCTGCTGCTGCTCGGCGACGGCCAGCAGCAGGTGTACGCCGGAGGCTGGCGCATGGCCGAGGCGGGCATCGATCTGCGCGGCCGCGGCGAGATCCTGCGGGTGAACTACCGCAACCGCCGCCGCGTCTGGGAGAACGCCGCGGGCATCGATGCGGTGAACGAGCTCGGCGATTTCGACGACGCGCCCGGCGTGCCGCTGCGCGATGCCGACGTCACCCTGCCCGACGGCGTGGTGCGGATCTGGCGTGGACCGGATCAGTACCTGGAGGCCGCGCTGGTCGACGGTATTCGCGGATGCGGAAAGCCGTTGTCGGATATCGCAGTACTCACCCGGACGCGGCACGAGGCCGGGCGGCTCGCCGGGGCGCTGGAGGCCGTCGGCATCGCGACACTGCCCCTGGAGGACTACGACGGAACACCGCGGGCGGCGGTCAAGGTCGGCACGGTGCATCGCGCCAAGGGGCTCGATTTCGCGGCGGTCTTCCATCCGACCTGGCCCGCGGGCGCGGACTCACGCACCGGCGCGGGAGGCGAACGAGCCGAACTCGCCGAACGGCAGAAGCTCGTCGCGATCACCAGGGCGCGGGATTACGCCTGGATCGGAATTCGAGACGACCGGCCGGAGATCCAGCGCGGCCGATAGCTCTCCACGACCGATCCGACTCCCGGCAAGAAGTACCGCGCACGTGCGAGTATCGCGACCTTCGTTCACTCGAGGACCGGGGCGAATCCGAACGCGGTGACCAGATCCGGGTCGCCGAACGCGGTGATCCGGATGATCGAGTCCGTGGTCGTGGTGAGCACCGCGACGCCGAAAGCGCGGTAGACGCAATCCGATTGCCGGTGATAGGCGACCGCGGCGAGCTGCCCGTTCGCCGCGGCCGGGAACAGCAACCACGCGCCGGGAGCGCCGAGGACGTGCTCGGCCAGGTAGGCGACGCACGTCCGCTTACCCGAGAACCAGGTGGCCGACGGCGGCATCTCCAGCACGGCGTCCCGGTGCAGCAGTCGTTCGATGGCGGCCGGGTCGGCGCGTCGGAAGGCCGTCAGATACTCCTCGAGCAGCGCGCGCTGCCCCGGCTCGCTCGGCGGCACCGCCTGCTCGGCCGCCGCCGATACCTCCGTCAACCGGGCTCGCGCGCGCTGCAATGTGCTCTTCACCGCCGCGGTGCTGGTGTCGAGCACTCCGGCGACTTCGGCCGCGGGCATACCGAGCACGTCGCGCAGCAACAGCACCGCACGCTGCCTGCCGTTCAGGTGTTGCAGGCATGCGATCAGCGCCAGGCGCAGGCTGTCGCGAGCCACCGCGACACCCGCCGGGTCCGCCGAGTCCGGCGTCACCAGGGTGTCCGGCAGCGGCTCGAGCCACCGTACGCCCGCCGCGGCCACGGGCCGCGCCGACGGGTCCGTGCCCGCAGCGCCGAGACCGGACGGCAGCACGCGCCGACCGTGGTGCTCGAGCGCGGTCAGGCACGCGTTCGTGGCGATCCGGTAGAGCCAGGTCCGCACCGAGGAGCGGCCCTCGAAGGCGCCGAACGAACGCCAAGCCCGCAAATAGGTCTCCTGCACCACGTCTTCGGCGTCGTGGATCGAGCCGAGCATGCGATAGCAGTGCGCGAGCAGTTCCCGGCGATACGGCTGAGTACTGCGAGTGAATTCGGCGTCCGGTAGCGCACTGGTCGAGGTCATCCGCGAGTCCTTTCCCGGTTCACTACGCGTGAGCCGTCGCAGATATGGACCGGACGGGACCCGAAAAAGAATCGCTCTGGGCGATTCCTTCCGATCGCGGCGGAAGTCAGCATTACGGGAATCACCGTGATTCCGCACCGACCGAGGAGACTTCCGATGCAACTCGACGACATCGTGCGCACCCTGATCGACGGCCCGCACGCCGCCGTACTGGCCACCGCGAACGCGGACGGCCGTCCGCAGTCCTCGGTGATCTTCGTCGACCACGACGGCGACACCCTGCTGTTCAGCACGATCGAAGGACGCCTGAAGACCCGCAACATGCGGCGCGATCCGCGGGTGAGCCTGCTGGTGCTCAGCCGCGCCGACGGCCGCTACGCGGAGGTGCGCGGCCGGGTGGAGCTCACCGACGACCCGGACAAGACCCTGCTCACCGCGATGTACGCCAAGTACATGGGCGGCGCGACGCCGCCACCGGAACCGGAGGCGCGGCGGGTGATCGTGCGGATCGTGCCGGAGCGCGTCTACGTCTTCCCGCCCGCTTGAATCGTCACTGGGAAGGCGCGATTCGGCCGCTAGACTCTCCGGACGACTGGGAAGGGGGCCGCATGGACGCGGTTATCAAGGAGGTCGCCGAGGAGGGCAAGCGGCTGATCGACCGGGCTTGGCTCGGCGAGCTCAGCCGCGACCAGGCCGTGCACATGTTCGTCCAGGTCGGCGACGGCATGGTGCGCTACGAGACGGCGCTGACCATCATCGACGACGGTGTGCAACGGCTGGCCGCCAACGCCAGGCGGCTGCGGATCCTGCGCTGGTGCGCCGTGCTGGAGTTTCCGGTGTTCGGCGCGTTCGCCGTACTGGCGGTTCTGGTCGGGGATTTCACCACCGCCGGACTCTCGGTGCTGTTCCTGCTGATTCTCCAGATCATCCACCGCACGATGCCGCCGCATCCGTTGGCGGTCCCCCGCCAACCCCGCGCTTAACCGTTCGAGCTGTCGCGATTCCCGCCCGCGTCACACGGTGGTGATTAGGGTGCGTTTCATGGATCGCACGACCGACGCCTCCGGCGCACATCCGCACGAACCGCACGGCAACGGCTTCGCGTCCAAACTCAACTGGCTGCGCGCCGGTGTGCTCGGCGCGAACGACGGCATCGTGTCCACCGCGGGTCTGGTCGTCGGCGTCGCGGCGGCCACCACCGATACACCGGCCTTGTTCACCGCGGGCATCGCGGGTCTGACGGCTGGCGCGATCTCCATGGCGGTGGGCGAATACGTCTCGGTCAGCACTCAGCGCGATTCCGAGCGGGCTCTGCTGGCGAAAGAGCGCAGGGAGCTGCGCGACGAGCCGGACTACGAGCTGATCGAGCTCACCGGGATCTACCAGGCAAAAGGGCTGACGCCCGAAACGGCGCGCAAGGTCGCCGAGGAACTCACCGCGCACGACGCCTTCACCGCGCACGCGGAGGCCGAACTGGGCCTGAATCCCGCCGAGCTGACCAACCCCTGGCTGGCGGCGTTCTCCTCGGCGGTGGCCTTCACCCTCGGCGCGCTGCTGCCGTTGCTGGCCATCCTGCTGCCGCCGGTCGACGCGCGTATTCCGGTGACGTTCGCGGCCGTGCTCGCCGCGCTCGCGCTCACCGGGTCGGTCAGCGCCCGGTTGGGGGGAAGTGCCCGTGGCCGGGCGGTGGTCCGGGTGGTGCTCGGCGGCGCGCTGGCGATGGCCGTCACCTACGGCATCGGACAACTCGCCGGAATCGCCGGAGTCTGACGCGCACGCGAGAATTCGAACTTTTCCTTCGCGAGAACACGACAATGCCGGGCGGAGGCCATCGGCCTTCGCCCGGCACCGGTCGAGCGGTGCGCGGTCAGCGCTTGAACGCGTCCCGCACCTTGTCCGCGGCGCGTTTCAGATTGCCGCGGGCCTGCTCCCGCCGCCCCTCGGCCTCCAGCCGGGAGTTGCCGGTCGCACGGCCGACGAATTTCTTCACGCTGCCCCTGGTCGCTTGCACTTGATGCGCGAGGCGATCTTCGAACTTCATGCGGAATCCCTAGTAGTACCAGCGGCGGCCACCCACCGGACGGCCCACCGAACCGGCCACCAGCAGCACGAGCCCGATGATCAGCACGATGATGCCCGCCGTGGTGAGCAGCCCGATTCCGAGCAGCCAACCCAAGACCAGGAGGATGAGGCCGAGAATGATCATTGTCGTATTCCTTTTCTTCTCAATTATTTCGCGGTCACGGGTTTCGAGGTCGATACCGTGGCGCCGCGATCGGTGCGGGCAGTACCCGAACCGCCTGTGCGCAACCACCGCCGCCAAGCCGGCTCCTGCGAGGTGCGTTCCACCGGCGCGGTAGTGCCTGCGGCCAGATCGCGCCGCACCGCCGCCATCTCGCGACGGGACTGTGCGAGTTCACGACGCGCGGCCACGCCGCGGCGGGTGACCCGCCAGGCGCCGGATAGGACGAGGGCCAGTCCGAACGCCCCGATCGCACCGAGCGTTACTCCGTAACCGAACAGTGCTCCGGTGGAACCGTGGAAGTGATAGTCGAATACCGCGAAATCGCTCGTCAGTTGCTGAGCGGGGCCGGTGTTGCCCACTACCGCGGCCACTCCGATAATCACGGCCGCGATCAAGGCGATGAGCCCGATGATGATGATCATGGCAATCCCTGTTGCGTCGAGTCGTTTGACAACCCGGCTATTCCCGGGGTCTCCACGATCAAACGGGACGGAAAGGAAAGTTTGAGCGAGCGCGATCGGTCAATGCGAATTACATGACGTACACGGTTACTCTGCACAACGTTACCCGCGAGTCCGCGTCCGCGATCGAATCGTCACTGCGCGGCGTCAACGGTATCGATTCCGTCGACATCGACGTGGCCTCGGAGCGCGCGCTCGTGAACTCGACCACGCTGACCTACGGTGAAGTCCTCGACGCGATCCGGCAGACCGGAGCCGCCGCCTCCTGATCGGCGCGCAGCACGCACCGGCAGCCCTCGGCAGCCTCCGTCCCCAGGACACAGTGCGGGATGATGGGCGAGTGACGGATGTGTTCGACTCCGACTTCGCCCGTAACCCGTGGCCCACGCTCGAGCGACTGCGCATCGAAGGGGGCGTTCACCGCGTTCGCACGCCCGATGGGCCACCGGCCTGGCTGGTGACGCGATACCGCGACGTACGGGCCGGGCTGCTGGATGAGCGGCTCTCCACCCGGGTCCGGTATGCCCAGGGAGACGACTACCGGGGCTTCTCGGTGCCGCCACCGCTGGACGCGATGCTCAGTGCCGCGCCGGCCGACCATGCACGCCTGCGCGGTCTGGTGACCTCCGAGTTGTCGCCACGCCGATTGGCCGAGTGGACCGACCGCGCGCCCCGCTTGGTGGATTCGCTGCTGCACGAGGATGATTCGGGCGAGACCGTCGATCTCGTCGAGCGTCTTGCCGTGCCGCTTCCCGCCGCCGTGCTGGGCGAACTACTCGGCCTCGACGACCACACTGCCGAACGCCTTCGCGGCTGGGCGAATTCGACGCTCCTGCCGTCGGCCGCACCACCGCGCGCCCGCGACACCCTGGCCACCATGCTCGCGATCATCGCGGACGCCACCGCGCGGGCACCGCGCTCCGACACCGCGCTGGGGCGCTGGGTAGGCGCACACCGGGCCTGCGGGTCGCCGACCGGTGCTGAGCTGACCGGGCTGCTGTTCTACCTGCTGTTCGTCTGGTATGAAGTGCTCGCCGATCTGATCGCCGGTTCGGTGCTCACCTTGCTCGGCAGTCCGGGCCTGCGGCAGACGTGGTACGCCCTGGGCGACAAGCGATCAGCCGTGGACGAGCTGCTGCGGCACCTCTCCCCGCAGGTGCTGGCCGGACCGCGCTTCGCGACCACCGACCTGGTCATCGGCGACACGACGATCGCCGCGGGACAGACGGTACTGCTGTGCCTGGCATCGGCCAACCACGATCCCGAAATCTTCCCGCGCCCAGCGGTACCGGACCTCGCCAGGGACCGCGCGGACCAGCTCGCGCTCGGCTACGGCATGCACGCCTGCTTGGGGAACGCGCTGGTACACACCCTCACCGCGGCCGCTCTCGAGCACGTCCTCACGCGATGGCCGGATGCGGCGCTCGCGGTGGACGAACGAGAGATCGCCTGGCGCTCCGGTTTCCGCCATCGCGGACCACTGACACTACCGGTGCGGCTCCGATGAAATGGGGCGAGCGACGATGATCGCCCCACCTGCTACCGCTCTGGGATGCCGGGCCTCTCGTGGCCGACGCCCCTTCGGGGGCGACCACACCGGCATGTGCTGGCGGAGCAGGGACGAGTATGATCTACGCCACAGGCCCTGTCAACCACAGGAGACACGCTGATATGGGGGACGGCTTACACCCGTTTACACGGGCTCTCAACACGCTCATCAACGGAATACACCCGCCCGCAGGCAAAGACGGGCGACCGCAGGAGATCACCCACCGGGCGCTCGCCGAAGACATCCACCGCACCACCGGAACGCGCCTGTCCGCCAACTACCTCTGGAAGCTGCGCACCGGGCAGGCGGTGAACCCGTCCTACGAGACGCTGGAGGTGTTGCGCGGCTACTTCGGGCTCGACAGCCTGGATCCGTTCACCGACCCGCGACTGGCGGCAGCGCGCGGCAGCGAATTGGCATTGATCAACGCGCTCAAGGGAAATGCCGAACACGAGGTACTCGAACTGGTGCTGCGCGACGGGCTGCAACAGGGTACGGTCCGCGCTGAATCGGTGCTGGCGATGCTGGACATCCTGCGACGCATCGAGAACGAGCACAACGGGTGAGCGATGCGGATCGCGGCTTGGAGCAAGGACGGAGGTGACCAGCCGGTGCTGGATCGTCGCTGGCTGCGCCGGGAGCTGCGCGCCATGGGACTGCCCGGGCGGTTCACCGTCGGCGAGCTGGCCGAGGCCGTCGCCGAGCGGCGCGCCCGTCCCCTGCGGCTGCGCCCGGAGAGCTTCCCGGTCACCGGCCTCACCGGCGGCCTGCTGGTCACCGACGCGATCGATTTCATCGCCTATCAGCGCAACACCTCCAAGATGCATCAGGATCACATCGTCTGTCACGAACTCGGCCATCTGCTCGCCGGCCACCGCACCGTCGACGTGCGCGGCGCGGAAGCCGTGCGGCTGCTCGCGCCGAACATCGACCCCGCGGTTGTGCGGCGCATGCTCGGGCGCACCAGCTACGCGCAGCCGCAGGAACGCGAGGCCGAACACCTCGCGAATATGCTGATGACGCACCACATCACGCAGTGGACGGCACGGGAGGAGTGGGTCCTGCCCGATTCCGCGCCGGTCGCCGCGCGCCGACTGCTGGACGCGCTGGGGCCGGGGCCGAGCTGAGCATGTGGTTCGCGCTGGTGTACGGCGGCGTGGGCGTCTTCGCCTTCGCGGCGTTCCTGTGGCGAACCGGTCTGGCCCTGCGCAACCCGGGCAACCCCGCGCGCTGGGCGGTCGCGTTCGCCATCCTCGCGGCGGGCATCGGGTTCGAAGCGGCTGTGCCGCGCACCTATACCTGGATCGATGACGTCTCCGGCGTGCCCAACCTGGCGTCTCTGGTGGTGTACGGAGCCATCGCGGGCGCGGTGCTCGCCCAAGTGGTCTGGACGGGGTTCATGGTGGCGGAGCGGGAACCGGACGCGAGCGCGGCACGGCGCGTGCTCGTCCCGCCGGTGCTCGTGCCCGTCGTGCTGGCGGCGCTGTTCACGGCGGCGCCGGTGCACGACGAGAGTCATCCCACCGACTTCGACGACCACTACGCGAAAGTCCCGCTGGCGGTGGCGTTCTTCGGCGTCTACCTCACCGTCTACTCTGCGGCGCTGATCCGCATCATCGTGTTGTGCCGCCGGTGGATGGGCGAGGTCGATCGAATCTGGTTGCGCCGCGGCCTGCGGCTGCTCGCGCTCGGCAGCGCCGTCGCGCTCGGCTACAGCGTGGGCAAGGTGATCGCGATCGGCGCGGCGTGGGCCGGTATCGATCTGCGTCTCCTCAACACCGATATCGCGCCCGCGTTCGCGAGCCTGGGCGCCACCGTCATGCTGGTCGGCTACCTGTGCCCCTCGTTGGCGCCGTGGCTGCTGCACACCACCGCCCGGCTGCGGGCGCTGCCGCGGCTGCGCCCGTTGTGGCTGGCCCTGCGCGAGGTGGACCCGGAACTGGCGCATCCGCCGGACCGGCGCGGCACGGCGGCCCGAGATCGGGTGTACCGCAGGGTGATCGAGATACGGGACTGGCTGTTGCGGTTGCGACCGCATCTGTCCGCCGAAGCGGTGGCGATCGCCGAGCGCTTGGCGACCGAACTGGCGATCCCGGATCGCAGCAGAGCCGCCGCGATCGAGGCCGCCCGCATCGCCGCGGCGCTACGGGCGCACCGGCTCGGTCTGCCGCCCACCGGCGACGACCAGTCGTTCCGTGAACCGAGTCGACCCACGCTGGCCGCCGAGTCGGCCTGGCTGGTCGAGGTCGCCGTCCAATTCGAGACGGGGCCATTGGTTTCGGCGACCCTGGCCGAGCTGGAGAACACCGGCGATCCGGCGGCCCCGCGCTGAACTCAGTACGGGCGGCTCGGCACGCGCGTCCGCCGGATCGGCACCACGGTCCACCAGGTGACGCAACGCCACACCCATTCCAGCGGGCCGTACTCGAACAACCGCAACCACACGGCACTGCACACCGCCTGCACCGCGATGATCCCGACCGCCAACCCGAGCACCGCCGCGTAGCTGCCGGAGCCGGACAGGCCGAGACGCGGTGCCGCGAGCAGGATCAGCGCGGTGGCGCCGACGTAGTTGGTCAAAGCCAGGCGACCCAGCGGCCGCAACACCTCCGCCAGTACCTGGCCCGGCTCGATGCGCAGCAACAGCAGCAGCCCGGTGACATAGGCCAGCGCGCCCAGTAGACCAGCGACAGCCACGGCGGGAGTGGACCACAGCTCCAGATACGGCGTGCGGTATTCCCACCTGCCCGCCACTATCGCGGCGGGCAGGGCGAGGGCGAAGACCGCGGCGATCTGCCAGCCCCGCTCATCGAGTGTGTCCACGATCCCGGCGCGCGCGGTGGCCAGGCCGAGCAGGAACAACCCTGGCGCCAGGGCCAGCCCGCCGCCGAGGGCCAGCGCCACGCCGAAGGTCCCTACCAGTCCCGCTAGCAGCACCGCCCAGTTCGGCAGCGCCGAGGCGGGCAGCAGGATCGCCAGCCCGGCCAACGCGTACGGCAGCAGCGCCTCACTCGGCTGGAACTGCTGATGGACCAGGCCGATCACCCCGAGCGCGAGCAAGCGGCGGATCAGGACCAGTCGCGGGCGCTCGCTCCGTTCCTCGGCACTGTCCAGCAGCAGTGCGAAGCCGATTCCGAACAGGAACGAGAAGATCGGGAAGAACCGTCCCTCGAACACCACCGACAGCGTGTGCCGGATCGGTAGCACCACGCCCGATTCGTCCGTCGCCGCGATGTCGGTGATCCGCCAGATGTTCACCACCAGCATGCCGCACAGCGCGAAGCCACGAACCGCGTCGAGTTCCTCGATGCGTAGCGGACCCGCGTCGTGGTGCATGGATTCACGGTATCCAGCGGCGGCCCCGAAGCCGGTATCTCGCGCCGAGATGTCGCCCACATTGATTAACGCACTAACTATTCATGCGCTAATTTAAGGGAGGACAAGGAGGACCGATGGAGACCGAGATCGAGGATCCGCTGCGCCTGGACCGGCAGGTGTGCTTCGCGCTGGCCGTGGCCAATCGCGCGGTGCTGGCCGTCTACCGTCCGCTGCTCGAACCGCTCGGGCTCACCCACCCGCAGTATCTGGTGATGCTGGCGCTCTGGGGCGAGGCGCCGATGTCGGTGAAAGCGATCGCCGAGGCCATCCAGCTCGACTCCCCCACACTGTCCCCGCTGCTCAAACGCCTCGAAGCCGCCGGACTGATCAGTCGCGAACGCGACAGCCGAGACGAGCGCAACCTCGTGGTGAACCTGACCCCGGCCGGAGCCGAACTGCGCGCGAAGGCCGAGCGGATACCGCCCGCCGTCGTCCAACGCCTCGGCGTGACCCTGGCCGACCTCGAGCAGTTGCGCGATGTCCTCACCCGGGTGAACGAGGCGGCCCGCCGGTCGGTGCTCGCCGAGCCCCACGCCCCGTCCTCGAACCCAGGAGCCCGGTCATGACCCGAGAGCAACGACGGCCCGGTCCGATCCAGTGGATCGGCTACGCCTTCGGCCGCCGCCTGCCCGATTCGATGCGTGAGTGGGTGCGCGACGACCTGACCGGCAGGTTCGCCGCCACCCGGCACGTGCTGCGCGGACTGGTGCCGTTCACACCGTTGTTCGCGGTGTTCCTGCTCTTCCCCGGCGAGCTGTGGCTGCGCGGCGCGATGGTCCTGCTGGCGCTGCTGCTGGCCCTGTTCTACACGATCGCTTTCATGCCGATGAACCGCGCGCATCGGCTCGTGAAGCACGGCTTGCCCGCGGATCTGGAGAATCCGCAGCGCGCGCGGCGCCGAGCGTTGGAACGAGCCAGATACGCGGCTCAGCACCCACACTGAGCGCGCGGCTCGCGACCACCGAAGGCGGGGTGTCGCCCGTCCGGCGTCCAAGTGTTCGCACCGCTGGCGCCGCACCGATTCGGCGGTGACCGCGTCGAGGCGCTCGTCTGAGCCGCCCGCTAGGGGCTGGCGGCGAGGCCGACGAAGGCGGCGAACACGGCCAGGTGGACGCCGCCCTGCAGCAGCGTCGCCCGTCCAGGAACGATCGTCAGCCCACCGACGACGACGGTCAGCGCCAGCAGCACCATCTGCGTCGCCCCCAAGCCGAGCACCAAAGGGCCGTCCAGCCAGATGCTGGCCACGGCGATCGCCGGAATGGTGAGGCCGATGCTCGCCATGGCCGAACCCAGCGCCAGATTGAGACCGATCTGCACCTGGTCGCGGCGCGCGGCCCGCACCGCGGCGATCGTCTCGGGCAGCAGCACCAGCAACGCGATCACCACGCCGACCCCCGATTGCGGCAGACCCGCCGACTGGACCGCCGATTCCACGGCGGGCGAGACCACCTTCGCCAGCCCAACCACGCAGACCAGGGCGACCAGCAGCAGACCGAGACTGGTGACGGCGTCGCGCACGCTGGGTGGCTCGACGCGCTCGTCGTCCTCGGCGACGACGCCGTCCGCCTCCACCGGCAGGAAGTCGTCCGGATGGCGCACGGTCTGCACCATCACGAACAAGCCGTACAGCGCGAGCGAGGCCACCGCGGCGAAGGCCAGCTGCGCGGGCGAGAACTCCGGGCCGGGTTTGCTCGTGGTGAAGGTCGGCAACACCAGGCTGAGCGTCGCCAGCGTCGCGACGGTGGCCAGCGCCGCACCCGTGCCTTCGGCGTTGAACACCGCCACGCGCCTGCGCAACGCCCCCACCAGCAGACAGAGACCGAGGATGCCGTTGCAGGTGATCATCGCAGCGGCGAAGACCGTGTCGCGGGCCAAGGTCGCGGTCTTGTCACCGCCCTGGGTCATCAGCGTGAGAATGAGCGCGACTTCGATCACGGTCACCGCGATGGCCAGCACCAGCGAGCCGAACGGCTCACCGACCCGGCGCGCCACCACCTCCGCGTGATGAACCGCCGAGAGCACCGCCCCGATCAACGCCACCACCACAACCGTCACCGCGACACCGGGCAGACTTCGGCCCCAGGTGACCGCGAGGGCGACGACGGCGAGCAATGGTACGAGCACGGTCCAACGGGCGGTGAACAGACGGATCATGCCCACCATGGTCCCAGCAAATCGCCCGCATCCAGGTCAGGCGACCAATGTCCCCGCCCCGCCGCGGGTTCAGTCGTCCAGATCGATGCGCAGCGTGAGCAGGTCGGTGCCGACCAACCGGACGGCCGCGCTGTTGGCGCGCGGCAGGGCCGCCAACCGGGCACGCGGGTCGTCGTCGGGCAGCAGGTGGGCGGTGCCCGCGTGCCAGCGGCCGTGCAGCCGCAGCCGGACTCGATTGTCCGCCTTGATGTTCCGCACATACTGGGATCGCTCGCCGAACTCGGAGACCAGCCAGAATTCCCGGCCGATCTTTCGTCCGCCGATCGGAGTGATCCGCGGCTGACCGCTCACCCGGCCGGTGGTCTCCAGGAGAGTCTGCCCGGGCAGCGTACTGAGGATCGGATTACCCAGTCGGCGCTGGAACGTCGTCACCACACGATGCTGGATATCGCGCAAGTTCGGCATGCCGCGACCGTAACACCGGGCGCACCTGTCGGCTGGCTTCGCCGCGTGTGCGATTCGGGCGTTGACCAGGGCACGGACCCGCACACGGCGGACCGCGGCAGCCACAGGAACCGGGACGCAAACGCCCGCCCATCGCGTCGCGCAGTATCGACCGTCCACGCCGCCGCACGGAGCCGAACAGGGCACGCGACGAGCAACCACGCGAGTCGCCATGCGCCGCAACAGCGCAATGTGATGCGCGCCATAGATCCCCGATCGGGCAATGCATCTCCTCCGCTGCCCCGGCCGGCATGCGTGCGCGAGTGCCGCCCGCCGTCGCGCGCGCCGGTGCGCCCGATCCGCCATAGCGTGTTCCGGCCGCGAAAAGCACTGCCTCAACTGTATTTTCCCGTCGTTTTGCTGGCGAAGCGATCGCGCGTGGTCCAGCGTTCCCGTCCGCGACGGCATGTCGAGGCGATGTCGTTACCGAAGAACATCCGACAAGGAATCGACCCCGCCCCGGTCGATAGGTGAGAATTTGGCGGTGCGCACCCAGTTCACTGCCGAGCTCATCGCGTTGACCAATGATCTGACGCTGATGTGCACGCTGGCCCACGACGCCGTCGAGCGTGTCACCGACGCGCTCGTCGACGCCGACCTCACCGCGACATACGAGGTCTTCGCGCTCGACGAGCAGTTGCAGAAGATGTACGGCGCTTGCGAGGCGCGCACCGTGGTGTTACTGGCGCTACAGGCTCCGGTGGCCCGCGACCTGCGGCATGTGGTGACCGCGATCCAGATCGCCGGTGAGCTGTCCCGCATCGGCTGGCTCGCCAGCCGGGTCGCCGACAAGGTGTATCAGAGTCACCCCGGACACGCTGCCGAGCAACCCATCCTGGACATCCTCGCCGCGATGGGCAAGCTGGCGGCCGAGCGTACGGCTTCGGCCGGGCGAGCGGTCGCCGGTCGGCACCCGCTGCCGGAGGAGGAGACGCCCGCGGACCATTCGATGGAAACGCTGCACCGGCAACTGCATTCCGCGCTGCGCGACCCCGCGTCCCAGCCGTCCACCGAAGTCGCGATCGACAACGCACTGCTGGGACACCACTTGGAGCGCTGTGCCGACCACACCGCGCGCATCGACCGGCTCATCCGTTTCCTCGACACCGGGGTACCCCCGACCGCCCAGCCCACCGACGACGAGTGAATCCGCGTCCTACAGTGGAGCCGTGCTGTTCGACACTGCGGCGGGGGCACTGATCTCGGACGGTGGACTGGCCACCGAGCTGGAGGCGCGCGGCCACGACCTGTCCGACGCGTTGTGGTCGGCCCGTCTGCTCGTGGACGATCCCGCCGCGATCCGGTCCGCGCACGAAGTCTATTTCCGGGCGGGCGCCGACATCGCGACCACCGCCACCTATCAGGCTTCTTTCGATGGCTTCGCCGCGCGCGGGCTGACCAAGGCGCAGACGGTGGAGCTGTGGCGACGTGGCGTGGCGCTGGCTCGTGCCGCGTGCGACGCCGAGACCGCTGATCGACGCCGCTGGGTCGCCGCCTCGGTCGGCCCCTACGGCGCCGCGCTGGCGGACGGATCGGAATACCGTGGCCGCTACGGGCGCACCGTGGCCGAACTGCGGGCCTGGCATCGACCGCGCATGGAGGTGCTCGCGGAGGCGGGCGCCGACCTGCTGGCCCTGGAGACCGTTCCCGACGTCGACGAAGCCGAAGCGCTGGTCGACCTGGTGAACGACCTCGGCGTGCCCGCATGGCTGAGCTACACCGTCGACGGCGCGCGCACCAGAGCCGGGCAACCGCTCACCGATGCCTTCGCGGTGGCCGCGGGCTCGGACTCGATCGTCGCGATCGGCGTGAACTGCTGCGCGCCCGCCGATGTCGCCGCCGCGGTCGAACTCGCCGCGGGAACCGGCAAGCCCGTGGTCGCCTACCCGAACAGCGGTGAGGACTGGGATGCGGCGCGCCACCGTTGGACCGGCCCCACCCGGTTCACCGCAGGGCAAGCCAGGGACTGGTTCGCCCGAGGCGCACGGATCATCGGCGGCTGCTGCCGGGTCGGCCCCGCGCAGATCACACGCCTGGCAACGGAACTACGAGGAACCTCACCCGCCACCGGTTCACCCGACGCGGAAGCACCGGGCTGATCACCGACGCGGCGGGTTCACGTCTCCTCGAGCATGGGGAAACGCCCCGAACCGAGCAGCCCCGCGATCGCGTCCATCTTCGCCTGCGGCGCGGCGTAGTCGGGATGCGCGCGCAGCACCGACGCCGCGTCGTGCAGCCGGATCATCTGCCGTTCGGCCTCGGCCGCGGTGCGCCCGCCCGCGCTGACCGGATGGCGCGCGTACACCGGACGGCTCCGGTCGACCCGTCCCAGCGCCAGAGCTTTGTCCACGCGGCGTGAGCAGCGGCAGAACGCCGTCGGGTCGACCAGGCCACAGGTCGAGTTCAGGAAGTTCCCGAGCCGTTTCTTGGCGCGCTCCAACCGCTTTCGATAGGCGGCGGGGGTGATGTCGAGGATCCAGGCGGCCTCGGTGGAGTTCAGCTCGAACACGTCGCCGAGCACGAACGCGATCCGTTCGTCCCGGGCCAGGCATTGCAACATGCCTTGACTACAGGTGAGCCGCACCTCGGCAGTTAGAAGCACCGCTTCCGGTCCGCGATAGTCCGCCTCCGACAGACCGTCGGCCAGTCCGTCCCGGTAGGCGTCCAAGCTCAGTTCCGCGGCCTCCTGCGGGGTCTGCCGCCGCAGATTCAGCAGGTGGTTGACGCCGATGCGGTAGGCCCAGGTGAGCAGCTTCGCCTCGCCGCGCCAGGTGTGCAGATGATCGAGGACGCGCACCATGATCTCCTGCGTCGCGTCCTCGGCCTCCGCGGGCCGCCAGACCATGCGCAGCGCCAGCCGGTACAGCGGGTCCTGCAACAGGCGCACCACCTCGGCGACGGCGTCCCGGTCGCCCGCGACCGCGCGGGCGACCATGGCCTTCTCGTCCGCCGCGACCCGCTCGTGCTCCGTGCCCATCCGGCCATCATTCGGCCCGCGCCGCGGTCGGCGCAAGCACTGCCGGGTCACAGCGCGGCCGAGATCACGCGCGAGCGGCGGCACCGACCAAGGCGTGCCGATCGAGCCACTGCGCGACCGCCCGGCCGATCTCGTCCGGCCGATCCTCCGGCGCGTGGTGGCCCGCCGGAGGGATCGCGACGACCTCGGCGCTCGCGAAGGTGCTCGCGGCCCAGTCGATCGCCTCCGCCGATCCCAGCCCGACGCCGTTCTCCAACGCCATCAGCAACTTGGGCACCTCGGGCGTCGCGGCCGCCCAATCGTCGTAGTTCCGCACCAGGGCGACCACGTCGGCGGGCTCGCCGTCCAGCGGGAACTCCCGCGGCCACACCAGCAGCGGCTTGCGCGAGGCCGGGGTCGGATACGGCGCCCGGTACACGTCGTGGTCCTCGGGCGACAGGTCGGCGACGCCCTTCGGCAGGTTGAACTCGATGAAGATGTTCTCCTCCAGGATCATCCGCTCCCCTTCCGCCGAGCGAAACTTCCGGAACAGCTCGGCGCCGAGCGGAGGCAGCTCGTCGAAGCGCATCGGCCGCAAGAACGTTTCGATCAGCGCGATCCCGCGCACGCGGCCGGGATGCCGCGCGGCCCAGTCCATGCCCAGCGCGCCGCCCCAGTCGTGTCCGACCAGCACCACTCGGTCCAGCCCGAGCGCGTCGAACCAGGCGTCGAGGTAGGCGGCGTGATCGGTGAAACGGTAGGCGCTGTCCGGCTTGCCCGACTCCCCCATGCCGATCAGGTCCGGCGCCAGCACTCGGGTCCGGTCGGCCACGTGCGGAATGACGTTGCGCCACAGATGCGAGGAGGTCGGATTGCCGTGCAGGAACACGACGGGGATCTCTCCCGCACCGGTGTCGCGGTAATTGATGAACGAGTCGATGACGTCGACGGTGGGCATGATGTGGTCCTTTCGGGTCCGGCTTTTCGCCTGCACCCGTTTGGACACAGGAATCACACCGCCTGTGACCGGATGTGGAGTGAGCATCGTCACAGGCCCGTCGAACCGGTCGTCGCGAGGGCGGCAACTCTCGGATACATCCGTACTCATGCAGTAGATGTGTGGCCGAAACTGAAGATCGGCTGAGAAACTTTTCGAACCGTCCGAACGAACTTGCCAATTCGCGCGGCATCTATCTACTGTCTTGATACGTAGAACAAAGCGTGATCGAGACGGAGCGGATGCGTGCTGCAACCGGAGAGCGGCTTCCCTGGTCACCGGCGCCCGCCGGACATCGATCACCCCTGATCATCACGAGTGAGTCCGGAGCAGGCGCGGCTCGACACCTCGGGACCTCCCCCTCATCAGCCCCGTGGTGTCGTCCCAGTGCGGGCTTCGGAGTGGACAACCATCCGCACAACCGCGCGGCTCCACCGGCCTCCTCGTGATCACCGCCCCCGAATCGGCGCCGGCACGGCGATTCGGGGGCGGCCCCGTTCTCCGGCTCGGCAGCTCTGGCGCACGGCCCGTTACCGGCCAGCTGTGCCGAATCTCATACGCGCCGATCGGTTGCGCGAAGCCGGTCACTGGATACCTTTTCGCCGGTTACAGTTTCAAAGGGATTCGGCGTTAGGAAGTTCGATGAAGTCCACAGTGCAACGGCTGGCTCTGATCGGCATCATGGTGGCGACTTCCATCGGACTGGTCTCCTGCACAACCGTTCCGCCCGGCCAGTCGACCGCGTCGGGCTGCGGTTCCGGCGGACGGGCCTGCGCCGACGCGCCCGCCCCGATTCCCTCGCGCGACGCGCTCGCGCTGTTGAACGCGCTGCGCGTGGCCGACCGTGCGCCCAAGACCGGATACAGCCGTGACGAATTCGGGCCGCCCTGGTCCGACAACGTCTCGGTGCCCGGCGGCAACAACGGCTGCGACACCCGCAACGACATCCTCCAGCGCGACATGACCGACGTGACGTTCAAGTCGGGCAAGTGCATCGTCGCGACCGGAACGCTCGCCGACTTCTACACGGGAAAGACCATCGACTTCAAGCGCGGCACGAAGTCCTCCGACGACGTGCAGATCGACCATGTCGTCGCGCTCTCGGACGCGTGGCAGAAAGGCGCACAGAAGCTTTCCGCCGAACGCCGCCGCGACCTGGCCAACGACCCGCTGAACCTGCAGGCCGTGGACGGTCCGACCAACCAGTCCAAGAGCGACTCCGACGCGGCCGATTGGCTGCCGCCGAACAAGGGTTACCACTGCGCCTACGTGACCAGGCAGATCCAGGTGAAGACGGCCTACCAACTCTGGGTCACCGCGGCCGAAAAGGACGCCATGACGCGGATTCTCACCGCCTGCCCCTGAGTCCTAGGGGAACTCGATCACCACCTTCCCGAAGGGGTCTCCGGTGCGGAAATACCGGTAGGCCGCTTCGGCTTCCTCGAACGCGAACACGCGGTCGATGACGGGACGCATCCCGTGGGCGGTGATCGCTCGGTTCATCGCCTCGAACTGCGTCCGGCTGCCCACCGCGATGCGGCGAATCGACAGATACGACGTCCCGAACGGGTTGCCTACGGGCGCGTCGGTGGCGGGCAACGCACCGATCATCGTGATCCGCGCGTTGTATCCGCCCGACCGCACGGATTTCGCCAGGGTCGGCATGCCCACCGCGTCGAGGATGTGTTCCACACCGTCGCCTCCGGTGCGGTCCAGCACGGCCAGCTCCCAGTCCGGTGTCCGGCTCCGATCGATCACCTCGTCGGCTCCCAGCGCGCGCAGCCGCTCGGCCTTTCGCGCGCTCGAGGTCACCGAGATGACATAAGCTCCCAGCATTTTCGCGTGCTGCACACCGAAAAGGCCCACCGATCCACTGCCGACGGTCAAGACGGTCTCGCCGGGCAGCACCGGCAGCGGCGTGGTCAGCGCCGCCCACGCCACCACTCCGGCGCAGGTCAGCGTGGCGGCCTCCACGTCGGTGAGATGGTCGGGCACGTGCACCACCGAATCCTCTTCCAGCACCGCGTACGTGGCGAGCATGCCGGGATAGGTGGCGCCGTACTGCTCGACCACGTGCGCTTGGCGCTGTGGCCCGTCGATCCAGCGGACGAAGTAGGAGGCGGTCACCCGGTCGCCCAGCGCGGCGCGCGTCACTTCCTCGCCCACGGCGATCACCGCGCCGACACCGTCGCTGAGCGGGACGACGCCCGGGGTCGCGGGCAGCGGATACGTTCCGTCCAGCAACATGAGATCGCGACGATTCAGTGACGCCGCCAGCATCTGGATCACCACTTGGCGTGGCCCTGGCTCTGGCATCTCCTGCGGCGCGACGGTCAGCGCGGCCGCCCCGCGCGCGGGGTCGAGATGGTAGGCGACGGCCCGCATCACGCGACACCGATGTACTGGTGGTCCCACCGGATCCGGCCCGCGTCGTCGAGCGCGATGACGTCGTATCCGCCGCCGACGACCGCCCCGTCGGTCTTCGTCACCATGTGCCAGGTCAGGCCGATCAGATTCAGTGACAGACGAACCGCCCGCCCCTTGGGTACGAACACGTGCCCACCAGGGGCGACGAATTCCTCGTAGGCGCGATCCACGCGCCGGTCCAGCGCTTCGTAGCCGCGGATCTCCACGGTCGGGATCGGGAAGGACAGTCGGGCAAGCGCTTCCCGCATCTCCTGCGGCGGATCCACCAGCACCTGGGCGCCGTCCTCGGACCACAGTTCCCGGATCAGCTTGTGCCTGGCCTGCGCGTCGGATTCGTTCCACAGCGCGATGTAGCGATCGGCGAATCGGGACAGTTCCTGTGCATCGAGTTGATTGCTCATGGGACGGAGTCTTGCCGTCGTTCGGAGCCTGCGCGATTCCCCGCAAGGTATGGCGAAGCCGCCGCCCGACGCCCGATACTGCTGCCATGACGACGGCGGCCGAGTCCACCGGGTTCGCCCGGCAGCTCAAGCATTGGCGCACGCTGCGACGGGTCAGCCAGCTGGATCTCGCGATCCGCGCCGACACCACGCAGCGTCATCTCAGCTTCCTGGAACAGGGCCGCTCACGCCCCGGACGCACGATGGTGGTGCGGTTGGCCGAATCACTGGAGCTGTCACTGCGTGAGCGCAACGGACTGCTGCTCGCCGCGGGTTACGCGCCGGTCTTCCCCGAATCGGCGCTCGATACCGTGGAATTGGCGCCGATGCTGGAGGCGTTGCGGGCGATCCTGGACGGCCACCTGCCCTACCCGGCGCTGGTGGTCCGGCCGCACGGCGTCCTGCTCGCCGCCAACTCGGCCTTCGAGGTGCTCACCGAGGGGGCCGCGCCGTGGCTGTTGGAACCGCCGGTCAATGTGCTGCGGCTCGCGCTGCACCCGCAGGGACTGGCCGCCCGCGTGGTCAACCTGCCGGAATGGGGACGGCACGTCACCGAGGCGCTGCGCAACCGGATGGCCCGCAGCCCCGATCCCGCCTTGGACGAGCTGATCGCCGAGCTGGAGACGTATCTGCCCCAGGCCGAACCGGGACCGGACCATCTCGGTTTCGCGGTGCCGCTGCGCCTGCGCTGCGCCGAAGGGGAATTGCGTTTGATCACCACGCTCACCTCCTTCGCCACCGCGGTGGACGTCACGCTCGCCGAGTTGCAATTGGAGGCGTTCCTGCCCGGCGACGAGCGGACCGCGCGAATTCTGCGCGACCGCGCGGCGCGATACTGAGCGGGCCCGCGCTCACCAGTGCAGCGCCGCGGCGGTCAGCCGCTGACGGACCAGCTCGACGTGCGGGCGGACAGCGGGTCCGGGCCGACGCACCAGGAATGCCGTGTTGATCGGCGGGTCCTCCGGTTCCAACAGCGCGACGAGCGATCCCGAATCCAGTTCGGCCGCACAGAGATATCGCGGCAGCACACTGATCCCCGCGCCCGCCGCGACCGCCCCGGCGACCGCGCGCAGATCGGCGACGACCACCGCGGCCTCGGCGGCGAGCCGGACGCCGAAGACGTGCCGCCAATACCGGCGCAGGATCGGCAGATCCGGGGCGTAACTGACCAGCGGAACATCGGACAACGCGACCGGGCCCTTGGTCCGCAACAGGTCGCCGTCGACGCGCGCGGCGACCTGCGGCCCGGCGACGAGCACGAACTCCTCGTCACCCAGCGGTTCGGCGACCACCGTCCGGCCTCTGGGCCGGACCGTCGACACCACCAGGTCGAAGTGCCCGGCCCGGAGCCCGCCGAGCAAGTCGTCGGTCAGCCCCGCGTGGACCGCCAGTCGAACCCCTCGCTCGACCAGTGGCGCCAGCGCGGGGAGCCCGTGCACCGCGAGGAACTCGGCGGGTCCGGCGAGACGAACGGCGGGCTGTGGCGCGGGTTCGGCCCGGTGGACCGGACCCGCCACGGTGTCCAGCGCGTCCAGCGGCGCGGCGATGCGCGCCGCCAGCTCGGTCGCCGCCGCGGTCGGCGCGACGCCGCGCGGCAATCGGTCGAACAGTCGCGCGCCGAGCCGCTTCTCCAACGCCTGCAATTGGCCGGTCACGGTCGGCTGGGACAAGCCGACCAGCCGCGCCCCGGCTGTGATCGAACCGGCCCGGTGCACTGCCAGGAAGGTGCGCAACTGGTTCAGATCCAGATTTCCATCGGAATCCCTATCGCTCACCACGCAACTCTATTCCGCCGCCGATAGCCGCACCGGAGGTCCCCCGGGTCGCTCGGACCCGAGGGACCTCCGGCCGACTCAGACCGACGCGAGCTCGTGCTCGGCGGGAGCGTCCCAGTCGATCCGGTAGCGCTGCTCCGGGCCCATGGTCTTCTCCGGTTTCATCACGGTCTTGGCCATGACCGGCATGAGCAACTGCATGACCTTGCGTCCCACCGGCCCCGGCGTCTTGCTGTGATTGATCTTCGCCGCGCGCGCCGCGACGCCTTCCACCCGCTCGCGCCGCAAGCGCTCGTACACCGCGAACGCCTCCGGAGCGGGCAGATCACGCAAGCAGCGGGCCAGCTGCACGGCGCTCTCGATCGCCAGCGACGCGCCCTGACCGGAACTGTTGGACGGAGCGTGCACCGCATCGCCGACCAGCACCATCCGCCCGCGATACCAGTGCGGCACCGGCGGCATGATGTGCAGCGCGCCGACCACCTCCAACTGCTCCTCGGTGGTGCGCCGAGCGAGCTCGCCGCCAGGGGTGTCGTCGCCGTAGACCTCGCGCAGGATGCGCAACCAGTGCGCGCTCGGCACCGCCCGCGCGGCGGTGAGCGACAGATACTCCTTGTGCGGCAGGTTCGCTCCCCATGCCACCCGCCCGTCCCCGAGCGGCCAGTACAGGTAGTAGGCCCGCTTGCCGAACGCGAAGGTCATGGTGTCCGGGGGGATGTCGGCGTCGCACTCGGTGGTCGCGCCGAAGCCGAGCATGCCGGTGTAGTCGGGGCCGGGCGCCTTCGGGTCGATCAGCGTGCGCACCCGCGAGCGGATGCCGTCCGCGCCGATCAGCACGTCGGCGGTGGCTGTGCTGCCGTCGGCGAACTGGGCGGTGATGCCCGACGCGTCCTCGCGCACATCGACCAGGCGCTTGTCGTACTCGAACGGAACGCCCGCCGCGACCGCGTGCCGGTGCAGCGTTTGGTGCAGCTCGCTGCGATCGACCAGTTGCAGCGGCGGCATATCGGGGATGCCGGGCATCGCCAGCACCTTCGCGCCGACGGACATGTTCATGTTGCGGACCGGAAGCGCGATGGCGCGGACCGGGTCGCCCGCCCCGATGATGTCGAGCGCGGCGACGCCGTTCGGCGCGAGCGCGAGTCCGCTGCCGATGCCATAGGAAGGGCCGGGATAGGCCTCGTAGACGCGGGCGTCGATGCCCGCTTTGCGCAGGGCCGTCGCGACGACGGGGCCGGCGATGCCGCCACCGATCACCAGGGCGGTACGTGTTGTGGACATGGGTGTCTCCAGGATTCGTGCGATATGGGTTTCGGTTCCCGGACCGACACACGCGCCACCCACCCGGTTATCCTGTGGTTGCCAGCCTTGTAGCCGGGTGCGCGTTCGCGGGCGCGGTTCGAGACTGTTCGATCGGGCCCGGCGGCGGTGTTGCCGCACCTTCGCCGGGCCCGGTTTCTCGGCTAGTCCTCGGCCATCCCCCTCTCCACCATTTCGGCGACCTCCGACGGCAGCGCGCCGCGCTCGTGCCACTCGCGCCATTGCGCCAGTCCGGGGAAGGTGCCCTCGGTCAGTTCCGCGCGCAGTGAGCGCGTCCACGCCGCCTCGGCTTCGAGCATCGCCAGTCCGAACTCGGACTCGACGATGAACAATCGCGGCAACGCGCCCGCGAGTTCGCCGAGTTCACGACGTACGGTCTCGATGGTTCGATCCAGCGCTTCGAGGCGGGTGGCGAGCAGTTCGACCACCTCGGCGGGCGGAAGCACAGCGAGAATCGACAGCCCCGCGACGAACCGGTGCGGTTCCGGTTCCGGAGTCGACAGCAGTTCCCTGGTCCAATCGGCCATCTCGGCGCGACCCTCGTCGGTGATCCGATAGATGACTCGCTCGGGACGGGCGCCCGCCCGTTCACTGCCGACGACCTCGAGGAACCCGACCTTGGCCATGTTCTGCACGACCGTGTAGAGCGAACCCCATTTGATCGCCATGTCGTGGTCCTTGCCCCGGTCACGCAGGGTCTGGGCGATCTCGTAGCGATGCATGGGGCGCTCGACGATCACGGACAGCACCGCGAGCGCCAGCAGGTTGTCGACCTTGCGTTTCTTCATCGCGGCACCTCCTCCTTACTCGTCTACGAATATACGTCTACGAGTAATCGCCCGCAAGAGCGGTCAGGCGGGCACCGTTTCCTGCTCACGCGCGTGGTCCTCCAGCAACTTCGTGGCGATGTTCGTCAGCGCCTGATCCAGCAGTGCGCGATCGGCCGGGTCGGCCTCGTTCCAGTCGTCGAGCCTGGTGTCGAGCCAGCGCCGCCAGGCCGCCTTGATCCGATCCATCTCGGCCGCACCGGAATCGGTGAGCCGCAAGCGTTTACCCTCTCGCGTCAGATAGCCCTCCGCGCCGACCTGGTCGTAGATCGGCTCGATCACCTCCTGGGGCACTCGGTGCGCCCAGGCGATTCCGGCCAGCGTGGCGTCACCGCGCACCCGGTCGCGCAGATACACCTGGCCGAGCGCCCATGCCTCACCGCGTGTGAGGTCGCTGTCCGCGTCGGCGAGGATGCGCGCGCCGATCGGATCCTCCGCCCCCGCTCGGTGCATGGTGCCCGCGATGGCGCGTTCCAGTTGCACCAGCCGATCGGGCGAGTCGGGCACCGAGAACCCTTCGCCCACATCACCCGCCCCCGCCCGCGCGCTGTCACGCAGCGGCACCTCGGGCAGGAACCACGCGACCACGAATCCGGCCAGCACGATCGGAACGACCCAGAAGAACACATAATCGATCGAGTCCGCGTACGCATCGATGATCGGCGCCGACTGTTCGGCGGGCAACGCGCGCAACGCCTGCGGGTCCGCCGCGACCTCGGGTGGCACCACGCGCACCTGAGCCAGCGCGGCGGCGAGGTTGGGGCCGATCTGGTTGCTGTAGAGCGTGCCGAAGATGGCCGTCCCGAAGGCGCTACCGAGCGTGCGGAAGAACGTGACACCGGAGGTCGCGGTACCCAGCTGGGCGTAGGGCACGGTGTTCTGCACGACGATGGTGAGCACCTGCATCGCCAGTCCGATACCCAGGCCGAGGATCAGCATGTACAGCGACTCCAGCAATGTGCCGGTGGTCCGGCCCATCGTCGACATCAAGTACAGGCCGAGCGCCATGACCAACGTGCCCGCGATAGGGAAGTACCGGTAGCGCCCGGTCTTGCCGACCACCTGCCCGGACAGGATCGAGGTGGTGAACAGGCCCACCACCAGCGGCAGTGTGCGAACACCCGACATGGTGGCCGAAACACCGTCGACGTATTGCAGATACGCGGGCAGGTAGGTCATCGAGCCGAGCATGGCGAAGCCGACGATGAAACTGAGGATCGAGCACACCGTGAACACCCGGCTGCGGAACAACCCCATCGGCAGCATCGGTTCCGCTGCGCGCAACTCGACCCCGACGAACGTGACGAGCAGGAAAGCCGCCGCGGCGAACAGGCCGACGATCGTCGGCGAGCCCCACGCGTACTGCTGCCCGCCCCATTCCAGGCCGAGGATCAGGCAGGAGACGCCCAGCGCCACCAAGCCGATGCCGAGGTAATCGATGATCGGCCTGGCCGCCGCGCGCACCCGTGGGATGGTGCGGGCCGCCAACGCGATCATCACCACCGCGACCGGCACGTTGACGTAGAAGCACCAGCGCCAGCTGGCGTGGTCGGTGAACAGGCCGCCCAGCGTCGGACCGATCACCGTGGTCACGCCGAATACCGCACCCAGCGCGCCCTGGTACTTACCCCGCTGCCGCAACGGGATGATGTCTGCGATCAGCGCCATCGACGTGACCATCAGTCCGCCCGCGCCGAAGCCCTGGATCCCGCGAGCGAGGACCAGCACCAGCATGCCGTTCGCCAGGCCTGCGACCATCGAGCCGACGATGAAGATCACCGCACTGATCTGGAACACCAGCTTGCGGCCGAACAGATCGCCGAGCTTTCCGGCGAGGGCGGTCGCCACCGCCTCGGCGAGCAGGTACGAGGTGACCACCCACGCCATGTGCCCCGCCCCGCCGAGGTCGGCGACGATGGTGGGCAGCGCGGTGGACACAATGGTCTGGTCCAGCGCCGCCATGAGCATGCCGAGCACGATGGTGCCGAATACGATGTTTGTCTTGGCCCTGCCCATCGGGGCAACAGGGTCCGCGGCGACAGCAACCGAACCGGCCATCAGCCCAGTATGGGCTTTTGCCGCGTCGATGGATATCCAGCGACACGGCAGCGAATCAGCCGGGTTCGCCCTCCGGCGCTTCCTCCGGCCGCTCGATGAGCGACATCGCGATGGGCACGAGCAGATCGACGAGTTCGGCCACCGACGGACGCGGATCGGCGAGCACCCACTCGTGCGCCAGCCCGTTGATCGCGCCGATCAAGGCGCTCGCCCCCCACCCCGGCGTGCCGCGCACCCGCGAACCGGGAGCAACCACCGGAACCACGTGGGTTTCCAGCACGGAAGCCCACGCGTGCCTGCGTTCGCGGCGGTGGCGCTCCATCCGTTCGCTCACGCCCACCACTTCGATGAAGGCGACCTTGGCGCGGTAGGGATCGGCGCCGATCGACTCGAGATAAGCGGTCACCACGGCGGTCATCGCGGCGCGCAGGTCGAACCGCGGGTCGAGCGCGTCCATCCGCGCGACCACGGCCGCGGCGGCCTCGTCCTGGATCCGGTCGTACGCGGCGACCAGAACGTCCTCCCTGGTCTGGAACTCCTCGTAGAACTGACGCTTGGACAGACCCGCGGCGGCGCATACGTCGGCCAGCGAGCAATCGGCGTAACCGCGCTCGGCGAAGATCCGGGTGGCCGCGTCGAGGAACCGCTGGCGCCGCTCGGCTTTCCGCTCCACGACGGCACGCCCGCCGTATTGCCTGCCCACTGTCGCCGTCATATCTCTCACCGTAGCGAAATCCCGGCGACCACGAACTACCCCGCATGCCTTGGCCGCCGCCCGATTCGTACTTGTGATCCGGGTCATGACGCCGCATACTCGGGTCCAGTCTGAAACCGATGGGGCTCACAAATGTGGCTCACAGAACGAAAAGGTTCTCGCGTGGTCATTTCGCGCAAGCACGCACCGAAGCTGCTCGCGGCGCTCGCCGTGGTGGCGGTGGGACTGCCCTTCCTCCCCGCCTCGGCAGCCGCCGAGCCCGCGCCGGACGATCCGGTGGTCCAGCCCGCACTGCCGTTCCCCCTGCCGCCGCTGCCGCCGGGCTTCGACCCGGCGTTCTATCGCCCGCCCGCGCAGACCTACACCGACTTGTCCCCCGGCCAGATCATCGCCGCACGCCAGGTGAATCTGGCGAACCTGTCGCTGCTCCCGGTGAACGTGGACGCCTGGCAGTTGTCCTACCGCTCCACCAACTCCCGCGGCGAGGCCATCCCCGCCGTGGCCACGGTGATCAAGCCGCGCGGCTACGTCGCCGACCGGCCGCTGTTCTCCTACCAGATCGCCGAAGACTCGACCGGCAACTACTGCATGCCGTCGTATCAACTCCAGATGGGTTCCATCCCCGCGACCTTGACCGGCTCCACCCTGGTGGCGGCCCAGTTCCTCGAGGTGCAGGCCGCACTGGCCCAAGGCTGGGCCGCGGTGATCCCCGACCACCAGGGGCCCGACTCGGCTTACGCCGCAGGTCCTTTGGCGGGCCGGATCACGCTCGACGGCATTCGCGCCGCGGAGAACTTCGCACCGATGCAACTGTCCGGGACCGGGACCAGGGTCGGGATGATGGGCTACTCCGGCGGCGCGATCGCCACCGGCTGGGCCGCCGAACTGAAGCGCGACTACGCACCCGAACTCAACGTGGTCGGCACCGCGGAGGGCGGCATCCCCGCCGACCTGTCGGCCGCATTGCGGATGGCCAACGGCAATCTCTCCGCCGGGCTGATCTTCGCGGGCGCGCTCGGCGTCTCGCGCGAATATCCCGAGCTGCGGAAATTCCTCGACGAGAACGCGAACGGCCTGGGCAAGCTCATGATCGCGGGCAAGGAACAACTCTGCGCCAGCTACCAGGCCGCGCTGTTCCCGTTCGCCGACAACCTCGGGATGCTGGCGAAGAATCCCTTCACCGACCCCGCTGTCGCCGACGTGCTGCACAAGACGAAGCTCGGCAAGGCCGTGCCGGACATGCCGATGCTGATGTACCAGGCCAATGCCGACTGGCTGATCCCGGTCGGACCGGTCAACGAGCTCGTCGGAACCTATGCCGAGGACCCGGGCGCGCGGGTCGAGTACATCCGCGACCACTTCAGCGAGCACCTGACCCTGGACCCGATCGCGGCACCGCGCGCGCTGCTGTGGCTGAAGGACCGCTTCGCGGGCGCGCCGGTGGCCGGCGGCGTCACCATCACCGATGTCGGCTCGATGACGTTGGACCCCGCCACCTGGCAGGTGTGGAGCGACACGGTGGGTGCCGTACTCGCGGCCGCCTTCGGGCAACCCATCGGCAGCGGCCGCTGAACGACCCGGCCGACAGCTCGTGTCGCGGGCGCGTTCCGCGACACGAGCCATTGCGTCTGAGACGATCGATGCCGATATCTTCCCCGGAAACTTACTCCAGAGTAAGGTTGGCGCATGGCGTGGAAACCAGCTGAGATCCCGGACCAGACGGGACGCACCTTTGTCATCACCGGCGCGAACGGCGGCTTGGGCGCCGTCACCACGAAAGTCCTGGCGTCCAAGGGCGCGACCGTGATCATGGCCTGCCGCAACGCGGTCAAGGCGAAAGAGGTCGCCGCGGGCATCGACGGCGATGTCCGCGTGGCGGAACTGGACCTGGCCGATCTGTCCTCGGTGCGCAAGTTCGCCGACGACAGCGGCGAATTCGACGTCCTGGTCAACAACGCCGGCCTGATGAACATCCCGTTCTCGCGAACCAAAGACGGCTTCGAGACCCAGTGGGGCGTCAATCACCTCGGGCACTTCGCGCTCACCGGCCTCCTGCTGGACCGGATCACCGATCGGGTGGTCACCCTCTCCAGCATCGCGCACAAGCAGACGCCGAAGCTCTGGATCGACGACCTCGACTACGAAAAGCGCCGCTACCAGCGCAATCTCGCCTATGCGCAGGCCAAGCTGTGCAATCTGATGTTCGCCCGTGAACTGCAGCGCAGGCTGCGTGAATCCGGCTCCCGCAAGCGCTCCTACGCGGTGCACCCCGGTGTCTCGGCCACCGACCTCTTCGCGCACACCGAGACCCCGCTCGACCACATCTCCAAGCCGTTCATCCGCCTGATCGGGCACTCGCCCGCCAAGGCCGCGCACTCGACGTTGTTCGCCGCCACCATGCCGGACGCCGATCCCGAGACCTACTGGGGCCCGACCCGGCTCTTCGGCAGCCAGGGCCCGGTGAAACCCTCGTCGTCCACCCGCCTGTCGCAGAACAAGGACCTGTGGCAGCGGCTGTGGGCAGAGTCGGAGCGCAAGACCGGAGTCACCTACTCGTTCTGAGCGGAGCAACACCGGAGCAGTCAGTGGGCAACTGCACGCCGGGGCCCGGTTGTCGATGCGCCCGGAAGGGTCCGCGTCGTGCGCGCGGCCCCTGCGGTCGAACCGGGCCGACTCGTCGAGTTCACCGCAGGCGGAGTCCGGCCGCGCGCTCGGTGGCACGCGCCGGAGCGGACGCCCGATGCGCGTTGCCACATGGCGGCGAGCGGCACCACTCGTGACGACTGCGTGATTTGCAGCGGCCCGCTGCCACATCGGAAGCCACATCCGGCAGCGGGCGCGCGGCCGCTCGTCTCTGCATCCGACACCGCCCCGAGCGCCGGTCCGCTCCGCACCGGTCGTCGCCTCGATGACCGTGGTCACAGCAGGCGCGGGACGGCGCACCTTGTTCTACGGCCCGCGTAGTAGAACGGGTACCGTAGAAGCCGTGTCCGCCTCACCCCGCCGCTCGGCACACAACCGCCCGGCCCTCATCGCGCTGGTGATCGTCGCCGCGCTGGGCTGCCTGGGGCTGGCCTGGTGGCAGTGGGAACGGTACGAGTCCGCGACCGGCACCGCACAGAATCTCGGCTACGCGCTGCAGTGGCCCCTGTTCGCGGGTTTCGCCGTCTTCGCCTACTTCCGGTTCGTGCGGCTGGAACGCGAGGCAGGCGAACCAGAGGAAAAGAACGAGTCCGCCGCGGCTTCGCGGCGCGATGCACCCACAGCCAGGCGCGCCGCGAAGCCGATCGCGCCGACCGAACTCCCGGCGGGACTGCTGCCCGAGCGCCCGAAGGCCGTCCGGGATGAGGACCCCGTGCTCGCCGAGTACAACCGATACCTCGCCGCGCTGCACGCCGACGACATCGAAGAACAGGTCCGCACGGCAGGCCTGCACACCCGCGAGAGGAGCGCCGGTTGACCACCAGCGAGAATTCCACCGAGACCACCGCTGCCCCGGCCAGGGCCGGGAACGCCGCCAAGATCGGTCCGGCGCTGCTGCGCTATCGGGCGCTGGCCTGGATCACCGGCCTCTGGTTGCTGCTGCTCACCGGTGAGATGATCGCCAAGTACGGCTTCGACGTGGCCACCCCCAGCTGGATCGCGGTCGTGCACGGCTGGGTGTACTTCGTCTACCTGCTGGTCACCGCCGACCTCGCGGTCAAGGTCCGCTGGCCGGTCCTGCGCACCGTCGGCACCCTGCTCGCGGGCACCATCCCGTTGCTGTCGTTCTTCGTCGAACACGTCAACGCCAAGCAGGTCAAGCAGACCTTCGGCGTCTGAGGCGTCAGCCTTCGGCGAGCGCAGCCAGCGCGGGCGTCAACTGGGCCAGCGCCCGCCCGCGATGCGACACCGCGTCCTTCTGGGCGGGCGTCAACTGGGCCGCGGTGACATCGCCGCCTTCCGGGACGAACAGCGGGTCGTAGCCGAAACCGCCGTCGCCCACCGGCTTCCGCCCGATCGAGCCGGGCCATTCGCCGCGCACCACGGTCTCCGCGCCGCCGGGCACCACCAGCGCGCAGGTGGACACGAACCGCCCGCCGCGCCGCTCGTCCGGCACATCCGACAGCTGTGCCAGCAGCAGCGCGTTGTTCGCCGCGTCGTCGCCGTGCTTGCCCGACCAGCGCGCCGACAGCACACCCGGCATGCCGTTCAACGCGTCCACCTCGATACCGGAATCGTCGGCGACGCAAGCCAATCCGGTGGCCACGGCGCCGTCGCGCGCTTTGGCCAGCGCGTTCTCCTCGAACGTCGCGCCGGTCTCGGGCGCCTCGTCGTACGGGGGAACATCGTTCAATCCGACGATCTCGATTCCGGCGATGCCTGCCTCGTCGAGGATGCGGCGCAGTTCGTTCAGTTTCTTGGTGTTGCGGCTGGCCACCAGCAGACGGCGGGTCATCACTTCCTCTTCGACTCGGCGGGCTCGGGAAGCACACCGGGATACGGCAGCGCCAGCGCCTCTTTCTGCACGACGAACAACTGCTCGCAGGACGCGAGCGCGGCATCGAGCAACTTGTCCAACGTGGAGCGCGGGAAGGTGGCGCCCTCGCCGGTGCCCTGGATCTCCACCAGCGTTCCGGTATCGGTCGCGACCACGTTCATATCGACCTCGGCGCGCGAGTCCTCCTCGTAGGGCAGATCCACCCGCACCCGGCCGTCGACCACGCCGACGCTCACCGCGGCGATCGCACAGGAGATCGGCTGCGGGTCGGCCAGCGCGCCCGCCGCGCCGAGATAGGTCACGGCATCCGCCAGCGCCACGTAGGCGCCGGTGATGGCGGCCGTCCTGGTACCGCCGTCGGCCTGGAGCACATCGCAGTCGATGGCGATGGTGTTCTCCCCGATCGCGGCGAGGTCGATGCAGGCGCGCAGCGAGCGGCCGATCAGACGGCTGATCTCCTGGGTCCGTCCGCCGATCCGGCCCTTCACCGATTCCCGCCCGCTGCGAGTGTGCGTCGCGGCTGGCAACATCGCGTACTCGGCGGTGAGCCAGCCCAACCCGGAGTCACGCCGCCACGGCGGCACCCCCTCGGTGACGCTCGCGGTGCACATCACCCGCGTCTGCCCGAACTCCACCAGCACCGAACCAGCTGGATGCGTGGTGAAACCACGGGTGATCCGGACCTCGCGGAGCTCATCGTCCGCCCTGCCATCGGCTCGTCTCGACACGGCCACAGCCTACTGTGTTCAATTTGCCGCGACTTCGTCGCGGCGTGTTCGCGGCCCCCTTGTGGCTCGCGTTTGCGCGACCGCCGCTTGCTCCTTCGTCGCGTGCGCGGCGGCCG